>NZ_JWLD01000036.1 GCF_000813725.1 Leisingera sp. ANG-Vp
GGCGGGGGCGGCGCCCGCCTTCATGTCTTGTCCAGCTGCGCCAGCAATTCCGCGTTGCGGGCCTTCAGCTTCCCCGGCGCGGGTTCCTCATGCTCCAGCACCGGGAACAGCTTGCGCAGCTCATCATGGTAGCTGCGCACGCCATGCTCCAGATCCGAAAGGATCACACCATCATAGCCGCTGGAGAAGGCCGCCTCCCAGCACCATTCGATCAGCTGCTCATCCTCTTTCGAAGTGATCCGGTCGATCCGCCCGCTGAGATAGCGCGCAGCCCGCAGCTGGCGGTCCTCCGCCGGGCGTTTGTAGCAGGCGGCACGCTGGATCGTGCGGCCGTTTTCCACCGGAAACTCGTGGTAGAAGATCACCGAGTCCGGGTAAATGCCAAATACCAGGTTGGGAAACAGCCCCAGATACAGCCAGGCCGCCTGGTGCGCATCGTCAAGGGCCGCGGCCCTGGGCAGCAGCTTCTTGTAGTTGCGCACGCTCCACAGGCGGCCGCTGCCGGGGCGGAAACCGCCGAACGAGCGTGCGGCGCCATTGCTGAACGGTTGATCTTCATAGTTGCTGCCGAACAGATCATGCAGGCCAGGGTGCGCCAGCGGCACGTGGTAGCCCTCGTTGTCCACATCGCGGACGCATTTCCAGTTGGCGGCGATTTCCGTGGTGCTGATCCCGTTGCCATCCGGCAGCAGCTCTGCCAGGCCGTAGGGCGTCAGCTCGTCCTCGAACTGCGCCATCACCTGCGAGACCGAAGGCTGCGGCCCCGGCTTGAAGCGCACAAAGACAAAACCGTGCCAGATGTCCATCTCGACCGGCTTCAGCCCCCATTCCACCGGATCCAGGTCTGGCAGGGTGTCCGGCCGCGCAGCACCGCGCAAGGTGCCGTCCAAGTTGAAGGCCCAGCCATGGAAGGGGCAGATGATGGCGTGTTTGCAATGGCCCTTGTCTTCGGCCACCACGCGGCTGCCGCGGTGGCGGCAGAGATTGTGAAAGGCGCGCACTTCGCCGTCTGCACCTCTTACCACCAGAGCCCGCTCGCCGGTGTAGTCAGCTGCCATGAAGTCTCCGGGTTCCGGCACATCGTTCACATGGCAGACCAGCTGCCAGTGGCGCCGGAACAAGAGCTCCTTTTCTTCTTCCAGCATCTCCGGATTGGTATAGCTCCAGGCGGGCAGCCCGGTGCGGCCGGCCCTGGGGTCAGACTGAAACGTGATTTCGTCCTTCATAAGGCTCTCCTTCCCTCTGGCAGGAACCGCTATCATTTTTTATTTGAGCGCTCAAATAAAAAATTTGGCAAGAGGGCGCTTTTAAAGCTGGACATGGCCACCGCCTGGCGTAAAGTTTGAGCAATCACTCAAAAATCAGGGTAGAGCCAATGCGCCGCGCGAGAAGCCGCAGAAAAACCGCCTCACAAGAAGTCCCGGTCAGCAAGGGGCCGCACTCCCGGGCCACGCCTGCCTACGCACCGCTGACGCAGGCGCAGGCGGACAGGATTTTGGACACGGCGGTGGAACTGCTGGCCACCTCGGGCGTGGTGTTTGAGCCGGGCGGCGAGGCGGACGGCCTGCTGCGCCAGGCAGGCTGCACGCTGTCGGACGGCGGGGTGGTCACGATCCCCGAGGCCGTCACCCGCCGGGCACTGGAAACCGCCGCCCGCAGCGCCACACTTTGGGACCGCAACGGCGAAAACCCCATAACGATTGATTGCGATCACACCTGGTTCATGCCCGGCATGACCTGCATTGCCGTCTACGACGCGGAAACCGGCGAGCCGCGCCCCTCAACGCGCGAGGACCTGGCGCTGATCACCCGGGTTGCCGACCAGCTGCCGCACGTTGATGCCGTCTGCATCGCAGCGAAGAACGTTGAAGAGTCGAACCAGTTCGGAGAAATCGACGAATTCGCCTGCTTGATGGAGAACACGGTCAAACCGCTTGAATACCTTTGCGAACACCCGTCGTCCCTTGATGCGGTGATCGAGATGGCAGCAGCGCTGCGCGGTTCGCGGGAGGCATTGAGGGAAAAGCCCTATTTCCTGCATCTGATCACACCGCTGCCGGTCAATCTGGCCCGGATCCATTCGGAGCAGATCATCACCGCGGCGCGGGCAGGCATCCCCGTCAGTGTCGGCACCCTGCCGATTGGCGGCGCGTCGTCTCCCATCACTCTGGCCGGCTGCATTACCCACGCATTGATGACGGATTTTGCCGCAATCGTGCTTGGTCAGCTGGCGGCTGAGGGCAGTTTCTGCATTGGCAGCTCTGATGTGAATTTCATGGAGCCGGCCACCGGCGCCATCGGCAGCTTTTCCCAGACCTCGGTCGGCGACATGGCGATGTGCCAGATCCGCCGCGCGCTGGGCTTCCCCTCGCTGACCGGCATAGGCGGCTGCTCGGTGGCGCGGCGGTTCAATCAGGATGCTGTCTGGGAAATCTCCTCGAACATGACCCAGATGTTCTACAACCGGCCTGCCACGATCGACTACATGGGGTCGCTCGACCAGGGGCTGACATTCTCGCTGCACGCCCTTCTCCTGTGCGACGACCTGGCCGGGCTGCTGCGCAAGATGTGGCAGGGGCTGGAAGTTTCTGACAGCCAGATGGCGGTGGATCTCATCCGCGAAGTCGGCCCCACCGGAAATTTCCTGGCCCATCAGCACACAGTCGACAATTGCCGTACACAGGTCTGGAATTCCCGCTACTTCGGGCCGAACATTCCGCTCAGCAACGCAGGCAACCCGGATCAGGATCTGTTTGAGCGGATTGACAGCGACCTCAACGCGATGCTGGCAGAGTTGAAGCAGCCTGAACTGCCGCCGGAGATCAAGGCGGCAGTTGCCGAAGTATTGGACAGGTACAAGACGCACATGCCGGATCTTGCCTGACTGCCGGCATCCGCCTTGCTGAGGCCAGTTGCCGCATCGCGGTGGCAGCTGTGTCCGCAGGGCGAGAGGCGGCTTGAAAGTTGCGCGCGTGTTTTCCATTCTGGTGGCTGCGCTTACGCCGTTAGCATGGAAAGGAAACCGTGCAAGTCCGCCCGCCTATATCCCCGGTTCCACCCGGCAAGTTCAGGAAAACCCTGAGCTTTGAAATTTACGTGCGCCCAGGGTTTTCGCATCTCGAGCTGTCGTCGGTGATTGGCGTGCTTCAGGCGGCCAATGCGCTGGAAACCGGGGTGCAGTTCACTTGGCAGGTGGCTTCGGACTTGCCAGGGCTGGTTTCCAGCAGTTCCGAGGTTCTGGTGCGGGCTGAACCGGCCATCGGCGATCAGTATTTGAAGGATTATCTTTTTGTCACGGGCGGGAGCAACTGCAGCGGCGGCAATTGGATGCAGCGGGCCAGGGCGATGCAGAAACTGCGCCGTCCGGTGCTGCTGCTGTCGGATGCTGCCACTGCCTACATCCGGGCGTCGGCGCCATTGTCCGGTCCGGTGACCACTCATTGGCAGGACGCAAGAGCTTTGGCCGAGACCGGGAACTACCCGACGGTGACAAACCGGCTGGCCGAGAACAACGCCGGGATCTTCACATGCGCCGGTCACGGGCATACGGCAGAGATCGTCATCCGGCTTTTGTCGGAAGTGCTGTCGCCGCAGGACTGCGCCGAGCTGACAAGTGCGATGGTGTTGGAAACCGCCCGGGGGTTTTCAGGTGAACAGCCCAAAGGGGCAGGCGGAAACTTCAATTTTCTGGGGGGCAAGCTGGCCAAGGCTATTGCCATCATGGAGGAGAGTGTCGAGGCACCGCTGCCCACGGCAGTCATTGCCGAAAAGGCAGGGCTGTCCGTCCGCCACATGGAGAGGCTGTTTCTCACCCATCTCGATACCACGCCGGCTCGGCACTACCGGCGGGTGCGGCTGAAGCTGGCAGGCAAGCTGATCACGGACACCAGCTTGCCGGTTGTCGATATCGCGCTGGCTTGCGGGTTCCCGTCCTCGGCCTCGCTGGCCAAGGCTTACCGGCATGAATTCGGAGTCACTCCGCACCAGCTGCGCAGCGGCAGAAAAGGCGGTTCAGCAAGGTAGCAGCACAGGGATAGCGCGCTTGCTTTGCTGCGGCGGAACCGCCTGAAATTGACGCGTTCGGCGCTAAGCTTCTGCTACGGAACAGTTATTCGGCTTGTGCATGGCTCCAATGTGGTTCCTGCATACCCTATGCGATATCGGCATTTCACAGTGCCGGCTGCACAGGATAGCGTTTCCGCCATAATCACAGGGGAGTATGCCTAATGACGAAATTTGTCAGAAGCCTGGCGGCCGCAGCCGTTGTGGCGGCAATGGCACCGATGGCCTATGCCGAAACCACCGTGCGCGTTGCCTATGACGCCGACCCGGTCTCGCTGGATCCGCATGAGCAGCTGTCCGGCGGCACGCTGCAGCTGTCGCACATGGTCTTTGACCCGCTGGTGCGCTGGACCCAGGACCTGCAGTTCGAACCGCGCCTGGCCGAGAGCTGGGAGCAGATCGACGGCACCACCATGCGCTTCAAGCTGCGCAGCGGCGTGACCTTCCACAGCGGCAACGCACTGACCGCCAATGACGTCGACTGGACCTTTGACCGGCTCAAGGAAAGCGACGACTTCAAGGCGATCTTCGCTCCCTTCACCGATATCGAAGTCATTGACGACATGACTTTCGACCTCAAGACCGCAGAGCCTTATCCGCTGGTCCTGCACACCGCGACCTACATCTTCCCGATGGACAGCGCCTATTACACCGGCACCACCGCGGACGGCAAAGACAAGTCCGAGATCGTCAAGCACGGCGACAGCTTTGCCTCGCGCAATGTCTCCGGCACCGGCCCCTTTGTCGTGTCCGAGCGTGAGCAGGGCGTGCGCGTGGTCTTCGACCGCTACGACGGCTACTGGGACACCGCAAGCGGCGGCAACGTCGACAAGATCGTGCTGACCCCGATCAAGGAAGACCCGACCCGCGTGGCGGCCCTGCTGTCCGGCGACGTGGATTTCATCGCACCGGTGCCGCCGACCGATCTGAAGCGCGTGGCCGATGCTGACGGCGTCGATCTGATCACCATGCCCGGCACCCGCATCATCACCTTCCAGATGAACCAGAACCGGGTTGAAGCCTTCAAGGACGCCCGCGTCCGCAAGGCAATCGACTATGCTGTGAACAACGCAGGCATCGTTGACCGCATCATGCGCGGCTTCGGCACCGTGGGCGCACAGGCGAGCCCGGCCGGCTACCTGGGCTACAGCGAAGACTTTGCACCGCGCTACGACCTGGAGAAAGCCAAGGCGCTGATGGCTGAAGCAGGCTATGCCGACGGCTTCTCGATCACCATGATGGCGCCGAACAACCGCTATGTGAACGATGACAAGATCGCCCAGGCAGTGGCTTCGATGCTGTCAAAGATCAACATCACCGTTGACCTGCAGACCATGCCCAAGGCGCAGTACTGGCCGACTTTCGACGAGCGCGCAGCAGACATGATGATGATCGGCTGGCATGCGGATACCGAGGACTCGGCCAACTTCCACCAGTTCCTGACCGCCTGCCCGGATGATGCTACCGGCAACGGCCAGTACAACTCGGGCAACTACTGCAACGCCGAGGCAGATGCGCTGATGAACCAGGCGAACGCGGAAACCGACCCGGCCAAGCGCGCGGACCTGCTGCAGAAGCTGGAAGGCATCCTGTACGACGAGGCCGCCTTCATCCCGCTGCATTGGCAGAACCTGGCCTGGGGCGCCAAGTCCGGCATGAATTCCGCCGACATCGTGAACGCGCTGAACTTCCCCTATTTCGGTGACCTGGTTGTCGAGACCGGCAGCTAAGACACGCGAAAGACCCGGGCCGGTCTCCCCCGGCCGGCCCGGGACACTCATATAACAAACGGCTGCCAAAGCCGTGCTTGCAGGATGCGCCGTTCCACGGAACAATGGCCCCTGCGCTGTCATCAAACTCTACAAAGGTCAGGAAGATGTTTGCCTATCTCGCGAAGCGAGTGATTCAGGCGATAGCCGTGATGTTTGTCATCTCGCTTATTGCCTTTGCCATCCAGGGCAACCTGGGCGACCCGCTGCGCGAGCTGGTCGGGCAGTCGGTCTCGGAAGAAGTGCGCCAGCAGCTGCGCGATGAACTGGGGCTGAACGACAGCTTCGTGACACAGTACCTGCGCTTTGCCGGCAATGCGCTGCAGGGCGATCTGGGCACATCCTATTTCTTCAAGGAACCGGCACTGGATGTGATCCTGAAGAAACTGCCCGCGACGCTGGAACTGGTGTTCGGCGCCACCCTGATCATCGTCGGCTTCTCGGTGCCGCTGGGCGTCTATACCGCGATCAAGCCGGACTCCATCCTCAGCCGCATCATCATGGGCCTGTCGATCATCGGCATCTCGATCCCCGTCTTCCTGACTGCGATCCTGATGATCTTTGTGTTCTCGGTGGAATACGGCTGGCTGCCCTCCTACGGGCGCGGCGACACCGTGCATGTCTGGGGCTATTGGCAGACCAATTTCGCCACCGCCGACGGCTGGCTGCACATTATCCTGCCCAGCTTTGCGCTGGCCTCGATCATGCTGCCGCTGTTTGTCCGCCTGATCCGCGCTGAAATGATGGAAGTGCTGCAGTCGGAATATGTCAAATACGCCAAGGCCAAAGGCATTAAACCCTGGCGGATCTATTTCATCCACGCGCTGAAGAACACGCTGCTGCCGGTGATCACCGTCGGCGGTGTGCAGATCGGCACCATGGTGGCCTACACCATCCTGACCGAGACGGTGTTTCAGTGGCCGGGCATGGGCTTCATGTTCCTTGAGGCGGTGAACCGCGTCGATACCCCGCTGATCGTCGCCTATCTGATCGTTGTCGGCTTCATCTTTGTGGTCACCAACACCATCGTCGACCTGATCTACGGCCTGGTGAATCCGACCGTGAACATCGCGAGGATGGGCGCATGAGCACCGAAATGCTGAACCCGAAACAGCAGCCCTCGCGCTGGTCCAAGGCCTGGAACTCCAACATGGGCTACAGCTTCCGCCGTAACCCGGTGGCAGTGGTGAGCATGGTGGTCTTCCTGCTGATCGCTGCGGCCTCCTTCCTGGCCCCGCTGATCGCGCCTTACGACCCCTACGATCCGGCGCAGATCGACATCATGAACTCCGAGTATCCGCCTGTGTGGATCAACGACTCGCTGCCCGAGTTCTTGCTGGGCACCGACGACCAGGGCAGGGACCTGCTGTCGACGATCCTCTACGGCACCCGGCTGTCGCTGCTGATCGGCATCTGCGCGGTTGCGCTGCAGGCCTTCCTGGGCATCTCCATCGGCCTGATCGCCGGCTATGTCGGCGGCCGCCTGGACAGCCTGCTGATGCGGCTTGCGGATATCCAGCTGTCCTTCTCGACCCTGATGGTGGCGATCATCTTCCTGGCCGTAACCCAGGCGATGTTCGGCTCGGAGACCTTTAACCGTTATGCCATCGTCTTCCTGATCGCGGTGATCGGCGTGGCCGAATGGCCGCAATATGCCCGCACCGTCCGCGCCACCGTGCTGGCCGAGAAGAAGAAGGAATATGTCGACAGCGCCCGGGTGCTGGGCTTTGGCCCGATGCGGATCATGGTGCGGCACATCCTGCCGAACTCGCTGTCGCCGATCTTTGTGATCTCCACCGTGCAGGTCGCCAATGCGATCATCTCCGAGGCCTCGCTCAGCTTCCTGGGCCTGGGCATGCCGCCCAGCCAGCCGTCGCTGGGCTCGCTGATCTCCTCGGGCTTTGACTACATCTTCTCGGGCAGCTGGTGGATCACCGCCATCCCCGGCGTGGTCCTGGTGGTGCTGGTCCTTGTCATCAACCTGCTGGGCGACTGGATGCGCGACGTCCTGAACCCGAAACTCTACAAGGGGTAACGCGATGAGCCTGCTTTCCGTTCGCGACCTCACCGTCAAATTCGCCATGCGCGACCAGACGGTCACCGCCCTCAACGGCATCTCCTTCGACCTCGCCAAGGGCGAGCGCCTCGGCATCGTCGGCGAAAGCGGCGCCGGCAAGTCGATCACCGGGTTCTCGCTGATGAACTTGCTGAGCCGCCCGGGATACATCGACAACGGCCAGATCCTGTTCGAGGGCGAGGATGTCGTTCAAATGAACGACAAGCGCCTGCGCAATCTGCGCGGCAACCGGATGGCGATGATCTTCCAGGATCCGATGGTGACGCTGAACCCGGTGCTGACCATCGGCCAGCAGATGATCGAAACCCTGATGGCGCACCGCAAGCTCAGCCGCGAAGAGGCGCGCCAGATCGCCATCGTCAAACTGCGCGAGGTCTATATCCCCTCGCCGGAGGAACGCCTGGAGCAATACCCGCACGAGCTGTCCGGCGGCATGCGCCAGCGGATCATCATTGCAATTGCGCTCTTGCTGGACCCGCAGCTGATCATCGCGGATGAACCGACAACGGCGCTGGACGTGACCATCCAGGCCGACATCATGGAGCTGATGCTGGAGCTGTGCCAGTCGAACCAAGTGGGACTGATCCTGATTACCCACGATCTGGGCGTGGTCAGCCAGATGACCGAGCGCACGCTGGTCATGTACGCGGGCCGCATCATTGAATCGGGCCGCACGCGCGAGATCATCAACGACCCGCAGCACCCCTATACGCAAGGGCTGATCAACGCGCTGCCGCAGCAGACCCTGCCGGGCCAGCGGCTGAAGCAGATCCCGGGCAACATGCCGGGCCTCGCCAGCATTCCCACCGGCTGCGCCTTCAACCCGCGCTGCAAATACGCAACCGACCTCTGCCGCAGCCGGGTGCCGGAAACCGTGCATTACGGCGAGGTCGAGGTGGCCTGCCACGAGGTGCAGCGCCTGAACAGCGATGAAGACCGTCAGGAGGCACGGGCATGAAGGACGCCAAGACAGACCGCCCGCTGCTGGAGATCAGGAACCTGGAAAAACGGTTCGATCTCGACCACGGCTTCCTGGAGACGCTCAAGTTCAAGCAGGGCCGGATCGTGCGCGAGACCCGTTCGGTCCATGCGGTGAACAACATCTCGCTGGAGGCCAGCCGCGGCGAAGCACTCTGCGTGGTTGGCGAGTCCGGCTGCGGCAAGTCCACTGTGGCACGGCTGGTGGCCGGTCTGCTGACCCCGACCGCAGGCGAAATCCACTATGGCGGCCAGCGTATCGACAGCCTGTCGCGCGGCGAGATGCAGCCGTTGCGCAAGAAGATCCAGATGATCTTCCAGAACCCCTACGCCTCGCTCAACCCGCGCATGACCATCCGGCAGGCGCTGGAGGAGCCGGTGCGCCATCACAACCCCGGCGCCTCGGCGGGCGAGGTGCGAGACAAGGTGACCGAGGTGATGATGTCGGTCGGCGTCGATCCCAGCTGGGCCAAGCGCTACCCGCATGAATTCTCCGGCGGCCAGCGCCAGAGGATTGCCATCGCCCGCGCCCTGACGGTGGACCCAGAATTCATTATCGCCGATGAACCGATCAGCGCATTGGACGTCTCGATCCAGGCGCAGGTGCTGAACCTGATGCTGGAAGCCAAGGAAAGCCGCGGCCTCACCTATCTGTTCATCACCCATGACCTGAGCGTGGTGGAGCACTTCGGCACCCGCGTCGCAGTGCTTTACCTCGGGTCGGTTTGCGAAGTGGCGGACACGCGGACATTGTTCTCCAACCCCAAACACCCCTATACTCGGGCCTTGCTGTCCGCGGTGCCGCAGCTCAAGGACGACCGGCCGAACCATATCCGCCTGAAGGGCGAGATCCCGACGCCGATCAACCTGCCGCAAGGCTGCCCCTTCCAAAGCCGCTGCGCCTTTGCGGACGCGCGATGCAAGAGTGAAAAGCCCAAAGCCATTCACCAGCCCGATGGCAGCACTGTCGCCTGCCATGCTGTCGAAGAAGACAGGCTGGATGAGGTGGCCGCCGGTTAAGACGGGACGCCCAGTTGGACATCATCTGGCTCAAAGATTTCGAGGCCCTGGTCGCGTGCAAGAATTTCTCGCGCGCGGCCGAGGAACGCAATGTCAGCCAGCCGGCTTTCTCCCGCCGCATCCGGGCGCTGGAGAATGAGATCGGCGTGCGGCTGATCAACCGCGAAACCCTGCCGCTGACGCTGACCCCGGCGGGGGAAGTGTTCCTGTCCCAGTCCCGCATCATGCTGCGCACCTACGAGGAAACCATCGAGCGCTGCCAGACTATCGATGCGGCCAGCGAGAACGTGATCCGCTTTGCCGCCTCGCAGTCGCTCTACATGACCCACTACAAAACCCTGATCGCGCCCCTGGCCAGCGAAGGGGGGCTGGACACCGACCTCAACTCCACCTCCTGGGCCGCCGATCAGTTCGTCAGCGCGCTGCAGCAGGGTTATTGCGACGTGATCCTGACCTACTGGCACCCGTCGATGGATTTCCTCGGGCCGCTGGAGGTCGCCAATTTCGAATACCTGACCCTTTCCACCGACCGCTATGTGCCGGTATCCCGCACCACCCCGGACGGCGCGCCGGAATTCGGCTTTAAGGAAGGTTCAAAGGACGCCGTGCCGCTCTTGTCTTATGGCGCGGTCTCGGCCCTGCGCTCGGTGCAGGAATTTGCGCTGGATCAGCTCTTGCCGGGGCAGAAGGTCTTTGTGGTCAACCAGAACGCTTTGGCAAACAGCGTCAAGGCGATGATTCAGGAGGGCTTTGGCATGGGCTGGCTGCCGCTGAGCCTGTGCCGCGAGGAGATTTCAGCAGGGCGGTTCGGGGTTGTCGACGAACGGCTGGCCACCGACCTGGAAATCCGCCTCTACCGCGATCCGCGAAGCACCAAGCAGACGCTGGACGTTCTGTGGAAGCAGCTGAAACGCTCCGCCCTGGAAACCGCCTGACCTCTGGTCTGGGCGCCTGGTTGATGGAGAGGGCTGGTTAAGGCCCTGACTTTCAGCGGTTAAACTCAGCCGGACGCGGCAATCAGGTCGCTGGCCTTTTCGCCGATCATGATCGCCGGGGCATTTGTATTGCCCGAGACGATTTCCGGCATGATCGAGCAATCGGCCACCCGCAGACCGCGAATGCCATGCACGCGCAGCTCTGCGTCGACCACTGCATCCTCGCCCTGGCCCATCTTGCAGGTGCCGGTCGGGTGGTAGATCGAGGCGGTGTTGCTGCGCGCCCAGTCCAGCGTTGCCTCGTAATCATCCATCGGCAGGTCCGCGCTGGGGCGGAACTCCTCCGAGATCTTTGAGGTCAGCGGCGCGTGGCGGGCGATCTTGCGGGCGATGTTCACCCCGGCCACCACGGTGCGGCAGTCGGTTTCCGCCGACAGGTAGTTGGGAATGATCTTGGGGTAAGTATTCGGATCCGAGGACACGATCCGGATCTCGCCCTTGCTTTCGGGGCGCAGCTGGCAAACCGACATGGTGAAGGCGGAAAAGGGATCAGCGCCTTTGCCGGGGTTCTCGGCTGACAGCGGCTGCACGTGGAACTGGATGTCCGGGGTCTCCAGATCGTCGCGGGTCTTCATGAACCCAGTGGCAAGGCTTGCCGCCATTGTCATCGGCCCGGCCCGGAACAGCGCATACTTCAGGCCGATCTTGGCCTGGCCGAACAGGGTGCGGACCTCGTCGTTCAGAGTGGGCTCGTTGCATTTGTAGACCAGCCGGGCCTGCAGGTGATCCTGCATGTTCTTGCCGACGCCATAGAGGTCCTTTTTGACCTCGATCCCCTGTTCGGCCAGCTGCGCGCCCTCGCCAATGCCTGACATCATCAGGATCTGGGGCGAGTTGATGGCGCCGCCTGACAGCACAATCTCGCGCCGTGCGGTGATGCGCTGGATCTGGCCTGCGCGGTCTTTATAAAGAACCGCCACAGCGCGGCCTTCCTGGATATCGACCTTTTGCACCATGGCCCGGGTGATGATTTGCAGGTTCTCACGCTTCTTCACCGGGTTCAGAAAGGCCACGGCCGAGCTGCAGCGGCGGCCATTCTTGGCCGTCAGCTGGAAGAAGCCGACGCCTTCCTGGCTGGCGCCGTTGTAATCAGGGTTGAACGGATAGCCCGCAGCCTGCGCCGCCGCGACCCAGGCGTCGGTAATGGGGCGCTGGATGCGCATGTTGGAGACCGACAGCGGGCCGCCGCTGCCGTGAAAATCATCCGCGCCGCGCTCGTTGTTTTCCGAGCGTTTGAACAGCGGCAGAACATCCTCCCAGCCCCAGCCTGCATTGCCCATCTGGCGCCAGCGGTCATAGTCCTGCGGCTGGCCGCGCACGTATAAAAGACCGTTCAGCGAGGAGGAACCGCCCAGCACCTTGCCGCGGGGCCATTCGATCGAGCGGCCATTGAGGCCCGGATCCGGCTCCGTCTTGTAGCACCAGTCGACCGAAGGGTTATGGATCGTCTTGAAGTAGCCGACGGGGATGTGAATCCAGGGATTGATATCCCGCCCGCCTGCCTCCAGCAGCACCACTTTGTTGTTAGGGTTTGCGCTCAGCCGGTTGGCGATGACGCACCCCGATGACCCCGCTCCGATAACAATGAAATCTGCTTCCACGACCTTCTCTCCGGCTTGTGTGGAAAAAACTTCTATACAGATCGCAGGAAATAATCTAGATATTTTTGATACGAAACGTCTCAATAATTGATCTTAGGGAGGAGAATTATGGGGCTTACTGATAAATTGGGCCGCATTTCGCGGCGGGATCTGTTCCGCGTAGCAGGGACTTACGGGATGAGCTCGACCCTGCTTGCGGCAGGCAGCTTTGGCGGTGCGATGAGCCTGGCCAATCTCGCCTCGGCAGCCGAATCGACCTACGAGCGGCGCTTTTCCAAGCCTGCCAAGCACACGCTGAAGTTCGGCGCCTCGGGCTTTAATGCGCGCAACCTGCTGATCGAGCGGGCCGGCGCCTTGGAGTTCGCACGCGACCTGGAAGCTCGGACGGATGGGGAGATCCGGATCGAGTTCATCGGCGACAACCAGATCTGCGGCCAGCTGAGCTGTGTTGAGAAAACCCAGCAGGGGATTGTCGACATCTACGCAGCTTCGACCCAGAACTCGGCTGGCGGCGCGCCTTACCTGAACGTGCTGGACTATGCCTTCATGTTCCCCGGCCGCGCCTCGCAGTATCATTTCCTCTATCACCCCAAGAGCCAGGAAATCCTGCGCGACCCGCTGGAGAAGCGTCACGGGCTGAAATTCCTGTTCAGCCATTGCGAGCTGCGCGGCATCCAGCTGGGCCTGAAATACAAGGACCAGCCGACCATCACCAAGCTGGAGCAGCTGTTCGGCACCAAGAACCGCGTGACCGGCACCCAGCTGGGCCGCATCGCCATGAAGGCGCTGAACCTGAACCCGGTGCCGGTGGCCTGGGAGGAAACCCTGGACGGGTTGAAACAGGGCCTGATCGACGGCGCCGAAACCTGGGCCTCGGCCGTGGCCTATGCCAACATGTCGCCGGTGGTCAGCCAGTCCGTCGACCTCAAGTTCTTCTGCGGCACCGAGCACACCTCGATGTCAGCCAAGGTCTTTGACGGTCTCGAAGGCTACCTGCAGGACGCGGTGATGGAGAGCGCCTATTGGGCCCAGGCCCATGTGCAGGCGGCCAACGAGGCGGCGCTGGTCAAGACGGTCGGCTTCTCGGACCCGCAGCTGCCCGGCACAATGTTTGTCGAGCACGACGTGCGGCCGGCCTTCCTGCCGGACAGCGAGATCCGCATGGCCGAGGAAATGTGCTCGCCCGAGTTCCAGCCGCAGCTGTGGGAACAGTGGCGCGACCGCCTGAACAAATGGGCAGGCGGCATCGACACCTACCAGGAAATCTACAACATCGCGCGCGAAGTCGACAAAGACATGAAGCCCGAAAACGTGGAGCCCCGCCGCTGGTGGAAAGGCTGACCGGCACTTAGGCTGAAACGATCCGTTCCCCGGCGCTGCAACCGGCGCCGGGGAACGCCCCTCCGGACGGGAGACCGGAGGTTTCATGGGAGGAACGAATGACGCTCTGGTCTGATATCAGTGCGATTTTCAGCGCGTTTGCATCGCAGGACAGCTGGGAAATCCGCAACGCCTTGGAAAGCAATGCAGCCTGGGTGCTGGGCACCGCCGCCGCCGCCATCGGCGGCCTGGTGGTGATGCTGATCTACAAGCTGGTACCGCTGCTGGACCGGCATCTGGAGCGCACCATCATGGTGTGGAGCTACCTGGCGATTGCCTTCATCATTTTCTGGGGCGTGATCGACCGCTTCGTCTTCAAGAACCAGGAGCCCTGGTCCACAACCATCCCGCCCTTGCTGTTCATGGTGATGGCCTGGTTCGGCGCGGCCTTTAACGTCAGGCTCCGCACGCATCTGAGTTTCTCTGAATTCCGCACCATCATGCCCCGCTGGGCGCAGATGGGCTGCCTGGCATTGGACGCGGTGCTGTGGTTCGGCTTTGCTGTCATTGTTTTTGTGACCACCACACGGCTGACCGCGCTGTCGGCCTCCAACTTCCAGATCGTGCTGGGCACCGACAGCGTGCTGCAGTGGTGGTTCCTGATCACCGCTCCGCTGTCCTTTGTCCTGATGATCGCCCGGGTGTTTGAAAACCTGGCCGACGACATCCGCAACTACCGCAGCGGTAAACAGCTGATCAAACAGGCCGTGATCGGAGGAGACGTGTAATGGATACCGGAACCTGGGTCACGCTGATCTCGCTTGGGGTCACCTTCCTGTTCATGCTGGGGGTGCCTGTGCTGCTGGTCATCGGCTATTGGGTCATCGGCTGCTCCTTTGTGCTGGGGCTGACGCTCGACAACATGGGTGCGGAGCTGCTGAACGTGTTCAACAAGGGTTTTGCTCTTCTGGCCATGCCGCTGTTCATCCTGACCGGCGACCTGATCAACCAGTCGGGCATTGCGCGGCGGCTCTCGGACTTCGCCTATGCCTGCCTAGGCTGGATGCGCGGTGGGCTGGCGATGGCCTCATTGGGAGCCTGTGGATTGTTCGCTGCGATCTCCGGCTCCAACTCGGCCACCACCGCCACCATTGGCTCCATGTTGCACCCGGAAATGGTCAAGGGCGGGTATGACGAGCGTTTCTCGGCCGCAACCGCCGCTGCGGGCGGCACCGTTGGTATCATCATCCCACCGTCGATCATCTTCATCGTCTACGGCTTCCTGATGAACCTGCCGATCTCGGACCTGTTTGTGGCCGGCATCCTGCCGGGCGCAATGATGGTCGTCGGCATGCAGCTCGCCTGCTGGATCATCTGCTATCGCAACGGCTGGGGCTTCCTGATCCCGCTGCAGCTGACCCGGGTGCTGAAAACCGCCTTTGGCGCCTGGCTCGGCTTCTTTGCCATCGGCCTGGTGCTGTGGGGCATCTACACCGGCAAGTTTTCCCCGACTGAGGCCGCAGGCGTCACCGTCGGCTTCTGCGTCATCGCGGGCGTTCTGTCCTGGGTGGTGACCAAAATCACCGGCGCCAGGTCTGACAAAACCTGGGAGGAGAAATCCTATGCAGAAATGCTGGTGGTCGAAGGTTTCACCATCCCGCAAATCCCCTCCATCGTAGTGCGCTCGGCGCAGATCACCGGCATCCTGGCGCCGCTGATCGCGATTTCGGTGGTGATGCAGCAGATCCTGTCGCTCTTGGGCGCGCAGCAGACCATCGGTGATTTCGTCACCTCCATGGGCGGCTACCATGCGGTGCTGTTCACCTCGATGGTAATCGTGTTCTTCTCGGGCATGGTGCTGGAAAGCCTGCCGGTCACTATCATTCTCGCCCCGATCCTGGCGCCGATTGCGGCCTCGGTCGGGGTTGATCCGATCCATTTCTCGGTGATCTTCCTGGTTGGTGCATCCATCGGCTTCATCACGCCGCCTTACGGGCTGAACCTCTACGTCGCATCCGGCGTCACCGGTGTTCCGTATTTCCGCCTGCTTCGTTATACAGTTCCTTACCTTGCAGCCCTGATCGGGGTCTGGGTGCTGGTTTCGCTGGTGCCTGACTTCGCCCTGGTGCTGCTGCCCAACAAGTAGGGAACAAGCGGCCATGGCAGAGGACGCGCCGGATAAGAAAGAGGGGCAAATCCCCACCAACCTGCGCCTCTTGGTGCTGCTGGAAGAAGTGGCCAGGCGCGGGGTGGCGGTGAAACCGGCCGAGATGATCGAGGCCATGGGGCTGCCCAAGCCGACCGTCCACCGCCTGATGCAGACCGCCGAAGCCGAAGGCTTTCTGCAGCGCGACCTTGATGGGCGGGCCTACGGGCCCGGCCCCCGGCTGCGCAAGCTGGCGCTCAATACCATGTCGTCGGAACATCTGCGCACGGCCCGCCTCAGCATCCTCAAAAGCGTGGCTGAGGATTTCGGGGAAACCTGCAACCTGGCGACCCCGGACCGGGAAGGGATGATCTACCTCGACAGGGTCGAAACCAAATGGCCGCTGCGCATCCAGCTGCCGATTGGCACCGAGGTGCCTTTCCACTGCACCGCCAGCGGCAAGATGTATCTCTCCACCCTGAAAGCCAGTTCGCTGGAGGCGGTGCTGCGCTCGCGCCCGCTGTCCTCCATGACGGAGCAGACACGAACGGATCCGGATGCGCTAATCGGTGAGCTGGACGAGATTCGCAGCCGCGGCTTCTCCACCGACGAAGAGGAGTTCATTGCCGGCATGGTGGCTATCGCAGTGCCGGTCAGGGATGCCCGCAGCCGGCTGATGGCCACTTTGTCAATCCACGCCCCGGTGCAGCGCCGCAGCCTGGAGGATCTGATAGGGTTTCTTCCATCATTGCAGAAGGCCGCCGCTGAACTGGCCAATCTTTCCTGACCGGCCGTCCCCGGCAATTCCACTGGAGTTCCTCAAAAAAAAGGCCCCGGCAGATACCGGGGCCGATCTTTGTTTCTCCGCTGGATCAGGCGTTCTGAACGTTGTCCGCGTGGGTGATGACGTCGGGCTCCAGATCCCAGACTTTGCCGTCAAGACCGTCAATCTGGTCGTCCTCAGAGACCCGCAAGCCTACGGTCCGTTCCAGAATGAAGCTCAGGATCAGCGCGGTGACCACACCGGTGCCGATGCAGGTCGCGGTGCCCGCCAGCTGCATCACCAGTGAGATTTCACCATGCTGGAACGCGTAGGCGCCTTCCTCAATGCCGAAGAAACCGCCGCGCGGGGTGCCGGCCTTGAACAGCCCCAGCATCACCATGCCCAGAGTGCCGCAGCCCAGGAACAGCGGGAACAGCTTATGCTCGTCAATGCCGCGCTTGAGGGTGAACTCGTAGACGATGAAGGCTGCAAACGGCGCCACCAGCCCGACAACAAAGGCCTGCCAGGGCAGATAGACATCAAAGCCGGATGCACCTGCAACATAGCCCGCAAGCGGACCCAGCAGGGTATAGGCGTAGTTGCCGGAGACATAGGCAATTACCAGGCCGGTCACCGCGCCGCCGGCCCAGACCAGGGCATAGTTGTTGATGGCAATGCCAACACTGGTATCAGCCATGGTCACACTGACCGCCAGCGCTTCCGGATCAAAGAAGAACAGGCAGGACAGGATCACCATCGGCAGGCCGGCAAAGATCAGCAGCAGGCCAGGGGCGCACAGGCCGATGCTCGGTGCCAGGTACTTCGACACTCGCGGATGCGGGGTCATCATGCCCGGTCGGGCGCCCAGCTTGGGGGTGAACACCAGCGCCATGCCGGCCGGGAACAGGTAGACGAAGCCCACGCCGAAGAAGTCGTGGAAGCCTGCGTTGGTCAGGGGGCCGACCGAACCCCAGGTGGCCCAGCTCAGCGCCGAAGAAACCACGGCTGCGACGATGCAGGTGATGAAATAGGCCGAAGCCTTCATCCGCTCGGACACGGCGAAATGCAGCAGGATGTTGATGATGCCTGCAAACACCGCCAGGAAGAACACAAAGATCTGGAAGGTGTTAAGCCCCGGGAAGATCGCCGGATCAACATGGTGCGCGACCGAATTGGTCATGGCGCCGCCCAGCCACCAATCCTTGATCGAATCCATCATGGTTGCATCGGCCATGATGTAGTACTGGCCCGCCCACAGGCCAAAGCCGATCACATAGTAGGTTGCAAAGCCCAAGAAAAATCCGAGCGTCTTTTCGATTGTGGAATTAAAGAGATTCCTGCGCCGTGCGGTGCCCGCGTCGATCAGCAGAAGCCCGACAACCACCAGAAGTGCCCCGACAACGCCCGAAGCGTACAGAATGTTCTGCACCAGCGAATTCAGGGTGACCTGCTGAGCATATATTGCGCTCACGTCCAATGACATTACCAATTTCCTCCCGGTTTATTTGTCATCGCACCGATTTTTTGTTCCATCGGCTTGGTTTGGCCCGCGGGCAACGCCTGAAAGCACGCCGCGCCGGTCCGAAGTGCGCCAGGCAGAGTCAAAAGGAGTGACAAGCCTAGCTTGGAGGAATGATGGGGAATTTGATGTGCGTTACAAAGACATTTTTTCACTTGTGGAAAAAATGTTCACTCTCAGTACGCATATGGCCAAGTTGATGCCGCATCTCACGAGGGTAAGCGCTTGGCTTGCTTGGATATTAGGCAGGGCGTGCTGGCTTTGAAACAAAAAAGGCGCCCAGGGGCGCCGATTTTTTGGTCGGAGTGAGAGGATTCGAACCTCCGACCCCTGCCTCCCGAAGGCGAGCTCCCAGGGTAAAAGTCAACGAAATAGGTTTTTTTGCGTCGCTGGTTGTGCTTCGGTGGCAGTAAAAGCCAGCATAACGTTGCGGTTTCATTGCGTGGAAATCCTGCCGCGCATCCCCATTCTCGCCATCGCTATATCAAAGACATGCAGCGAGCGCTGCGTCACTTTTTGAGGGTAGCGATGACCAAGAAACCGCATGTAGACACCCGGATGGCAAAGTATGTCGAGCGTAGGGTGCTCGAACTGAAACCGACAAAGAGCCAGGCTGAGATCGCAGCGAAGGCCGGTTACATTAACCAGAACATGATCACAATGATTAAGCAGGGCCGCTCCAAGGTCGCACTGGATCGAGTTCCGGCACTGGCTGTTGCGTTGGACGCAGATCCTGCTTTCGTGATGCAACTGGCTCTAGAGCAGGCGATTGGGCGGACGGCAGCGGAGGCAGTTGTGGAGGTGTTCGGCGAGCCAGTCACCGCGAACGAAGTTGGCTGGCTGCAGGCGATCCGTGAAGCTTCCAACAATTCCGATCCGCGGCTGACTAGCAGGTCGCAGGCGGCGATTATGGCGATTTTCGGGAGGTAGGCACCATGAGTGACCAGGAAGAGGTCGTCACACCCAACGAGCGAGCCTGGCTGAGCTTTCTACGCGAGGTGAGTTCCGACAGCGACCCCAGGCCCACCCTGCGGCGTGTCCAGCTCTTGCGGCGCCTTTGTGCTTCCCAGAGAGCGTAAGGGATACATCAAGTGGGATGGCGGTGAGGAATGGCCGGAGTGCCGAGTTTCGACGAGTCCCGGAAAGACCTGGAATGGTGCCCGGTCGGGTTGTCATGGGGTTTACATAGGTTGACAGATGGCAGCCTCAACTTGGGTCCATGTAAACTCTATGGCATCAAAATCATCCCGATCTCAGGCCGGAGGTTTACCCAAAGTTTACATGAAGTTGACAAATCCGAACTCAAATGCGTGTTTTTTGCGGAGAATGTAAACCTACCGTTACGAATAGCCCCTGAAAGCAAAGGCTTTATGGACCAACGCACTGACATCAAGGCGGTGGAAATGCACTCAGGTAGTTAGAAGTGGGCCAGAGATGTAATGCACGTCTGAGCAAGGGGCACATTCTGAAATATGCACAATGCGCCTGAGAACGAACGAAATCAGTGTCTCTACCACGCTCCGGCCCGAGCAAATCTGGTCTAGAGCGCAGACGTGGTTTGAAGGAGTGTTCATCACACTGGCAAGGATTAACTGGCGGCTTGGCGCGGCAGATCGTCCATAGGAGGTTTTGGGCGCGCCACTGCAACGACATCCAGTCCGTTTCCTAAGGTTAGAAAGCTCCTCAGGTTGAATATTGCCGGTGTGGTTATGGAAATCGCATACCAAGGTTATCATAGCGCCGTGCAGCGTGACTTAATGTTGGGGAAAGGCGCGAAATGTCGGTAACCGCGGTTGGTGCCATCCTCGGAAAGATGTTGTCCTAGGTTTTTCCGACCGAGACGATGGGGATGCATTCTGGCGCCGCCAACAACCTGGTCTCGGAAGCTCCTATGCCCAACTCGTTGATCGACAGAACTGCTCAATGGCTCCATGGCTGGAATATTGAGTTTTGTGCTGCGCGACGTTGTTGACATTCATTGCGCTCGTCAGAAAGCGCCCCAGCAAGCCCAGTGAGCTTTCAGGTTACCAGGACAGTTCAGGTGCCTCATGAGGACGAGATTTTTCCTCCGAGATTCCGCATCCCGAGAATGAGCTTGCTATAACAACTTCTGGAACAACATCATCTAAGGAACCGAATATATGGAAGACTGGGCAGGCAGAGCAGCAAACTTTCGTGGAAGGTGCCACTCCCTGCACCGGCGTATGCGCCAGGAACTGCGCGCCAAGTTGCTCGACTATGATTTCACCCATTTCATCACGCTAGCATCGAACCACCAGCCTTTAGGGTATCCGCGCATGCGCGAGTTGCTGAAAGAATGGGATGCACGCGTGAACCGCGAGATCAACGGACCAAAGTGGGGTAAGCGTCCGGACGAGCGGCTGGTCTGGTTTGCTTTCCCTGAAAAGTTGGATGTGAATCCCCATTGGCACATGATTGTGCAGGTGGATCCGGATATCGTTTCTTCCGCACGAGCTGAACGCACTGAGCGCTTGCCGGAGATAGGGCACATGCACTGGCTGAGCCTAGTGCGTCAGGGATCTTTTGACTGCCAGGGCGTTGAATCTGCTGGGGTTATCCAATATATTACGAAAATGAGTGCCGAGGAGACACATTTCAATAAGTTCGTTGTCTTCCGAGAGTTCATGAACATCTAGGTGACCGCCAGGGGCCTGTCTGCAACGCTACAGGTGACCGGCAATTTCCTTTACAGACGACTTCTTATGCGGCCTACTTTTGGGCCGTAATGGTGTTCTATGGTTTCGAACTGGAGCACAATGTGTAGGCGATCAACGCTTGAAAACAAGGCACACGACTTGGTTGAGCGCCGACCAAAGGGAGGTGCTCATCGGACTGAGAGAGGCCTTAGGCCGAACGAGGGAGAAGATAGCTGTTAGGGTGAGGCCAGCGTGCAGAGGTTGCCACGAGAATGATGTTTGGTGTTTGCGATGGCAATGGTCAAAATGAACATGAGGAGATACCGAGATCATGACAGAAACATGCTCCACTGATCTGAAGCTCGCTGACGAAAAGATGCGTGCTGCAATCGCTAGGATTCAATCTAAGCGGTATCGGATCGACGTGGACACGTTTCTGGTGCCTTTTCTCATAGCAGCGTGTTTGATGGGGGTGACGGGCGCCATCACAAAGCTCTTCTTATGACGAACCTCAATTCCAAGAACGAGAAAGTAGGTCTTTTTGCCGCCGCCTTTAAGTCGCCTAGCCTCACGGATCGCAAATACTCGGGACTGATCTGACGTTCGCTACAATTGCGATTCTGGTCGCCTAGGTGATGGCGTAGCGCAATTGCTGCTAAAAAACAGGACGAACAATAATGGCTGTTGGGGGCGGCCGGAGTATAGGAGACCGTCGCTGCCAAGTTTGATGTCGATCCGATACGGCTTCTTCCGGTTCAGCTTCCAGCCCTAGCGGTCGAGCAGAAATTGCAGCCGCAGGTAGCTAAATCACCGGCGCTCAGGCTTGGTTCGAAAACAGCTGTCTCGGCTTTTTCCACGCGCACGGAAACGGGTGTTGCGCATTCAATGGAAACTTCAAAGTTTAGGCGAAGAGCTGTTCCGTTATCGAGATTGGCTTTCGTTATTGCGTTTCTAGGGTTCGGTATCTCTAAAGCATTGTCGTCGCGAAATTTCCGCCATAGGTTGATCGAAATGGGCGGAGCTCGGATCGACCGGCCAGTCATACGGAGGATACATGCCAAACACTACGTATACCGAAACTTCTGATGATCCGCTTTCCAGTCCTGAGATCATCCAACTCGCTGCGGATCGCCTGGAAGAACTTCGAAAGCGTCTGCTAGATTCCTCCCGCAGTAACCCGCTTATCAACATCAAGTTCAAGCCGAATTCGACGAATGTCCTCCGCGTAGTTGATGAGTTGCCCGACATCCTTCGCTATAACCTTACCAATGGCACGGCGATGCGCCTAGTCTCGTTGCCGCCACTCGAGGAGGAGCTGCCTGACGAGCAAACCGACGACTTCCTTGACGCTCTGCACCTCGCTCGCAACGAGGACCAGACCTACTTGGATGAACTCGAAGCGCTCGACCCCGGATCGAAGTCCTATGCGGAGGAAGAGCTGAAAATCGAGCGTGCCCTCAAAGATCGGGTGCGCGCGGCTCTCGGCCTGCCCGAGCGGCAGACGAAGGAAAGCCCTTCGCTCGCTGAGCACGCGCGGGCCCACGGCATTTCACCGGGTTTCGCGCTCCCCTATCCGGAGGACGAGCACGAAGATGGGCGGCACAACGACACCGACATCCAGACACTGATGCTTCCCGACAAGCTCAGCCGTGTTGCGAAAGGGTTGCTCGAAAAAGGGCGCGGTTTTGAGCGGGAAACCGGCGTCAATGTGCTCCACGCAGCCTTCGGTTTCCTCGAATGGAAAAACCCTGGCGAACGGGAGAAATACGTTAGCCCACTCCTCCTTCTCGAAATTCGGATCGAGCGGAAGAAATCGCCGCAGGGCGCACAATTCAAGATCTGTGGCGAAGGCCGAGTTCTCGTCAACACCACGCTAAAGCAGAAACTTGCCGCCGAGCACCGTCTCGAGCTGCCAGGTTACGAGTCCGGCTCGATTGAGGAGTATTTCGCTGAAGTTTCCAAGGCCGCGCCCAAGGGCTGGGACTGGAAAGTTCGTCGCGAAGTCGCCTTCGGCATTTTCCCGTCCTCGAAGATCGCCATGTATCACGACCTTGACCCAACGAGGCGGCCACTAGCCGAGAACCCGGTCGTGAAGTCGCTCCTCGTCACCACGGGCTCCGGCGAGAGCGCCTATGCAGATGTCTACGGCACCGACACCCCGGAGGTCGCCCGCAAGGTGCCGCACTTGGTTATGGACGCTGACGCGTCCCAGTTCTCGGCCCTCGTCGACGTGGCCAATGGCGAACATCTCAGCATTGAAGGGCCGCCGGGGTCGGGCAAGAGCCAGACCATTGTGAACCTGATAGCCGCGGCGCTGGCTGGCGGTAAGAAGGTCCTCTTCGTCGCTGAGAAGCTCACCGCGCTCGATGTCGTGCGAAATCGCCTTGAGGCCGTCGAGCTCGGTGAGTTCATCCTGCCCCTCCAGGCGGGGCGCGGCACACGCGACAAGGTATACCAGAGTCTTGAGGAACGGCTTGGGGTCGAGCGACCCGACGACCGCGTTCGCTGTAACTTCGCCAGCCGCCAGGATGCGCTTGAGCGTCGCCGTCAGTCTCTGCAGGATTACCTCAATGCCCTCGGTGCCGATTTCGGCACCTCAGGGTATTCTGTCTATGATATTATCGGACACGGCATCGCCACGAGCGAGATCCGCGAGCAGATCCCGCGCGAAGTGCGCCGCATTCGACTCGCCTCACCGGAAGCCTTCAACTCGGCACAGATCGACGCCTTAGTTGCTGACGCGGAAGCTTTTGCCGAGCGGCTACGCAAGATCAGCCGCATGCCAAGGCTCTGGCTTGATGCCCGGGCTGCTATCCTCAACCGCGACGACGCAGAGGACACTTGCGAACTCGCGGGACGCCTCGCTGACAGTCTAGATACTTTCGAGCGAGATGCACGCGGTTCGGAGCTTGCGCCGCTTCTCGGCGCCTCTGTCTTCGAGGTAGATCTCGCCAGCCTCGAGGCTCTGCTCACCGCGATGACAGAATATGGCGATTCTCTCGATCCCGCCCTTGTAGAAACCCTCTCCGACCCTGTTCGCCGACGCTCGGTGCGCGACCTCTGCGGCCAAGTTCAGGAGCGCCAGACGGTTGTTGCCCGGCTATCGCGCGCGCTGCCTGACCCTGAGGGCTGGAATCTTAACAGCCGCCTTCATGAGGCGAAGGAGTTCGCCGCCCGGAACAGCGCCGTCCTCGACCCGGCCGCCCATCGCGAGCGCATCGCTCAGAGCGAAGACAGACTATGCTGGACGGCGAGAGTGCTCGATGCCGCACGTGCTCTTCCGGCGGACTGGGCCAAGAGCACACGGAAACCTCTCTCCGAACTTAAGGAGGATGTGGCACGTATCCTCGATACTTCCGGCGCCGTCTTGGAACTGCGCAAAAAGGACCCCATGCGTCAAGTCGGAGCCGCGGTGGCGCAGTTTCAGATACGGCATGCCAAGCTATCGGCGTCACTCGGCCGTATCCGCCAAGCTCTGCCCCATGCCGACCAACACGATCCCGCTATCGTGAGGCAGGCGGGGCGCACGATCGCCGATGCTGGTGTGTTCCGATTCATGTCGAGCGCCTACAAGATCGCCCGCAGTGTCTACGTCGATACGCTAGGTGGAAAGGTGGGCGAAACTCGGGAAGCCATGGCCGGTCGGCTGAGAGCTTACGCCGACTGGCTCGAGGAACGTCGCGCGTTCGAAGCCGATGAGACATTTAAGGCGGTATTCGGCGAACATTTCCGCGGCTTGGCCACGACACCTGCGATGATTTCAGAGATTGGGAGCTTCTATGCCACTTGCACGGAAATTGCCGGGGAAGACGAAGCGCTGCGTGCCTCGCTCGAGGGCGGTGACATAGCAGATCTTGAACACCTCGCGGCACTTGTTCACGTGCCTGAACAATCTCTCGAGGAGCTTGTGCGTGAGGAGGCGGCCTTGCGGGAAGAGTTCGACCTTGAGAAGACGCGGCTCCATGAAGCTGAGGGTCATATTACTCTCTTCGGGAAGCGAGAGACCGTCCCGCTCGACGAGATCAACGAGACGCTCTTGCTTAAGCGCCGTGAGACCGAGCTAACCGAAGCAATCGAGGTCTCGCCTGCATCGGCGATCATTGGCGACCGATTCCGGGGAGTGAGCACACAGACCGACACGCTCACGTTGGAATGTAGTCTCGCCGAGACGCTTGTCGCGGCACCCGATCCAGGCCTTGCGATCTCAATTCTGAAGTCCGGGCGGGCTTCGGCTCTTCTCGGTTTACTATCTGAGCTTAGAGAGCAGCACGACGCGATCTCGATCGAGGCCGCTGCCTTCTGCGAGCGTCTCGATCTGCCTGAGGAAGCGAGGGGGGCTGCCGCGCTCGCGGTGCGTGCGGACGATCTTCGGCACGCGGCGGGCGACCCATCCTCGCTAATGGAGCGCGCTCGCCTACGTCGCAGCGAAGCAACCCTTCGCGAGCAAGGCTTCGGCACGCTCGTCGACTGGGTCCTCCAAGAGGGCGCCGCGTTTGACCCCAAGCGCCTGGGGCCGATCTCGCGAGCCATCATCGCTAAGGCGATGGCTGATCGCGCATTTGAGATCTATGCTGACCACCTGCAAGGCTACGATGGTGAGGATTTCGACCGCATCCGGGCGGAGATTGCGGAAAAGGATCGCGAGCTCATCGCAATGTCGCGCGAGGTCGTGCGTAGCCAACTTATCGCTGACGCCCGGCCACCTGCCGGCATCAACGTCGGCCCGAAGTCGCAGTTCAGCAATATGAGCCTCATCCGCAATGAGATGGGAAAGAAGCGGAATCGTATCGGTGTGCGCGACCTCACCCGTCGTGCCGGCCGGGCGCTTCTCGAGCTCAAGCCCTGTTGGATGATGTCACCGCTCGCGGTGGCGCAGTATCTCCATGACGGGCTGACCTTCGATCTCGTAGTTATCGACGAAGCCTCCCAGATGACGCCCGAGAACGCCGTCGGTGCGCTCAGTCGTGGCCATCAGGCGGTTGTCGTGGGCGACACCAAGCAGCTGCCGCCGACCAGCTTCTTCAAGAAAATGCTTGACGAGTCTGATACAGACGAGGACCTGCGCGAGGACAGCGAGAGCATCCTCGACATGGCGAACATGACCTTTCGCCCGGTGCGTCAGCTGCGCTGGCATTACCGCTCTCGACACTCAGCGCTGATCACATTCTCGAACGAGTGGATGTATGACGGCAAACTCACGATCTTCCCTTCCGCCAGGGAGAACGATTCTGAGTTCGGTGTCCACCTCGTCGAGACCAGCGGGACCTATCGTGGTAAGACAAACGAGACGGAGGCGCGCGCGGTGGTTGCCGCCGTGCTCCGCCACATGCGGGAATATCCCAAGCTCTCACTCGGTGTCTGCACGATGAACACCGACCAGAAAGAGCTCATTCTCGAGGAGTTCGAGCGGGAGCGCGAACGCAACCCACATGTCGAAGACTATGTCCGAAACTGGGAGGAGCGCAACGACGCGCTTGAGGAGTTCTTCGTTAAAAATCTTGAGACGATCCAGGGCGACGAGCGCGATGTCATGTTCATCTCGACACTCTACGGACCTGAGAAAGCGGGCGGACGCCCGCACCAACGCTTCGGCCCGATTAACTCGAGCCACGGCCATCGCCGCCTCAACGTGCTCTTTACCCGGGCCAAACGAAAGATCGTGACCTTCACCTCGCTCAAGCCCACCGACATCCTCGTTGACGAAGGTAAGAACCGCGGCGTGCATATGTTCCGGGCTTGGCTCGAGTATTGTGGCTCAGGGCGGGTGCCGGACCGCGCGCGGAGCGGCGGCGAGACTGAAAGCCCCTTCGAGGACTACGTGGCTAAGCAGATCGAAGCAATAGGCTGTGAGGCGGTGCCTCAGGTCGGCGCCGCTGGTTACCGGATAGACATCGGTGTGCGGCACCCGGACTGGCCTTACGGCTACATACTCGGCGTCGAATGCGATGGAGCGAGCTACCACTCCTCAAAGTCGAGCCGTGATCGCGACCGGCTTCGCCAGGAAGTTCTCGAAGATCTTGGATGGCATTTCCACCGGATTTGGTCGACGGACTGGTTCAATGACACCCGCACCCAAGTCGAGCGCCTGCGCGAGGCAATCAATGTCGCGCTTGAGCGCGCCAAGGCATCCGACTTCCCTAGAAGTCGGGTTGAGAAAGATAGTCCGGTTGCCCTTCTGACCCAGATCGCTGAGGAACCCGAAAGCGCCGCTAACTCGCTAACCTCCCGGAGAAAGGCCGTTCAGGAGAATCTCTTCCAGGATGAACTCTTCAACCGTATGCAGGGTGACACCGAGGGGGACGCAGTAGCAAACTCAGTCGACAAAGACCCAGAGATTTCTGCTGCGACCCGCATGGCACCCGAATCCGTCGTCACCATGATCGGTCTCGGCAGCCACGTCAGGATTGAGAACCTTTCGGAGGAGGGGCGTAAGCTTGCCTTCACGCTCGTCAAAGAGGGCAATGATCTCGAGAATGGCCAGGTCGGGGTTCACACACCTCTCGGCCAGGCCCTGATTGATGCCCAAGTCGGTGACGAGGTCGAATACCAGGTCGGGGTTCAAATCAAGGAAGTCCGGGTCCTCGAGATCAACTGAGCCTGGAGTGAGCTAGTCTAGTCACTAGGGGTGCACTGCCAGCCTTCACCGCGGCGTTGGCTGTGCGTTCCTGCTGGGATCGTCATGAGAATGATGTTTCGACGCGTGCAATATCGATGGTCACAACGAACCGGAGGAGATGCAGAGCCCCTGGCCTGTATCTGCACGGCGCTCTGACCAGCTACAAAGACACGGCTGCTCCTGCTGTGCGTGGTTAAAATACGTCGTGCAATCCTACGTTTTCACCATCGCAAAGTTTCAACATCACGCCTTCTATCATTTTGGCTCGTGCCTCAAGGAATTCATTGAAGTCACCAGTTGTCAGCTTTTCCACAGGAATGGCATGTGAGCTGAGGCGGCGACTTACTTCGGCTTCGTCGATATCGATTTCTTTAGCACGTTCGGCGATATAGGTTGCCGGTGGTTTTGCTCCAATCGAGCGATTGGTTCGCCAGCTAATTAGTGCGCAATTCAATGCACAAAATATGTCACGTTTCTCGAAATTCTTCTCAAGTAGAGCTTTAGGAAACAAGTGGTGGTATTCGCGTTTTTCGAAACTTTCTTGGCCAAAGGGTGCTTCATCGGCAAAGTCATACCCGCCGATGCGTAGCGAAGCAGTCAGGATGGCGCGCCCAAGACGATCTTTCGTCTTCGGCCAACCACCGGTCTTGAGCTCCCCAACTGTCGGCAGTGGAGTGCGTTGACGGTCCAGGAGTTCAGGTAGAGGTCCATTCTCATCGCGATAAGCAATCAGTTGTCGAACATCGAGGGCTGCTCTGGTCGCGCTTGTCTTTTGGTAGCGTTCCGAGAAAGCACCGCTCCAGAGCGCTTTTCGAGCCAGACGTCGAGCAGCTCCTTCGGCATCCTTCCCTTCTGCCGCGGTAGCCCAAAAAGCTGCCAGCACCGAGAGAATAGGATCCGAAGGTAGAAGCTTGGCATTAAATATTTTTTCTTCGGCAAGGAAGCCGATGGCCCTTAATAAGCCTCGCTCAACATCAGCCCAATTCTTTGCGAGGGATGCCCCAAAATCCTTGGATAGGTAAGTCGCGCGATTTGGTGGTCGACCCAAAAGAATGGCTCCCACCTGCATTGCTATTTCACCAGGATCACCAAATCTTGAGGCGCCTGGCACAGCCGCTTTTAGTGCCTCAACCTTTTCGTGGAGTGATGCATCCATCTCCGCTTCAACCTGTGCCACTACGATGTCGAACGCGGACAGCGCGGTATTTTGGGTATTCATCTTGATGAAAACGTCAAGCGCTGCATCCCTCGAAGTGCCCAAGGGAAGTGAAAGAAATGGTAGTGAAAATTTGGCAATGCGTCCTCGGAGCTCGTTTGCGATTTCGTTGATTTCACTATAGAAATCCATATCACCAGCGGCCGCTTCTTTGCTCCAGACTTTCAAGCGACCACGGCCTGCTTCATCCGGGGCGAGCATTTCGACAGGTATGCGACGCCGTTTCCAGGTTTCTACAGGGCTATTGCACCAACGAGGATACCTTTGCCCCTTATTGTCATACCGTCGAATGGCGTCGATTTCGGGCTCCTCATTGCTGTCAACGTTCACCATGTAGGTAAAGTCCGGGTATAGACCATTCAGACTGCGCCAGAGAGCTGTAACACGCTGCTGACCGTCTAATAGATGATAGCCAGGTCGACCTTGGGGTTGTGGAGCGCCGGAAATCGGGCGTGCATGGAACGGCGGTGTCTCTCCAACTTCAAGGGTCAACAGAGCTCCAACAGGCAGTGCCGGTTTGCGTAGGATGTTTTCCAGGATGCCTTGAACCTGCCACCATCCCCATGCCTCAAACCGCTGAAACCTGGGAAGCACGACATGACCATCGCGGATCCAAGCAAACCAATCCTCAATTGTGCGGTTTCGTGCTTCCATTTGTTTTTCCTAATGATTTTAACCAGCCTTATAGTTCGACGGGTTACGATGCCTTGGTTTTGGGTGAAATTTTCTGGCTGGTCGGATCATACCAGAACTCATGCAGCCGCCCTTCTCGGATCAACGCTGTGGCATGACTCACATGCTCTGGCAAAACAAAGAACCATTCCTTGGGGTGGTGCACTTTCTTGCCAAAACGATCTGGGACAGTGAGTTTTGCAGGACGCGCTGCTTCGAAGAACCGATGAAGAAGGTTCTCGATCCTTTCCCTGGGTAGGTTCCCCAACCGGTATGTTGCGACGATCTCAACAGGGGCCAGCAGGAAGGTGGGGTCATGCTTTGCATCAGCCACACGCCGTTTAACGTCCTGGCTGGTCACACCGATTTTGTGAAGAATGTCGCGGTGTGGCCGGATATTCGGATCATCGGACAAGGACTTTGCGACATAGATCGTCCCAGTGACGGTCAACTGGTCAGCCTCCCACTCCGGATCGAGTGGCCCCAATCCAACCTTCTGAACGGAACGGGCGGTTTTGTCGTCGTTCAGTGCTTTGCGGAATGAGGCGACCATGGGGTCGCTTTCCGTGCCGTTGGACAGAACGATGCGCAGCCGATCTTCCTGAGAAAGCCCGCCTGACGATTTGCGCATCCGCTCAACTACGAGGCACAGAAGCCCATTTCGGATGAATACATCCCCGGCGACAGGTTCGATAACCGCCCATTTCTCGACGATCTTTGTTTTCCGCTCGCCCACTTCCAAGGCGGCTTGAATCTGCGAAAACTTCGCTTCGAACTGGTCGAAATCCGAGCAGGGAAAGAATTCTGCACGATGTTCCGGCTGATGCCTCTCTGCAGACGGCGTGACATGACGCAGGTCCGAGAATTCTGTTGGCACCTCGAGATCGTCATCGGCAAAAATATCGTCCAGACTGTCCGGGATGACCTCTTCCGCAGGTTCGTCGCGCCAGTTCGCGTGTTCAGGTTCTGCGGCAGGCAAGAGGCCCAGCCTATCCGCCCCCAACATGTCTTGAGTTGGGGCTTGCCTCAACTTGTCCCAAATGGTTCCGAGGCGCATCTCTTCGTGGTCTTCCGCGTCCGGATCCGGCAGACGACCGTGCTGCTCGAAAAACCGTGTTACGTCGCTGAGAACTGCTGTCCCGCCGTCAGATTTCGTCGCAACCTGCTTCTGAGGGGCGACCTCAAGAAGGCCAAACTCGTCCGGCTCGGCGAAGATGTCATCAAGTGTGGGTCTCGACATCAGAGCGCCCCTTCACGCATGCGTTTGGCTTTCTGGGTTTTGAGCCAGGCCAAGGCCTCGGCCATCCGCTTCTCCAATGCATCAGGCGAGTTCAGATTAGGTTCGCGCCCTTCTGCTGCCCGAAACGCCTTGATCCGTGGCCAAAGCGTGCGCGCCTCTTCCTCGGTCATGGCGACACGGATGGCGACCATGGCGGACTGGACGTGCTGCAGCAACTGAGCGTCGAGCGACTTGGAAGCGACTTCGAACCGTTCCTGGAAGGCATTCACACTGTCGATCAGATCGACGTCGATTTCGCGCACGTTGATGAATTTCTTCACCATTTGCAGAAGTGTGTTCGGGGCGCCCTCTGGTTCTTCCTCACCGTTGTCGTCAACATCAGTTGGCTTGCCTTCAAAAACCGCAGCAGCCTCCGCCATCCCGCGCTCCTCTTCCTTGCGGGCAAGAGTCAGGATGTTCATATGGGCTGCAAGATGCTGACGCGCGCTTTCGGTTTCTTCGTCACTGAGGTCCGGATAGCGCGTTTCGATGATGTCGGTCAGAACCATCTGGGTAGCGACCTCAGGGGCCGTGTCAGGCGCCAGAACTCGCTTGTCCATTGCCTGACAGGCTGCGGCCAGCAAATCGTGCATGTCCTGCTCGCAGATTTCCTTGGCGCGCTCAGTGGGCGGCTCGATCAAGCCCTTGATGCCAATCATGACGTTGCCCTGGCCATCGCTATGCACGGGCTCACGCACGTCCCCGTCTTCGCGGCGGTAGAACTTGAAGTTCGGGGCCAGAACCTGCTCCATCAGCAAGGAGCCGGAGATCGCCTTGAGCATGTCGTTGACCGCATCTGAGACCACATCGGTTTCCACCCCCGGCTCGGCCACCAGATTAGTGAAGACCGCGCGCGGTTTTCCCGGTGCATCGCGTGTGGCGCGGCCGATGATCTGCACGATTTCTGTCAGAGAGGAACGGTAGCCGATGGTCAGCGCGTGTTCGCACCAGACCCAATCAAATCCTTCTTTGGCCATGCCGAGTGCAATAATGATGTCTACCTTGGCACGATCCGCCTCGTCATCGCGCTTGCCACCCGCGCCCTTGATCTCACGCGACAGGGCCGTCTTGACGATGCCGCGCCCTGGACCGTCATCAACGAGGTCGGCAACCTTCAGAATCCGTCCCTCGGGCAGCTCGATCAGATCGAACCCGGTTTCCGGATCTCGCCCGACGTGCGTGCCGAGGAAATCCATGATCTTCCCGACCTCATTGTTCTTGTCGTCGAACGCCTCGGACGAGACTCGGTGCGGGATATGAATGATGGTCTTCTGCGCTGGGTCCAGAACACCCGCGAGTCCGTTGGTATAATTGCCCTTGTAAAACTGGTAATTCACCCCCAGCGCCTTGAGGTGTTCATAGCCCTCCAGCTGTTCGTAGTAGCTGTAGGTGATCGTGGTGAACTTAGCCTCATCCTCCGGGCGAAGAACAGGGTCGGCGTCGCCTCGGAAATAGCTGCCGGTCATTGCCATCAGATGACACTTTTCCCGCGCCACCAGGGCCCGCAGGATTACACCGAGCCGGTTGTGATCCGACGCCGAGACATGATGGAATTCATCCACCGCGATGAAGCAATCGTCAAACGCCTCTATCCCCTGATCTTCCACCACTTTGTCATAAGCAAAGCGGAAGGTGGCATGGGTGCAGACAAGCACCTCTGCGTCCGACGCCATGAAATCCACAAAGGCCTTCACCTTGCGGTCCTGGGCGTCATCTCCGGTCAGACAGAGGTTCCACTTATCTTCGACCTCCCAATCCGCCTCGAACCCGTAGCTGGTCAGATCCGTCGAGCGGAACGACCCGCCGATCGAGGTTTCTGGCACGCAGACGATAGTCTTTTCGCGGGCCTGATGGCGCATCTTGTCGAGTGCGATGAACATCAGCGCCCGGCTTTTCCCTGCCGCCGGAGGAGCTTTCAGCAGCAGAAATTGCGCCGCCCGCGCCGCATAGGCACGCGCCTGCATTTCACGCATGCCCATGGCGTTGGTCGAGGATTTCGAGCGCCCGTAGGTCACATTGAGCATCTGAGCCATCTATTTGCTCCTTTTGCCGCGCTTGCCTTTCGCAGCCTGTTTTTCTATCTGTTTGATCTTGGCGGCATAGAGCTTGAATAGATGCTCCAGCCTTTCGGTGTCATTACGGAAGGGCCGCCCGATATACATGGTCTCCAACAGCTCATCATTCGCCCGATGCGCTGCGCGCAGATCATCGGGCATCCTGTCCGGGTCATAGAGCTGGGCGATGGTTGCTGGATAATGGGAATAGCGGCACTTCAGGATCTTGCGCGCCGAGGAATTGAGGTCCTCAAGCTGATCGTCTGAGAATTTCGGCACCGGGAAGGTGTTCCAACCCAGGGTGTTGGAATAGCGAAAGTCGGACTTCAGCTTACCGCAGACTGTGGCGATCCAGATCAGGTGAATACGCGAGGCGATCAAGGCGAGACACCAGCCGGGCGCGTCGTAAAGTATATTGTTTAGGTCAGATGAAATGACATCTGCTCCGACCCGGTCGACTGGAAGGTAGGGGCGACGTTCGGACGTGACACGCGGCACGAGGATGGAGTGGGAATTTGGGTCAACACGGATTTCATCAAACTGAAAAGGGCGATCTGCTGCTTTGTTCGTCGCCAATTTTGGACTTGCCAATCGAAAGGCCTCTACTTTTTCGGCCCGGGAACGTATTTCAGAAACCTGAGATGCCTCTTGGATGGCATCCGGTTTAATCCAAAGACAATATCTCTCGATGCCCTTGGTTATTTCTTGCGATCCCATGAACCGGCGTATGAAAGCCTTGCTGGCGGGGTGCTCGGCAACAAGATCCTCACGTTCCTTCGGTGACAGAATGAGATGGCCGCCGTCAGTGGGTTGGTTGCCTTTTGTCATGAATGGTAAGTCGAAGAGCGCTTTGCTGTGGGGTTCAACGAAGAGATTTGGACCTGCAACGAGATAAGCATTGATCCGATCTGTTTCAGTTTCAACTCCGTCGGCAAACAAGCGCTGCGGCGCTCTGGAGCCATTTCGAAGCCCAATGATTGAACAAATGACCGCCGCATTGGCAGAGGCGTTGTTGCGCCATTTGAAATCACGATGAGCAAATCCGATTTCCACTCCATCCTGTAGAAGATGAGGCCAGAGGCGCGGAACGGACTGCCCCTGGCAAATCGAATTTGTCGACACCAATGCGGCCCGTGCTGCCTTCCCCTTGATGTAGAGAGCTGCCTTGTAGAACCATGACGCGACAAAATCGAAGGCAGCAAAATTTTTTATGTGATCTTTGAAAACGAAAGCCAAATCGGCCTTCTGATCTTTGTTTTGGTTGGCGGCACCCAAGAATGGCGGATTACCCGCGATAAAAACCTCTTCCCCTTCGCCAGGAGGTGGGCACACTTCTTCCCAATCCATCAGAAGGGCGTTGTCGCAAACGATATGGGCGCTCTCGCGCAGTGGTAGGCTGGGCGGGCTCTGTCCAAAGACCTCCTTGAACACAGCGTTGGCCTGATACTCGGCGATAAACAACGCCAGTTTGGCGGTCTCGGCGGCGAAATCGGTGATCTCGATCCCGTGAAAATTGGCGATCTTTACGGCTGAGAACATTTCCTTCGTGCTCTCACCCGTCAGTTCCTCAAGCCGTTCCAGGATCCGCATCTCGCGGATCCGCAGCTGGCGGTAGGACACGACCAGGAAGTTGCCCGACCCACAGGCGGGGTCAAAAACCCGGATCCCTTCGATCCGTGTCAGCACCCTGCGCAAGCCATTGGGTCGTTCCCAGACCTTGTCGATCTCGCCATCGAGGTCATCCAGGAACAGCGGCCCGATCACCTTCATGATGTTGGGCACCGAGGTGTAGTGCATCCCCAGCTCGCTGCGCTGTTTTGGATCAGCCACCGACTGGATCATGGAGCCAAAGATGTCCGGATTGATCTCGCGCCAATCCTCGCCGCAAGCGTCGCGCAGGTAGCGATAGGCGGTCACGTCAAAGACGGGCGCGTCGATGGATCCCGCAAAAAGCCCGCCGTTCACATATTCCAGGTCACCCGCCCAAGCAGGAAGATCGCTTCGCTTGTCCTTGGGGCAGTTCATGGCGGTGAAGGCCGCGATGATCACCTCGCGTGCTTCCTCGCCCTTGTTGCCCGCATGGTTGAACAGGATCTGGCTGAACTGGTTGTCGGGAAAGATGCCGACATCTTCGGCGAACATGCAGAAGATCAGCCGCATCATCAGCTGGTTCATCTCATGCCGACGCTCATCACTGGCCCAATCCGGGTTCTTGCGCACCAGTGCGTCATAGAGCTTGGCCAGCTTGGCGGTGACCTTGACGTCGATCGGGTTTTCTTCGGCCGCCTCATAGCGTTCCTTGCCCGCGGCGGGCAGGAAGAAGCCGAATTTGTCCCCGATCTCGTCAAAACGGCAATGCAGGGTCTCTCCACTGACCCGTTGCTGGGCTGCCACCATCTCACCATCGGTGGCGATCAGGATGGCCGGCTTGGCCGTTGCGGTTTTCTTGGAGTTCCGCAGCGCTTCCAACGTGACATCGGCCATGCCGGTCGTGGCGGGCGCAAAGTGGAACTTCTTGTTGACCAGGACGCCGCCGGGCTGATCCGACTTGTTGGTCGTGCCATTGCGCAGCTTAGCAATGGCCGCCTGGGCGACATCCGTGGCCTGGGCAAAATCGAACGGGAATTCGTCAGCGTCGAACGGTTTGTCGGAGATCTGTTCCAGGGCTTCGAAGATCTCGGTGGGGTTCATGGAAAGTCCGTTCTTGATAGTTCTGTCTTGGCGAAGCCAAAATTGACTGCGTGGGAAATTTCTAAGTGCGGATAGTGGTTTGCGCAACCTATTGTTGATTTCATCGACCGTGTTTCGGAAGCACATAGTCGCTAAGATTTTTCAGCTTCTGAAATATTTCCTGGAACACCTATGCTCTAATTTTGTTCATTAAAATCATGCATTTAATATTTTCCTTTGGGACTCGGTGCGCATCCGAAGTCGCAGTTGCTATAGAGTATTCTGTTAACATGAAAACAGGAGTTGTTCTCGCAATGAGCAAAAGCATCCAGCATGAGGCCCGCAAGAAACCATCCTTTACCATCCGCATGTTCTGCAACACCCCGCCGATGTTCTCGCCGACCCAGGGAGGCCAGCATGAGCGCTGACGAAGCGTTTTTGACTGTTGAAGATTTTGCAGCAGCTTTGCACCGCACCATTTCGTCCAGAACGGTTAGGACGATGATCCACCATGGACAAATTAACGCGACCAAGATTGGGCAGCGTTTTTACATGACACGTGAAGAACTGGAGAGGTTCGTTTCCACATGCCACGCAAACGCAAACCGGCCCGACTCTTCCAGCGCAAAGACGATGGCGCTTGGGTCATCCTCGACGGAGGGCAGCAGATCCGGACAGGTTTTGGTGACGGATTTCATAAGGAAGCAGAAGAAGTCCTGAGCGATTACATCGCACGGAAGAAACGACAGGATGGTCATGTTTACGAGCCGGGTGAGATCACCGTCGGTGAAGTCCTGGTGCACTACGGTGAAGCCAAGATGAAGACGGTGCGCGACAAGGATCGTTTACTATACACAATTCAGGCTCTGTCGCCTTACTGGGGTGACCTGAAAGTGTCGGAAATCGACATCGATAGGTGTCGTGGTTACACGGCCTGGAGAAAATGTGCAGCTTGGACCGTTCGGCGCGAGATGACGACGCTGAATGCCGCGGTTAAATACGCCTTGGCGACGCGCAGGATCAGTTATGCTCCGATTGTGACCTTGCCGGAAAAGGGGGTTGCGAATGACCGCTGGCTGACTGAGGAAGAAGTGCAGCGTCTGTTGGGCGCTTCCGCACCGCACGTCCAGAGGTTCATAAAGATTGCGCTCTATACTGGGCGCCGCAAGACGGCGATCACGCGACTGAAGTGGATGCCTTCCCTGGATAGTGGTTGGGTCGACCTTGACACTGGTGTGATCCATTTTCTCGGCAAGGCCGAGGCTGAAACCAAGAAGCGCAAAGGCTTGGTCAGGATGCCCGCCACGCTCCACGAGGAAATGAAAACTTGGGCACAGGAGGGAAGCCACGTGGTGTCCTTCAAGAACACCCCGATACACCGGATCGATAAGGCCTTCCGAGCCGCTGTCAAGCGCGCCGAACTGAAGGACGTAACGCCCCACACCCTCAAGCATACGGCAGTAACCTGGGCGTTCAAAAGGGGCATGACCCTGGAAGACGCGACAGCCTACTTTGCCACCTCGCGCGAGACCTTGGAGAACGTCTACCGATCCTACAGTCCGGATGCGCTGAAGAAGGCCGCCGGGATCATGGACTGGAAAATTTGACGCGCCCTGGCAACGAATGCGCACATCCACCGCATGAAACGTTGCGAATATCGTTGCGGCCACTTCGCTGAAAACAACAAAGGCGCCTTAGGGCGCCTTGTTTTATTGGTCGGAGTGAGAGGATTCGAACCTCCGACCCCTGCCTCCCGAAGACAGTGCTCTACCAGGCTGAGCTACACTCCGACCGTGGAGGGCGAAATAGCTCAGGGCGCAGGCTTTGACAAGGGCGATTCCACAGAAAGATGCGGATTTTGAGGATTCTTTTTACACTAGCCAGCGGCGGAAAATCTGTCACGAAAAAGCCCCGCGCCGGTGGCCGGGCGGGGCTTTGAAATCCAGCGGGAAAAGCCCGTAAATCAGAGGCTTGCTTCGAGCGCCGCGATTACGGCGTCGCCCATCTGGCTGGTGGAGACCGGCTCCACGCCTTCCTCGCCCAGCAGGTCCGCGGTGCGCACGCCATCGGCCAGAACCTTCTCGACCGCGGCTTCCAGGCGGTCGGCCTCGACGCCCTGGTCAAAGCTGTAGCGCAGCGCCATCGCAAAGCTCAGGATGCAGGCGATGGGGTTGGCCTTGCCCTGGCCCGTAATGTCGGGGGCGGAGCCGTGCACGGGTTCGTACAGCGCTTTGGGGCGGCCGTTCTCCATCGGCGCGCCAAGCGAGGCGGACGGCAGCATGCCCAGCGAGCCGGTCAGCATTGCGGCGCAGTCGGACAGGATGTCGCCGAACAGATTGTCGGTCAGGATCACGTCGAACTGCTTGGGTGCGCGGACCAGCTGCATGGCGCCGTTGTCAGCATACATGTGCGACAGCTCGACTTCCGGGTAATCCGCCGCGACACGGGTCACCACCTCGCGCCACAGGATGCCGCTCTCCATCACATTGGCCTTCTCCATCGAGCAGACCTTCTTGCTCCGGCGCATCGCCAGTTCAAACGCGGAACGTGCCGCGCGCTCGATCTCGCTTTCGGTGTAGCGCTGGGTGTTGATGCCGACGCGCTCGTTGCCTTCCTCGAAGATGCCGCGGGGCTCGCCGAAGTAGACGCCCGAGGTCAGCTCGCGCACGATCATGATGTCGAGGCCTGCGACGATGTCCTTCTTCAGCGAGGAGAAGTCCGCCAGCGCGTCAAAGCACTGCGCCGGGCGCAGGTTGGAATAGAGGTCCATTTCCTTGCGCAGGCGCAGCAGGCCGCGCTCGGGCTTCACCGAGAAGTCGAGATCGTCATAGGCGGGGCCACCCACTGCACCCAGCAGCACCGCGTCGACTTCCTGCGCCTTGGCCATGGTCTCATCCGCCAGCGGCTTGCCATGCTTGTCATAGGCCGCGCCGCCAACCAGATCCTCGCTCACATCGAACTGCAGGCCGCGCTTGTCGCCGAACCAGGAGATGATCTTGCGCACCTCGGTCATGACTTCGGGGCCGATCCCGTCGCCGGGCAGAATCAGAATCGATGGGTTGGGCATGGGGATCCTCCTAAAAACAGCTGGCACGGGCCTAGCGGGACAGCGGGGCAGGGTCAATAACGGCCCCGGAAAATATGGGGTTTTAGGAGGATTTGCCTGGGATCGGAATGGGTCAGTCCAGCGCGATATCAACCCAGACCAGCCGGTGGCGGCTGGCCACGGCAGCAGGCGCGTCCGCGCTCTCGGGCCAGGCGATACCGCTGGCGGCGACGCGCAGCCCGGCTGCGGGCAGAACATAGTCCACCCTCATCTGCCCGATGCCGGGCCAATCCACTGTCGCCAGCCCGCCAATCGCGCTTTCGGGAAGGGGATCCTGCAGGCGGGGATCCTTCAGCAGGCCGCGGATTGCAGGCTTGATGCCTTCCCCCTGCACCGGGTCAAGGTTGGCATCCCCGGCAATGACAAAGGGCCCTTCAGGCACAGATCCCAGCTTGCCGTCCAGCAGCAGCTGCCACAGGCGGATCTCATCGCGGTTGCGCCGTCCGTTGCGGTCTTCAGGCCCGTCAAACACCGGCGGGCTGGCATGGAATGTCATGACATTCAGCCATCCACCGCCACCCAATTCGACCGGCACCAGCCAATGCGCTGTGGAAGACAACCGCTGCACGGCCTGTGCCTCAGCAGACGGGTAGGGGCTGCCGTCCGGGTGCTGCGGCGGCTGCGCGCCGGGCAGGTCCCGCCACAACAGTCCGGAGAAGTCGCGGATGCCGTCCCGGTCCACCGGCAGCCGGGACAAAAGCGCAATACCGCCCTCACCGCGGAACCGGCCATAGCCCTGATTGTCGCGCGGGCCCTCAGCCCGTTCGTCGCCATCCAGGTCCAGCGGCTCTGGCGGCGGAAAGCCTGCGTTAGGCTGCAGCGACACCAAATGCGGATAGGACAGGCCGGACTGTGCCAGCCGGTCCGCCAGTGCTGCTAGGGCGCGGTTTTCATAGTCCCAGTCGATCCCCTGCAGCGCCAGCACATCGGGCTGCACTGCTGTGATCACTTCCACGACGGCGTCTATCTGCGGATCCTGGCCCCGCTCGATATCGCGCAGCAGCAGCCCGGGGCCGTCCCGGGAAAGCTCGGCGTTGAAGGTAGCGATGCGCAGCGTTTCGGCTTGGGCCTCAGCGGCGGCCAGGAACAGGAGAAGACCTGCCGCCAGCTGCCTCATGCGGTCTGCATCGCCTCATCCGCGGCGCTGCAGGCAGCGCGGCGTTTCTGTGCGATCAGCCCGGCGATGCGCAGCATGGCCATGCCGCGCATGATCATCGAAGCAGGGACCAGCGCCCAGCCGCTGATCACCCAGACCAGCATATGCGGGGCTGCCAGCATGCCCGGATCGACCAGCCCGGAGCCCAGCTTGACCGCGGCGGGCAGCGCAAACGGCAGCAGCACGCCGCAGATGATGTTGATCCGCGCGTCCCGCTGCAGCCGCTGCACAACATCGCCGCCGGTGGTGGGGTCGAACAGGGGCAGGTTGATCCAGACATTGAAGGCGCCGCTGCCGACCGGCCAGTGGCCGACCCGGATCACCAGCGCAAACAGGGCAATGGCCATGCCCGATACCGCACAGGCCAGTGCGGCGGCGTCCCGCACCATCAGCACTGTGGCTTCGGGTGCCTGCGCGGGCATCATCAGAACGGTCAGCTGCACCGGCGAATAGGCAAAGCTGAGCTGGCCGCCCAGCCAGCCGCCCAGCTGCTGCACCAGCGCCGTCAGCCCGGTTGGCGCCAGCGGATGCGCTGCCAGCAGGCTCAAGGCGCCAACAGTGGCAGCCGCGGCGGCAAAGCGCATCCGGTTGATCGGCGGCGCGCTGCGGAATTCGACGAAGCTGGGGAAGTGCGAGTAGTATTCGGTAAAGGCCAGGGCCGAACCCAGAAGCGCGATGAACAGGATGACTTCAGGTGAATCGGTGGCGGATGCCGGCAGAATCAAAGACGGCATTGCAAACAGCATGGCCACTAATATGCCGCGGAACGCCGCGCCTGTGATGCGTGCAAACACGTCTATGTTTCCCTTCAAACCGGACCGGGTGTTTTTCTCCCTGGTTCCAGCTGTGAAGCGCCCTGATGCGGTCAGGGTGCTCTGCCTCATTTTTGCCCCATTGTTGCCGGCTGGCGGCTTTCCGCTCAAGGGGCAGCGGCAGGCCCGGGCGCACTTTCGCAGGCGGACTGGTGCGGGATTGCATCAGCGAAGTGATGGAATTTGAGGGGGTTGGCGGGTGTTCTACCACATGCTGTGGGCGCGCCCCTGAGCGGCACAAGGCAGCCGCCCTGGCTGAATTGCGGCGGAAATGCGGCGCGATTCTGGCGGTGCCGCCAAAAAGGCAGAGCCGCCCGGGAAGGGGCGGCTCTGACGTGTTTGCAAAAGAAAGGCTGGAATCAGACCCAGGGACGTGCCTGTGCGGCCTGCTCTTCGAAGCTCTTGATCGAGTCCGCCTTTTCCATGGTCAGGCCGATATCGTCCAGGCCGTTCAGCAGGCAGTGCTTCTTGAACGCGTCCACTTCGAACTTGATCACTTCCCCGTCCGAGGTGGTGATCTCCTGCGCTTCCAGGTCCACGGTCATGCGGGCGTTTTCGCCCTTTTCCGCGTCGGCCATCAGGATGTCGACCTGCTCTTGCGGCAGCACGATCGGCAGGATGCCGTTCTTGAAGCTGTTGTTGAAGAAGATGTCGGCAAAGGACGTGGAGATGATGCACTTGATGCCAAAGTCGGCAATCGCCCAGGGCGCGTGCTCGCGCGAGGAGCCGCAGCCGAAGTTGTCGCCCGCCACCAGGATCTCGGCGTTGCGGTACTGCGGCTTGTTCAGCACGAAATCCTCGATTTCGGTGCCGTCGCGGTTAAAGCGCATCTCGTCGAACAGGTTCTTGCCGAAGCCGGTGCGCTGGATGGACTTCAGGAACACCTTCGGGATGATCATGTCGGTGTCGATGTTCACCAGCGGCATCGGGGCTGCGATGCCCTGCAGTTTCTCGAACTTTTCCATTACTCGTTTCCTTGTTTCTGGTGCTTCAAACCGCTGAGATCAAAGCCGATCTCTTCCGCCAGGCGGGCGATGAAGCTGTGTTTTTCGGGCCGGTGCGCCTTGTGGTAACGGCGCACCATTGAAGCATAGAGGTGGATGGCCAGCGTATCGTCGGTGAGCCAGCCGTCCTCCTGGCAATTGCCGCTGAAAAGGACGTCGGTCAGAACGCCGCGGATCGGATAGAACACATCCGGCTCGCGCACATGCTTTACTTCGCCGGTTTCGTTCAGCGTGTAGTCCAGCGCCCTTGGGCCCAGCGAGGGGCGCTGCAGCTCGAACGCTGTCAGCAGCCGTTTGCCGGGCGGGGCGGCTTCCACCTCTTTCTTGATCTTGCGGTTGAGCCAGGGGGGCACGAACCCGGGGTCCTCGAACCAGTCCAGGAGATGGTTCAGGGTTGCCGAGTCCTTAGGAAGCCGCAGCACCGCGCCGTTGATCGACCGCGTCGGCTCATAGCCCACGTGATAGTCCACATCCGGCAATGGCCGGTAGCAGAGCATATCGGTGTCGATCCAGATCATCTCCGTCTGCTTCAAGAGATACAGGCGGAACAGATCCGACAGCATCGAAGCAGGCGCGTCCCCATGCCCTGCCGCGGCTGGGTCCCAGATCTCCGCCGCGGGGCAGGTGAGGACACCTGCCGGAACCCGCGGCGCGGTCTTGCCGGTGTAAAACAGCACAACCTCGTGGCCGCGCTGCACGAAACTGGCCAAGGACAGTTCGTGCAGCCACATCAGGCTGTCGCCGACCCACAGGCTCGCTACCGCTGGAAGGGAAGTGCTGGACGCCATTGGTGCCCCCTAAAGGCTCAGATCAGCTCTCGCACATCCGTCAGCTTGCCGGTCAGAGCAGCAGCTGCCGCCATCGCCGGGCTCACCAGATGGGTGCGGCCCTTGTAGCCCTGACGCCCCTCGAAGTTCCGGTTCGAGGTTGCAGCGCAGCGCTCGTGCTCGGACAGCTGGTCGGGGTTCATCGCCAGGCACATGGAGCAGCCCGCAAGGCGCCACTCGAAACCGGCTTCCTCAAAGATCGCGGCCAGGCCTTCTTCCTCAGCCTGCGCCCGCACCAGGCCCGAGCCCGGCACGATCATGGCGCGCATGCCGTCCTTGATCTTCTTGCCCTTCACGACTTCAGCCACGGCGCGCATGTCTTCGATGCGGCCGTTGGTGCAGGAGCCGATGAATACGGTGTCGATTTCGATGTCGGTCAGCTTCTGGCCCGGGGTCAGGCCCATGTACTCGAGCGAGCGGCGGGCCGCTTCGACCTTGCCGCCTTCAAAGTCCTCGGGTGCCGGAACAACACCGGTGATCGGCAGCACGTCCTCGGGCGAGGTGCCCCAGGTCACAACCGGCTCGATGTCTTCGCCGCGGATGGTGACAACCTTGTCGAAATGCGCGCCTTCGTCGGTGTAGAGGGTCTTCCACCAGTTCAGCGCGGCTTCCCACTGGGCACCTTTGGGCGCATGGGTACGGCCGTTCACGTATTCAAAGGTGGTCTCATCCGGGGCCACCAGGCCTGCGCGCGCGCCGCCTTCGATCGCCATGTTGCAGACGGTCATGCGGCCTTCCATCGACATGTCGCGGAACACTTCGCCGCAATACTCGATGACATAGCCGGTGCCGCCGCCGGTGCCGGTCTCGCCGATGATCGCCAGGGTCACGTCCTTGGGGGTGACGCCGGGGCGCAGCTTGCCGGTCACTTCGACCTTCATGTTTTTGGATTTCTTCTGGATCAGCGTCTGGGTGGCCAGCACGTGCTCCACCTCAGAGGTGCCGATGCCATGCGCCAGCGCGCCGAATGCGCCGTGCGTTGCAGTATGCGAGTCACCGCAGACCACGGTCATGCCGGGCAGGGTCCAGCCGTTTTCCGGTCCGACGATGTGCACGATGCCCTGGCGGATGTCCGACACCGGATAGTAGTGCACGCCGAATTCCTTGGCGTTCTTGTCGAGCGCCTCCACCTGGATGCGGCTTTCCTCGGTCATGGTGGCCGGGTCGGCGCGGTCGAGCGTGGTCGGCACGTTGTGGTCCGGAACCGCGATGGTTTTTTCCGGGGCATGCACCTTGCGGCCGGCCATGCGCAGGCCTTCAAAGGCCTGCGGGCTGGTCACTTCGTGGACCAGGTGGCGGTCGATATACAGCAGGCAGGTGCCGTCCTCTGCTTCATGCGCAACATGCGCATCCCAGATCTTGTCATAGAGTGTTTTGGGGGACATGAGTCCTCTCCCGTATCTTGTAGAAATAGCTGGCTTTGGGCTGGGCAGGCACCTTATAGGCGCGCCAGGACCGTGCGGGCGGCGCCAAAGAACCGCTCGCGCAGGCGTGCGCGGTCTTGCAGTTCGATCTTCTGGGCCAAGACATAGGTCATGGCTGTCAGATACATCCCGACGGGCCGGCAATCAAGATTCGTTCGCAGGCGGGTACTGGCGTCTGATGCGGTGCAAGAGGGCAGCCGGTCCTTCAATAGAGAAACCCTGCCCCTGGTGCCCGCCGCGTTCAGGAGCCGCGGGTTTTCTCTGCCAGCCGCCTGGCATCAGCCCGCGACATCGACCGCAGGGCAAACCGCATGCCAAAGGCGCCGGCAATGCCCAGCCCGGCCATGATCAGCGGCATCATCCAGGTGGAGAAGAAACCGTGCCGCTCCTGCACCCAGCCGCGGTTTTCCTCATGATACAGGATCCCGAATGTCTGACCCACCTCAGGCGTAAAGCGCACCGGCAGAAAAACCTCTGCCTTCCACCAGTCGCCGGCGGCATCCTGATAACGGACAGTCGGGTAATAGTCGCCGTCATCGACCGTGCGTTTGGTGACAGTATCGGTGCGGGTCCCATGGACATAGCGAACCGACAGAATTTCAGCTTCGGCAGGCAGCGCGTGGCGCACAAAGCGCCAGCTGTCGAGAAAGGCGATCAGGCCGAACAGGATAAAGATCCCCGGCACCAGAAACATCAGGATGCGCATCCACAGCGGTTGTTTGACAGTTTCTGCCATATGCCCCTCCGTTTTCTGCAGCTTAGCAAAGCCTTGGCGGCCTGGCGATGGTGCCGCGCGGCTTGATCGAAACGCGGTAGGGCGGCAGACTGCTTTGAAAAGGGGGCGTGATGGAGCAGGAAGAGACCCAACAGACAGACGCGCTGGCGGAAAGCACCGCCGAGGCGCTGGAATTCGGCCAGCGGATCTGGGAGCTGGCAGCCCAGGGCGGCGAGATGCTGATGCGGCCCTGGAACGCCTATCAGGTCGGTATTGCCTTTGCCGTCTTCGTGCTGGCAACCCTCCTTGCCCGGCCGCTGGGGCGGGCCTACCACGACTGGCTGCGCAGCCGCAGCGGCTGGCCGCGCTGGCGGATGCGGGTGGCGCTGGTGCTGCACAAGCGGGTCCGGGCGATCCTGTTTGTGGTTCTGATCTGGGCCGTGGTTCTGATCATGCAGGAGGCGACCTGGCCCAGCCGTTCCCGCGTTCTGATGGTGATCGCCAACCTGTCTCTGGCCTGGCTGATCGTCGCCTTTGCCACAAGGCTGGTCAGCAACGCGCTGCTGCGCAACCTGGTGAAATACGGCGCCTGGACTTGGATCACGCTGCGCATCCTCGGCATTACGGCCGAGGCCGAAGACCTGCTGAACAGCGTCGCGATTGATTTCGGCGACCTTCGAATCTCTCTGTTGCTGGTGCTTCAGGCGATTGTGATTCTGGGCCTGATGCTGACGCTGGCGCGGCTGGTCTCTGCTGCCGCCGCCAACCGGATCCGCAACAATCCTGAGATTTCCCCCTCGATGCAGGTGCTGGGCGCCAAGCTGGCGCAGATCCTGTTCTACAGCGCCGCCTTCTTTATCGGGCTCAAGGCAATCGGCATCGACCTGACCGGCTTGGCCGTTCTGTCCGGTGCCATCGGTGTGGGGCTTGGCTTCGGCCTGCAGAAGGTGGTCTCGAACCTGGTTTCCGGTCTGATCATCCTCTTGGACAAGTCGATCAAACCCGGTGACGTGATCTCGCTTGGAGACACCTTCGGCTGGATCAACGCGCTGGGCGCCCGCTATGTCTCGGTGGTGACCCGCGATGGGCGTGAGTACCTGATTCCAAACGAGGATCTCATTACCTCGCAGGTGGTGAACTGGTCCCACTCCGACAAATACGTGCGCCTCGACCTGCGGTTCGGCACCGGCTACGGCGATGACCCGCACAAGGTGCGCAAGATTGCCATCGAAGCGGCCTCGGCCGTCGACCGGGTGCTCAGTTCCGCGGGCAAGAAACCGGTCTGCCATGTCACCGGCTTTGGCGACAGCAGTGTTGATTACGTGCTGCGGATCTGGATCGACGACCCCACCGGCGGCCTCACCAATATCCGCGGCGCAGTCTATCTGGCGCTCTGGGATGCGTTCCAGGCCGAGGGCATTTCGATCCCCTTCCCGCAGCGTGAAGTCCGTGTATTGAACGACCCTGTGCCGGTTCGGGTTGCACCCGGCGGCGATGGCGGATAAAGCACAGTCTTCGCATCGCCAGGGTGGGGTTTCATTGAAAATTTACCCCTTGGTTGCTACATTATTAACAGGCCCGGCGCCGGGGCTTGGCGGCGCGTTGTAAGGAGGACTATGTCCTGTCACCCGTACCTCAAGCGGCAGATGCCGCTGTTAATGGGGCAGCCGTGATGGCTTCCCAGTCCCAGCCCACCAGCGAACAGCTGCTGGAGCGGATTCTCTCCTCACTCAGCGATGACAAAGCGGAAGATGTTGTGCAGATTGACCTGCGCGGCAAGACCGAGATCGGTGATTACATGGTGATCGCCTCCGGCCGTTCGACCCGTCAGGTCGCTGCCATGTCGGAAAAGCTGATGGACCGCCTGAAACAGGACTACGGCATCATCTGCAAGACCGAGGGCAAAGGCGCCGGCGATTGGGTGCTGATCGACTCCGGCGACGTGATCGTCCATCTGTTCCGTCCGGAAGTGCGCGAGTTCTACCAGCTCGAGAAGATGTGGATGCCTGCCGGCTCCACCGCTGCCGAAGGCTGAACCCGGGACTGATTTGATGCGGGCCCGCGCCAGGGTGCGGGCCGGATTGCTTCAGGAATTTCATGCGTCTGCATATCTGTGCGGCCGGGCGCCTGCGCTCTGGCCCGGAAAAATCCCTCATCGACGACTATCTCACCCGCTTCGACCGCACCGGCCGGGCGCTGGGCCTGGGGCCTGCGCGGGTGGTGGAGATCGAAGACAAGAAAAACGGCGGCATGGCGGCTGAGGCGGTGCTGCTTCGCAAGGCGCTGCCCAAGGGCGCGGTGATCTGCGCTTTGGATGAGCGCGGCAAGGTGATCTCTTCCCCGGATTTCGCGGACAAGCTGGCCGGCTGGCGCGACAGCGGCCGCCAGGACCTGGCCCTGATCATCGGCGGCGCTGACGGGATCGACCCGTCTTTGCGTGCCGAAGCCGATTTCTCGATTTCTTTCGGCAAGATGGTCTGGCCGCATATGCTGGTGCGGGTGATGCTGGCCGAGCAGATCTACCGTGCGGCCACCATTCTGGCCGGGAGCCCGTATCACAGGGTGTGAGCCTTCTCAGCGGGTATGAATGCGCCTTGCGGCGCATGCCTCCCCTCTCGGCAGCATAGCCGCCTGCCGGGCAGCGGGACGGGAGTGTTTAAGGCAAGATGAAATCAGGGCAGGGTGAGGGTGTAGAACGCCTCGCCCCAGCCATCCACCAGGCAGCGGGCCTGGATTTGAACCTGCGTGGTGCCTTGCGGGATCTGCACGCCGCTCAGGGACCGGGTGAAGGGCTGTTCATGCTCGTGCGGATGCGCCAGCACCCGCAGGCCCAGCTCGTTGCCGTCCATGTCCAGTACCCGCCAGCCGTCGGCATAATGCTTCCAGCCGGTATCGGGATGGGACAGCGTGACGCTGAAGGTCCAGCTGTCGCCGGACTGGCGCGCGGTGGCGTTTTCGATCACCGGCTCCTCCGCAAGGGCGGGGGCGGCCAGGGAAAGCGTGAGAGGCAAGAGAAGGTGTTTCATAGCGGCACCTTATCCCTGGAGAGGCCAAACGGCAGTCACGAAACCGTGTCCCCTTTGCTGTTTGGCGGGATGCGCAGCAGAATGATGCGGGAGTGCGAGGCAAATTCGCGCCGGTAGAGCACTGCGAAGGTGATGAGCACAGCGCCGGCGAGTGCTGCGGCGCCGGCCAGCCAGGCCACCGCAGCCAGAGCAAAATAGGTCGCCCGCATGCCGCGGTTGAAGCTGCGCGCGGCGGTGATGCTGATCTCGGCCGCCTGCGCCGCACGCGGATAGGCCAGCGCGTCGCCGGGATCATTCGGCACCGCTGCCATCAGCACCGAGCAATAGCCGAACAGCCGGTGCGCCCAGACGTATTTCAGGAAAGCATTGGACAGAAGCAGCAGAACCACCAGGATCTTCACCTCCCAGACAAAAGCAGGGGCGCTGTCCTGGATCAGGTCCTGGGCCACGCCCGCCAGCTGCTCGGTATTGCCGATCAGAGCCAGCCCGCCGCCGATGGCGATCATCGAGGCGGATGCGAAAAACGCTGTGCCCTGGCGCAGGTTGCCGATTAGCTGGGCATCAAAGATCCGCGGATCGCGCGCCACCATCTGCTTCATCCAGTCACGCCGGAAATCCGCCATCAGCCAGGACACCGACGGCTTGCCCGCAGGCGGGTTCTCGATGCGCCAGCCGATCCACAGCCAGCCGCTGATCAGCAGGGCAAGGGCAGCAAGGTCAAAGAGGGAAAACTGGGTCAAACGGTCGAGCCAAATCATGGCCCGACCCTAGCGCGGCAATCCGCCCCTTGCCAGATGGGATAAATTGGTAATATTATTTTACCAAATAGGAGAACCCGATGCAGATGCCATCCCCGAACCCCGCCATTCTGGCCCGCAAGCAAGCGCTTGCAGCGCGGCTTTTGAAGGCGCTGCCGCCGGATGCGGTCATTCAGGACGAGATGGAAACCCGGGCCTATGAGTGCGATGCGCTGACCGCCTACAAGTGCCCGCCGCTGCTGGCGGTGCTGCCGCGGACCACGCAGGAGGTCTCGGATATCCTGCGGATCTGCCATGAGGAGGGCGTGCCGGTGGTGCCGCGCGGCGCGGGCACCTCGCTGGCGGGCGGGGCACTGCCGACAGCAGACTGCGTGATCCTGGGCGTTGCACGGATGAATGAAGTGCTGGAGACGGATTATGAGAACCGCATCATCCGGGTGCAGACCGGGCGCACCAACCTCAGCGTCTCCGGCGCGGTAGAGGAGGAAGAGTTCTTCTATGCGCCCGATCCTTCCTCGCAGCTCGCCTGCGCTATTGCGGGCAATATCGCGATGAACTCCGGCGGGGCGCATTGCCTGAAATACGGGGTGACGACGAACAACCTCATGGGCGTCACCATGGTGATGATGGATGGCACCGTGGTCGAGATCGGCGGCGCCCATTTGGACGCCGGAGAATTGGACCTGCTTGGCGTCATCTGCGGCAGCGAGGGGCAGCTGGGGGTGGTGACCGAGGCCACCCTGCGCATCCTGCGCAAGCCCGAAGGCGCACGCCCGGTGCTGATCGGCTATGACAGCAACGAGGTGGCGGGCGCCTGTGTCAGCGACATTATCAAGGCGGGTGTGCTGCCGGTGGCCATCGAATTCATGGACCGCCCCTGCATCGAGGCCTGCGAGGCGTTTGCCAAGGCGGGCTACCCGATGTGCGAGGCGCTGCTGATTGTCGAGGTTGAGGGCAGTGAAGAGGAAATCCTGCATCAGCTGGGCCTGATCATCGACATTGCCCGCTCGCACAACCCTGTGGAGCTGCGCGAGGCTGGTGATGCGGAAGAGGCCGGGCGTATCTGGCTGGGCCGCAAATCCGCCTTTGGCGCTATGGGGCAGATCAACGATTACATGTGCCTGGACGGCACCATTCCGGTGTCCTCACTGCCGTTTGTGCTGCGCCGGATCGGCGAGATGAGCCAGGAGTTCGGGCTGGATGTGGCCAATGTCTTCCATGCAGGCGACGGCAATATGCACCCGCTGATCCTGTTTGACGCCAACAAGCCCGGCGACCTGGAAACCTGCGAGGCCTTTGGTGCCGAGATCCTGAAGCTTTGCGTCGAGGCAGGCGGCTGCCTGACAGGCGAACATGGCGTTGGGATCGAGAAACGCGACCTGATGCTGCATCAGTACACGGCTGAGGATTTGGAGGCGCAGCTGAAAATCAAGGATGTGTTTGATCCGAAGTGGCTGCTGAACCCGGCCAAGGTGTTTCCGCTGTCTGTGACAGAGGGCCGCCGCAGCATGGCGCTGGCAGCTGAGTGAACCTTGGGGGCTGGCCCCCAAACCCCCAGAGTATTTTTGGCAAGATGAAAATGATGACACCTCAGAGCGAGGCCGAATTGGCCGAAATCATTGCTGGCGCAAGCGGGCCTTTGTGCATTCAGGGCGGTGGCACCCGCGGGCGAACTGTGGAGGGGGATGTTCTGAGCACCTGCAGTCTGACGGGTGTAGAACTTTATGAGCCTGGTGCGCTGACGCTGGTGGTCAAGGCAGGCACGCCGGTGGCCGAGGTGGAGGCGCTGCTGGCCGCTGAGAACCAGCGCCTTGCGTTTGAGCCGATGGATCACCGCGGGCTGCTGGGCACCGAGGGAGAGCCGACAATTGGCGGGGTGATTGCTGCAAATGTCTCCGGCCCCCGGCGCATCCAGACCGGGGCGGCGCGGGATCATCTCTTGGGCGTGCGCTTTGTCGATGGCTCCGGCCAGGCGGTGAAGAACGGCGGCCGGGTGATGAAGAATGTCACCGGCTATGACTTGGTCAAGCTTTTGTGCGGCGCCCATGGTGCGCTGGGGGTGTTGACAGAAGTGTCGCTCAAGGTGCTGCCGCGGGCCGAAGCGATGGCTACGGTTGCAGTGGCAGACGTGGGCTTGAACCAGGCAGTGGCGGCGATGTCGGCGTCTTTGGGCTCACCTTATGATGTGACCGGCGCAGCCTATGATCCGGACAGCAAGACCGCTTTTGTCCGGGTGGAAGGCTTTGCGGACTCGGTGAGCTACCGGAGTAAAAAACTGGCGGCTGAACTGGCAGGCTTTGGCGAAACCAGCATTTCCGCGGAGGGTGAGCCGCTCTGGCAAGGCATCCGTGATGTCTCCGCCTTTCACGGGAGGGAAGGCGATGTCTGGCGGATCTCGGTGAAACCCTCTGATGCTGTGGAGCTGGCACCGCGGCTGGAGGCGGAAGCGCTGCAGTTCGACTGGGGCGGCGGGCTGATTTGGGCACGGGTTGCCGAAGGCAACGACCTGCGGGCGCGGGTCAATGTGCCCGGTCATGCCACGCTGGTGCGTGCCAGCGCGGGCACCCGGTCACGCCTGGGCGTGTTCCAGCCGCAGCCTGGCCTCTTGGCTGCGATCTCAGAAGGATTGCGCCGCCAGTTCGACCCGAAAGGCATCTTCAATCCGGGACTGATGGGGTAAGACATGCAGACCACTTTCACTGATGAGCAGCTGCAGGACCCCGGCACCAAGCGCGCCAATGAAATCCTGCGCTCCTGTGTGCATTGCGGCTTCTGCACCGCCACATGCCCCACCTATCAGGTGCTGGGCGATGAGCTCGACAGCCCCCGCGGCCGCATCTACCTGATCAAGGACATGCTGGAGAACGAGCGGGTGCCGGACGCAAAAACCGTCAAGCACATCGATCGCTGCCTGTCGTGCCTTGCCTGCATGACCACCTGCCCCTCGGGCGTGCATTTCATGCATCTGGTCGACCACGCCCGTGCCTATATCGAGAAACACTATGACCGGCCGTGGAGCGATCGCGCCCTGCGCTGGCTGCTGGCGCGGATCCTGCCCTATCCCACAAGGTTCCGGCTGGCGCTGATGGGGGCAAAGCTGGCGAGGCCCCTTAAGGGGCTGATGCCGGATGCGCGGCTCAGGGCGATGCTGGACATGGCGCCGAAAACCATTCCGCCGGTCAGCCGCAACGACGATCCGCAAAGTTTTGCGCCTGCCGCACCGCAAAGGAAACGCGTGGCGCTGATGACCGGCTGTGCGCAGAGGGCGCTCAACACCGACATCAACGACGCCACCATCCGCCTGCTCACCCGGCTCGGCTGCGAGGTGGTGGTGGCCAAGGGCGCTGGCTGCTGCGGCGCGCTCACTCATCACATGGGGCGCGAGGACGAGAGCCACGCAACGGCCGCCAGGAACATCCGCGCCTGGACGGCAGAGATGGACGGGCAGGGGCTGGATGCAATTGTCATCAACACCTCCGGCTGCGGCACCACGGTCAAGGATTATGGGCATATGTTCCGCAATGACTCCCTGGCGGCAGATGCCGCACGGGTGTCGGCAATTGCGATGGATATCTCGGAACTGCTGATGCAGCTGGAGCTGCCGGAGGGTGCGGACAAAGGGCTGACTGTGGCCTACCACGCCGCCTGCTCGCTGCAGCACGGCCAGCAGATAAAGACCCATCCCAAATCCCTGCTGAAGCGTGCGGGCTTCAAAGTGGTGGAACCCGCCGACAGTCACCTGTGCTGCGGCTCGGCCGGCACCTACAACCTGATGCAGCCGGAAATTTCGGCCCAGCTCAAGGACCGTAAAGTCCGGACGCTGGAAGCCAAGACGCCGGACCTGATCGCTGCAGGCAATATCGGCTGCATGATGCAGATCGGCTCAGGAACAGAGCTGCCCATCTTGCACACGGTGGAGCTTTTGGACTGGGCCACCGGCGGCCCGCAGCCGCCTGCGCTGACCGCACCGGGCAAGCGGGTGCCGGAGGTGCCTATCCTTCGCTGACACAGCCCGGAAAGAACCTCAAAGAATCGGGCTGCATTAACCGTGCGCTTGCCCTAATTTTGCCTGAACAAACGAATAACCTCCCACCCGGTGGATAAGAGGAGACGCATGTGAGGCAGTGGATTCTGGCAGGGCTGGCGGCATTGCTGCCGGTGGCAGCCGCAGCGCAGGACAGCCGGCTGCAGCGGATGGATTCGCTGGATGCGGGGCGCCAGTGGGAGGCCGTCGGGCGCCTGGACGTGAACGGCGAAGGTTTTTGCACCGGTGCGCTGATTGCGCCCGACCTGGTGCTGACCGCGGCCCATTGCCTTTATGACAGCCGCACCAAAGAGCGGATCGACCCCGCCACCATCGAATTCCTGGCCGGCTGGCGCAACGGCCGTGCCTCGGCCTACCGCTCGGTGCGGCGTGCGGTCGAGCATCCTTCCTATGTCTATGACGGTGAGCTGTCGACGGACCGGGTGCGCAACGATATTGCCCTGCTGCAGCTGCAGCGCCCGATCCGCAACACCACGGTAAAACCCTTTGAAACCGACGAGCGCCCGCGCAAGGGGGGCAGCATCGGTGTGGTTTCCTATGCCCATGACCGGTCTGAGGCTCCGTCTCTGCAGGAGGTCTGCGCAGTCATGGCGCGCCAGCAAGGCGTGCTGGTGATGTCCTGCGACGTGGATTTCGGCTCTTCCGGGGCACCGGTGTTTTCCTTTGAGGGCGATGTGCCGCGGATCGTCTCGGTGGTGTCGGCCAAGGCCGAAGTGAGCGGCGAACGGGTGTCGCTTGGCTCTGCCCTGGCTGAAGAGCTGACGCTGCTGCAGGCGCAGCTGACCGGCGTTGCCACCGGCGGCCGGCTGCCGCCGGGCGTGGGCCGCGTGAAAGTGGGCGAGGGGCGCAGCTCCTCCGGTGCGAAGTTCATCAGCCAATGATCTGGCGGGCGCTGATGACGGCTGTTGCCATGCTGGCGTACGCAGGCAGCGCAACGGCGCAGAACAGCGGCCTGAGGCGGCTGACAGACCGGGATGACCTGCTGGGCTGGGAGGCTGTCGGGAGGCTGGAGCTGAACCGCCAGGGATTTTGCACCGGCACATTGATCGCGCCGGATCTGGTGCTGACTGCAGCGCATTGCGTCTACGACCGCAATAACGCTCCGCGCCCGGCTGAGCAGATCACCTTCCGCGCAGGGCTGCGCGACGGCGTGGCCATTGCCGAACGCCAGGCGCTGCAGATCGCCGCGCACCCGGGATTCAGACCGGGAACTCGGCTCGACCTGGAAAACATCCGCCACGACGTCGCTCTGATCCGGCTTGCGGAGCCGATCCTGAGCGGCGAGGCGGATGCCTTTGCGCTGCACTCGGGCCGGGACTACGGCAGCGATATTTCGGTCACCTCTTACGGCATGGGCCGGGCCGAGGCTTTGTCGCGGCAGCGCCAGTGCAACCTGATGGGCGAACATCAGGACGTGCTGATGATCGACTGCAACGTTACCTTCGGCTCCTCCGGCGCGCCTGTGCTGTCCCAGGTGGGCGGGCGTGGGCGTATCCTGGCGCTGGTTTCCGGCGGCGGCGCATACCAGGGCCGGCAGGTGGCCTTTGGCATGAAACTGCCCGAGCGCGTGGCCGAACTTAAGGCGCAGCTGCGCCGCAACCCGGTGGCGGCGCCGGACCGGCGGATCAAACGGATCCGGGTCGGCGGCGGCTCTGCCGCAGGCGGCGCGAAATTTGTGCGCGTGGGTGAATGATCCCCCTCTTGAAGGCGCATTTTCCATTCCTATCTCGAGTGTATCCGGGCAGCCGCTGATTGGGGCCCGGAAATCCCAGCCTGTCCCCGCGGGGAAGGCGCCCTGAAATCGCTCATGAATGAGGATGACACTATGCGTACGTTTGATTTTGCACCGCTGCACCGGGCCACAATCGGTTTTGACCAGATTGCCAGCCTGATGGACCGCGCGCTCAGCGCCGATGCCGCGCAGCCGAGCTACCCGCCCTACAACATCGAAAAAACCGACGCCGACAGCTACCGCATCTCGATTGCTGTTGCCGGTTTTGCTGAGGACGACCTCAGCGTCGAAGTAAAGGAAAACGCCCTCGTGGTGGCCGCCAAGAAAGGTGAGAGCAAAGATGAGCGCACCTTCCTGCACCGCGGCATCGCCACCCGTGCCTTTGAACGCCGTTTCACCCTGGCTGACCACGTCCGCGTGACCGGTGCCAGCCATGAAAACGGCATGCTGCATATCGATCTGCACCGCGAGGTGCCCGAGGCGCTGAAGCCGCGCCGGATCGAAATCTCCTCCTCCCGCTCAAACCGGGCCGAGATCGAGGCCAAAGCGGTCAACTGATCCCTTTCGGCAAGGTTTGAGTGCACCTGCCCCCCTGGCCCTGCCCGGGGGGCTTTGCCGTTTTGATGACCTGTCCCCGTGCGGTTGGGTGTCGGGCCTCAAGGGGTATTAATGCGGAATTCCGGGATTTTTCGGTAACTAAATTATATCTTAATTTTCGCATGTTAATGTTTGCGAGTTGCGTGATTTTGCGCCGGGTCTGCCTTCCGGTGCAGAAAATTTGATTTCAGGACGGGCGGATGAATACTCAGGAAATTGATTGTGTTCAGCAGAGCTTTGCCAAGGTTTTTGCCCGCAAGGCAGAGCTGGCTGAGCGGTTCTATGTGCATCTCTTTGCCCGGATGCCCGAAGCCCGCGCCTTGTTTCGCGGCGACTTCATCAAGCAGAAGACCATGCTGACCGCCATGATTGCCGCGTGCGTGGGCAATCTTGAGGACGGCAGGACACTGCAGGATCTCGGAAAAAAGCTGATTGAGGTGCACGCGCATCTGAATCTTGATGTGCGGGAGACCGAGGCAGCAAAGCGGTCGCTGATTGCCGCTTTGCGCGATGTCTTGGGAGCGGAGCTGGACCCCGTGACCGAAGCCGCCTGGGGCCGCGCCATCGGCCTGGTGGCAGGCACAATGACGCGGCACTGAAGGCCGTCCGCGGCCGGATCAGACCGACATGCAGATGTATTTCATCTCCAGGTAATCCTCGATGCCGTGATGGCTGCCTTCGCGGCCCAGGCCGGACTGCTTGACGCCGCCAAACGGGGCCACTTCGGTCGAGATGATGCCGGTGTTGACGCCGACAATCCCGTATTCCAGCGCCTCGGCCACTTTGTACACGCGGCTCAGGTCCTTGGCGTAGAAGTAGGATGCCAGGCCAAAGATGGTGTCATTGGCCATGGCAATGACTTCATCCTCATCCTCGAACTTGAACAGCGGCGCCAGCGGACCAAAGGTCTCGTCGGTGGCAAAGGCCATCTCTTGGGTTGCGCCCTTGACGATGGTCGGCTGGAAGAAGCTGCCGCCCAGCTCGGACGGGTTTCCGCCCAGGATCACTTCGCCGCCTTTGGAGGTTGCGTCGGCGATATGCTCCTGCACCTTCTCGACCGCTTCCATGTTGATCAGCGGGCCGAAGTGGATGCCGTCCTTGAGGCCGTCGCCCACGTTCATCGCTTCAACTGCGGCCTTCAGCTTTTCGGCGAAGGCATCGTAAACACCGGCCTGCACATAGATCCGGTTGGCGCAGACGCAGGTCTGGCCGTTGTTGCGGAACTTGCACATGATGGCGCCTTCAACTGCAGCGTCGAGGTCAGCGTCGTCAAACACGATGAAAGGCGCGTTGCCGCCCAGCTCCATCGAGCATTTCATCACGGTGTCAGCGGCCTGGCGCATCAGGATGCGGCCCACCTCGGTGGAGCCGGTGAAGGTCAGCTTGCGCACGGCGTCGTTCTCGCAGAACTCCTTGCCGATCTCGGACGCGCGCGACGACGGCACCACGTTGAACACGCCGGCCGGGATGCCTGCGCGTTCGGCCAGAACCGCCAGCACGGTGGCCGACAGCGGGGTCTCAGCTGCCGGGCGGGCAACAAAGGCGCAGCCAGCGGCCAGTGCCGGGCCTGCCTTGCGGGTGATCATCGCGTTGGGGAAGTTCCACGGCGTGATCGAAGCGGCGACGCCGATCGGCTGCTTCAGCACGGTGATGCGCTTGTCGCGCTGGTGGCCGGGGATGGTTTCGCCGTAGATGCGCTTGGCTTCTTCCGCGAAGAACTCGATGAAGGAGGCGCCATAGGCGATCTCGCCGCGCGATTCCGCCAGCGGCTTGCCCATCTCCGCGGTCAGGATCACCGCCAGGTCTTCCTGGTTCGCCATCATCAGATCGAACCACTTGCGCAGCACGGCGGCGCGTTCCTTGCCGGTCCACTTGGCCCATTCCTTTTGCGCGGCCTCCGCCTGGGCGATGGCACCGGCCACCTGGGCGCGGCTGATATCGGCCATCTGGGCAATCACGTCGCCGCGGGCCGGGTTGGACACGTCAAAGGTGCTTTCACCGTCAACAAACTGGCCGCCGATATAGCCGCGGGTCTCCAGCAGGCTGGGGTCTTTGAGCAGGGATTTGAGATCTGTGGTTGCGTCGAGCATTGCGGGCCTCCCGGGTGTTCTGTCGCTGGAATGCAAAGCAGTTGTGCCTAAATAAGTCCAGAAGGATTGATGAGTCCAGAATTTGATCAAATTTTTCCTGCAAGACATTTCTGCCGCGCAATTTGACATGCGCTGTGGCAGACTGTCAGGTAGCCGAAAATAAAAATTTGCAGGGGAGATTGGGCATGGAATTGGATGATGCCTATGCCAACGGGGCATACATCGAAAATGCAGAGAGCTACCCGCCGCGCTGGGCCGCTTCGGCGGAGGATTTCCGCAACAGCCTGCATGAGCGCGCCCGGCTGGACATTCCCTATGGCGAAGGGGAGCGGCAGAAGTTTGACCTGTTCCTGCCGGAAGGAACGCCCAAGGGGGTGTTTGTCTTTGTGCATGGCGGCTACTGGCTGGCTTTCGACAAAAGCTCCTGGTCGCATTTGGCCCGCGGCGCGATATCCCATGGCTGGGCGGTGGCGATGCCGTCCTATGACCTGTGCCCCGAGGTGCGGATTGCCGATATCACCCGGCAGATCACCGCAGCGGTGACCCGGATTGCAGGTGAGGTGAACGGCCCGATTGCCTTGGCAGGCCATTCCGCAGGCGGCCATCTGGTGGCGCGGATGCTGGATAGGGCGCTGCTGCCCGCGGAGGTGGGAGAGCGGATCAAGACGGTGATCCCGATCTCGCCGCTGGCGGATCTGCGGCCGCTGCTGCGCACCTCGATGAACCAGAAGTTCAAGATGGATTCGGCGGCTGCCATTGCCGAAAGCCCGGTGGATATGACCGAGCGCTACGCGGCCGAGGTGACGGTCTGGGTCGGCGGCGAGGAGCGTCCGGCGTTTCTGGATCAGGCGATCTGGCTGGTGGAGGCCTGGGAGGCCGATCACGTCATCGCCTTTGGCAAGCACCATTTCAACGTGATCGATCCGCTGGCGGACCCTGAGAGCGACTTGGTGGCGTTGATAGTGAACTGAAAACTCCTGTTCGGCCAGCAGGCCGGACCGCGCCCGACCCTCCCCCACGGGAAGGGCGCCTTAGGCACCCACCCCGAGGATCGGGCGCTGTCCTCAGTGAGAAATGGCTGGCAGCAGTTTCTCTTTTCTCTTGCCAGATTGATGATTCCACCCCATGTTCCAGCGCAAGGGCTAGGCGATGGCGTCGCCGCATGGGATACATGGTGCCCTCACAATCCAAAATCTGTCCTGAACGCCGGGACCTTTCTTGTAAGAAGGAAGGGTCTGATATGACTTCACGTCCTGAAATGTACCGTTTTCACAATGGTGAAAAAGCGCCGCTGCAATTTGCTGTCTCGGAATATGAGGCCCGCATCGCAGGCCTGCGCAGGATCATGGCTGAAACAGGGGTGAGCGCTGCTGTCTTCACCTCGATGCACAACATTTCCTACTACTCGGGCTTCACCTACTGCGCCTTTGGCCGCCCCTACGGCATGGTAGTGACCGCAACCGAGGCCGTGACCATCTCGGCCGGCATTGACGCGGGCCAGCCGTGGCGCCGTTCGTTCTGCGACAATATCACCTACACCGACTGGCAGCGCGACAATTTCTGGCGTGCAATCAAGTCGGTATCCGGCGAGGGCGCGGTTGTCGGCTATGAAAGCGACCACCTGACCCTGCTGCAGAAGGCCAAGCTGGAAGGCTTCCTGGCGCCATCCAAGCTGGTTGATCTTTACGAGCCGACCATGCGCCAGCGGATGGGAAAGTCCGCGGCTGAGCTGGAGATGATCCGCGCAGGCGCGGCTGTTGCCGACGTGGGCGGTTTTGCGATCCGCGATGCGGTCAAGGAAGGCGCGCGCGAGATCGACGTGGCGATGGCAGGCCGCGATGCGATGGAACTGGAGATCGCCAAGCGCTTCCCGGATGCGGAGTACCGCGACACCTGGGTGTGGTTCCAGTCCGGCATCAACACCGACGGCGCCCACAACCCGGTCACCGGCCGCCGCCTGGAGCGCGGCGACATCCTGTCGCTGAACACTTTCCCGATGATCTCCGGCTATTACACCGCGCTGGAGCGGACCATGTTCGTCAAGGAAGTGGACGCTGAATCCCTGCGCATCTGGGAGGCCAATGTGGCGGCGCATGAGCTGGGCATCTCCCTGCTGAAGCCGGGTGCGAGCTGTGCGGAAATCACCCATCAGATCAATGCCTTCTTTGAAGAGCAGGATCTGCTGCAGTACCGTACCTTCGGCTATGGCCACTCGTTTGGCGTGCTGTCGCACTACTATGGCCGCGAGGCAGGACTGGAACTGCGCGAGGACATCGACACGGTGCTGGAGCCGGGCATGGTGATCTCGATGGAGCCGATGCTGACCATTGCCGACGGCCAGCCGGGTGCGGGCGGCTACCGTGAGCATGACATTCTGATCATCCACGAGGACGGCAACGAGAACATCACCAAGTACCCCTACGGGCCGGAGTTCAACGTTGTCGGCTAAGCGGGACTAAAGACAGAAAAACAGGGGGTGCCACGTGTGCACCCCCTGTACACCCCCTGTACACCGGCGGGGGGGGCGGTCACTTCTGCCGCTTACGGCTGGTAGGGCAGGGACGAGTGGTGCAGCACGATGCGCAGCACGCCGTCGGCATCCTTCTTGTAGCCAAAGCTCTTGTCGACCTTGGTGGCCTTGCCGTCCTTGTCGGTCAGAATGACCCAGCCCATCCACATGGCCACATCGCCTTCAATGAACTCAGCACAGGTGACGCTCTCCATAGCCCGCCAGCCCTGAATCGCAAATCCGCGATCCAGGGGGTATTCTGCCGAGTGCCCGCAAAAATAGGCCAAGGCGCCTTCTTTGGTTGGGCGGAAAGTTTGCTCGCCACTGGCCATAGTGGGTTTGAACAATACGGGTCCCAGGCCGTAGCCATAGTTCGCATCGAGATGGGCACTGGCGACCTGTCGAGCCGCGTCAATGCCGCCATCTTCGAAGGCTTTTGAGATCGCTACCTTTCCATTCCCCCAGGCGGTGAGGGCTGCGTCGATTTCTGTAGAGGTGATCGGCATCATTTCGTCCTTCTGATTTCCCCTGCCACCCGAAGTGTGGGGCCGGGTGTGCAGTCTGCTGCGCTCGGAAGGTGATACTGCGAATCGGGGCCGTAATCGACAGGGATTTTCGTCGCGGGTTTGGGACAGGAAAGACGCAGCGCGGCGGCCGCTGCCCGGTTTGGGCCGCGGCCGCCAGCTTAGCCTAGTGATGTGCGTGGATCGGGCTTTCGGGTCTGCCGGCTTCCGTCGGCGGGCAGGCCGGAACCGCAGGGACGGCGGTGCTGTCGCTTTCGTGCATCAGCCGGCCGGCATTCCAGGCCCGGGTCATCCAGAGCGCGGCTTGATCCGCATCCGCGGCGCCGAACGTCCAATCGTGCACTGTCAGGCTGAGCTGCGAGGCGTCATGCTGCGCGGTCACGGTCAAGCGGTCCCCTGCCGCGACGGTTTCCGGACGGTCGAGCAGGAAGGCTGTGCGCCCCCAGTGGCCCCCGTCATCTGGCCCGTTGGACACCAGAATGCCGGGTGCCAGTTCCATCTCGAAGCTGACAAAGACCGCATGGGCCGTGCCGGAGGCGGTGCAGGCAAGATCCTTGGCAGTGCGCCCCGGGCTGAGGTCCGGGCGGGTGAAGTCGAACGAGAACAGGGGTTCTTCAGGCCCCAGCGGCCGCAGCCCGCAAGCCGCCAGGTCATTGGGCGTGATCTGGGCGACGGTTGCAAAGCGGTGAAAGGCGCTGAGGTCGAACCCTTCCGCCTTTTGCGGGCGCCAAAGGTTCAGGAGCTTGGGGCTTTCCACCAGGCGGGCCATCAGGGTGCCCCGCTCGGGCACCGCCCGTGCGCCGGGTTTGGCCAACACGGCCATGGCGTGAGTGAGCGTTGCCAGCGCCCCCTCGCCGAGCAGAACGGTATCGACGATTTCCGAGACCACCACATCCGCCGGTTCCGGGATGTCCTCGCCCACGATGATCTCATGCGACCATTTCGGGATAACCGTGATGCGGTCGCTAAGCCCGTTGTCTTCGATCACGCGGGCTGCAGCCTGGGCGATCAGCGGCTGCTGTTCGCAGGTGTAGACATGTTTTGCCCCGGCCCGCGCCGCCAGCATGGCCGTCAGCCCGGCGCCGCAGCCGATGTCCAGGACCACGTCGCCCGGCCTGACCTTGGCTGCAATGGCCTGCGCATAAGCGCGGTTGCGTGCCGTGTCCGCCAGCATTGGGAAATGCCAGCGCGGGATAAAGGTCTGATAAAGCCGCTCCCGCAGCACCTGCGCCTCGTGGTGGCTGGGATCCGCGGCGAGAGCATCGGAAAGAATCTGAGAGGTCCGCAGGCCGCCGTCCCCTAAGGATTCCGATTTGGCAAGCTGAACGAGCTGGTCTGCGGTTTGCGGGTCTTTTTTGCGGGGGTCTTGAGCGGTCTTGGGCGATTGTCTTTCAAGCAACTGGAATTCTTCCTCAATTGAAGCAAATGCGACTGACCGGCATATTCTGTGCCCGCCGCTAAGATATCGTAAATCGGCGGCACGGCCGCTGCAGAAGGCTTGGATGCCGGGTGCAGCGGGGGGCCAGGCGTTGCGCCGGGGCCGGTCTTGGGGCATATGTGCGCCCAGCCCCGAAGTTTACCTCCTGGCGCGGCAGGCCGCGGCGCGGATCTGCGCCTTTCTGAGAGCCGCCAGCGAGGAAGAAAGAACCGCCATGTATGATGTCCCGGAAAAGAAGAAGTCGGAATTCGCGCTGATTCAGCTGATGCCGAACATGATGACCATCGGCGCCATCTGTGCAGGGCTGACGGCAATCCGCTTTGCGGTCTACGGCAACTTCAAGCTGGCGGTGATGATGATCATCCTGGCTGCGGTACTGGACGGTCTCGACGGGCGTCTGGCACGGGCGCTGCGCAGCGTCAGCAAGATGGGTGCCGAGCTCGACTCGCTGGCGGATTTCCTGAATTTCGGGGTGGCGACACCGCTGGTGATCTATTTCTGGGCCTTGCAGGACATGCGCGGGCTGGGGTGGATCTCGGTGCTGGTGTTCTCGGTTTGCTGTGTGGTGCGGCTGGCGCGGTTCAATGTCTCCACCAAGTCGGAAGAAGAGGCGCCCAAGCTGCGCAAAGGCTATTTCGAAGGTATCCCGTCGCCCGCGGGGGCGCTGCTGGCGCTGCTGCCTATGTTTGCCTCTTTTGCCTATGACGGCGAACCGGTGCTGCCGGAGCTGCTGATCTGCCTCAACATGGTGCTGGTGGGGCTGGCAATGATCAGCCACATTCCGACCTGGTCGCCGAAAGCGATGAAAATCTCCCGCGAGCATGTTAAATATCTTCTGGTGGGTTTCGCCTTCATGGCTGCGGCATTGTTGACCTATGCATGGACCGTGCTGGTTGTGCTAAGCCTCGGATATGTTGCGATGGTAATTTGGGGGCTGGTTTCCAAGCCGAAGGGCTAGCCCAAGACGTCCAGGGGAGGGACGAATTGGATATCAAGGCAGTTGAGGAATCCTACGCGCGCTGGGCGCCGGTTTATGACAGGACATTTGGCGCGGTGACGCGCTCGGGGCGCCGCCGGGCGACCCGCTATATCAATTCCCGCCACGGCACGGTGCTGGAAGTGGGCGTCGGCACCGGCCTGTCGCTGCAGCACTACGCGCCGCATCTGCAGGTGACCGGCATCGACTTCAGCCATGACATGCTGAAGAAGGCGCAGGCAAAGGTGCAGGAAATGGGCCTGGATCAGGTCGAGGCGCTGCGGCAGATGGATGCCCGGCAGCTGGACTTTCCAGACAACAGTTTTGACAGCGTGGCAGCGATGCATGTGCTGTCCGTGGTGCCTGAGCCCGGGCGCGTAATGCGCGAGATCGCCCGTGTGCTGAAGCCGGGCGGCAAGCTGGTGATCACAAACCATTTCAAAAGCGGCAAGGGGGTCCGGGCCTCGCTCGAGAAGCTGTCGGCGCCCCTGGCCAATGTGATCGGCTGGCATTCGGATTTTGAACTGCAGACGGTGCTGCAGGAAGACCGGCTCCGGGTCGAGCAGCAGGAGAGCATTCCTCCTTTCGGCATGATGACCTTTCTGGTTCTGAGCAAGCAGCAGACCATGTGAAACACCCTGGTTCTGCGCATTGGCCCCGGGGGTGTTCTCCGGGGCTTTTCTTTGTGCGGCCTGTCTGCAACAGTGCAGAGGAACCGGGCGGAATTTGACCGCCCGAGGGATGTAAATTCGTTTTACATCCCCATCTATGGATCAGTTATTTCAAGGGGAGGAACAGATACGATGAGTGTTTCCCAATTCGAGAAAATGGTGTCTGAGAGCCAGGAAAAAGTCCGGGAATCTCAGTCCAAGATTGAAGCGCTGACATCGCGGATCGAGGCGGCGCGCAGCAAGATCGATGCAGGCGAGGACGCCAGCATCGACATTGAGAACGCAACGCTGGACGACGTGCACGCCCATACCGAGGTGATGAATGCCAACATTGCCGAGCTGATCATGGGCCTGGACGATGTGACGGCGGCATTCTCCAAGGATTTTGACGAGATGCGCTCGAAAACCGGCTGGGAGAGCTTTGTCGGTTTCTTTTCCAAGGGCAAATCGGACTCGATGCGCCAGGAGCGGATGCGCACCGCCAATATCGATGACAAGCTGCACGACCTGATCGCCAAGTCGGATGTGATCGTGAAACTGCTGGAAGGCCAGCTGGCAACTCTGGAAGAGCAGCGTGAGAAGGTACAGGCGAACCTCTCTTCAACGCTCGACGACCGCGAATTCACGGTGCAGGAGCTGGAAACAGTGAAGGCGGAAATCACTGCGCTGGACCCGCAAATCATCGAGCTGGAGAACAAGATCTCGGTCGAACAGGACGCGGCAGCCCGCACCAAGCTGGAAACCGAGCTGGCGGATCTGAACGCGAAATACAACGCGCTGGTGCAGGATGAGCAAGTGAAGCTTGCGAAATCCCAGACGCTGGAGCGCTATATCGAGAAGGGCAAGACCTGGGTCGACAGCCTGCAGAACCAGGCGGCGACGCAGATGGTGCTGATCAACAAGCTGCAGACGGACACGCAGCAGCGGGTGGTGCTGTATGATGCGCTGACCAAATCGCTGAAGACCGCGCAGCAGCAGGATGTGGCGCACAGGATCAACGAGATCGGCGTGCAGACCGACAAGGAAGCCCAGACCGCAATGGCCGCAATCGGCACCGCAACCAACCAGCGGATGGCCGACATGCTGGAAGCGCATGAGGGCAATATGGTGTTTGCCCGCGACGTGCTGGAGAAGAAGGCCAAGGCCGACGAACGCTTTGCCCGCCGGTTTGCCGCGATTGTCGAGAAGCACGACAAGAACCTCTATGGGGGGTGATCGTGTTCAGGCTCTCTGAAGTTAACGGGTCGTTTCTCTACAAAGCCAGCACCTTAAGTGATTTCTATCTGCAGATCGTTCTCATAGCCGTCGTCTTGTATTTCACTTCGCTAGACAGCCACATTAAGTGGGCGCTTTTTGCTGGCGCGGCGCTTGCCGCTCGAACGAATTATTTAAGAAAACGAAAGGAAAAAGAAGGCGATCGAAATGACTAAGACGGGCCAAGGCTATGCTGTTTTGACACCTAGAAACTACCCATACTGGAAACTGAGTGTGCAAAGCAGAGGACAGAGCCCGGCCGCGGGGGGGAGCGTAGCGCCCGCCCGGGGGGGCGGACGGGCGTTGTCCGTGCCGCAAGCGGCACGTCCGGAGAGGTGCTCCGTATGACCGACCCCGCCAAAGACCATGCAGGCATCACGGATACCTTCGCGTCGCGCCGGTACTTCAAGAAGTTCGACACCATCATCCGGCACCTGACGCGGGTGGCGGCGGCGATGCAGGCAGAAGGGCGGCTTTCGAAATCCGATGTGAAGGTGCTGACAGCCTATCTGATGCGCTTGAACTTCACCTTCCGGGCGCTCTCGATGAAGTACCTTATGACCGGGCGCGACACCGGCCGCTTCTTCGGCAGCCTGGCGATGGACAAGCGCGACAGCGGCTTTCCGGTGGCTGCCGAGCTGATGACCATGGCCAATGACGCCCAGCAAGCGGAACGGCATCTGGCCAATATGGCCAGCGAAGAGGTGCTGAAGGACGATATGGTGCGCACCATCATCTCGGACCGGGCGGTGCCCTCGAAGCTGCAGTTCGCGCTGTCGCAGCGGCTCTATTACCAGGAGCTTCTGAAGGGCGAGCTGTTCTGGACCCAGAACGACCCGGAATGCGAATGGCTGGAAAACCTTGGCCCGCGCCGCCGCCGCTTCCTGCTGCACTGGGCGGCCTATGACAGCCAGGTAAACCTGCCGGTGATCTACCTGATGGAGCTGGAGGACAGCGGCAAGGTGGCGCTGCCCAAGGATGAGCGCCGCTGGCCCGAGGTTCAGGCGCATCTGATGGCACAGGCCCTGGCCGGGCTGAAGCTGGTGACCATTGCCAAGGGGTTCGACGAGGATTTCGACGACCTCCACCCCAAGCATCTGCGCCGCTATCATGTGGGGCCGATGTACTCCTCGGCCTATACCGAGCAGTCCGGCCCCCTGCGCCGGGTGCTGGAGGAGGCAGAGGCGCCTGCGGGCCAGGACTGGGCGCTGGCCTGGACGCTGGAGGAGCTGGAAAGCGAAGACGTGCGCGAGGAGCGCTCCGGCTGGTTCGGCAAGGTGGAGCGGGAGATCTTTGCGCTCGACCCCTTTGGCGGCCGCGGCGCGGACACCGGGGCGACCCGGACCCAGCGCGCCATCATCCTGCCGCAGCGCCCGTTCCAGGTGCTGGCAGAGCTGGACCCGCCGGGGTTTGCCGATGTGCAGAAGTTTGTGGTGAGCGAGGCAGGACAGGTGCTGCGGTATTGAGCGGCGTGCCTTTTTGAAGATGAGGGAGCCTCCCCTCTCGGCGGCAAAGCCGCCTGCCGGGCAGTGGGACGGGAGTATTTTTAGCAAGATGAAAGCGGGTTGGATTGTGACCCGCAGGAGATGGATTGAGAGGGTGAGATGAGCATTTCAGGCAATCAGATGGAGTTGCGGGAAGAGGATGTCCGCAAGCATTACGGGGCTGCGGCAGCGATGCTGGAGGGGTTTGACCACACGCCGCGCATTGCTAAGCCTGCATTTGAGGGCAAGGCGCCGGAACGTTCGCCCGGGATTGCCCGCACGCGCCGTTTCCGCTCGACCACGCCGGGGCTGGTGACGCGCTCTACCGCGCGGCCTGAGGGTGTGCATCTGATTGCCCGCATCGAGGCGGCGGATGATGATGACCCGCTGACCTCGCCCCTGCAGGCAACCTTGCAGCATTGCCTGCGCCGGGCGCTGGCGATTTCGCTGGCGATGGGAGAGGCTTATGCCGAGGCTTCGGGCTTGGGGGATCTGAAACGGGCCAATCTGGCCGGTTCTTTGGATGCCGCGCGCAAGGGGGAGTTCACCGAACTGCTGGCGGCTGAGGCACTGATTGCCGCGCATGTCTTTGCCAATGCCGCGGCCTATTTGCTTGCGCCGCATGGGAGTGAGGCACAGGCCGAGGTGGGCGAGGCGGAGGAGCTGCTGACGGATAATGCGCCTTTGGCCTTGCATGGCGCATTGTGGGAACTGGACCAGAAGCTGGCGTTGCATGCGCCCGATGACGCGCATCTGATTGCGGCTGCGGCAGCCTATGCCGAGCAGCTGATGGAGAAGGCCGCTCTGCGGGCCCAGACCGCGCCGCGGCTGGAGGCCTTTACCGCTGCCGCCTGGCGGGTGGAGGCGGATGATCTGACCATCAGCGGCTTTGAGGCCGCGGCCAAGGCGAAGTCCACTACGATCACCATGGCGTTCAAGAAACCGCATGAGGTGGTGGGCAACCACATTGCCAAATACCAGGCGCTGCGGCTCTCCAAGATGCTGATGGCCTATGATTTCGACCGCCGCCTGAACCCGTTTGCCGAGATGGGCGGGTTCATCTTCACCTTCATGGGGGACGGTAAGCCCGGGACCGGCAAGACCACGCTGATCCAGATGATGGCAGGCCTGATCCACGACTATTGCCAGAACGCGGGCTACGCCTTCCGCTACCAGAACTTCGGCATCGACAATATCGACAGCTATCAGGGCAAATCCGGTCAGAACGCCAAGTCCTTCATCCAGAACGTGATCGACCCGGGCGTCATCGGCTTTGGCACCATCGACGACATCGACCAGATCGCGGGCAAGCGCGGCGACCGGCAGTTCAGCGCGGGCCAGCAGGAAGTGACAGCGGTCTTCATGGAGGCCTTTGCCGGGGCCAATACCGTGGTGCGCGGCAACTGCACCTTTGGCATGTTCTCCAACTACCCGGAGAATGTCGACGACGCCCTGCGCCAGCGGGCCGGGGCGCGGTTCCTGGTGGACGGGCCGCAGACGCGGGAGGATTACATCGACATCCTGACCCTGCTGATGGGCAAGAACCATGCAATCCCGCAAGGTGACCATGACCTTTACGGCGCGCAGGAGATCAAGAAGGCGGTCGCGCGGTCATTCGAGGCGCACAACCGCCCGCAGGAGCCGGGGCTGGCGGAGGTGTTCGGCCGGGTCCATGATCAGATCGGCGCGCTGGATGATCTGGCCAAGCTCGGCACCTATCTGAAGGCCATTCAGCAGGCGGATGAACGCTTCACCGGCCGCGCCATCAAGAACATCACTGATGCGGTTAAGGTCCGGGCGATGGATTTTGAGCTGCCGGATGAATGGATGGAGAACCCGGAGCTGTTCCTGTTCAAGGACTACGCCACCAAATCCGCGATGATTGCAGAGCTGCGGGTGCCCATCACGGTCGACATGGTGGTGCAGGAGATCAACCGCTACGCCGACTCTGAGTTCCGCTATGCCGATAAATCGGATGAGGTGGCGATTGAAAACATGGTGCGCGATTTCGGGCGGCAGGAAGAGGCCAAGCGGCGGTATCTGGAGGGGCAGGGGTGATCGAAAGGATTGAAAATCACTGGCGCTCTATAAAGGCAGGCATCAAAAGCGATCGGCCAATGGATGTTGGTAAGGCCCTGACGAAGGCCTTTCTAACAGTAGTGGCTATTCTAGCGATACTTCCTCAAGTTGACAGTGAGGGTGATTGGCAGTTTAGGGCTTTTGCGTTGCTTTTTTCGCCTTCTAATGAAATCGGCGATACTTTCGCTGGAGTAGCGGGAGTGTTGGCCTTTCTCTGGATCATCGTGACTGTCTGGCTGCAAAGCGAAGAACTCGCCGAACAACGGAAAGAGCTTAAGCGCCAAGCTGATGAGTTCAATGCAATGAATACCAACCTGAGATCGCAGCAGTTCGAAACGACATTTTTCGAACTGCTGAGAACCCACTCGGAGATCGTTGGCGGCTTGGATGTAGTGAAAAAAGATAGCAAGGATAAACTAGCGGAGGGGCGAGACTGCTTTGTTTTCTATTACAGGGAACTGAATAAGGTTTATCGTGAAAAGCTAAAGAAACACGATGAAGGCGTTGCCCTGTTTTATGCCTATAAAGATTTTTGGAACAGAAGGGGCAATGATTTAGGGCACTACTTTAGGTTTCTGTATAACTGCTTCCGTGTTCTTGAAGATGAGAAAGAGTTCTCTAAGCCTAGGCATGCCAAACTGCTAAGGGCGCAGCTATCTGATGCGGAATTGCTCTTATTGTTTTATAACTGCGTGTCTTTGAAAGGTGAGCCGTTTCAAACCTATGCGAACAAGTTTGAGCTGTTTGACAACTTGCCTACTTTGAAATTGCTCAACCACTCTCATATTGGGCTTTTGGGTTCTGAGGCCTTTGGAAACAACCCGAAGCTGACACCCAATGAAAACAGGAAGCTCGAACGTGCGCACATTTCGGCACTTGAGACAAGTGTGAGGAGCAGGCCATGAAACGCCTCATCCAGCATGGCCTGATGTTCGGCAATCTCTTCCATGTGGCCTCGCCCGCGCTGGTGGAGCGGTATAACCGCGCGCTGAAGCATCTGACCGGCAAGACCACCGCTCTGACGGATTTCCACGTCGATATCTCGGGCTTTTCGCCGGAGATCGGGGATGAGCTGGGGGATGATCACTATCTGAACCATGCTGGCGTGAACCGGCAGTTCATTCTCCTCAGCACCGAGCAGAAGCGCTGTCCGCTCTTGCATGTGAAATTCTCCACCAGCCGGGACATTCTGCGCCGGTTTATCGAGGTCAACGAACGCCAGCTCTTTGCGCTGACGGCGACGGATGCAGTGGCGGGGGAGCTGGTGAATTCGGTGTTTGAGGTGTCCTCGCCCGCGAAGCTGTTCGATATCCAGCAGGTGCGCATCGAGGCGGATACCACCAAGGGCACGCTGCGCCATGCGGACCGTCTGGCGGAGCTGGTGGAGCAGTTCAAGACCGGCGAGGATGCCTGGTTTGATGATGCGCTGATTGGGGAAATGATCCAGACGGCTGAGAAGACCGGCGATGTGACCCGCAATCCGGTGCATCTGCAGCATGAAGTCTTTGAGCAGGCAAACTTCTGGACCGCGCATTTCGGTGGCATGTATGTGTTTCAAGGCGTCGAGCATCCGGCAGTGATTGCCAGCGGGGAGAAGCCTGAGGGGGTGCCGCTCGACCGCGTGTTCGACCTGGGGCAGCGCAATGCGATTGCAAAGTTTCTGGACCTGAACGGGCTGGCAGAGCCGGTGATCCGGGCCCGCGGCGTTGATGGCGCGGCGATCCTGCGGCAGAAGATGGGGTTCCTGGCGGTCTCAGTCCTGACAGAGAAGGGGCGGGACCTGTCCGGGCTGTCGCGCGCGGATCTGCGGCGGCTGGCGGCGCGCTATGCAGATGAGCTGCCGGAGGAGTTCGAGGGGCTCTCCGCACTGGTGCGCTGGGCCGAGGGCGGCGGCAAATGGCCCAAGATCCGCTCGGACCATCCGGCCTACTTCTATTCCCTGCGGGCGGCGGATACGCCGGAGCGGGATCTGGTCAATATGCTTCTGGCGGAACTTTGCCCGCATGACTTCCGCCAGATGTTCATCTGCCACAAGGAGCTGTTTTACCGCCGGTACCGGGGCTGGCCGGAGACCAAGAAGGCCTATGCAGCGGAGTTCCTGGCGCGGGAGTATGCGGTGGACAAGGCCGGCGCGCGCGAGGCGCTGTTCGGGCATGAGCCGGATATGGAGGGCCGCACACCTGCGCTGCCGCGGGTGCGGCGCAAGGGGATGGTTGAGCGGGTTGGCCCCTGGGGCGCGGTGAACCGTGTGCGGGGGCGATAGAGATGTTCGGCTTCTTCCGCCTGGTGCTGATCCTGCTGGTGGGGCTGACCGTGGTCTACGGCGCCGCCCGGCTGTATTCGCGCGAGATGCGGCGGGCGCAGCTGAAGCGGCGCTGGAAACAGAAGGGGTTGACCGGCGACCGCGCGGCCTTCATCCAGCGGGGGCTGAAGCAATACGACCGCTCGCCCCGGCGCAAGCTCTTGCTGCTGATCTACATCATTCCGCTGGGAGCGCTGATGCTTCTGGTCTACGTCATTAACTTCATGTGAGGTGTCACGCCATGCGTTTCATCAAATGGGCCTTCCTGATCACCTTCTGGGTGCTGTTCGGCGCCTTCCTGCATTACACGCTGCCGCAATACGACGTGGTGCGCATCGTCAACACCTATGAGGAGCGGCAGGAGCTGAACGATTGGACCCGGATTTTCTGGTCCAAGCCGGATGACCAGTCGGCCGAGCTGTTGAACCGCGATGTGCAGTTCATCCAGGGCGTGCGTCAGAACGGCGATCCCATTGTCTACCGTAACGAGGACACCGGCTGGAACTGGCCGCCCTATTTCAAGTTCGACACCGCGAACCTTTACACCGATGCCAATGACGCTGTCTCGACCAAGGACGCGCCGGAGTGGGTGTCCGTCATGCATTACGGCTGGAGGAACCAGTTCCTGTCGATCTTCCCCAATGCGGTGACGATCAAGCCGGTGGCCGGGCCGGATGACAAGCCGACCAACTGGTTTGCCATCATCTTCCTGGTGCTGCTGGCGGCAGTGATGTGGGCCATCTATGTGCGCTGGCGCCGGTTCCGGCAGGCCCGGATCGACCCGATGATCGAAAGCGCCGAGGACAGCCTTTATGCGGCAGGCGATGCGATTGCCGAGCGCAAGGGGCGGTTCCGCCGCTGGCTGGATACCTGGAAATCGAAGTGAGGAAAGGCTGCCGGGCGGGGGAGCTCTAACCGCCTGGCACTTACAGGACCAGGTCAGGGGTCTGTTCGGTTTCCCGGACCGATAAAGGCTCTCACAATGAGTGCAATGAAAACACCGGCAACAACAAAAAGTACCGTGGATTTTGCCGGTAGCATCCAGCTGGAGATTGCAAGAATTCGGTCGGCTTGCTGTGCCCAGTTACCGCTGTCTGTTTGAGCGTAGCTGCCGGGGTCAATAGACCAATACCATTTCCACAAGCGGGTTATCGCAATGCCGATTAGGGCAAAAAGAGAAGAGATAACAGCGCCCCAAAGTCCGGCGCGCATCCAGGAGAGCGGCTTGCGCAGGATCCGTTTCAGGACTGGTCCCGTTATCAGCCGGCTTGCAAGCCAGGCCACCGGCAGGCCCAAGACTGCAGCCCAGATCATAAGGCCAAGGAAGTTCACCAAGGATCCGCCGTCAGTTCTGGATGTGATTGGCACTGCAATTGCAAGCCAGCCGAGCAGCCCGGAGAGTTTCACTGCATGCGCCCACTGAGAGCTAGTGTATGCGTCTCCCTCTTTCACGAAATCCTTAGTCCTTTCACACAGATACCCTAGCGCTGCAGCAGCAGCGGCAGCTTGCAAACGGGTGCAGGCCCTTTGGCCTAAATTGACATGCTCAAGGGGAGGTTAGGCCAGAGCTGATTGCCATTCAACAGGCTTCAAACCGAATCGGGTGAAGCGATTCGGCTCTGACAGCCTGCAAAAACAGCGGCTTGCCGCAAAAAGACGGGCGAGTGCCGGTTTGAGATTCTGGACATCTCTGTGCACCTTGGCACGGCAAACATGCATGTCTTTTTCCGGTTTCGGCGGGTCGGATTTGTTTTCGCGGACCGGTCCGTGATCGGGCAAATTCCGCCTCAGCAAGGTGCCGCCTTTCGGGGCGGAGAATTGGGAAGCTGGTGAAAATCCGGCACTGCCCCCGCAACGGTGACCCCGAGTCAGGCCTGGCAAAAACCACTGAAGCTCGCGCTTCGGGAAGGTGCCAGGCCCCGCCGCCAAGCGGCCCCGGGCCAGTCCGGAAACCAGCCTTGCCATGAAAACACGTCAACCGCGGGCGGCGGCGGGGCGGTTGCGGGCGCGTGGCCTGCAATCTCTCTTTCTATGCCTGCACCCTAGCCACGACGCCGCGGGGATGCGGCAAAGGAGAGAAGCAGATGCTTCACGACAGCGAAATTCTGGCCAAACTGGTGGCCCGTCAGAAAAACTATTCCCTGGAGCAGGCGTTTTACACCGATCCGGGCGTGCTGGATCTGGACATGCGCCAGATCTTCTACCGCGAGTGGCTGTTTGCCATTCCGGCTTGCGAGATCCCGAAGGCGGGCAACTATGTGACCCATCAGGTGGGGTCCTACAACGTGATCATCGTGCGCGGCACCGATGGCGAGGTGCGCGCCTTCCACAACGCCTGCCGCCACCGCGGCTCGGTTGTCTGCAAGGCCAAGAAGGGCAATGCGCCCAAGCTGGTCTGCCCCTACCACCAGTGGACCTATGAACTGGACGGCTCGCTGCTGTGGGCGCGCGACATGGGGCCGGATTTCGATGCCTCCAAGCATGGGCTAAAGCCGGTGCACTGCCGCGACCTGGAAGGGCTGATCTATATCTGCCTGGCGGATGAGGCGCCGGATTTTGATGCCTTTGCCGATGTGGCCCGCCCCTATCTGGCGCCGCATGACCTGGGCAATGCCAAGGTGGCCTATGAAAGCTCGATCATCGAGAACGGCAACTGGAAGCTGGTCTGGGAGAACAACCGCGAGTGCTATCACTGCGGCGGCAACCACCCGTCGCTGTGCCGGACCTTCCCGGAAGACCCCTCGGTCACCGGGGTTGAGGGCGGTGAGACCCCGCCGCATCTGCAAAAGCATTTCGACCGGATTGAAGCCGCGGGTATCGCGTCGCAATTCCGGATGGATGCACGCGGCCAGCACCGTCTGGCGCGGATGCCGCTGAATGAGGGCGCCGAGAGCTATACCCTGGACGGCAAGGCAGCTGTGGCCAAGAAGCTGGGCCGGGTGCCCTTTGCCGATGCGGGCACCTTGCTGAAGTTCCACTATCCGACCACTTGGAACCACTTCCTGCCGGATCATTCCATCGTGTTCCGCGTAACCCCGATCAGCCCGACCGAGACCGAGGTCACCACCAAATGGCTGGTGCACAAGGATGCGGTTGAAGGCCAGGATTACGACCTGAAGCGCCTCACCGAGGTCTGGATCGCCACCAATGACGAAGACCGCATTGTGGTCGAGGACAATCAGCGCGGCATCAACTCGCCCGCTTATGAGCCCGGTCCCTACTCGGAAGTACAGGAAAGCGGCGTCATCCAGTTTTCCAACTGGTATGCCGACCACCTGACCCGCGCGCTGACCGGCCGCCACCTGATCGCGGCGGAGTAAGCACATGGGACTGCAGGCCAATTTCGAGACGCTGGACGAAACCCTGGCGTGGAAGGACGACGAGATGCTGGAATGCGTCTCTGTCGTGCCTGAAGCGCCGAACACCGCCACTTTCAGCTTCCGCGCGCCCTCCGGCGCGTGGTTCAAGTATCAGCCGGGCCAGTTCCTGACACTGGAGCTGCCGGTGCCGACGGAGACCGTCTGGCGTACCTACACGATCAGCTCCTCGCCGTCGCGGCCTTTGTCGATCTCGGTGACGGTCAAGGCGCAGGCCGACAGCATCGGCACCCGCTGGATGCTGGACCACCTGAAGCCGGGCATGTTCCTCAAGGCCTCCGGCCCCGCAGGCGTGTTCACACTGCCCAAGCGCCCGAACGGCAAGTTCCTGTTCATCTCGGCTGGCTCCGGCATCACGCCCAGCCTGTCGATGACCCAGTATCTGTTCGACCGCGGCCAGTCGCCCGACATTTGCTTCATCAACTGCGCCAAACGGCCGAGCGAGATCATCGCGCGCCAGCAGCTGGAAAGCATGGCGTCGCGGGTGCCGGGGCTGAAGCTGAACTTCGTGGTTGAGGAAGACGATCCCTATCGGGTCTGGACCGGCTACCGCGGCCAGCTGAGCCAGATCATGCTTGGGATCATCGCCCAGGATTATCTGGAACGCGAGGTCTACTGCTGCGGCCCTGAGCCGTTCATGCAGGCGGTGCGCGACATGCTCATTGGCCTTGGCTTTGACATGGAGAACTACAATCAGGAGAGCTTTGGCGCGCCGGTTGAGACTGAGGCAGACGCGCCGGAGCTGGACGATGTGGTTCCGGAAGAAAGCGCGACCGCCGAGATCAGCTTTGCCGCATCGGGTGTCATGGCGACCTGTACCGAGACCGATACGGTGCTGGCGGTTGCCAAGGCGTCGGGCCTCAACATCCCATCGGGCTGTACCTTTGGCATCTGCGGCACCTGCAAGGTCAAGAAAACCGCGGGCGAGGTGCATATGGTCCACAACGGCGGCATCTCGGAAGAGGACGTGGAGGCAGGGTACATCCTGGCCTGCTGCTCCAACCCGATTGGCCGGGTTGAGGTTGATATCTAAAGAAACGGCGGCGCGCCAGGATTGGCGCGCCCCCTTTCATTTGCGGCCCTGTCAGGCTTCCAGTGCCAGCTTGTGCACGTGGATTTCGTTGATCGGGTGGCTCTCGGCGCCGATGACGCCGGGGCGGGCGTGACGGTAGAGCGAGCGCCAATAGGGCTGGATCACGGTGCCGTCGTCGCGCATGAACAGCTCGATCTTCTCCATATGGGTGCGCCGTGTATCTGCGTCAGCAATGGCCGAGGCAGCCTCGAGCATGCTGTCGAACTCGGCACTGGCGAGGCCGGTCTCATTCCAGGCAACCCCTGTTTTGTAGGCCAGTGTCAGCACCTGCACCCCCAGCGGGCGGTGGCCCCAATCGGTGGAGCTGAACGGGTATTTGTCCCAGTCGTTCCAGAAGGTGTTCCCGGGCAGCACGGTGCGTTTCACCTTGAGGCCTGCATCGCGCATCTGAGCAGCCAATGCGTCAGTGGTGTTGCGGCGCCAGTCGTCGTCGATTGAGATCAGCTCATGCTCGAAGTCGAGCATACCCGCCTCTTCCATCAGTTTACGTGCTGCTTCGGGGTCGCGCACCGGGGCGCCGATGTCGGCGTATTCCGGGTGGATCGGGCAGACGTGGTGGTTCTCGGCCAGGGTGCCGCGGCCGTCATAGCCCAGCTCCAGCAGCACCGCGTTGTCGCAGGCCAGCGCCAGGGCGCGGCGCACGCGGGCGTCGGCATAGGGTGCGGCGCCGTCCACCAGGGAGTCGCGGTTGGTGCGCAGCACCAAAGTATTGGCGGAGACGGATTCACTGACGTTCCAGCCGATGGAGGTGAAGATGTCGACATATTCGCCCACGGTTTCGTAGGTCATGTCGATTTCCTCGGCCTCGGCTGCCGACAGATGGGTGGAGGCATCGGTGCCGAAGTCGATGAACTCGATCCGGTCGAGATAGGCACCTTCGCCCCACCACTCGTGATCGGTGTTCTTTTCCAGCGCCACCTTCACGCCGACCTCGTATTCGACCAGCTTGTAAGGCCCTGTACCCACCGGATCGGCGCCCGGATCGCCCGACCAGCCATCGGGCACGATGGCGGCAGGGTATTCGGTCACGGCCGGGATTATGGTGATGTCCGGGCGGGTGAGTTTCAGCTTGAGCGTCAGATCGTCAACGATCTCCAGCGCGCCCTCAGCAGGGCCGTCGCCGGCCTCGTTCTGCAGCGAGCCCATGCGGGCGGCCATCGAATTGCCTTCCCACTTGCCGTCGCACCAGCGGGCAAAGTTGTAGGCGACGTCCTTGGCGGTCAGGGTGCCGCGGCCGTCGTTCCAGTTCACCCCGGGGCGGATGTGCAGCAGGTATTCGGTGGCGTCCGCGTTGACCTCCCAGCTCTCCAGCAGGCGCGGCTCAAAAGTGCCGTCGGCGTTGTATTGCACCAGGTACTCCAGGTAGCCGCGCACCAGGTTGCCAAGCTGCGGCCAGTTGAACAGCGGCGGGGCGGGGGGGGGGGGGCCGGCCCGGCGGGGGGGCGG
>NZ_JWLD01000037.1 GCF_000813725.1 Leisingera sp. ANG-Vp
CCCCGGGGGGCCGGGGGGCGGCCCCCCCGCCCTGCCAGGGTCAGCTTACACCCGGTTCGGCAGTGCCTCGCCGGCCAGATAGGCCGCAACATTGTCCAGCGCCATATGGCCCATGTTGCTGCGCACCTCCTCCGTGGCCGTGCCCAGATGCGGCAGCAGGGTTGCGTTATCCAGATCGATCAGCGCCTGCGGCACCTTGGGCTCGAACTCATAGACATCCAGGCCTGCGCCGCCGATGCGGTTGTTCTGAAGCGCCTCGATCAGCGCCGCTTCCTCGACCACTTCGCCGCGGGCGATGTTGATCAGATGCGCGTGGGACTGCATCGCGTTCAGCACTTCGGCGTTGATCAGGTGATAGGTCTCGGCACCGCCCGGCACCGCCACCACCAGGAAGTCCGCCTCAGCTGCCATTGCAGTCAGGCTTTCAGACCGGTCCGCCGGGAAATCCAGAGCTTTCTCAGAACGCGCCACATAAGACACATCCATGCCAAAGCCGAAGTGGCAGCGCCGCGCGATTGCCTGGCCGATGCGGCCCATGCCGGCAATGCCGACGCGCTTGCCGGTGGCATGCAGGCCCAGCATCTGCGTCGGGTGCCAGCCCTCCCAATCGCCCTTGCGCAGCATCCGCTCGCCTTCCGAGGCGCGGCGCGCCGACATCAGAATCAGCGTCATCGCGATATCGGCGGTGGCATCGGTCACCGCGCCTGGGGTGTTGGTCACCTCGACGCCCGCCGCCCGTGCAGCCTCCACGTCGATATGGTTGTAGCCAACGCCGAAGTTGGCCAAGAGTTTGCAGCGCGGGGTGCCCGCCTTGGCAAAGATCTCCGCCGAGAACTTGTCGCCCAAGGTCGGCACGACAATGTCGAATTCGGCCAAAGCCCGCAGCATCTCCGCTTCGGACATCACCGCGTTGGTCTCACGGATCTCCAGATCCCCGAACGCCTCCCGCGCCCGGGCCTCCACCGCGGCCGTCATCGGCCGCGCAATCCAGATTTTCATTTCAGTGCATCCTCCCGCCCAGCGGGACCTGTCCATCGGGACCCGCCAGGAATATTTCTCCATCCTCATCCGGCAGGCCCAGCACCAGGACTTCTGACATGAACTTGCCGATCTGCCGCGGCGGGAAGTTTACGACGGCCAGAACCTGCTTGCCCACCAGCGTTTCCGGCATGTAATGCGCCGTAATCTGCGCTGAGCTCTTTTTTACGCCAATATCCGGCCCGAAATCGACCCAGAGCTTGATTGCCGGCTTGCGCGCCTCGGGAAACGGCTCTGCACGGACGACTTCGCCCACCCGGACATCAACTTTCAGGAAGTCATCGAAACTGATCTCAGCCACGCGACAGCTCCTTGGAGCGGCTGGTGGCCGCCGCCACTGCCCGGTTCAGCAGCGCCGGGAAGCCGTCGTCATCATCCATCAGAACTTCCAGAGCGGCCTGTGTGGTTCCGTTGGGGCTGGTCACATTGATGCGCAGCTGGCCGGGGCTTTCTTCGGCCGCCTCTGCCAGCGCACCGGCACCAGCCACGGTCGCCTTGGCCAGCTGCATTGCCAGTTCCGCAGGCAGCCCCTGCGCCTCGCCTGCCACCGCCAGGGTCTCGATCAGGTGGAAGACATAGGCAGGACCCGAACCGCTGACGCCAGTGACCGCGTCCATCTGGCCTTCATTATCCAGCCGCACAACCTGCCCTACCGCTTGCAGCAGCCCCTCGGCGCGGTCCAGATCGGCGGCGCTGGTATGATCATTGCCGATTATCGCAGTGATCCCGCGCCCAACTGCGGCCGGTGTATTCGGCATTGCCCGCACGATCGGCGACTGCGCGCCCAGAACGTCTTCGAAAGTAGCGATGGAGGTTCCGGCAGCCACGGAAATGAACAGGGTGGACCCGTTGCCGTAGCTCTGCAGCGTGGGCAGCGCTTCGCCCATCATCTGCGGCTTCACGGCGATCAGCACGATACCCGGCGCCGCCGGCAGCTCTGCATTGATATGGACGCCGGTGCCCTGCAGCCACTCCGAGGGCCGCGGGTCGATCACCCAGACCGAGGATGCGGGCAATCCGCCCTCCAGCCAGCCGGCCAGCATCGCCGATCCCATCTTGCCGCAGCCCAGCAGCACCAGCCCGCGCGCAGCAATCTCTTGCATATTCATGTAAAGCCCCTCCCCAAATCTCAGGTTCAGGGCAAAGTCTTACGCCCGGCCGTAGGCCTCTGCAATGGCGACCTGCATCGCCTCATCCGCGCTGCGCCGGCCCCAAACCGCCAGCTGGATCGCCGGGTAGTAGCGTTCCGCATTGGCGACGGCCGCATTCAGCATCGCGTCGATCTGCTGCGGGCTTGCCATTTGGCCGCCTGCCAGCATCAGACCGTAGCGGAACAGCATCAGCTTGTGGTCTTCCCAGTAAGTGAAAGACCCCTCCCAGCACTGGTCGTTCATCCGGTTGATCAGCTCGTACAGCCGCGGCAGCTCTGCCTCAGGCGGCTCCATTTCAAAGCTGCAGACCAGCCGCAGGCATTCCTCGTAGCCGGACCAGGCCAGCGTCAGCGAATAAGTGCGCCACTGCCCTTCCACCGACATGGCGATCTGGTCGTCGCCGACCCTGTCGAAGTCCCAGTCGTGGCGCGAGGCCAGATCTTCGACGATGTCGATCGGGTGGATGTCTTCTTCCAGGTGAAGCTCGGATAGTGCCATGATGCCACCTCTCTTTTTGCCTAGCACACCGGGCACAGAGGCGCCCAACAGCTAGGTTTTTCTGCTATGGGCCGGGGAGGCATCCCCGCTCCCATACTAGATATGGTGGGCCTGAATTCAGGATCTGGCAACCCTTTATTTTGGGGATATCTGCAATAACTTGTGGATGAACTATCCACAGCCCCCTAAATGCCGGCCGCTCACCTACAAACACTCATATCCTGAAAAATGCAACTGCAATGCCTGTCCGGCCTGCCGTCAATATTGCGCATTTACAATGCTCATTTTAACCGGTAGAAAATGCGCATCTGAAACACTCATTAAGGAGCCCCCTCATGACACTGTCAGAAGCCTTCCTGTGGCCCGGAACCAAAGTCTGCGAACGCCTGGGTGTTGACCCCGAAGGCGAAGCGGGCCTGATCCGCTGGATGGTCAACACATTGGTCTACCTGACCGTCAGCCTGATCGCGGTCTGGATCCTGGCGGTCTGACTCAGCAGGAGAGATGCGCGCCGCTTGGCCGCAACCAGTTCAGCCCTGACAACCGGCTCAGGCTCCGCCGCCGCATCCGATGCGGCGGTCTTTTTTCACCGCAGCGCGGCAGGCTCTGCTCTTGCTTGCGCGCGTCAGGACGGAGGCGACACCTGCGGGTCCATCGCGTCAAAGGATGCCGGCCAGAACTCTGCCAGGAACCCGGCAGCCTCCTGCTCAGAGGCTTCGGACCGGTTGCCCGCACTGTCAAAGGCCCTGCCCATGGTATAGCGCAGCTCGGTCCCGCCCGGCACCGGCGTCAGATGGTAGGTTTCGGGCAGTTCAACGCCTTCCCGCGCCGGATCCTTGATCCGGGTCGAAAAATAGTCGAAGGGCTGCCAGTCCGTGATCCTGTAGACAAATTCAGCCAGTTCATGGGCACAGTGATACACCGAGCCAGGCCCCAGGCGGCCTTCGGGGTTTTCCATCCTGATCGCGCCCACTCTGTCCATCCAGCGCACCTTGAACTCCGGCGCGGTCAGCGCCTCCCAGACCAGCTGGACCGGCGCATCAATCCGGCGCCGGTAAGTCCAGACTCCGTCCTCCTCCTCCAGAAAATCGCGCTCCTGTCCGGCCCGGAACCTGTCCCAGGCACGGGCCAGGTCATAGACCTGCATGGAAACATCTCCGAAATGCTCGATCGCCTGCGAATAAGGCGCCATCGCCGCCTGCAGCTGCACTGCCTGCACCGCTGCATCGCTGAACAGCGCATAGCTGCGCACGCCGGTTTCCGCAGCGGCTTCGGTCTTGGTCATACGGTGCACCAGGATCACATCGGCGCCCGACAGATCAGTGACCGGCCCCACCTGCATTTCCTCAAAAGCGCCGAAGTGGACGATGATCTTCAGGTCCAGCCCGTGCGCGTTGGCGCAGGCCTTGCAGGGGCAGGTGGTATTGGCAACGATATCCTGCAGGCGGGTGGCAAAAGCATTGTAAAGGTTTTCGCAGAAGGTCAGCATCAGGTCGCCTGAAAAAAGCTCCTGCCGGGTCGAATAGGCGAGCACTGCATCCCCTTCCAGCTTCCAGAAGTGCAAGGGTTCGCCGACCTGTTCCGCCACTGTCTGCAGCAGCGACTGCAGGATCGGGTTGGCGTGGTCCAGCTCCGAGGAGGTGAGAAACTGCGTATATCCGGAGATATCCGCTATCAGTAGAAAACCGTTCTGTGCTGTCATCCTAACCGTCCCCCTTGAAACACACTTTGGCGCCGGTTGCACCGGCATCCAGCGCCAGTATAACAGAACACATCAAGATTTGCGCATATCTCCTTGCGGAGGCCCTGGTATGACCATCGAAGAAATCTGGCCCCGGTACCGCAGCCGCCTGCGTGCCTTCCTGCGCTCGCGGGTTTCGAATCCGGAAGATGCCGAGGATCTGCTGCAGGACATTTCGATCAAGGTTTTCACCGGCCTGCCCGCGCTGCAGGACAGCGCCAAGCTGCAGTCCTGGCTGTTCCAGACCGCCCAGCGCACCATCATCGACCATTACCGCAAGACCGGCCGCCGGGCGCCGCCGCATCCGGACGACCTGTGGTACGCCAAAGACGACCCCTCGACCCGCCAGGATCTGGAAGCCTGCGTTGAGCCCTTCATTCAGTCATTGCCCCCGGAGGCCGCCCGCATCCTGACGGCCATCGACCTCCAAGGGGTCTCGCAACGCGACTACGCGGCTGCAGCCGGCATCCCCTACTCCACTCTCAAGTCCCGCGTGCAATCAGGCCGCGCGGACCTGCGAAAAGCCTTCGAGGACTGCTGCGGCTTTACCTTGGATGCGCGCGGGAACATCGCAGAATACCACCCGAAACCAGACAGTTGCAAAAAATGCTGAGCTAACCGCCGTCTTTTCCTTTTGCCGTGCGTCTTACAAGCGAAACCACCGGAAGAAAGGAAATCACGATGATCCGGATTATCAGCTTCAAGATCTGCCCGTTTGTACAGCGGGTCACAGCGCTCTTGGAAGCCAAAGGCGTGGCCTATGCAATTGACTACATCAGCCTCAGCGACAAACCGCAGTGGTTCCTCGATATCTCACCCACCGGGCAGGTGCCGCTGCTGGTGACCGAAGACGGGACTGCGCTGTTCGAGTCCGACGCCATCACCGAATACGTGGATGAGATCACCGCGCCGCTGCAGCCCGGCCTGTCCCCTGAACAGCGCGCCCTGAACCGCGCCTGGAGCTATCAGGCCAGCAAGCACTACCTGGTACAATGCTCAACCATGCAAAGCGCCGATAAGGCTGTGATGGACGAGCGCATGGCCAAGCTGAGCAAGGCTTTTGACAAGGCCGAGAAGCAGCTTGGCGAAGGGCCGTATTTCTCCGGCGCTGAGCTTGGCAACGTGGACATCGCCTGGCTGCCGCTGCTGCACCGCGCCGCGATTGTTCAGGCGCACAGCGGTTACGACATGCTGGCCAGCTATCCCAAGGTGCAGGCCTGGCAGCAGGCGCTGCTGGATACCGGCATCGCCCGGAAATCCGTGCCGGAGGATTTTGAGCAGAAGTTCTCGGATTTCTACCTGGCTGAGCGCACCTGGCTGGGGCGCGGCGCCAATCTGAACGAAGCTCCGGGCGAAACGCCTGCAGCATCCAAGGCCGGGTGCTGCGGATAAGCCAAAACAAAAGCCTGCTGCAGCACAGTGCTGCGGCAGGCCTCTTTTCATCGCTGGGCGGGCGGTCCGCCCGCCGCCCCAGGCCTCAGCCTTTTTTGCCGGCCTCCAGCGCGTCCAGCCGCGCCTTCAGCGCCTCGTTCTCTTCCCGCGCCTTCTGCGCCATCGCGCGCACCGCGTCGAATTCCTCGCGGGTGACGAAATCACGGTCGGCCAGCCAGCGGTCGATCATGCTTTTCATCGCGGTTTCAGCCTCGTCCCGCGCGCCCTGGGCGACGCCCATCGCGTTGGTCATCAGCTGGGAAATATCGTCCAGGATCTTGTTCCGGGTCTGCATCGTCTTCTCCATCAACGGGTTGCCCCTTATATGGGCAAGCAAAGCCGCGGCGGCAAGCCGTTGACTCTTCTTAACATGCAGAGGCATTCAGACGCATATGCAGGCCCTGATCCAATTCCCCGACCTCTCGCCCGAGATTTTCACCATCGCCATCGGCGGGTTCGAGTTTGCCCTGCGCTGGTATGCGCTGGCCTATATCGCGGGCATTGTCATTGCCTGGCGCCTCGCCGTGGCCGCCCTGCGCCGCCCTGCTATGTGGCCCGGCAGCCAGCCGCCGATGAAGCCGCAGCAGGTCGAGGATCTGCTCACCTGGGTCATTCTCGGAGTGATCCTGGGCGGGCGGCTCGGCTTCGTGCTGTTCTATCAGCCCGCCTATTACCTGGCGAACCCCGGCGATATCATCAAAGTCTGGCAGGGCGGCATGGCCTTTCACGGCGGGTTGCTCGGAGTGGTCCTGGCGTCCTGGATCTATGCCCTGCGCCACGGCATACCGCGCCTGCAAATGGCCGACCTGGTCGCCCACACTGTGGCGCCCGGGCTGCTGCTGGGGCGGCTCAGCAATTTCATCAACGCCGAGCTTTGGGGCCGCCCGACCGATCTGCCCTGGGGCGTGGCCTTCCCGGGCCAGGCAGCGCAGGACTGCGGCCAGGCACTCGGCGCGCTCTGCGCCCGCCACCCCTCTCAGCTCTATGAAGCACTGATGGAAGGGCTGATCCTTGGCGCCCTGCTTCTCTACCTTGCCTGGCGCCGCAATGCCTTCCATACCCCTGGCCGCTTGCTGGGCGTGTTCCTCGCGGGCTACGGCCTTGCCCGTTTCATCGTAGAATTCTTCCGCCAGCCAGACGCGCAATTCGTCTCGCCCGGCAATCCCCTGGGCCTGGCCTGGCACATCGACGGCTTCGGCCTCACCCAGGGCCAGGCGCTGTCGCTGCCGATGATCGCAATCGGCCTCTATTTCCTGCTGCGGGCCCGGCACGCGGCACGGAGCACAGCATGAGCCTGGCAGACCATCTTGCCGCCCGCATCCAGGCAGAGGGCCCGATCCAGGTTGCAGACTATATGGCCGAATGCCTGCTGCACCCGAAGTTCGGCTATTACACCACCCGCGACCCGCTGGGCGCCAAGGGTGATTTCACCACCGCGCCGGAGATCAGCCAGATGTTCGGCGAACTGGCCGGCCTGGCGCTGGCGCAGGCCTGGATCGATCAGGGCTCCCCTGCTCCCTTTACTCTGGCAGAGCTTGGACCGGGCCGCGGCACCCTGATGGCCGACCTCCTGCGCGCAACCCGCGGCGTGCCAGGGTTCCACGCCGCGATGCAATTGCGTCTGGTCGAGGCGTCCCCGGCTCTGCGCGGCGTGCAGGCCAGGACGCTGGAGGGCTATGCCCCAGATTGGCTGGACAGCGTGGATGCGCTGCCGGACCAGCCGCTGTTCCTGGTGGCAAACGAATTCTTCGACGCCCTGCCTATCCGCCAGTTCATCCGCACGGGCGGTCAGTGGAGCGAGAAACGCGTTGGCCTGACAGAGGGTGCGCTCCGCTTCGGCCTGGCCGCGCCGGCGCCGCAGCCCGCACTGGAACACCGGCTGGCGGACACGAGCGAAGGCGATCTGGTCGAAGTCTGCGAGGCCGCTGCCCCTGTCACGCAAGCCATAGCCGCCCGAATCGCAGCCCGCGGCGGGGCCGCGCTGATTGTCGACTACGGCGACTGGCGGGCGCTTGGCGATACGCTGCAGGCGCTGCGCGCGCATGAACCCGCCGATCCGCTGCAGAACCCCGGCCAGGCCGACCTCACCGCGCATGTGGATTTCGAAGCACTTGCCTTGGCTGCTAAAACCGCAGGCTGCGCCTTTACCCGCCTGACCCCGCAAGGCGTCTTCCTCGAGCGCCTCGGCATCACTGACCGCGCCCGCGCGCTGGCCGCAGCGCTCTCGGGCGAAAGTCTGGAAAACCTGATCGCAGCACATCGGCGGTTGACGCACCCGGAGGAAATGGGAAACCTGTTCAAAGTGCTCGGCCTTTATCCTTCTGAGGCCGCCCCTCCGCCAGGATTGAACCCATGACGCTTGAAATTCTCACGTCCGATCTGCTTGGCCCGGTGCGGCACGGGTTTTTCACCCGCAAGGGCGGCGCCTCGTCAGGCATCTATCACGGCCTCAACTGCGGCCTTGGCTCCACTGATCAGCGCGAGGCGGTGCAGATCAACCGCGCCCGGGTGGCGGCGGCCATGGATGTGCCCTCCGAAAACCTCAGCGCCGTGCACCAGGTGCACAGCGCCGATGTGCTGGTGATCACCGAACCCTCGCAGGAGCGGCCCCGGGCGGATGCGATGGTCACCAATGTGCCGGGGCTGGCGCTGTCGATTCTGACCGCCGACTGCCAGCCGGTGCTGTTCTGCGACCCGGACGCACAGGTCATCGGGGCTGCCCACGCCGGGTGGCGCGGCACCCTCGATGGGGTTTTGGAAGCGACGCTGGAAGCAATGGAAGGCCTCGGCGCCCGCCGCGATAACATTGCCGCGGTGATCGGTCCGACAATCTCGCAGCGCGCCTATGAGGTCGGCCCGGAGTTCTTTGACGACTTTGTCATGCAGGACGACAGCTACGCCCGTTTCTTTGCCAATGGCGTGAACGGCCGCTACCAATTCGACCTGCCCGCCCTGGGCCTGCACAAGCTGCGCCAGGCCGGCGCCGGCCACGCAGAGTGGACCCGCCATTGCACCTATTCCGACGCGGAGAAGTTCTACTCCTACCGCCGCGCCACCCACGCCAAAGAGGCCGACTACGGCCGCCTGATCTCCTGCATCCGGCTTTAACCGCGCGTTAACCCGCCCAATTGTGGCGGATTTTCATAAATTCCGCCGCAATCTGTGCCTTCCGCTACGGAAGCCGCGCAGGGAGCTTTGTTTTTTCACTGCAAAGTCAGCGGCATACAGCGCCCCTCCGCATGCGCCCATGGCTGGGTTTCAAACCGCGCCCGCCTGTGAAAATGCCCACGGCGGGTCACATTCACGGCGCAAAGCTTACCCATAAAAGAGGCAGAACAAACAACAGCAGCAGCCTCCGCACAGGGCTTAGCTGCCGGGCGAAGGATTAGTGAAAATGAACAAGCGTTTCATTGCCTCCATCATACGCTCTGCCAAGAGCGAGACCGTGACTCTGCCTTGGGCTGCCAAGCGCCGCAACACTGGCCAGGCGCCGGTGCAGCTGGCCGTGCCCGCGCCCAAGCGGAAACTGGGTTAACGCCGGGGACGGGTGCCCGGGCGGCGGTTTTCCCCTGGCGCAGCTGCGCCAGCCCGGCCTGCCGCCGCCGGGGCACCTGACCGGGGTTTGGAGCCTCACAGCCCTGCTTGACGCTTCCTTAGCCGAATCGCCTTACGCCCGTCCCTGCCAGCCGCTGGGATCCGCCCGCAGCGGTGACGGGCCGGCCGCATGTTAACCAGTTTGCTTCAGATTTTTTGACAATTCTAATTAAAACCCGCCAGATTACAGACATACACATCGTTCAAGCGCGTCTGTGTTGCCGGTGGGGGCCGATGCAAACGGGCAGTTTGAAAGGAGAGGTCCGGTAATGACCATCCCCCAGTCGCTGCAGAGGGCTGCAGCCAAAGCCGTCGAGGCCAATGCGTTCCTGCAGGACCCGGCCGCCCTGCGCTCTGCCACCAAGCCGCAGCTGCGCCGTTATGATGTCAGCAGCCTGCTGCCCAACGGCGCCATTTCTGAAACCCGCCATATTGCCCCGGCGCTGCCGCTGTTTGAGGATGCCTTCTGCGCCTTCTCCCGCGGCTCGCTGGTGGAAACCGCACAGGGGCCCATCGCTGTTGAGGACCTTCTGCCCGGCGACGAGATCCTGACGAGTGATGGCGGCAGCCAGCCGCTGGTGTGGATCGGCCGGACCAGCCTACTGCCCGCCCGCCCCGGCAGCCAGGGCCGCAGCCACCGCTTGACCAGCTTCATGGCCGACAGCCTGGGGCTGCAAAAACCCGCCGCCAGCCTGGTAGTGGGGCCCGCCGCCCGCCTTCTGCGCACACCGCCACACATGCAGGGCAGCACAGACGGCAGCCAGCTCCTGACCCCGGCCGCCGAATTCCAGGACGGCATGAGCATCTTTGAAACCGCGCCGCCGACGCCGGTGGACATGTACCACTTCTGCCTGCCCCGCCATGCGGTCATCAATGCCGGCGGGCTTGAATTCGAGACCTACCATCCGGGGCCTGACGCACTGAAACTGGCAAGCTACGCGATCAAGACACTGTTTCTGAACTTGTTCTCCCATGCCGACAGCATTGCCGAATTCGGCCCGCTGGCGCATCCGCGCGCCGACGGCGGCAGCCGCAGCAGCTCTGCGGTTCTGTAAGCAGCCAGCCGCTTCAGCAACAAAAAGCCGGGCAGATACAGCCCGGCTTTTGCACGTCCAGCAATGTGAATGCAGCGGCGCTCAGGCCTCGCGGGCCAGACGCTCCTCCAGCACCTCAAACGGCACGCCCGGCTCATCCTTGGCGCCGCGGATCACCAGCGAGGTCTTGACGCTGGCCACATTCGGCGTGGTCAGCAGCTCGCCGGTCAGGAAACTTTGGAAGGTGCTCAGATCCGGCGACACGCATTTCAGGATGAAATCCACCTCGCCGTTCAGCATGTGGCACTCGCGGACCAGCGGCCAGCTGCGGCATTTCTCCTCAAAGGCGCTCAGCTCGACCTCGGCCTGGCTCTCCAGTCCCACCATGGCAAAAACCTGCACCTCAAAGCCCAGCTCGCGCGAGTTCACATCCGCATGGTAGCCGTGAATCAGCCCGGCCTCCTCCAGTGCCCGCACCCGGCGCAAACACGGCGGCGCCGAAATGCCGACCCGCTTGGCCAGCTCGACATTCGTCATCCGCCCATCAGCCTGAAGCTCCGACAAAATCTTGCGATCGATCGGATCAAGACGGGTTGTGACCATGCCGGAAACTCCTATGGATTTTGCGTTTCTTATAGCACTGCCGCGGGGCCGCGCAATAATGTTTCATCCGCGCGCAATATTCTTTGCATCCCGAAGGTGCAAGGCGCAATGCTTGCCTCCGCGGCAAATTTGCATCCTGCCGTATACATCTGCTGAGGGGTTTAAGCCAGCACCTGCTGCCGCTATATGCATGTCCTGACGGCGGCAAGCCCGCCATGCTGCTTACGTAAGGGACGAACATGAGCGAGACGCGCCACACTAAGGTTCTGATCATCGGCTCCGGGCCTGCGGGCTATACCGCAGGGGTCTACGCGGCCCGTGCCATGCTGGAGCCGATCCTGGTTCAGGGCATCGAGCCCGGCGGCCAGCTGACCACCACTACCGAGGTCGAAAACTACCCCGGCTTCACCGAGGTCCAGGGCCCCGATCTGATGATCAAGATGCAGGAGCACGCCGCGGCGATGGGCACCGAGATCATCGGCGACATCATCACCTCGCTCGACACATCTTCCCGCCCTTTCACCGCCAAGGGCGACAGCGGCACCACCTACACCGCTGATGCGGTGATCCTTGCCACCGGCGCCCGCGCCAAATGGCTGGGCCTGGAATCGGAAGAGAAGTTCAAGGGCTTCGGCGTCTCGGCTTGCGCCACCTGCGACGGCTTCTTCTACCGCGGCCAGGAGATCGTGGTGATCGGCGGCGGCAACACCGCTGTTGAGGAAGCTCTGTTCCTGACCAATTTCGCTTCCAAGGTGACCCTGATCCACCGCCGCGACGAGCTGCGTGCGGAAAAGATCCTGCAGGACCGCCTGATGAAGAACGAAAAAATCGAGACCCTGTGGTTCCACACCCTCGAAGAGGTGGTCGGCACCGACAACCCGCTGGGTGTCGAAGGCGTCGTGGTCAAGAACGTGCAGACCGGCGAGCTGAAGGAAATCCCCTGCAAAGGCGTCTTTGTCGCCATCGGCCACGCACCTGCAACCGAACTGGTCAAAGACGTGCTGGAACTGCACAACGGCGGCTATGTGAAGGTGAAGCCCGGCTCCACCGAGACCTCGATCCCCGGTATCTATGCCGCGGGCGACCTGACCGACCATAAGTACCGCCAGGCGGTCACCTCGGCCGGCATGGGCTGCATGGCGGCGCTGGATGCAGAGCGCTTCCTGGCAGAGCAGGAGTAAACCTGATGCCGCATGATTTCGAAACCCAGCGGGCTGAAACTGTTGCGGCATTCAACGACCTGCAGGCCAATCACGGCCTGCCTGAGGTGGCGGACGTGGATTACTTCTTCGTCCCCGCCCGCGATGGCGCCGACTGGCACCCGCTGGCTGAGGAACTGAGCAAGGAAGGCTTTTCCTGCGAGTTCTTTGAGGCCGAAGGGGAAGACCCGGCTTATCTGAGCGCCACCCTGCCGGACCAGATCATCTCATCCGCCGGCATCTGGATCGGCGAGGAGCTGTCAACCCGCGCGGCCCTCGCTCACGGGTTTGCTCCCGACGGCTGGGGGCTTGAGGGCTGAGCCCGCGCGCCCAGCAGGCAACGGCACCCGGGGCCTAGCGACACCCCAACAGCTGTTCCTGCGCCTTCAGCCGGCTGACCTCATCGCGCTCTGCGGCGCTCAGCGGCACTTCGCCAGCGCTCATGCCGGGAATGCAACCAGCATTGGAAAATGCTGCCTGCCCGCGCGCGCTCTGAAAACAGTAGCCGCGGCGGGCAAAGATCGAATTGCGCTGAAACCATAGCGCGTCGCACTGATTCTGCCCAACAGGCGCAGCGGCGCTGGCGGCGGCATCCTTGCGGATCCAGTTTGAATGCGCCCAGCCCTGCAGCCCGGTTTCCGTCCGCACTTGCAGCCAGCGCCCGCGCTGCGCCAGAACCGCCAGCCGCGTGCCCTCCACCATCTTGGCCAGCCGCCGTGCACCCGACGTGGTGCCATCGCGCAAGGCCAGGAATCCGTCGCCGTTCGGATCCAGGCCCGAAACCCGGTAATCAAATTGCTGCGCCCGCGGCCGGATCTGCCCGGAAGGCACCGCCTGAACCGCGACACCAGCCGTGCCAGCCGGGTCCGGCGCGGCCTGCCCGCGTGCAGTCAGAAAGACCTCATCGATCAGCGAGGAGTTTTCCCACGGCACCTGGCTGCCGCCGGTTTCTGACACCACATCGGCCCGCACCCGCCGCATCATCGCGTGCAGGTCCTCATGGCGCGGCAGATGCCGCAGCAGCGCCGCCGTGAACGGGCTATTCCTTCCGCTGCCGTCCAGCGCCACGTTGCCTGGCTGGGTGGAAAACGCGATGTAGGAGCCGACGCCAGCATCCACCCGCGCCAGCCCCCGCGCTGCGCCGCCCAGGCTGCGCGCCGCCATCCGCGACTGGAATGGATTGTTCCGGCAAGCATCCAGCACGATGATATTGCGCCCGGCACGCAGCTCCATCTCACGAAGGATCGCCTGCAGACTCACCGACGCGGACTTCAGCTCCCGCTCAACCGATCCTGCAACGTCAACTGGTAAAACAAAATTCTCCGCCCCTAACTGCACTCCGTGGCCGGAAAAATAGAACAGCGCCGTGTCGTCCTGCTGCAATTGGCTTGTGACCTGCTGGGCCAGGCGCAGGGTTTCCCGGCGGCCCAGGTTGTAGCCGTCATGCACTTCAAACCCGATACCGCGCAACGCCGCCGCAATATCACGCGCATCCCGCTCTGCGTTGGGCAGGTAGGAGGCGTTTTGATAGTCAGAATTGCCCAGTACCAAGGCGATCCGCCGCCCGGCCTCCGCCAGTGGCGCCGACCAAAGCAGCGGCAGAGCGGCTAGCAGCACGGCCTTCAGAAAATTCAACACTGTATCAATCCCTGTTAAACCAATGCCCGGTCAACGTGGCACAGGCCCCGTGGCGCAATCAAGACACCCGCCCGGGTCTAATGCCGCGCAGCGGCAAATACGCACAGCTGCAAAGCCCGCACATGTTTCCCGCGCGGCCGAAAGCCAAAATCAAAGATCTGAAAAGGAAGTGAAAGTCCGCAAGGCCAAGATTGCGTGTTAAGAGAAGAAGCTGAAAGCAGCCCAGAAGGCACTTAAGAAAGCGGCATAGTCCTTTCACCAGCTGGCGCATTGGCAGACTCGCAGCACCGGGTACGCTGCGCCTGCCGGCAGTCCCGCCTTGACCACTTCACCTACCGCAGCCAGTTTGGCACCGCAACATGCAGACAGAAGGACATACCGTGGCAAGCGCGCTTTGGCAGGGCAATTGGATCAGCCGCACCCGGATCATTACCGGGCTGGTGCTGTTTGCCTATGCCTTCTTCCATTTCCTCAACATCGGCTTTGGCTTGCTGTCCCCGGCCTGGATGGACGAGTTTCAGGATGCCCGCCTTCTGATCACCCGCAGCGCATTGGGCAGCACCGTCCTCTATGCCTCGCTGATCCTGCATGCCGGGCTGGCGCTGTGGAGCCTGGCCCGCCGCCGCAGCCTGAAGATGCGCTTCAGCGAGGGCCTGCAGACCGTTCTCGGCTTTCTGATCCCGCTGCAGCTGCTGAACCACCTGGTCTTCACCCGCTACTCGCATGAGATCTACGGCACCAATGACGAAATGCCCTATGTCATCGTGCTGATGTGGAACTCGCCCGAAGCCGGGCAGCAGACCGCGCTGTTGCTGGCGGTCTGGATCCACGGCTGCATCGGCCTGCATTACTGGCTGCGCCTCACCCGCTGGTGGCGGGCACTGCTGCCCTGGATGACAGGCCTGGCAGTGTTTGTGCCCGGCTTTGCCCTGGCCGGCTTCCTGACCGAAGGCCGCCGCATCTACGGACTGTTTGTCGAAGGCAGCCAGCGCCCGGCGCTGATGGAGGATTTCAACTGGCCCAGCAACGAGGCTTTTGACGAACTGTTCCAGATCAACAGCAGCACGCTGACCGGTTTCCTGGTGCTGCTGGGCCTGGCCGCGGCCGCCCATGTATTTGGCCGGCTGCTGCGGCGGCGCCGGGCAGTGCGCATCCGCTATGCCTTCGGCCCGGAGATCCGCGCCGAGCGCGGCATGACGCTGCTGGAGATGTCTCAGGCCAATGGCGTTCTGCACACCTCGCTGTGCGGCGGCAAAGGGCGCTGCACCACCTGCCGAGTGGTGGTCGACGAAGGCGTCGAGACCCTGCCGCCGCCATCGCCGGACGAGGCCCGCAGCCTGGCGCGTGTCAAAGCGCCCGCCAACATGCGGCTCGCCTGCCAGATCCAGCCGCAGGCGCCGCTCACCGTCACCCGCATGTTCCGCCCCGACGGCAGCAAGGGCCGTGCCCATGCCAGCCAGGGCAGCGAGCAGCAGCTGGCAGTGCTGTTCCTCGACATGCGCGGCTTCACCGCCCGCACCTCCGGCCAGCTGCCCTATGATGTGGTGTTTCTGCTGAACCGCTTTTTCGATGCCATTGTCCCTGCCATCACCGGCGCAGGCGGCACAGTCGACAAATATCTGGGCGATGGTCTGCTGGCGCTGTTCGAAGCGCCTGCCCCTGACCGCTCCGCCCGCGCTGCGCTGGACGCCGCCGCGGCTGTCGGCACTGCGCTGCAGGATTTCAACGCCGGCCTGCCCGACAGCGAACCGCACATCCGCGTCGGCATCGGCATCCATCTGGGCGAGCTGGTGCTGGGCGAGATCGGCAGCGCCGCCCATGCGCCGCGCACCATCATCGGCGACAGCGTCAACACCGCCAGCCGCCTTGAGGCGCAGACCAAGGAACTGGGCGTCGAGCTGCTGGTCTCCGCCCGGGTGCTGCAGGCAGCCGGCTATGAGGCAGAGGGATTCGCCCTGCAGACCTTCCAGCTGAGGGGCGTTTCCGCGCCGCTCGCCGCCCTGCCGGTGGAACAGGCAGCAGCTCTTCCCCGGGTGCTGGCCGCGGGACAGCGTTAAGCCGCCTGCCCGCCTGACAGAACAGGCGTTTTCCCTTTCCTGCCGCTGCTGCGCAACAGATCCGGGCAGGCAAGCAACAGGGGAACAGCCTGCCCCGCCACCCGCTCCCGTTGCAACGATGCCACGCAGGCAGAAATCCGCAATTTGACTGAATTAGGGCTTTGCTTCCGCTGCGATCCATGCAATGCGTTCACGCGTGAACACACTTTGAGACAGTGAACAGTGCCCGCCGACGTTTCCCCCTCAACCCCGGATGAGGAAGACCTGCTCTTCCGCCTCCTGCGCCAGCTCGACACCGAGCCGGACGCCTCGCAGCGGACCACAGCTGCGGCGCTGGGGATTTCGCTCGGGCGGCTGAACACTCAATTGCGCCTCGCCGCGGATTCCGGCCTGATCACCATTAGTGACCGCCCCGGCCCGGACAAGCGGCAGCGGTTTGCCTATTCGCTGACCACCCGGGGTGCTGCGGAAAAAGTGCGTCTCACCGATCAATTCCTCGCCCGCAAGCTCGCTGAATACAACGCGCTGCACGCGGAACTCACCGGCTCCGCAAGCGGACTGCCCCCTCTCAAACACAGGACCCATCCAATGCAAAGCAACCTGGCTCCCATTCCAGAGCTCTATGTCTCTTACGAAAGCGCGCAGAAACTGAAGGTCGAAGCAGCAGACCTCGTCAGCTGGGACCTGACCCCGCGCCAGATCTGCGACCTGGAACTGCTGATGAACGGCGGCTTCAACCCGCTGAAAGGCTTCCTGACCGAGGCCGATTACGACAGCGTCGTCGACTCCATGCGCCTGGCCGACGGCACCCTGTGGCCGATGCCGATCACCCTGGATGTGTCCGAAGACTTCGCCTCCAAGCTGGAAGCGGGCCAGGACATCGCCCTGCGCGACCAGGAAGGCGTGATCCTGGCGACCATGACCGTCACCGACAACTGGACCCCGAACAAAGCAAAAGAAGCTGAGAAGGTCTTTGGCGCCGATGACGACGCCCACCCGGCGGTGAACTACCTGCACAACCAGGCCGGCAAGATCTACCTGGGCGGCCCGGTGACCGGCATCCAGCAGCCGATCCACTATGACTTCCGCGGCCGCCGCGACACCCCGAACGAGCTGCGCGCCTACTTCCGCAAGCTGGGCTGGCGCAAGGTTGTTGCCTTCCAGACCCGCAACCCGCTGCACCGCGCCCACCAGGAGCTGACCTTCCGCGCCGCGCGCGAAGCCGAAGCCAACCTGCTGATCCACCCGGTTGTCGGCATGACCAAGCCGGGCGACGTCGATCACTTCACCCGCGTGCGCTGCTACGAGGCGGTGCTGGACAAGTATCCGGCGGCCACCACCTCCATGTCGCTGCTGAACCTGGCAATGCGCATGGCCGGCCCGCGCGAGGCTGTCTGGCACGGCATCATCCGCAAGAACCACGGCTGCACCCACTTCATCGTCGGCCGCGACCACGCGGGCCCGGGCAAGAACAGCCAGGGCGAAGACTTCTACGGTCCCTACGACGCGCAGGAGCTGTTCCGCCTGCATGAAGAGGAAATCGGCCTGAAAATGGTGGACTTCAAGCACATGGTCTATGTGCAGGAGCGCGCCCAGTACGAGCCCAACGACGAAATCGCGGACCGCGACAATGTCACCATCCTGAACATCTCCGGCACCGAGCTGCGCCGCCGTCTGGCGGAAGGCCTGGAAATCCCGGAATGGTTCTCCTTCCCGGAAGTGGTGGCCGAGCTGCGCAAGACCAAGCCGCCGCGCTCCAAGCAGGGCTTCACCGTGTTCTTCACCGGTTTCTCCGGCTCCGGCAAATCCACCATCGCCAACGCGCTGATGGTCAAGCTGATGGAAATGGGCGGCCGCCCCGTGACCCTGCTGGACGGCGACATTGTTCGTAAGAACCTGTCGAGCGAGCTGGGCTTCTCGAAAGAGCACCGCGACCTCAACATCCGCCGCATCGGCTATGTGGCCTCTGAGATCACCAAGAACGGCGGCATCGCCATCTGCGCCCCGATCGCGCCTTACGCCACCACCCGCCGCGCTGTGCGCGAAGACATCGAGTCCTTCGGCGCCTTTGTCGAAGTGCACGTTGCCACCTCGATCGAGGAATGCGAGCGCCGCGACCGCAAGGGCCTGTATAAACTGGCCCGCGAAGGCAAGATCAAAGAGTTCACCGGCATCTCCGACCCCTACGACGTGCCGCAGAACCCTGAGCTGTCGGTCGAGACCGAGAATGTCGACGTCGACAACTGCGCCCACCAGGTTCTGCTGAAGCTGGAAAGCATGGGTCTGATCTCCGGCTGATCCGGACGGCAGCGCGAGAAAAGAGAGCGGCCCGCCATTTGGCGGGCCGTTTCCGTTTGCAAGGAGCGCCAGCCCTGCCCCGCAAGGCCTAGCCGCTAATCCGAAGTGACCAGTTTCACAACCTGCTCGATGTGCTCCACGGACAGAGGTTTGTTGAAGAACTCCTTCACCACCCCAAAACGCTTGGCCCGCTCCCTGTCGTCCGGATTCAGCGAGGTTGTGAGCATGATCACAACGTTTTTGGCGAAACCGCCGCCGATTTCCTGGGTCGCCGCCTCCAGAAACTCAAACCCATCCATTCTGGGCATGTTGATATCCAGGAAAATGATATCAACCTCCAGCTCAGGGTTCGCCTTCAAATGCTCCAGCGCCTCATCCGCAAAGGTAAACACCAGGACCTCTTCCACCAGTCCCGACTTCTTGATGGTCCGCAGGTATTGACGCTGGTCGATCTCTTCATCGTCAATCAGGATCGCCAGCCTAATGGGCTTCGTCATCTAAACTCCTTGGGAACTTCAGAATAATGGCCGTTCCGCCATCAATTCCGTCTTCTATGAAAATGGTACCGCCATGATTTAACATCACACGGCGGCACGTGGCCAAGCCTATTCCCGAGCCCTCATAGTCGGACCGTGCGTGCAGCCTCTTGAAGAGGCCGAATATTGTTTCGCGGTACTCCTTTGGAATACCGATACCGTTGTCGGCCACCCTGAACACAACATCACTGGCACTGACCTCAGCGGTCAGGCGCACAATGGCTTCCTTGCCCGGCCGGCGGAATTTTACTGCATTGGCAATCAGGTTCTGAAACAAAAGCCGCAGCTGCGCCGGCTGGCCAAACACCGCGGGCAAGCGCCCCGCTTCAATGGTTGCGCCTGCCGCCCGGATGTCTGCCGCCAGATCCTTGGACACCTCCTCGACCAGTACTGAGACATCAACGGTTTCAGCAGAAAATCCGCCCTGGACAAGCCGCGAGTACCCGAGGACATCATCAACAAGCGCGCCCATCCGCGCATTTGTGGCGCGCATGTCTCCCAGTACTTCCAGCCCATCTTCGTTTGGCACGCCGTCTTCAACCAGCTCATCGATCAGCATCGCCATGGTATTCACCGGCGACTTCAAATCATGGGAGAGAGCATAGGTGAACTCCGCTTGCTCACGGTTAGCATTCCTTAGCTGTGCGACATGCCTTTCCGTTGCCTCGCTCCACCGGTTGATGGCTCTTTCAAGGGTTTCAAACTCGGACCTGCCCCCGCCGCCTGGAAATGCCCGCACCGCTTCCAGTGCCAGCCTTTGCCCTTTCGCCTCCGGGTCATAGCTGCTGGCAAATCTGGACAGGGCGGACAAATGCCGCCCGACAAGGCGCTGGAAAATCAACAGGATTGCAAAACTCACAACCGCCGTTTTCAGGAAGTTGGTTGCCAGGATAACAAGCGCCCGGTTCAGCACCCTGCCCCAAATGCGTGAGTAATCCGCATAAATCACCAGCGAACCCAGATTGTCCGTTTCTCCATTCACTTTGCGCAGAATGGGGAACTCAATACGGTAGCCTGCCCCGGCCGCTCTCCCGGCAGCGGGGGCTGATAGCCCGGCACCGGAGATTTCCACACTGCTGACCCCCTCGATCTGGGCGATACCGGCAAGCTGGCTCTGGATAAGGCTTTCATCAAGCAGCCAGACGCTTTCGGCAAGGCTGGGCAGTATCGACACTTTTATCCGGTCCAAAGCCGCGTCCTGATCGCCTTTTTCCCGGTGATAATCAGCACCCAGCTGGATGAATGTCATGAAAAGTGCCAGCACCGTGCTGCACAGGATCGTCCAAAAGGCAAACCTGCGTCCGACAGTGCTGCGCAGCCCTTCAGCCCACGCGGATGCAAGAGACCAAGGTTTCCGGGAGGCGGAAGAGGCCGCGGGCTGCCTGTTTTGATCGTCAACGATGGCCAACTCAGTATCCTTTTGCCCTCGTTTTGACTTCTCCCGCGGGTTGATATCACATTAAGCGATTCCGGTTAAAGAGTAACTTAGCCTCACAAAGGAGAAGCTCAGTGACAAAAATTGCACCGTTTCTGCTCAGCGCCCTGTGCGCGGCAACCACGGCCCAGGCCGAAGAATTGAATTTTTGCTACGACCCTTATCCGCCTTACACTATCGGCACATACGGCCCGGCCAGCAATGGCTTGAAAGTGGAACTGCTGGACGCCGTCACCTCCCGGATAGAAAACCTGACCGCAACGGTCACAATCCTGCCGTGGAAAAGATGCCAGCAAGAGGCCCGCAATGGCGCCGTGGACGGCATTCTGCCGCTTTTTCCCAACCCGGAGCGCTTGGAGTACATGGCGTTTACCGACGGTACATTTGACGAGCAATCCGTCCTGTGGCACCGGCCGGACCAGTTCGAAGACAGTTACGTCTGGGATGGCGGTTTCAGCGCCATCTCGCATCTGCGCCTCGGGATGCTGACCGGCTCTTATGTCGATGAGGAAATGGAGGCCGCTTTTGAAGGCCGGCAGGGCATAACCCGGGCCAGGGACATCCAGACCCTGATGGAGCTGCTGGTGCTTGGGCGCGTCGACCTTGTTGCTACGGATGCTGCTGTCGGGCGCCATATTCTTGAGATAAACGGCTGGCAGGGCCAGGCACAGCGCTTGGCCAGGCCGGTGGCCAGCCGCACATCCCATTTCGGGTTGTCAAAAGCCTCCGGTGCCTCCCGGTACCTGGAGGATTTCAACAGGGCGATTGCAGCCCTGCACGCGGAAGGGGCGATCGACGCAATCCTGTCAGGCGAATAGAAGTTCCCTGCAGGCTGCAGCAATAGGGCTGCCCCCTGCGGGTCAGACCTTAGGGGCCGCTCCCTGGCGGCGGCCATCCTAAACGCCGTCCGGCAAATCCACCGTGCCGCGCATCAGCACAAAGCCCTCGCCGGCCACCCGCACGCCTTCGATGGCATCCGCCGAGCCAACCCGCGTCACCCGCGCTTGGCCGGGGCGGCCAAGGCCATGGCCCTGTTCGGCTGTGAACTCCGCCTTCCGCATCAGACCATGCCGCCACAGGTATGAGGCCATGGCGCCAGTGGCCGAACCGGTGAACGGGTCTTCCGGCGGGCTTGGCGGCGCCATCAGCAGGCGCGAGAACGTGTCGCCCGCCTCAGATGCTCCCTCAAGCACCACCAGGAAGGGCTCCATCATGTCGATGCCGTCCGCACCAAGCGACTTGCCCAGCGCCGCCAGCGCCTCCAGGTTCAGCTCTGCGGCTTCCAGCGCAGCACGGTCCTTCAGAACCGTCACGCAGAACGGCAGCCCCGTCGAGACTTTCTGCGGCCGCCCTACGATAGCCTCAACCGGCAAAGACACCGCCGCGGCCACCAGATCCGGGTCGGCATAGGGGCCGAACTCCGGCGCCACCTGGGTCATCTCGATCAGACTGCCCTCCAGTGTCACCGCGACAATCCCGGCCCCGGTTTCCAGCGTCAGGCTGTCCCCGTCAATCAAGCCCCGGTCCCGCATTGCTGCCACCGTGGCGATGGTCGGATGGCCGGCAAAGGGGATCTCGCGGCTGGCCAGGAAGTACCGCACCTTCACATCCGCCGCGTCCGAGGGCCCGGTAAAGGTGCATTCCACCAGCGAGGTCTCCCGCACGTAAGCGGTGCAAACCTCCACCGGCAAATGCGCGCCGCCATGCACAACAGCGCAGCCATTGCCGCCAAAGGCGCGGTCCGAGAACGCGTCCACCCAGTCGAAATCAAACGTGTTCATTGTCTTATTCCTTTTGAAGGTTTCCCAGTCGGCACGGCCTTCGTCCACCGCTTCATGCCGACAGCGTGCGGCCCCGACAGAAGCAGCTGAAGGTTCTGTCGGTAACCGGCAAACGCGGCCTTGATCATTCTGGCGCCCCGCCTTTACCTTCCGCAAACGCTTGCGCCGCTTTTCCATTCACGGCAAGGCTGTAAAACTGCTGCTCGAAGGCTTTTTGCGGGATCCCAAAACTCGCCTGGAAAGCTTTCTCAGGCCGTTTGCCTGCACCAATCTGGCGCCAGTATTCGAACAAGGACCGTTCGCCGCTGCGTTCCGCCAGCAACCGCGCGGCAAAATGGGAGGTCTGGTAGGCGTGCGCCGACGACAAGGCCTGCTTGCTGGCCAGGCTCCGCAGATCGCGCGGGGTTTTGGAAATGTCCTGCCGCAGGCGTTCAAGCGATGGCCTCCGACGACCGGTAACGGTTTCCATATAGCGTGCATCAACAACCTGGGCAGCGCCTTCAACAAGCCATGCCGGCCCCATCAGGTGAAGATACTTCCGCGCGTTGCGCGCCGAAGCGCGGCCGCCGCTCAGTTCGGCCTGAACGAGATGCATGTATTCGTGTGCCAAAACGGGTCCCATCCAGAGCCGGTTGCGCTGCAGCCATTTCGCAGTTGGCGCCCTTTTGGTATCCCAGCAAATATACAGCCAATCCGGAAAGGCCGCGGCATGAAACGCTTTCCCCGAGCAAGCCCGGTTGATCGCATTACCCAGTGTCATCTTTTCTGCCGGAAGCTCCCGCATGATCCATTCCGCGTATTGATTAACTGTCCAGGGGTTTCCAGCCGCGGCAATACCGATGTTGCCTGCCAAGGTGATGCCGTGGCGGCGGGCAAAATGTTTGCGGACGGAGGCTAAATTGCGCAGCACCGCCTGCTCTACCGCTCGGGATTCCGCGTGGATGACAGGTTTTTGCTCCGACGGAAGATACATCGCCAGGCCAGGATCAAGCGCTGTCAGTTCCCGGCACCAATGGATCGCCGTTTTTTGGTTCAGCTTCGGCAGCCTTGCCAGTTCCCGCCCGAATTCCGGGCGCCTGTGCGCCACCATTTTGCGCCAAGCGGCTCGGGTGCGCCTGTCCAGCGCCCCGCTGGCCGGGCCGGGCGCATAGCCCAGATGCCGCAGTTGGCTACGCAGGCAATCTGCAAACGGGTCTGCAGCAGCCGGGGCTGCCAGCACGGCAAAACCCAGCGCGGCGGCAAACAGCCGGAGTCTCCGGAACATGAAAGGATCTCCTTGAAACGAATAGATCAGGGGCTCGCCCCGAAACAAATCAGGCCCCCAAATTGGGAGCCTGATGCAGTAAAAATCAAGTTTTTTCAGGCAGAAACCCGGGATTACTAGCCTCTCAGTGCACCGCGACCGGTGTCAGGTCGTGCTCCCGCGCCAGCAGGAAGGCCAGGCGGCGGCCGGCCACCAGCGCCAGCTGGCTGCCCTCGGCGTCATGCACCGCATAAAGCTGCTTATGGCCTTCGGCGCTTTCCTGCAGCTCCTTGGGCAGATCCGCCACCGCAACCGGTTTCACATAGACGGTGCGGTCGGCGCCTTCTTTGAAGTCAAACGGTGTATGCATTGCTCTTACCCCTTTCTGATATTGATCGTCTGGACCACGGTTTCGGGCCGCGCGCGCGTGAGATCCACATGCAGCAGCCCGTTTTCCATCACCGCCTCGCCCACTTCGACACCATCGGCCAGCACGAACATGCGCTGGAACTGGCGCGCCGCGATGCCGCGGTGCAGGAACACCCGCCCCTCGCTGTCATCGCGCTGGCGGCCGCGGATCACCAGCTGGCGGTCCTCGACGGTGATCGCCAGATCCTCTTCGGCAAAGCCGGCCACAGCCAGGGTGATGCGGTAGGAATAGTCGGAAGTCTGTTCGATGTTATAGGGCGGATAGCCTTCGTTGCCCGATTTGGCCGAGCGTTCCAGGAGGCGTTCCAGCTGCTCGAACCCCAGCATGTGCGGGTAGGAGCCCAAGGTAAGTTTCGACACGTGTGTTCGTCCTTTATGCCAAAGCGACGGATGCGTGCGGCCCCGGTCCCGGCAGCCGCGTCCAAAAGAATATGGGTGGTTCCTTTTGGATTCACAAGAGCATGTGCCTATAGGTCTAGCGGAAATGCGGTTAACGAAGTATCTTCGGCGGTACTTCATTCATCAGCTTTGCAGAGTCGCCCATGAATGCACCCACAGATGTGTCGATGAAGACCGATGAGGTCCTGAAAGTTGAGCTGGAGGTTTTCCGCAGGCAGCACCGTGATCTGGACGAGGCGATCAGCGCGCTGGAAGAGCGCGCCACCTCCGACCAGCTGACCATCCGCCGCCTGAAGAAGCAAAAGCTCATCCTCAAGGATAAGATCGCCTTGATCGAAGACCGGCTCACCCCGGATATCATCGCCTGACGCCGCGCCGGTTTCCCGGCGCCGCAGCCCCTGCGCCGAAGCTGCCAGGGCGTGAGCTGCAGAACGCAGCACTTCCCCGGAACGCAAATTCTCCCGCCCCCTCCCGGGTGCAGCATAGCTGCCCCCGAAGGCGTTGGGCATGGCAGCGCGCCCGGTGGCGCGCTGCGGCACCGCCGCTTCGCCAAGGGCCTCTCCGGCAGCATGCTCCTGAACAGGCACAGCCGCCCTGCTGCGCTTGGATCCTGCCCCCCCCTCCTGCCGGGGGCACTGCGCGTCAGCGCAGCCCGGCAGGCCGCTGTGCAGGTTGCGCCTCTTGCGCCTTCCGGTAACCGGCCGGTGTCTCGCCGTAGACCCGCTGGAACTCGCGGTAGAAATTGGAGCGGGACAGGAAACCAGATTGCGCTGCAATGGCAGTGACGCTTTCGCCGCTGCCTGCCAGCAGGCTTGCGGCATGGGCCAGGCGGAAGCCGTTGATGTATTGCGAAACATTCTGCGCCTGCGTCCCGTTGACCGCAGCTGAAAGCTCCCGCGCGGGGACATGCAGCCGTTTCGCCAGCCGCTGCAGCGACAGCTCCGGATCCAGGTACAGCTGCTCCTGCTGCAGCAGCCGGCGCAGCCGCGCCTCCAGCGCCTCTTCCTGCCTGGCCGCCACCCTGGCAGGCCGCGCGGCTGCCTGCGGCGGTGCAAACAGCAGCGGCAAAGCGCAGAGCGTCGCCAGCAGCATTGCAAGCAGCGGCACAGTGCCGGCCGAGATCAGCGCGGGCACATGCAAACCGCCCCAATAGGCAAAATCCATGGCAATGGCGCTGTCCAGCAGCAGAACGAACAGCTGCAGCCCGGCCGCCCGCAGCGTCCAGCGGTTCAGCGCAGCTGCACGGTCCAGCCGCGCCTGCGCCAGCGCATCCGGCCCCTTGCGCCACAAGCGCAGCAGCGCTGCCGCATAGATCAGGTAGCTGGCGCTGATCAGCCAGTCCAGCTGACGCAGATCGGCGACCAGCAGCCAGAACAGCGCCAATGCAGCCAGCGGAGCAGACAGATGCAGCACAGCCATGCGCACCAAGGCCCGCTGCTCCAGCGCCAGCGCCGCAAATCCCAGGTAGAGCAGAGGTCCAAAATACAGCGGCATCAGCCGCTGCAACGGCAGCACCGTGCTGATGCCATAGCCGAATCTCAGCCCGACCAGCAGCGACGACACGGCGCTGAGCACAAAGAAGGCCGAGAACAGCAGATTGGCCCGGCAGCAGCCCAGCCTTGCCCGCCAGACCAGCCCCGCCAGCACGCTGCACAAGGCTGCTGTAAGCACAGGCAGTGGAAAGGTGAGCATAGCGGGGCTGTCCATCTGTCCTCGATCCCTGTCCGGCTGTCCTGCATCAGGTTCCAGGACAGCTATAGGCCGGGAGTGCCCTTGCTGCAATTGCTCCAGCGTCCCAGCTTGCGGCAGGTCTGACACAGCAACCGGAGACCCTGATGACATCCCTGCTCCCCTCCCTGGCCCGTATCAGCGGCCTGACCCGAATTGGCGCCCTGGCCTGTTTCTGCCTGGGGCTTGCCGCTGGCGCTGAGGCCGGCGGCTATGACCCGGGATTCCGGCAACTTGAGGTTCCGGCAACCGAAAACCGCCCGCGGCTGCAAGGCTTTCTGTGGTATCCGGCGGAAGACAGCCGGGAGCTGGCGCCCATCCATGACAGCAAGGTCTGGGAACCGGTTCCGGTGGCGAAAGGCGCAACGCCCGCCGCAGGCCGGTTTCCTCTGGTGGTGCTGTCCCACGGCCTCTACGGCAATGCGCTGAACCAGAGCTGGCTTGCCGCAGCACTGGCCCGGCAGGGATTTGCAGTGGCCGCAATCAGCCATCCCGGCACGTCGACGTGGTCGCGGGATCCGGAGCTGAGCCGACAGCTCTGGCAGCGGCCGCGTGATATCTCCCGGCTGATCGACTATTTGCTGTCGGCGCCGGAAACCCGCGGGCTCACCGACCCGCAGCGGATCTATATGGCAGGGCATTCACTGGGTGGCTTCACTGCAGCGCTGCTGGCCGGAGCGCGCTATGATGCAGAAGGACTGGAACGGTTCTGCACGGCCGCGCCGGATGATCTGGTCTGCAGCATCCTGAACGGATGGCAAGTGGCGCAAACACCAGAGGACCGCCAGGAAATGGAAGCCGACCTCTCCGATCCGCGGATCAAGGCGTTTGCGCTGTTCGACCTTGGCGGCACCCAAAGCTTTGCACCGGAAAGCCTTGCCGCGATCCGCCGTCCGCTGCTCATTTTCGGCGCGCCGGTGATGAACTCCGGGCTGACGCTGGACCGGGAATCCCGGACTTTGGCCGCTGCGCTGCCTGCGTCCGGCAGCCGCTACATTGAACCGGAAACGCTGGCGCATTTCGACTTCCTGGGCCAATGCAAGCCCGGCGGTTTCGAAATCCTGGCGCACGCCGAACCCGGCGACGAGATCATTTGCGCCGGCGGCGGTGCGGAACGGGCCGCCAAGCACCAGCAGATCATCGCCGAAGTGGCCGCCTTCTTCAGCCAGCCATAAGGAACGGAGCCGCCGGCAGCCGCAAGGCTGCCGGCGGCTCTTACCGGATGGTCAAATCTGCGGAATCGGGCTAGGAGCGGTCTGATTGTTTCCGGGCAGCCTGAGAAGGCCTTCCGGAACAAGCCTCTGAACAACAAGACGAGCCTGCAAATGACCGCTGCGAGCGAACAGATCCCCATGCCCGACGCCCAGGGCACCGACTATAAATTCTCCCCAAGGCAGGCGCTGACCGGCGCCCAGATGCTGTTTGTTGCTTTTGGCGCGCTGGTGCTGGTGCCGCTCTTGACCGGGCTGGACCCAAGCGTTGCTCTGTTCACTGCAGGCATTGGCACGCTAATCTTCCAGATCGTGACCCGCGGCCAGGTGCCAGTGTTCCTGGCCTCCTCCTTTGCCTTCATCGCCCCCATCATCTACGGCGTGCAGACCTGGGGCATGGCGGCGACCACCGGCGGGCTGGCGGCAGCGGGCTTGCTCTACGTGGCGCTCAGCTTTGCCATCCGCGCCTTTGGCGCCGGCTTCCTGCACCGGCTGCTACCGCCAGTGGTGGTTGGCCCGGTGATCATGGTCATCGGCCTGTCGCTGGCGCCGGTGGCCGTCAACATGGCGACCGGCCTCGCGGGCGACACCCAGGTGATGCCGCGCAATACCGCCCTGCTGCTGGCCGCCATTTCGCTCGGCACCACGATGCTGACCGCGATCCTCGGCCGCGGCATCATGCGCATTGTGCCGATCCTGGCAGGCGTCGCGGCGGGCTACATTGCCGCCCTGATCCTGGGTGCCGTTTCCGGCGAAAGCCTGGTCAGCACCGCCGCCGTTGCAGAGGCCCCCTGGTTCAAGGTCCCCGGTTTCGTTGCTCCGGAATTCAATCTCGCTGCGATCCTGTTCATCCTGCCGGTAGCCATAGCACCGGCGATTGAGCACTTCGGCGACATCATGGCGATCTCCAGCGTGACCAAACGCGATTATATGGAAAAGCCCGGCATCCAGAACACCATGCTAGGCGACGGCCTGGCAACCGCGGCCGCGGGGCTCTTGGGCGGGCCGCCGAATACCACCTATTCCGAGGTGACCGGCGCGGTCACCCTCACCCGCGCCTTCAACCCGGCGATCATGACCTGGGCAGCTCTCTTTGCCATTGCACTGTCCTTCGCAGGCAAACTGTCGGGCGCGCTCTCTACCATCCCGATGCCCGTAATGGGCGGTATCATGATCCTCTTGTTCGGGATGGTAACTGTGGTGGGCCTCTCGGTGCTCGCAAAACTGGGTGAAGCGCTGTCAGAAGCACGCAACATGGTGATCATCTCCACCGTGCTGATAATCGGCCTCGGCGGGCTGACGCTTGAGTTCGGTGAGGGCTTCACCCTCGCAGGCATCGGCCTCTCCGGCGTCGCGGGCCTGCTGCTGAACCTGATCCTGCCGCAGCAGCGGGACTGATCCCGAAAAGACGCGGGGCCGCGCAAGCGGCCCTGCGCAGCGCTCCTCAGGTTTCAGGTGCCGGATGTGCGCCACATGCGCGGCAATTTCTTCCCGGGTGAACGTCGAATGCACCCGCCGGGTTGAGGCCGGATGGTTCCCCAGCCCCAGCGGCAAGCCCCCCGCAGGCCGGGCAGACATCGTGCAGAACGCGTTCCAAAGGTTCCGTTCAAAGGGTCTGCTCACAGGCGCGGCACCGCGGTTTCCACAAGCGGGCGGGAGCCGCTCCTTACTATCAGCCTGCGGTATAGCGCCAGCCCCCGGAAAAGAAGGCATATCGCGCTGTTTTCCCGTCCAAGCCACATTGCGAAAATCGCGGCTTTGCCTATAGTGCGCGCTCCACAAGCCGCGACAGGAGCCACCAGCCATGGCCGACATCAAAGTGGGCATCATCATGGGCAGCCAATCCGACTGGCCCACCATGAAGGAAGCCGCCAATATTCTCGATGAACTGGGCGTTGCCTATGAGGCCAAGATCGTCTCTGCCCACCGCACCCCGGACCGGCTGTGGAGCTACGGCAAATCCGCAGCAGACCGCGGCTTGCAGGTGATCATCGCAGGCGCCGGCGGGGCTGCCCACCTGCCCGGCATGGTTGCCTCCAAAACCCGCGTCCCCGTTGTCGGCGTGCCGGTCCAGACCCGCGCGCTCTCCGGCGTCGACTCGCTTTACTCCATTGTGCAGATGCCCAAGGGCTTCCCGGTCGCCACTATGGCAATCGGTGCCGCAGGAGCTGCAAACGCAGGCCTGATGGCCGCAGGCATCCTGGCATTGCAGGATCCCGCTCTGGCCGAACGCCTCGACGCCTGGCGCGAAGCGCTCTCCGCTTCGATCCCCGAGGAACCCGCCGATGACTGATACCCTCGCTCCCGGCGCCACGATCGGCATCCTCGGCGGCGGCCAGCTCGGCCGGATGCTTTCGGTCGCGGCCTCCCGTCTCGGCTTCAAGACCCATATCTTTGAACCCGGTGCCAACCCGCCCGCAGGCCATGTCGCTGACCGCGTGACCACCGCAGGCTACGAGGATGCCGACGCGCTTGCCGCTTTCGCCGCCTCGGTCGATGTGATCACCTATGAGTTTGAAAACATCCCGACCTCGGCGCTGGACCTCCTGGAATCGCAAAAGCCGATCCGCCCTGGCCGCGAGGCGCTGCGCATCAGCCAGGACCGGCTGACGGAAAAGACCTTCCTGCAAGACCTGGGCCTGCAAACCGCTCCTTTTGCCGACATTACCGACCAGGCCAGCCTGGATGCCGCCCTGGCAGAGATCGGCGCACCGTCGATCCTGAAAACCCGCCGCTTCGGCTATGACGGCAAAGGCCAGGCCCGCATCAAGGTACCGGAGGATGCAGGCGAAGCACTGGCTGCCATGGCTGGCGCGCCCTCCATTCTGGAAGGCTTCGTCAGCTTCAGCCACGAAGTCTCGGTGATCGCGGCCCGCGGCACCAGTGGCGAAATCGCCTGTTTCGATCCCGGCGAGAACGTCCACCGCGACGGCATCCTGCACACCACCACCATCCCCGCGCGCCTGAGCCAATCGCAGCGCATGGACGCGGTGCTGATGGCCGGCAAGATCCTGAATGCGCTGGATTACGTCGGCGTGCTGGGGGTTGAGCTGTTCGTGACGCCCCAAGGCCTGATCGTCAACGAGATCGCCCCGCGGGTGCACAACTCCGGCCACTGGACCCAGAACGGATGCACCGTGGACCAGTTCGAACAGCACATCCGCGCCGTTGCGGGATGGCCGCTGGGCGATGGCCAGCGCCACTCCGATGTGGTGATGGAAAACCTGATCGGCGATGATGTGGACCGCATCCCGGAGCTGGCAAAGGAAGCCGACTGCGCTATCCACCTCTATGGCAAGGCCGAGGCTAAGCCAGGCCGCAAGATGGGCCATGTAAACCGGGTGCTGAAACCGCAAAGCTGACGTCTGCGGCTTGGTCCGGGGGCGCCGCCCCCGGACCAAGGACTGACTTGGGGCTCTGCCCCAAACCCCGGGAGTATTTCTGACCAGAAAGAAGCGGCAGGGCCCAAAAACGAGGGCCTTGTGAAAGCGGCTCCGCCGGTTTCGCGCGCCGCAAAGAGGGCCATCCGGCCTGATGCGCGGCGCAGCTTACCTCAGGAACCTGGACGCAACATCTCCCGACATGTAACTGACCCGGCCGCCGCAAACAGTTGCAGCAACTCTGCGGGTTTCCTTGTTCAGCACCAGGATATCTGCCCGCTTGCCCGTCTCCAGCCGGCCCCGGTCCTCAAGCCGCAAAACATGCGCCGGGCCTTCCGACACCAGTTTCCAGGCGCCCGCCAGATCCAGCACCCCGGATCGCGCCAGCATCAGTGCAGCGCGGCGCGGGCTGGGATAATGATAGTCCGAGGCCAGCGCGTCGCAGAGTCCCATGGCAATCAGCTCAAGAGCGGATGCGTTGCCCTTATGTGAACCGCCCCGCACCACATTGGGCGAACCGAGGATGATGCTGTCCCCTGCCGCCCGCGCGGCCTCTGCCGCGTCCAGCGTTTCCGGGAATTCGCAGATACGCGCGCCGCGCTCCCGCCAGACAGCGCGGTCTTCGGCCGTGCGGTCGTCATGGCTGCCGAGCTGCACACCCTGCGCGGCCAGCTCGGCGCACAGCGCCTCTGCATTACCCGGCACCTCGCTCCGCCGCGCATGCATATCCTTCAGCATCTGCCAGTGCGCCTCTGGATTCCGCCCGGCCTTCAGCGCCTGGCCGGTAAGGCGCGGCGGCTTTTTGCCCTGAGACAGGCGGTCATGCGGCAAGTGGTCATTAAACACCACATAAGGCACCTGCCAGGCAGCCACTTTGGCGGCCAGTCCGGCATAATCCTCCAGCATATGAATCTCGAACCGAAGCTGCGGCAGCAAATCGGTGACCAGGCTGGATCGCACCGCCTGGATACCTTCAAACACCTGCGCGGCGAACTCCGGTCCGCGCAATCCGCCCTCCCAGGAGTAGAACTGCGCCAGAACCGCGGTGGTGATGCCATTGGCCGCCAGCTCTGCCTCGGCAGCCACGATGCCTTCCCCCATCTGCTTCATCGCCCCCCGGCGCGGCGCCAGATGGCGTTCGAAACCGTCACCGTGCAGATCGACGATCCCCGGCAGCAGCAGATAGCCTGAAAGGTCCACCGCCCGGCCCGCTGGCGCAGCAACGATCTTACCGCCGGCAAAGGCAATTTCCCCGGATGTCTCCAGCCCATCCGGGCACAGCACATCGCCGCCTTGCAAGGTCAGTTCCAGCGTCATTCCTCAGCCCCCCGGGCGCAGCCGCCGTTCAGCTGGCAAGCCTTTGCAATAATCTCTTCCGCGGCGTCCAGCCAGCTCAGCGCAGGCTCAAACCGGCCCTGCTCCAAGAAATGCAGCGCCTGAGCCATCACCTGCGGGTTGTTCATCATGTATGTATGGGTGACAGGCAGGGTCAGATGCGCCGCCATACCTTCCACCTTGGTGCTTTCCACCGAAACCTTGCCGTCATCCGGTCCCGGAATGAGATTCGAGAAAACCGGGTTCAGGGTTTCGCTTCCGGCAATCACGCCGAGTTCAAAAGCCACCGGCGGCAGACGTTTCGGCAGGCTGTCCACGCCAGTGCCCAGCTGCAGCCCGGCAGGCCCGTTCAGGTAGCCGAACACCTCCCAGTCCCCCAGCTTATCCACCAGCTCACTGCCCTGATTGGGCGGCCCCATCATTACGACCCGGCCAAGGTTGCGCAGCTCATTTTCCTGCAGCCAGTGACGCAGCAGGATACCGCCCATGGAATGGGTTACCACATGGGTTTTCTGCGCCCCGCAGGCAGCAAATGCATCGGGCAGCACGCTGTCCGCCAAGACCTCCACCGGCTCTTCGGTTGACGGGTAGCCAGGCCGCACAACGGAGTAGCCCCGCGACTGCAGCACTTCCTCCATCACTACAAAAGACGCCTCGGAGCGCGCCAGCCCGTGCAGCAGAATCACGCAATCCGCGGCGGCAGGCAGCGGCAGCAGCGCCGCAGCCGCGGCAAGGAAGGATTTCAGAACATCACGCATGACGCCCAGATAAGCGCAAGCGGCGGAACAGGGAAGACCCTGCGCCTATTTGGCAGCGCTCGCCTTGCGCCCAGGCGCCCGCAGCACCACCAGCGCGATGCCGCCCAGCACCGCCGCGCTGCCAAAGACCAGCCGCAGGCCGATCGCCTCGCCCAGCATCGCCGCCCCGGCCAGGATCGCAATCACCGGCACGCTCAGCTGCACAGTCGCCGCCACCGCTGGCAGGATCTGCGGCAGCAGCCGGTACCACAGCGCATAGCCCATGCCGGAGGTCACCGCGCCTGACAGCACCGCCAGCACCGCGCCATATGCAGTCACCGTGCTGCCCCCAAGCCACAGCGCGACCGGCAGGAACATCGCTGTCGACCACAGGAAATTCACCGCCGTTGCCGCCAGCGGCTGCGCCGCCCCGCGGCCCAGAATGCTGTAGATCCCCCAGCCCAGCCCCGCCGCCGCCATCAGGAGCGACGCACCCAGCGGCACCGCACCGGAACCATCGGGCCAGACCACATAGGCCAGCCCCAGAAAGGCCAGCACCGCGCCTGCCACCTGGCCTGCGCTGACCGGCGTGCCCCGCAACGCACCCCAGGCAAACATCGACACCTGCACCACGCCGAACAGAACCAGCGCCCCAAGTCCCGCATCAAGCTGCTGATAGGCCAATGAAAACCCGGCAATATAGAGCGTCAGCGCCGCGCCGCCCTTCAGGCTCGCCCCCCGGCCCTGACGCACCGCCAGCCCCTGCATCCGGCACAGAACCACCAGCATGGCAGCCCCGGAAGCCAGCCGCAGCAGCCCAAAGCTGCCCGCATCCATATGCCCCGCGCCAATGGCCATACGGCTGAGAATGGAGTTCGCGGCAAAGGCGATCATGGTGAGGGAGACAAGAAGAAACAGGCGCATTGCAATGGGTTAGCCCGCCGGGGTGCAAGGGGCCAGTGAATTCTTCGTGTCAGAGGTCCGAGAACGCCCGCGGGTAGATCAGCTCTTCCTCCGGCACATCATCGCATCAAGACCCATCTGAAAACGCAAAAGAAACTGCCGCTTCTTCAATCGCGCTTTTAATCGTTGGTTCAGAAGAGCCATATTGACCAAGGAAATCCTGCTCCAGCAATTCAACATTTTCTTCATTGATCTGGTCTTCGGCAGCCTGCAAATCTTCCCAGTACTGCTCGATGTCAAAGGTCTCAAATTTCTGCAAACTTTGCTTGGCAGCGGCCTGCAGAGTCAGAACCGGAGCAAGCACCTCGTTAAACCGGTCCGCAATACTTTCCAGTTTCAAGAGTTTAAGCAGCGGAACACTATCTGCAACCAGTTGCGGCTGGTTTCCAAGCAGCCCATCCCAGACACCCCCATTCCCGATCCCACCAGCCAGGTGCGAAGAGCAGAACACAACCCATTGGAACTCATTCATGACGCCCAGTTCTTTCAGCGAAATGTATCCTCCAGTCAGCGTTTCCGGAGTTTGGATTTGTTGCAATTCTAGAGAAATGTGATCTGTAAAAATGAGATTGTACAAATCCGAAAGAACAATCTCAGAGGAAGGGGAACGGTCTAAAGCATCAAGCTGTGGCGCAGATGGCATAGGCACTTTGAACAAATCGAAATTCCAATATTGAAGACACGGCGAGACTACAAAGTTCAGCCAGTACGGCAAGTTAAAACAAAAAGGGCTGCCCTCACAGGCAGCCCCAAATCATCCGGATGGATGGCTGATGCTTACATCATGCCGCCCATGCCGCCCATGCCGCCCATGTCGGGCATGCCGCCGCCAGCGCCTGCGCCTTCTTTGGCGGGCTTGTCAGCAACCATGGCTTCGGTGGTGATCAGCAGGCCTGCAACCGATGCCGCGTCTTCCAGAGCGGTACGGGTCACTTTCGCCGGGTCGATCACGCCGAAGGAGAACATGTCGCCATATTCTTCGGTCTGCGCGTTGAAGCCGAATGCGCTGTCGGTGCTCTCACGGACCTTGCCCGCAACAACCGCACCGTCGACGCCTGCGTTTTCAGCGATCTGGCGCAGCGGCGCTTCGATGGCTTTCTTGACGATGGTGATACCGGCGTTCTGGTCGGCGTTTGCGCCTTCCAGGCCTTCCAGTGCCTTGCCGGCCTGAACCAGGGCAACACCGCCGCCGACGATCACGCCTTCCTGCACAGCTGCGCGGGTTGCGTTCAGAGCATCGTCCACACGGTCTTTGCGCTCTTTCACTTCCACTTCGGTCATGCCGCCGACGCGGATCACGGCAACACCGCCTGCCAGTTTGGCAACGCGTTCCTGCAGCTTCTCACGGTCGTAGTCGGAAGAGGTCTCTTCGATCTGGGTGCGGATCTGGGCAACACGTGCTTCGATCTCGGCCTTCTCGCCAGCGCCGTCCACAACAGTGGTTTCGTCTTTGGTGATTTCGACCTTCTTGGCGGTGCCCAGCATGTCCATGGTCACGGACTCGAGCTTCATGCCCAGATCTTCGGAGATCACCTGGCCGCCGGTCAGGATCGCGATGTCCTGCAGCATGGCCTTGCGGCGGTCGCCGAAGCCCGGTGCCTTGACAGCAGCAATTTTCAGGCCGCCGCGCAGTTTGTTGACAACCAGGGTCGCCAGCGCTTCGCCTTCAACGTCTTCGGCGATGATCAGCAGCGGCTTCTGCGACTGGATCACCTGCTCCAGCAGCGGAACCATCGGCTGCAGCGAGGACAGTTTCTTTTCGTGCAGCAGGATCATGCAGTCTTCGAGGTCTGCAATCATCTTGTCCGGGTTGGTCACGAAGTAGGGCGACAGGTAGCCGCGGTCGAACTGCATGCCTTCGACGACATCGGTCTCGGTTTCCAGACCTTTGTTCTCTTCGACGGTGATCACGCCTTCGTTGCCGACTTTCTGCATCGCGTCTGCGATCTGCTGGCCGATGGCTTCTTCGCCGTTAGCGGAGATGGTGCCAACCTGCGCAACCTCAGCGGAGTCTTTCACGTCGCGTGCGGAAGCTTTGATGCCTTCGACGACTTTGGCGGTTGCCAGGTCGATGCCGCGCTTCAGGTCCATCGGGTTCAGGCCCGCTGCAACCTGCTTCAGGCCTTCACGGACGATCGCCTGGGCCAGAACGGTTGCGGTGGTGGTGCCGTCGCCGGCTTCGTCGTTGGTGCGGGAAGCAACTTCCTTCACCATCTGGGCGCCCATGTTCTCGAACTTGTCTTCCAGTTCGATTTCCTTGGCAACCGACACACCGTCTTTGGTGATGCGCGGCGCGCCGAAGGATTTGTCCAGAACCACGTTGCGGCCTTTCGGGCCCAGGGTCACTTTCACAGCGTCAGCCAGCACGTTCACGCCGGCCAGCATGCGGTTGCGCGCGTCAGTGGTAAATTTGACGTCCTTAGCAGCCATTTTTCACTCTCCTAGAGAAATTCTGTAATTGTCAGCGAGTTAGGGGATCAGAGAAGCCGGAAGGCTTACTCGATGATGCCCATGATGTCGCTTTCCTTCATCATCAGCAGCTCTTCGCCGTCAACGGTGATCTCGGTGCCGGACCATTTGCCGAACAGGATCTTGTCGCCTGCGTTCACTGCCATTGCGATCAGCTCGCCGCTGTCCTTGCGGGCGCCTTCGCCGGTGGCGACAACAACGCCTTCGCTCGGCTTTTCTTTTGCGGAATCGGGGATGATCAGGCCGCCAGCGGTTTTCTCTTCGCTTTCGGTGCGGCGCACCAGCACACGGTCATGAAGCGGTTTCAATGCCATCTTTGCAGCTCCTTAAAGGCTCAAAGGTTGTTATCTCGTTCCACCCCCGCTCCCTGGCAGGGGTCGTTATCACTCACACCCGGCGAGTGATAACGAGGGGAAGCTAGGAATGCCCCGCGGCCTTGTCAACAGCGGAATCAGCAAAAACTTGGGGGCACCGCAGCGCCCCCTGAATTTCCTTGGGTTATCTGCTCAGGCAGCCCTGCCCTTTAAGTGCGGAAAGCTGTCCTTGAAGCGGCCGAACTTATGGCTGCCGCAGGTGACCGGCTGATAGCGGGCCGGGTTCTCCGCGCTGACACAGCACTCCAGGGGCTGGAACACCGCCTCTGCATCAGCGTCGATAAAGAAGGGAATCGAGTAACGCTCGCGCCCCGAAGCATTCACCACCCGGTGCAGGTTCGCCAGGTACAGATCATTGGTCAGCCTTTGAATCAAATCGCCGATGTTAATCACAAAAGTTCCGGCAACCGGCGGCCCCTCGACCCAGGCGCCATCGCGGTTCATCACCTGCAGGCCGCCCACATCATCCTGCGCCAGAATGGTCAGGCTGCCGTAATCGGTGTGGGCGCCAATGCCCATCACGCTCTCATCGATCTGCCCTTCCTGCGGCGGGTAGTGCAGCAGCCGCTGGATGGTGATCGGGTTTTGCATTCTCGGTGCAAAGAAATCAGCCTCCAGATCCAGGCTGACCGCAATCGCCCGCATCAGCCGCTGCGCCAGGGCTTTCATCTCCTCATGATAGCCGTAGACGGCGTCGGCAAACTCCGGCCGAGCCGCGGGCCACTGGTTGGGGCCGAAGAACGGGGTGCTGCCGCCCGGGCATTCCGGGCCGATGTCAAAGCACTCTTTCAGATCCTTGGTCTTCGTCGGATCGGTGTTTTCCCCGAAAATCTCGATATAGCCGCGCAAGCTGAGCCCGGACTTCGAGATATGGAGGTCCATCTTGTCCTGCAGCGGCAAGTCAAAGAACGCCCGGGTCTCATCAAAGGCGCCGTTCACCACGGCCTCCGGCACACCGTGGTTTTTCACATAGAAGAACCCGGCGTTGGTCAGCGCCCAGCGGATTTCCTTGGCCACGTCAAACAGGCTGCCGCCGCTGTTCAATGCGCTGATATCGATCACCGGGATCTTGTCGAAGGATACCCGCTGCGCCCGCAGGCGGTCCTGAAGCCGGTCGATGTCCTGAGTTGCCATTGCTGTCTCCCCTCGTGCAAAGCTGCCGCTGTCATCGGCGCTGCACCGGGGTTTCTCAACAGGGAAAAAATCCGCCTCACTTGAACTGAAGTAAAGCGAGCTAACTTCTCAGCTTTCAATTTAAAGAGACTGGAAGGGATCACACATTAGCGCACAGAAACCGAATAGCAGGAAACTACTCTTCTTCCCAGCTCCCGGCCCAATGCACCAACCCCTCTCGGCCCGCTTCTGTCAGCTGGTAGATGCCGGTCTCAACGCGCTCGAACCAGCCATAGTGATTCTTGCCCATCAGCTGAGTGGCGCGGGAAACGCCGGTGGCCTTGGCAACCTCCGCACCTTTGGTTGCGCCTGCCTCAGCCAGATGCGCGGCGCAGGCCAGCGCGTCCTGGCGGTAAGCGGTGACAATGCCGTGCCGTGTGGCGCCGCCGGCATTGGGATCGCCGCGCAGGGTTTGAAACTCCCGCAGCAGCCGCGCCTGCTTCTTCTTGGATTTGCGCGGCGCATAAGGTCCGGGATCGCAATGAACCTCCGCCCGGCCGTCCTCGCGCAACGTAATAAGGCCCAGTCCCAGCCGCCGGCACATCGACAGATTGTCCTTCAGCATCCGCCGCGCCTGCCTTCCGCCGGGCCGCGGCACCGCGATATAGACGTGGTCCGAGACTGAGAGCCGGGCAATCGCCTGATGAAAAAGCGACAGCGAAAACTTCAGCTTCAGCTCGACAATCACTGGCGCCTCATCGCCGCGGACCGCCACGACATCAGCAGCGCCCACCTCTCCCTTGACGCTGTAGCCCTGCGCTTCCAGCAGCGCTTTGACGGGCGGGTAAAGCTGATCTTCGCGGTCCATGCCTTTCAGTGGCAGGAACTGCCGCCAAAGGCAACTCTGCCGCAAACCGCCCTGCTCTCCGCAAAACCCGCCCGCCTCTCAAGGTTTTACATTGCCGTGACCCATCCCCGGACCTAGGTTCATAAGTCCAAGCCACAGGTCCGGACCCGGGGAAAGGGCACTTGATGAAACGGATAGTACTGGCGCTAGCACTGGCACTGCAGGCCACAACCGGCTTTGCCGCCTGCCGCGGCCTCGACTACCGCGCGCATCTGCCCGCTGATACCGAAGCCCGGCTCGAGCGCGAGATGGCCGCCACGCCGTTTTCCCGCGGCAACCATTGGGTTGCGACCAAGGGCAGCCGCACCATCCACGTGATCGGCACGATGCACGGCGGCGATGCCCGCATGGCCAAGGTGATGCGCACCCTGCGCCCCGCCCTGGCCGCTGCCGAGGCGATCTACCTGGAAACCTCGCAGGCGGATATGGAGCGGATCGATGGAATGCCGCCGTCGATGGCCCGCAATTTTCTGCTGCCCAAAGGCCAGGAGTTGCGCCACCTGCTGGACCAGGAGGCCTGGCAGCGGTTTGAGCTCACCGCCCGTGTCAGCGGCGCCAATCTGGACACGGTGAACCGGATGCAGCCCTGGGCGGTCTCCATGTTCCTGGTGCAAAGCGGCTGCCGCCCCTACGGCTTTGGCCTGCGGCGCGGCCTGGATGACCGGATCGCTGATTTTGCCCGCCGCAAACGCATTCCGCTCGGCGCTCTGGAAACCCCGGAACAGGCGCTGGCAGCCGTCGCCAGCCTGCCGCTGCGCGACCAGGCCCGGATGCTGGAACTGGAGCTGGAGCTTTTGCAATCCGGCAGGCCCGAGGATGCCACGCCGGTGGAGGCCTATTTCGACCAGAGCGTCTGGACCGCCTTTATCCTCGCGCCCTGGGTCAGCGCCCAGTACAGCAGCTTTTCCAGCGCTGAAACAGAGCGGCTGTGGCGCCAGTACAACCGCCGTCTGCTGGACCTGCGGAACAGCCGCTGGATGCGAGTCATCCTTGCCGCCGGCCAGGACCGGATTGTGGTCGCTGTGGGCGCAGCCCACCTGCCCGGCAGGAACGGCGTCCTGAACCTGCTGCAGGCGCAGGGCTTCACCCTAAACCGCGCCCCGTGGTAGGCAAAGGCCGGACAGTTTTTCTTTTTAGGACCCTTCCTTCATGCGCCTTTTTCTAACTTCATTTTTCCTTCTGCTGCCCACATCGCTCTGGGCCGCCTGCACCGGCATCGACCAAAGGCTGGCAATGCCCGCCGAGGACCGCACCAGGATTGAAGCACAGGTTGCGGCCACGCCGTTTTCCGAAGGAAATCACTGGATCGCCCGGCGCGGCAGCCGCACCCTGCATGTGGTCGGCACCATGCACATCTCCGACCCCCGTCTGGACGCCATCACAACCGCCCTGGCCCCGGTCATTGCCGAGGCCGACCTGCTGCTGCTGGAGGGCACCAAGCAGGAGGAAGCGGAGATGCTGGCAGCGATCGGCCGCGACCCTTCGCTGACCCTGATCACCGAAGGCCCCAGCCTGATCGACCGGCTGCCGCCGCAGGAATGGGAAAGCCTGGCCCAAAAAGCCCGTGCCAACGGCGTGGCGCCCTGGATGGCCGCCAAGATGCGGCCATGGTTCCTGGCGGTCTCGATGGCGGTCCCGCCTTGCCTGCGCATGCTGCCGGACAGCACCAACGGACTGGACAGCCGGCTGGAACAGGCCGCGGAGGACGCCGGCACTGAAACCCGGGCGCTGGAAGGCCCGATGACGCTGTTTGAGGTGTTCAACAGCGAGCCGCTGGAAGAGCAGGTCCGCCAGCTGCGCGCCTATCTGGCCCTGCTGGGCGGCGAACAGGATGCCTTCTACACCATGGTCGAAGCCTATTTCGACGAGCAGTCGCAGACCTACTTCACCATCTACGAGCAGGATTTCCTGCAGTCGGATGTTCTTCCAGCCGGCGAAACCCGCCGGATCTGGCAGGAGTCGATGGAAGCCATGCTGGACAACCGCAACCTGGCCTGGATCCCGGTGATCGAGGCAGCGCAGGGTGATCTTATCGTGGTCGCCGCCGGCGCGCTGCACCTGCCCGGCGAAAACGGCGTGCTGAACCTCTTGCAGCAGCAGGGCTACACGCTGGAGCGTGCGCCGTTCTGATCTCTCTATGGAGCCCGTACCGCACAGAGCTTTTCAGGGATCAGCTACACCACCAGCAATTCCTATACCCGCAGAACTAAGCCGGGCTGATGCCGGACTGCCACCCGGGCCTCGCCCGGTATATCCGGGATTTCGCACAGCAACCGGGCTACGGTGCGCCCCTTCCGGGGCGCGATGCCGGGACAGCAGACCTGTTCGGCCAGCCCCCTTCTGAACACAACGCCGCATTGCAGAAGCTGCGGGGTGACAAGCCCGCCCGCCAGTCCTATAAGGCGCGCAATTCTCCCCTTTTTGGACTCATGAGTGAACAGGACAGTCACATGACCATTCAAGTTTTCGGCCATAAATCCCCCGACACCGATTCCACCGGCTCGCCGATCGTCTGGGCCTGGTACCTGAACGAGGTAAAAGGCGTTTCCGCTGAGCCCAAGCTGCTGGGCGAGCCGAACACCGAAGCGGCCTTCATGCTGCAGCGCTGGGGCTTCGAGAAACCCGCGATCATCGAAGATGTGGCCGATGACGCAGCGGTTGTGATCGTCGACACTAACAACCCGGCCGAGCTGCCCGCCAACATCAACGGCGCCGACGTGCAGGCGATCATCGACCACCACAAGCTGGTCGGCGGCCTGGAGACCAAAGGCCCGATCGACATCACCATCCGTCCGCTGGCCTGCACCGCCACCATCATGCACGACCTGATGGGCGACGATGCCGCCAAGATGCCGGAAGCCGTCAAAGGCGCGGCGCTGACCTGCATCCTGTCCGACACCCTGGAGTTCCGCTCGCCGACCACCACCGCCCATGACAAGGCCGTGGCCGAGAAGCTGGCTGCCGACCTGGGCATCAACATCTCTGAGTACGCCGCCGAAATGTTTGCCGCCAAGTCGGACGTCTCCTCCTTCTCCGACGCCGAGCTGCTGCGCATGGACTCCAAGGAATACGAAGTCGACGGCACCAAGTTCCGCGTCTCGGTTCTGGAAACCACCGCGCCGGCCGTTGTGCTGGACCGCAAGGCCTCGCTGATGGACACCATGACCACCGTCGCGTCCGAGGACGGCGTTGATCAGGTGCTGCTGTTTGTGGTCGATATCCTGAACGAGGAAGCCACCCTGCTGGTTCCGAACGACCTGGTGAAAACCGTTGCTGCCAAATCCTTCAGCGCCGATGCTGCGGGCGACACCGTGGTTCTGCCGGGCATCATGTCCCGCAAAAAGCAGATCATCCCGAACCTGAAAGTCTAAGTCCCCAACCGGACCGGACAGCAGAAGGCGCCCCGCGGGGCGCCTTTTCTTTGAGGGAGGTCTTGGGGCTCTGGCCTGCCCGCCCGTGCTACAGCCCCAGGCGCTTGCTGATTTTCCGGAACAAGCGTTTCTGACTGTTGCCGCTCACCTGCTTTTCAGCGTTGTGCCGGTACCAGCCGCCGTCCTCGCCCAGGTAGCGTTCCCAAACAGTGCCGTCCGGCGCGGTGACAAACTGCCAGCAGCTCTTGAAAGGCAGAACCTTCACCGCCCCGTCAACGGCTTTGTGCCAGTCGGCTTCACTGCACAGCTTGCCCTTCCGGGTCACATACCATTTGCCCGTGCCCACAGCATCGCCGGTCTTGTTGATCCCCTGAAAGCTGCCATCTGCGGCCCAATAGGCGTGGCCGCCGCGGCTCCAGTTTGACGTCTTGCCCGCATAAAGCTGCATGATGACTTCCGGCGGCGTCGCCTTGGCGCCCTTTGGCTTGGCGGCGGCCAATGCGCCGGTCCCCGGCAACGCGGCCAAAGCCAAAGCTGCGGCACCAGCCAGAAAATACTGTTTCAATGATGTCATTTCCGAAATTCCCCAAGTAGATGCTCTGCGCCGCCGCAGCGGCAAGGTTTCCAGCAAGTGCGCCGCCGTAGCCCGCACGCATCTGGCTTCAGTACAACTGAAACCGCGTGAAAACAGGGCTGCCACCACTCACTCATCAATCGCGCACCTGCCGGAAACAGCCGCCCGGCCCAATTGCCAAGCACGAAAAAAACATTGCCTGATCGCCTTAGACGGGCCAACCTAGTGATATTTATAGGGCTGCGAAATCTTATAGGACTGGACGCCGCACCGGCCCGCTCGGTTAACTTGCGGTAGTTTATTGTTTGGTACTGATGTGAAAAACGCCTTGATCGACACCCTGGATGCGCTGCTCTGCCCGCCGGACCAGACCGGCCGCTGGCAGGCCGCGCAGAGCCTGGCACAGCAGATGGGGATCAAGAGCATCCTGGTCGCCAAGGCAGACGGCACCCTGAAGGACATCAGCTGGATCAGCACGAACATGCCGGACAGCTGGATGGAGGAATATCTGTGCGAGGGGTATGTCGAGGTGGACCCGCTGGTCGAAGACCTGGCGGCGCGCTCCGGCAGCATGGTTCTAAACTGCGGCACCCTGCAGCGCAGCGACGGGGCGCCGGACAAGGCCTGGGCCTATAACCACGGGCTCAAGGCTGCCGGGTTCGGCACCCTGCATTGCACCCGCTTCGGCCAGCCGCGCGGTGCTGGGAAGTATGTCACGCTCGGTTATGAAGACAGCTTCCGCACTGCCCGCAGCAGCAGCGGGCTGGAGATGCAGCTGTTCTCCGCCCTTCTGGCCAGCACCATTGATCAGGACACTCCGCCCACGGAGAAGCGCTACGGCGGGACTGCGCCGCCGCTGCTGACCACGCGCCAGCGGGAGGTGCTGTCGCTGCTGGCGGAGGGCATGATGACCGCCCGCATCGCCGAAAAACTGGGCCTGTCAGAAGCCGCGGTCTCCTTGCATTTCGCCAATGCCCGCAAGGCTCTGGGGGCCAATACCCGCGAGCACGCCCTGGCGCTGGCTATGAAGCAGGGGCTGATAGAGCTCTGAACGCGCCAGCGGCAGCCCGTTTCCGGACTGCCGCTGTCTGTTTGCAGTGCTTGGCCTTGGTGCAACCCTGCTTGACCCGCCTCTCAGGCAGAGCGGGCCTGCGGCTCGCTTTCCTCCGGGAACACTTCACTGCCGTCGTTGAAGTCCTCCCAGATCGTGCCCCCGCCTTCATCAGCAGCCGGTTCCGGCTCTGCCCAGAGCTGTTCTGCCACGGGTTCAGCTGCGGCTGCCGGCTTGGACTGCCAGCCGCCTCCGCCAGGCGCGGGCTCTTCACCGTCGCGCAGGGTGAACTGGCCCACCAGTTCATTGAGCCCCACGGTCTCGTTGTTCATGACCCGGATTGCATTGCCGGATTCCTCCACCATGGAGGCATTCTGCTGGGTCACCGAGTCAAGCTGGGAAACGCCGGTGTTGATCTCGTTCAGCCCCTGGGCCTGTTCGGCGGATTCGCTGGAGATGCCATTGACCAGCTCGGCGATGTTGGTGACCTGTGTGACCACGGTCGTGAGCGCCTTGCCGGCGCCGTCCACCTTCTGCACCCCGTCCTTCACATGCTCGGTGCTGGCGCTGATCAGCACTTTGATCTCATTTGCCGCATCCGACGAGCGCTGTGCCAGTGCCCGCACCTCCGAGGCAACCACCGCAAAGCCGCGGCCGACCTCGCCCGCACGCGCGGCCTCGACGCCTGCGTTCAGTGCCAGGAGGTTGGTCTGGAAGGCGATGTCGTCGATCACCGTGATGATCTGCGAGATCTGGTTCGAGGATGCCTCGATTTCATTCATCGCTGCAATGGCGCCTTCCACCACGCGGCCGCTGGTCTCGACATCGCTGCGCGCGGTCTCCACCACTGATTGCACCTCCTGGGCGTTGCGGGCGGAGTTGTTGACGCTCGCGGTCATCTGCTCCAGCGCGGCCGCCGTCTGCTCCAGCGTCGCCGCCTGGCTTTCGGTGCGGCCCGACAGCTCCTCAGAGGCGGACTGGATTTCGCCCGACTGCTGCTGGATCCGGTGGCCTGCGCGCACCACATCGGCCATCAGTTCATTCAGCTTGTCAACGGTCTCGTTGTAGTTCACCCGCAGCGGATCGTAATCCCCGCTGAAGCTGGTGTTGATCCGGTCGGTCAGATCGCCCGAAGACAGCCGCTGCAGCGCCGCCCGCAGCCGTTCGATCACCTGCTCGCTTTCCTCGCGCAGGGCGTTCTGCTCCTCCAGAGCATTGATCACCCGTCCGGAGACGGCATCAATGTCCTTGGCAATCTCGCCGAAATCATCAGCGCGCATCCGATCGGCAACTTTGAGGCCCAAATCGCCTTCGGCCACCTCGCGCAGAGCCCCGCGCAACCGGGCAACCGGCCGGGTGATGGTCAGTGTCACCTGCCGTGCATTGCGGGCCATCACCAGCAGCGCCACCACGGAGAAGCCGATCAATGTATAGAGCAGCTGCATATCATGCGCCCGCGCTTCCGCGGCCGTCGTCTCGGTGAACTCTTTGATCTCCTTGCCCAGCGGAGCCAGCGCCGCGTTGAGCTCCTCATACCGTTTCTGCAGGTCCGGCAGCGCTGCAGCCGCAGCCCCGGCGTCCGTGAAGGCCAGCTCCATGACTTCCTGGGCAGCGGCGGAAAAGGCTGCCGCAACCGGCACCAGCTCAACCACATGCTGGCGGATCTCTCCGGACAGGTCCACCTTCTGCAGCGCCGCGATGGAGTCCTGCATGCTCTGCAGGTCGCTGGCGAACTTGGCTTTCAGGTGCTCTTTCTTCTCTGCCGGCCCGTCCGGACCAACCAGAAGAGCATGCACCACGCCCGCCTCCATCGCATCATGCATCTTGTCTGCCATCAGCTCGTGGCGGATGGCATCGGTTGCATTGATCTGCCGTTCAAGCTCCAGCTCGCTTTGCCACAAGCTGTAGACCGCTGCGGTTGAGAGAATGACCACAGACGCGATCGAAATCACACCTGAGTACAGCAACCGGGTTTTCATCGTTAGAGTTCGGAACATCGGTAACACACCATACTGTTGCACGCGAACTCAGCCTAAAGGTGAGTTATTAAGAAAGGCTTGGGTTTTCAACAATCACCAACAGTCATTTATTTTCATATGCTTGCACATCCTCCGGCGAGGTGCAGAGGGTGCCGCAACTGGCTGGAAGCACCGCCAAGGGCACCTCTGCATGCAACCGGGCCAGGGCAGTGTCCTGCCCTGGCCCGGCCGCGGTTCCCCGTGTTGGATCAGAGGATTGTGATATTGCCGGTCAGGTCCTGCAGCTGCAGATCCTCCAGCGTCAGGATGTCGCCGCCGCCGAAGTCGAACACCACGTCAGACCCGGCCTGGCTGGCATTGCTGAGCGCGTCGGCTTCAGAGGAGAGGCCGAAGCCGCCCAGCAGCAGCGTGTCGCTGCCGGTGCCGAAGTCGGTGATCGTGGCGGTGTCATGATTCAGCTTGAACTCGAAGGTGTCGGCGCCGCTGCCGCCAGTCATGGCATCATCGCCAAAGCCGCCGGTGAGGAAGTCATTATTGTTGCCGCCGAACAGCGTATCGTTGCCGGACCCGCCCTTCAGGCTGTCGTTGCCATTGCCGCCGTAAAGCGCATCGTTCTGGTTGAAGCCGATCAGGGTGTCGTTGCCATTGCCCGCGACCAGAGTGTCGCCGCCGGTGCCGCCGGACAGCGAGTCATTGCCCTGATTGCCGACAAGGCGGTCAGCGCCACTGCCGCCGGAGAGGATGTCGTCGCCTTCGCCTGCGTTCAGGGTGTCGTTGCCGGCATTGCCTGTCAGGCTGTTGCTGCCGTCATTGCCGGTGATCACATTGCTGGCGGTATTGCCGGTGCCGTCGAGATCGCCGGTGCCAGTCAGCACCAGGTTTTCGATATGATCGCCATGCGCGCTCAGATCAAAGCTGACCGAGCTGTTGACGGTATCGGTGCCTTCCCCGGCGTCTTCGATGACCGTATCGCCGCTGTGGTTGACCCAGTAGATGTCGTCGCCGTCGCCGCCGTCCAGCTTGTCCGCATTGCCGCCGCCGTCGAGCACGTCATTGCCATTGCCGCCGAACAGCGTGTCCTGGTTGGCGCCGCCGTCCAGCGTGTCGGCGCCGCTGTTCCCGGTCAAGGTGTCATTGCCGTTGCCGCCGGTGAGGCTGTCGCTGCCGCCGTCGCCGCGCACGTAGTCGTTGCCGAAGCCGCCCCCCAGGACATCGCCGCTGCCGCCGCCGCGCAGGGTGTCATGGCCGCCATGGCCATACAGGGTGTCAGCCCCGTCGTTGCCCTCCAGCCGGTCATTGCCGTTGCCGCCCCGCAGGGTGTCGCTGCCGGCACCGCCGTAAAGCGAGTCATCGCCGTCTCTGCCTTCCAGCGAGTTGTTGGCCTGGTTGCCGGTGATCACATCGTTGCCTGCGCCAGTGATCACGTTTTCCAGCACGGTGCCGCGGGCAATACCGATATTGCCGGTCAGGCCGCCAACATCCGAGAATTTGGTATCCTCCATGTCGATGCGTGCATCCTGGCTCCAGGGGCTCACGTCGAGGGTGTCGTTGCCGCCCTGATCATAGATCGTAAAAGCAAACTTCTTCCACGCCACATCATTGTGCGGCGCGCCGAGATTGCTCCAGGCGTCGAAATAGGTGCCAAGCGGACCGGTGAGATTGGAGTTCAGCCCCCAAATGGTGTTGCCTGCAGTGCCGCCACTGCCGCCAGGCGCGCCGTAAAGGTTCTGAATGGCGATAACATCCACCATCATCGGCGTCAGCACAAAGCCGAAATCAGCCGACACCGAGGTGTTCTCGACTTGGTCGAAGTACGACATCACCGACAGCTGCCAGCTGTCATTGGAGAAGGTCTCGTCAACGCCATAGGTGGCGCCGCCGTTGTAGTCCCCCTGATGCCCCAGCCCCAGCGCATGGCCAAGCTCGTGCATATAGGTCTGCTGGCCGTAGCCGTCGATCTCGGTTCCGTATTGAGCCAGCCAGTCGGTGGAAATGTTGACGGTGGCAGATTGGGTATTGCCGTTGGTGGAATACGTCGCGTGTGCGTATGCGCCCGGCTGATCATCGGTAAAGGTGATTTGCGCCGCACTGGTGGTTTCTACAAATTTGATATCGGCGACCATCTCCCAGGAAGCCATCGCCCGCCGTGCCATCTCCTGGCCATCGGCGGTCAGCCCGGTCAGATTGACCGTGATCTGATTGCTGCTGCTGGTATCGAAACTGTGGCCCAGGTCGCTGTTGTCCTGCCAGTACCCGTCGGTGAGGTAATCCGCCATTTGATCCAAGGTGCCTGCGGCTGCCATGGTAGTCCCTTTCTGCAATGCCCCGGCACCGCGCAAACCAGTAAAATCAACAAAAGCAGGGCGTTAAAATCAACGCCACAGCCGTAGCCCCCTGCATTCGGTTTGGGTAGCAAGGTATTCCTTACCTTGCATTGTAGTGTCGAAAATTCCGCTATGATTGCATCACTCCCTAGGCGCGGCGGCCGCTACCCGTTAGCCGTCATCAGACGGATCGGAAAGATGATGCTTTGCTGGCCATTGCCGCCGCCCTCTGCCATAGCTGGGCGCGCAACAGATCCACGCGCAAGAAGGCCCGGCCATGACCCAGATCATCACTTCCCTTTCCGACGTCTCCAGCCGCTACAAGGCGCTGTTTGTCGACCTCTGGGGCTGCGTGCACAATGGGATCACTGCCTTTCCCGATGCGGTTGCCGCGCTGAAGGCTTACCGCGAGGCGGGCGGCATCGTGGTGCTGGTCACCAACTCGCCGAAGCCGCGGGCCGGCGTGGCGGCGCAGCTGGGCCAGTTCAACGTGCCGGATGATGCCTATGACACGATCTCCACCTCGGGCGATTCCGCACGGGCGGCAATGTTCACCGGCGCGGTCGGCAACAAGGTCTATTTCATGGGTGAGTGGCAGCGCGATGCAGGTTTCTTCGAGCCGCTGCATGTTATTCATGAGCCCGTCGAGATCACCCGGGTGCCCCTGCAGGAGGCCGAAGGCATTGTCTGCTGCGGCCCGTTCGACACCATGGCCGACCCGGAGGTGAACCGGGCCGATTTCCTTTATGCCAAGCAGAAGGGCATGAAGCTCTTGTGCGCCAACCCCGACATCATCGTCGACCGCGGCGAAAAGCGGGAATGGTGCGCGGGCGCCCTGGCAAAGCTCTACACCGAAATGGGCGGCGAGAGCCTCTACTTCGGCAAACCGCATCCTCCGATTTACGACCTGGCCCGTCTGCGTCTGCAGGAAGTGGCGCCGGGGATTGCCGATTCCGAGATCCTGGCGATCGGCGACGGGCCGCATACGGATATTGCCGGCGCCATGGGCGAAGGCATCGATTCTCTGTTCATTACCGGCGGGCTTGCGGCCAGAGAGACAAAGACATCGGTCCAGCCGGATCCGGAAGCGCTGGCTGCCTACCTGGCGCAGGAGCAGTCTGCCCCCACCTATGCCATTGGTTTCCTGCGCTAAAACCTCCTGAAAGCCCCCGTGCCATGGTACCGGGCGCCCTCTGATGTGTTCAAACCCCGCCTGCCCCGGCGGGGTTTTTCTTTGTCAGAAATCTCTTGATTTTCTGCACCTGCAAAGTAATAAAGTTGCGCAAGCGGGCAATCGGGCGCGCAAATGTTTCATCGACGCCTGAAGGGAACAGGCGAACGGAGGATCGAATGTTGGACAACATGCCGCGCGGAACCATCTGCATCGAAGACATCGAGATGGGCATGACCCGTTATGTGCGCAAGGTCATCACCGATGAGGACATCCAGATGTTCGCCCAGGTCTCGACCGACCACAATCCGGTGCACCTGGATGACGAATACGCCAATGACACCATGTTCCAGGGCCGCATTGCCCATGGCATGCTGACCGCGGGGCTGATCTCGGCGGTGATCGGCGAGCAGCTGCCCGGCCACGGCACCATCTACATGAGCCAGTCGCTGAAGTTCCTGGCGCCGGTGCGCCCGGGCGACATGGTGCTGGCCGAGGTCGAGGTGACCGACATTGTGATCGAAAAGCGCCGGGTCAAGCTGGACTGCCGCTGCATGGTGGACGGCAAGAAGGTGCTGGTGGGCGAAGCCATGGTGATGGCGCCGTCGCGCAAGTTCGACTGAGGCGGTCTTAAAAAGGGGGCGTTGCCCCCTCGGCCCGTGCCGGGCCTCACCCCCAGGGTATTTTTGACCAGAAAGAAGCGGCATTGGCGGCGGTTCGGCCCCGTGCGCGCAGCACTTAGAGCCGCCGGGGCAGCCTGCCCGGGCGGTTTTGCTTTGGCTGGTTCTGTCTGCATGGCGCGGGGTCCGCGAAGGATGGCGGCGCCGCCGGATGGAGCTGGACAGACCCCGCGGGGCCCGCTCGGACAAGCTGGCTTGAACGAGCCCCTTTTTATCGGAGCCGGTTTCCGGGTGCTGCGCAGGCGGCCTCACAGTTCGCCTGCGCCTCTCATCATGGCCCCGGCGCGCGGGGCCTTGGCGGGTGATCTTGATCACTTGGGAGCATGGCAGAGGGGCATGAGGATCAGGTGAAGGCGGCGTTCGGCGGGGGCGCAACGCCTGCCTGCTCAGATCGCTTTCACACCGATTACACAGCCAATCCATCCTATCCAAGGCACTATCTCAAAGGAGCAAAACAGTTCCGCCCGCTCATTCCGCCGTCAAACAGAAAGAATTTTCTTGGCAGATATCTGTGTCTAATCCGAAGAAGCTGATCATCGTGTTATTGATGGCATGAGGGCCGCCCTTGCCACTTGCAGCCATCGTGAAGATAACCCACTCGCGACGGCCGTTTGAATCTTCGACAAATGAATAGGAATGAGCTTGGCTCAGAGGATCATCATTGAAACTCAGCCCGTTGATCCTTTGGAAGAGATTCCACTCTGCCTGTCACAAAACCAGTTGAAAGCCTTCGCGGCTTCAAAAAACTGGTCCCTTTCCCTGGCTTCAAACGGCACGTGGCTGGTCACCCCGCCAGGCCTTTCTCTGCGGTTTGGAGACGGCAATCTTGCCTCCGTTTCCAGAGAAGCTCCTGGCGATTTTGATGAGTTTATGAAGCTTGCTTTTCGAAGGCAGATAGACAGCAAGGTATCCACACAAGACGTTGAGTTTTTTGCACTGCCGACGGCTGGCTTGGGTCAGCTGAGTATGGTTAAGGCCGTGTTTGAGCTGCCGAACGATCGGCGGGTGACCTACCATTTCAGCACCCTGGCAAGCCAGTCCTATATTATGAACACCCATTCTTCGTTGTCCAACTGCGGAAATTGACGGCTGACCAAAAGCGCTGTTCGGGCCAGAATTGAAGTGCCATTGGAATCCTTTTTGGGAGCCCATGGTGTTTTCCTGGCTGCCAGCTTGAATTTCTGCGGGAGGCTTGCAGCTCCGTCCCTTTCTCGCAGCACAGGCCGCTTGAACCGGCTGCGGCATAGCGATAGGCATGCGCCATGCGTATCGTCAGAGATTATGAATTCGTCGAAGTCCAGGACCGGGGCGCCACGGTTGCCATCGGCAATTTCGACGGCGTGCATCTGGGCCATCAGTCGGTGATCGAACTGGCCCGCAAGGCGGCGCCGGAGGCTCCGCTGGGGGTGATGACATTTGAGCCGCACCCGCGCGAGTATTTTGCGCCCGATGCGCCGCCCTTTCGTCTCATGCGCGCCGAGACCCGCGCTCACCGGCTGGAGAAGCTGGGGGTGAAGCGGCTTTATGAGCTGAATTTCAACACTGCGCTGTCGAGCCTCAGCCCCGAGGAATTCGCCCGCGACGTGATTGCCGAAGGGCTGGGGCTGGCGCACGTGGTGGTCGGCGCCGATTTCTGCTTTGGCAAAGGACGCGCAGGCAATGCCGTAGACTTGCAGCGCTTTGGCGCGCAATACGGGTTTGGCGTCACCATTGCGCCTTTGATGGAGTATTCCGAGCACGCAGTCTCCTCCACCGCGATCCGCAATGCGCTGAGCGAAGGCCGGCCAGCGGATGCCAAGGAGATGCTGGGCCATTGGCACCGGATCGAAGGCACTGTGATCGGCGGCGAGCAGCGCGGGCGTGAGCTGGGCTTTCCAACCGCCAACATGTCGATCGACGGGCTGCACCAGCCCCGGTTCGGGGTCTATGCAGTGCTGGTCGATGTGCTGGACGGCCCGCATGAAGGCAGCTACTTCGGCGCTGCCTCCATTGGCGTGCGGCCGATGTTTGGCGGCGAAGTGCCTAATATCGAAACCTTCCTGTTCGATTTTTCCGGTGACCTTTACGGCGCGACGCTGTCCGTCGGGCTGGTGGCCTTTCTGCGGCCGGAGCTGAAGTTCGACGGGCTGGATGCACTGATTGAACAGATGGACGCGGATTGCACCAAGTCGCGCGAAATCCTGGCAGCGCTATGAAGCCAGTGAAGGATGTCATTGACCGGTCCGGCCTGGGCAAGCGGTTTTGGGAGAAGAAGCCGCTTGCGGAGCTGAACGAGAAAGAATGGGAAGCGCTGTGCGACGGCTGCGGCAAATGCTGCCTGAACAAGCTTGAGGACGAGGAGACCGGCGAGGTTGCGCTCACCCGGGTCGCCTGCCGCCTGCTGGACGACGCCACCTGCCGCTGTGCGCAATACCCGATCCGGCACCAGTTCATCCCGGAGTGCATCGTGCTGAAACCCGAGAATCTGGACACCCACGCCTATTGGATGCCGGAGACCTGTGCCTACCGGCTTCTGTGGCAAGGCAAGCCGCTGCCGGAATGGCATCCGTTGCTGACCGGCACGCCGGAAAGCGTGCATGAGGCAGGTGTTTCAGTGCGCGGCTGGACTGTGTCGGAGTTCGAGATTTCCGAAGACGAGTGGGAAGACCACATTATCGAAGAGCCAACCTGATATTTTCCGGCTTCCGTTTCAAGGAGTTCATCTATGCATTTCGCCTCAGACAATTCCGGACCGGTGCCGCAGCAGATCCTGGATGCTTTGGCCAGGGCCAATCAGGGTTACGCCATGGGCTATGGCGCCGACACGGAGATGGCCGGGGTGACGGCCCGGATCCGGGAGATTTTCGAGGCGCCGGAGGCCGCGGTCTATCTTGTGGCCACCGGCACCGCCGCCAATGTGCTTGCTTTATCGACCCTGTCGCAGCCCTGGCAAACTGTCTTTTGCACCCTCCCCGCGCATATTCTGCAGGATGAGTGCAACGGGCCGGAGTTCTACACCGGCGGTGCAAAGCTCACACCGGTCACGGACGCAGGTAAGATGACCCCTGACGATTTGCGCACCGCCATCGAAGGCGAAGAGAGCCGCGGCGTGCACGGACCGCAGCGCGGGCCGGTGTCGCTGTCCCAGGTTACCGAACAGGGCACCGTCTATTCCTTGGCTGAGTTGGAGGCGCTCGGCACCGTGGCCCGGGACTATGGTCTGCCAGTGCATATGGACGGCGCGCGCTTTGCCAATGCTCTGGTCTCGCTTGACTGCACGCCCGCAGAGATGACCTGGAAGGCGGGAGTGGATGCGGTCTCTTTCGGCGGTACCAAGAACGGCTGCATCGGTGTGGAGGCGGTGATCCTCTTTGACCCGGCCCTTGCACAGCAGTTCGAGTACCGCCGCAAGCGCGGCGCGCATCTGTTCTCCAAGCACCGCTATCTGTCGGCGCAAATGCTGGCCTACCTGAGCGATGATCTGTGGCTGGACAATGCCCGGGCCGCCAATACCAAGGCTGCGCTGCTGGCCGAAGGGCTGTGCGCCGCCGGTGCAAGGCTCAGCCACCCGGTACAGGCGAATATGATTTTTGCCGCCCTGCCCCGCGGCACCCACCGCCGGCTGTTTGAAGCCGGCGCCGCGTATCACCTGTGGGATGGCGGTCTGGAGGGGTCGGACGAGGAGCTGGTCACCGCCCGTTTTGTCTGCGACTGGTCGCTGCCGGATTCGCAGGTGCAGGCGCTTCTCTCCCTGCTGTGACGCTTGGACAGGGGGCTCTGCTCCGGGTCCCTGTTCAGTGCTCTGCCCAGAACCCGCGCAGTTGCGTTGCGGTTGTTTCCGGATGGGTCACTGGCAGCATATGGCCGGCGCCGGGTATTGTGATGCAGCGGGCGCAGGCCAGTCTGCGCGAAAGGCCTGCAGCCACCGCCTGCATCACCGGCAGGCTGGCGCCGCCGGACAGCAAAAGCACCGGCATAGACACCGGATCCAATGCGCCCGCTGCCAGGGTACCGTTCTCATCCAGATGCAGCGTCTGGTAGCTTGCCGGGATCACCGGCATCGCCCGCACCATCGCTGCGCGCACCTGCTCCGGAAGGTCCGGCCATTTTGGGTCGCCGGTTCCCCACATCCGGTTGAACAGGCGGGCGGCCAATTCGATATCCCCGGCTGCCAGCGCCGCATCCACGGGCTGACTCTCGGCTTCCATCCTGGACAGAACGCCAGGGTCATCCGCCCGCGCCGCTGCAAACAGCACCGGCTCGATCAGGGTGAGGCTGCGCACCAGCGCGGGACGTGCCATTGCCATCCGCAGTGCCACAGTGGCACCAAAGGAATGGCCCATCAGATCAACCGGCTGCGTCAGCAGCGCCAGCCCGGCTTCAACGTTCTGCAGCTGGTAATTCCCCTGCCCGTCCCAATCCGGGCTGCGGCCGTGGCTGAGCATGTCGAAAGCCGTCAGGGTGGCCTCCTCTGCTAACTCCGCCGCCAGTCCGCGCCAGGCTCCGGAGTGCGCCAGCGAGCAATGCACCGCCAGCACCTGCCGCGGGCCATTGCCGAAGCTGCGGGAAAACACTCCCGCCGGAAGATCCTTCACGCCGCCTGTCCCGCCAGATGTGCGTCCAGGTCTTCCAGCCGGTCCTGCCCCCAGAACCGCCCCCCGTCCGCAGTCACCCAGAACGGCGCCCCGAACACCCCGGCACTGACTGCATCCTCGAGGTTTTGCGCATAGGTCTCCGCTCCGGCCAGGAGGCCGCTGTCGGCTAGCGCTGGGTCAAAGCCGGCGCCGCTGAGACAGCCGCGGATCACATCGTCTTCGGCGATGTTCCTCTCCTCCGCCCAGCAGGCGCGCAAGATCGAATGCACCAACTGGCCCATATCGCCGCCGCCCGCCCGCTGCGCCGCGATAATGGCATAAGAGGACGGCGCAGCGTTGGTGGGCCAATGCGCCGGTTTCAGGTTGACGGGCATATCCAGCTTTGCCGCCTGCCGCTGCAGCTCGATCAGCCGGTATTCCTGGCGCGAGGGATGGCGCTCGCCCGGCGGAGTGCCGCCGGTGCGGGGAAACAATGAAATAATGTCCAGCGGCTTGCAGTTCACCGTCACGCCGTGGCGAGCGGCGATCTCCCAGGGCCTTGTGCCGGCCAGATAGGCAAAAGGCGACAGGGTTGAGAAGTAAAAATCCATAGCTGCCATTGGTTGTTTCTCCCGCTAATAACTTTGCGTGAAGGTATGTGCGTGCTAAGCGGGGTTCAATATCACGAATCTGACACATAGCCATTGCTGCCTGGGGATATCAGCCAATGCCGACCTTGAACGAACCCAAGCTTATTGCTGGGAACGCCAACCTCCCTCTTGCCCAAGCCATTGCCCGCCGCATGAGCATGCACCGCGGTGTCGACCAGGGACTGGTGGATGCCCGCGTCGAGCGGTTCAATGACGGCGAGATCTTCGTCGAAGTCTATGAAAATGTCCGCGGCGAGGACATGTTCATCATCCAGCCGACCTCGAACCCGGCCAATGACAACCTGATGGAGCTGCTGATCATCGCGGACGCGCTGCGCCGCTCCTCGGCCCAGCGGATCACCGCGGTCATTCCCTACTTCGGCTATGCCCGCCAGGACCGCCGCACCAAGGCGCGCACCCCGATTTCGTCGAAGCTGGTGGCCAACATGCTGACCGGCGCCGGCATCGAGCGGGTGCTGACCATGGACCTGCACGCCGCCCAGATCCAGGGCTTCTTCGACATTCCGGTGGACAACCTCTATGCCTCGCCGATCTTTGCGCTGGACGTGAAGGACCAGTTCAAGGACCGGATGGGCGAGATCATGGTGGTGTCGCCGGACGTCGGCGGCGTTGCCCGCGCCCGCGAGCTGGCCAAGCGAATCAACGCCCCGCTGTCGATTGTCGACAAGCGCCGCGAGAAGCCGGGCGAAGTGGCCGAGATGACGGTGATCGGCGATGTGAAGGACAAGATCTGCCTGATCGTCGACGACATGTGCGACACTGCCGGCACCCTGTGTAAGGCCGCCCAGGTGCTGCTGGACAATGGCGCCAAAGAGGTGCACGCCTATATCACCCACGGCGTGATGAGCGGCCCGGCGGTTGAGCGCGTCACCAACTCGGTGATGAAGTCGCTGGTGCTGACCGACTCGATCCAGCCCACCGAAGCCGTAAAGAACGCGCCGAACATCCGCATCGTGCCGACCGCGCCGCTGTTCACCCAGGCGATCCTGAACATCTGGCACGGCACATCGGTGTCGTCGCTGTTCGAAGACAAGACCCTGGTCCCGATCTACGAGAGCCTATACTCCAACGGCGGCTGAGGCAGCCCCGTTTCCCGGATTTGAGAAAGCCCCGCAGTTTGCGGGGTTTTCTTGTATTGAACCCTTACTCAAAGGCATCTGCTCTACCGCATGCCGGTATGCCTACCAAGGATGACGCCCCGGCATCAGAACAGGAAATTACCGGCATCCAAATCAGATGCCCCCACACCAATCAAGGTGAGCACGGAGCTGCCAAAGACAATCTGAGCATCCCCATCACCGCGGATCTCAAGTTCATCAAAGCCGCCGGCCGAAGTTGCGGAAAGATCAATCAGATCCCCGCTGCTGAAATCCTCGATGGTATCCTGTCCGCTGCTGTTCCTGAAAACAAATCGGTCAGCCCCTCGCCCCCCCCAAAGGTAATCATCGCCTTTACCGCCGTTCAGAATGTCGTCGCCGTCCTCTCCAAACAAAGTATCATCGCCTTTACCGCCGTTCAGGATGTCGTCGCCGTCCTCTCCAAACAAAGTATCGGCGCCGTCACCCCCGAACAGACTGTCGTCAAAATCAGAGCCGTGCAGTTTATCTGCGCCCATTTTGCCTTCAATCCAGGCTGCCCCTCCCCAGCGTCCCACGACAAGATCATCTCCTGAACCCGCGTTGACTACACTTGCGCCACCTTGGGTGACAATGATGTCATCGCCGCCGTTCCCGAACAATCTGCTGCCATCGCTCGCCCCGTACAGCGTGTCATTACCGTCCCCGCCCTTAAGCAGTCCGCCTGAGCCGCTCCTGTCATCTAGCAAGTCATCTCCAGCGCCCCCGCTCAGCGTGTCATCACTGCCCCAGCTTTGCAGTTGATCATTGCCTTCACCGCCGACAAGAGAATCAGCACCAGCACCGCCGCGGATGCTGTCGTCGCCGGCACGCCCGGCAACAGTCCCGCCGGTATCTGCCGCGATGATCGCATCATTGCCGAAGCTGCCCTTTATGCTACGGATATTAAATGTGCTGATCCCGGTAAAATCCGCGTCGCCCTGCACGCGGATATCAACCGGCCGGTCCGGGTCGTCATTGACGATCCATTCCACGCTGTCCATGTCAGCTATGCGGATGGCGCCGGCGTTCAGACCGGGGCTGACCTCACTGAGATAGATCATGTCGGTGCCGTCGCCGCCGTCATAGCTGACCCAGCCATCCCTGCCGTCAGTGAAGAAGATGTCGTTGCCAGCGCCTCCTGTAAGTTCGTCATCGCCGCCTCCGGCAGACAAGGCATCATCGCCCTCGCCGCCCAGCAGGATATCATCACCAGCACCGCCAAACAGGGTGTCGCTGCCCTCGCCGCCTGACAGGAAATCGTTGCCCTCATTGCCAAACAGCGCATCGGTTCCGCTGCCGCCCAGCAGAACATCCCGCCCCTCGTTCCCGAACAGAATATCCGCACCGTCATTGCCCACAAGGGCATCATGCCCCGCAGCACCATAGAGGCGGTCATCCTCTTCAGTTCCTGTCAGGTGATCACTTCTTACTGTTCCAATTAACAACATGTTTTCCCTCAAATTTAGACAACCGCAAGATGTCTGAGGATGATTGAGAAAAAGCTAATGTAGAAGTTCGGCCTTACCCGGAATCCCCCCCACGGGTACATTCAGCGACAGGAAAGCGGTTGCCCCGTCACCGCACCGGAGTACGCCAGCGAAAGACTTTCTGATCACAGAAGAAAACCCTGGACTGACCGGCTGTAAGCTGTGACCCGCAGCAGGAAAGGTTAGTCCGAGAGCCCGGGCTGCAGTGCACTGGCAATCAGATCCAGAGCTTCCTCGTGCAAGGCTTGCGACGACGTGGCGATGATGCCTCCGGCGGACGCCAGCGACAGCGGCTCGCCTGCCCAGCCAGTCATGGCACCACCCGCGCCTTCGACTATCGGAACCAGCGCACAGATATCGAACCCCTCCAGATCGGTGCCGTTGATGGCCAGATCCAGCTTGCCGTGTGCCAGGGCGCCATAGGCCGGGGAGCCTGCGTCAAAGGCACTGATCCGCACGGTCCCGCGCAGCGCCTCATAAACAGCCGCGTTGGCATCCGGGAAAGCGTCATGATTGGCAATGGCGGCTTGGGCGGCAGCGAGGCTGTCCAGGCCGGACACCTGCAGCACCTGGCCGTTCAGCAGTGAAGGCGCGCCGTGCGCACCGCTGTAGCACGCACCGCACAGTGGCAGGTCCATCACCCCGAGCACCGGCTCCCCGTCGCGGCACAGGCTGATCAAAGTGCTGAACCCCGGCAGCCCCATGCCGAAATGCCGGGTGCCGTCGATCGGATCGAGCACCCAGGTCCAGCCCTCAGCGGCCTGATCTCCGCCAAACTCCTCGCCCCAGATTCCATGGCCAGGAAAATTCTCTTGAAGAAAGCCGCGCCAGAGCTGCTCAATCTCCAGGTCTGCACGGGTCACCATCGAGCCGTCCGGTTTGAAGTCTGCCCGGCCCGGCTGCTGCCAGATTCTGCGGGCAACTGGACGGGCCAGTTCAGCCATGTGGAGCGCTGCGTTCAGGAAGGGGTCCAGATCAGCGGCCATTTAAAGTCCTTGCGCGCGTGGTTTCATTCAACGCGATGGATGCACGAGGGGCAGTTGCAGCTCAAACCAAGGTTTTGTGACAGCTGCGGGCCGCGGCGAATTCAGTCCACATCCCAATCGTCGGCATGCGGCAGATCGCCGATTGCAAGCCAGGAAGCACGCAGCCGGGCGGCACGGCTGTCGGCCCAGGTGCGGAAGACGATTTCAAACCCCTCGCAGGTAATGTTCTCGGCCACTAGCTCGGCCCGGAAGGCCGCCGACGTGTCCATGTCCCAAAGCGATACCGAAACATGCACCGCCGGCGGGCTGGCAAAGGCTTCGCCGAAGACCACCGCCCGGCGCCGCTCACGCGGGCCGGAGCCGGTCCACATCTCGCCGCCGTCCTCGAAATCCGAAAACACCTCGGCATCGCCCTGATGGATCCCCGTGCGGGGGTTGCGCAGTCGTCTCATCCGCCGTCCCTAGCGTCCTGTCCCTGGCCCAGATTAAACTTGGCAGCAGGGAATGAAAGAGGTCTGAACGCCGCTGCTGCGTCGCAGCCTAAGTTTCATTGGCCTGCCGGGTCTGCCGGTGCCAATTGCGCAGCCTGCGCCCCTGCCTGAGGCTATGAAAGCCAGCCAATGCAAGGCCCCAGGACCACATCACCCAAAGCATTCCCCAGTACGCGCAGGTCCAGTGAACATCCGAGTAAGAAAAGCTCACCCGGTCTAGCGGCGGGTTTTGCATGCCAAAAAGCAAGACGGCTGATACGGCCGGGATGATCAGCAGAAGCTTGACCGGGCTGTAACGGTTCCGGGGCGCCCCCCAAACAAAGAGCGGCGCAGTCGCCAGCGTCACCGGCAGCAGCAGCGGCAGCGGCCGCCACATCCCGCAGGCGGTTCCATCGGTGAACCAGGAGCTTTCCAGCACCAGGGCGCTTGCCACGCCTGCAGAGCAGATGATCAGCAACGGCGTGGCATACAGCCAAAGCCCGATCCTGATAATAAATCTGAAACAGGCTGCAATTAATGAAATCACTGCTGGTGCCGGTGCTCCGCTTATTGCGGCGGTTGTCGCCAATCCGCGGGGCGGCTGCAAGAGCAAGCTGGCACGGGTTTGGCAGCTGCAGCCGCCATGGCCACTGCCGCGGACACAAGCCCGCGGCGCATGGGCCTGCCGGATGCCGGTGGTCAGCCCTCTTCGCTGAGCGCGGCGCTGAGCTCGGAGATCTTTTCCAGCCGCGCCGAGATCCGGTCCTGGAACAGGCCCAGTTCGTCAATGATCGAATTCAGCGATTCCCCGACGTTGCCCAGCCGGGCGCATTCGATTTTGCACAGCACCCGTGTGGTGGTGAGTGCCATGAAATGCCGGTGCAGGGTCAGACAGGCTTTCTGGATCCGCTCGGCCTCAAAGCGGACGTCCTTCAGGCTGGCTCCGGCCTTGTTGAACTGGACCTCGGTCAGCTCTGACAGAATGGATTGCTCGCGGGTGATATCAATGGCGCCGCTGCCGTCCTCCTGCTCCAGCTGATGGCCGCATTCAGTAAGGATTCGCGCCAGCCCTTCGACAAAGATCGCCGCTGTGACGGTGCCCTTGATCGCACGGAAGTTGCTGTTCTTGCCCCAGACATGCGCCTCGAACCAGTTGGACATCTCACGTGACATGGCGCTGTAATTTTGCGACAGCACCGTGACCGGCCCGCCTGCGGGCTCGATCCGCGAGGCAATGACCCGCAGGTTATGCGGGATCGTGCGCATAGATTCAAATTCCTGCACCAGCGCCTCGGTTTCCTCAACCAGCTTGCCCGCGGTGGAGTGCATGACCCGGCGCTCTGCGATCCGGGCGTCGGCGGGCAGTTTCAACCCGGCGTCGCGGGCCAGAAGCTCCTCTGCCAGCGCGTGGCCGGCAAAATCATTGTAAGTGGCGAACCCTAGTTCCTGCAGCCGCGCCAGCAGCAGCCCGGCACTCTCCTCCGGGCTGACTTCCTCGGCATTCTCGGCCTGGCGCAGGCGGGCATACTCACCCTCAATCGTCTTGAGCAGCGGGCTGACCGGCTTGATCCGCGCTGAAAGATAGCCGCCGTCACAGGGGGTTGCGACAGCAAACACCCAGTAGTAGCTGCCATCGCTGGCCTTGTTTTTGACATAGGCGCCAATGGTTTCACCGCGTTGCAGCGTGTCCCAGAACAGCTGGAAGACGCCGCGTGGCATATCAGGGTGGCGGATCAGCTTGTGGGGCGCGCCCAAAAGCTCCGCCATCTGGTACTTGGCAACCCGGCTGAAAACCGCATTGCCGGCCTGTATCACCCCGCGGCCGTCGGTGCGGGAAAAGAACACCTCATCCAATGCAAACGGGGCTTCCCTGCCCCCGGAGTTCAAAGCCAGAGTGCGATCTTCAAATGACACGGGTCAGGTTCCTGTCAGCGGTTATCCAATTCAAGATTCTGTTTAACCAGCACAGCTTTTCAAATTGCTAATTTGCAGCAGCTGTAAGGGATTTGCCCGCGTGGCCGGCCTGACGGCCTTCCCTTGTATCCGGGCCCGGCAGACGGGCCCGGAGGGTATCGTCAGGCCGCAGCTTCCTGAGCTGCTGCTTGCGGTGCCGCTTGCGCAGGCGCCTCAAAGGTCAGCCCCAGGATCTCGCACAGCGGCAGGCGGCGGGCGGCGAAGTTGGCGGCCCTGGCCTGCAGCAGCGCCAAGTTTTCTTCGTCGGTCTCCAGCACCCGGCCTTCGTGCTGCAGCCGCTGCCCTTGCGGCGCTAGAATACGCCAGGCCAGCGCAGCCCACTCTCCGGGGGTCTCCAGCCCTTCGCTACGGGCAAGAAGGAACAACTGTTCAAACCGGTCCAGCTCAACCCCGCCGCCGGTGACCGGCGACGCCAGGAAGCGCAAGGTGTCGCTGTCCTCAGCCCGTTTGCAGACCGCCAGGTTGAAAGCGCGGCAGGCGGCGGCGCGTTCCGGCATCCCCTCCAGCGGCAGGCTGGGAGCGATGCACCCGGTTCCCGCCAGCACCTGCAGCATCAGCGAGATGCTGCCCCAGTCCATGGAGCCGAACACGCCCTGATCCAGCAGGCTGCGCACCGTTGCCGGACCATCCGACAGAGCTTGCAGAACCGGTGCATACTGCTGCTGATCCAGCGGGATCTCCCTGCCCCGGTGCTTGAGCTTCAGCGCGCCGCCCTTGTAGGGTCGTGCCAGCGCCAGTGTGGTCGCAAACCAGGCGCCAATCTCTCCCCGGGGTGTATGGGGCAGCTTGCCCTTGACAAAGATGTCGGTGCGGAAGTGCTCATTCAGAAGAAGGTCGCGCAGCGCTTCCTGCCGGACCGGGTCGGTCTCGGCGTCCAGCAGCGCCTGCTGTTCCGGGGTGAAGCAAAGAATGTCGAGATTGTCCAGCGGATGCACCGAACCCAGGAAATTCAGCTTCGCCTGGCCCAGCTCTGCCGCCAGATCCTTGAAATCGAACGGCGTCCAGTCCTTGTTGAAATACTCATGCGCCAGGTAGCTTGGCGGCATTTCCTTCATATGTTCAAGCCGCTGGCCAACAGACGGGTTCTTGGCATAGTAGCCGGCTCCGGCCTGCTCCAGCCCCCGGGCGTAAGCCACGGCTTCGCGGATCCTGCCGGGCAGCGGACCGCTGCCCTGCGAAACGCGGCTGGTCAGAAGACGGCGCAGCGGCAGGGCCGCGGCCCAGCCGGGCAAGGCGTTGTAGCTAACATAGACCAGTCCGCCCGGCTTCAGCCGCTGGGCGATGAACGCATTGATATGGGCACGGTTTTCAGAAGAGACCCAGCTGTAGACACCGTGCAGGGCGATGATGTCAAAGGCTGCGGGCAGGTCTGGAGTTTCCCCAAAATCCTCGAACGCCCGCTCGTGGAAATGCATGTTGGCCAGCCCCGCCTCTTGCGCAAGCTCGGCAGCGCCGGCCATGTGGGAAGGGCTGAAGTCCATCGCGTGAAACTCGATGTCCGGATTTGCAGCTGCCAGAAGGTTGGCCGAGAACCCCTGGCCGCAGCCCAGCTCGCAATAGGTGACGCCTTTGCCATTCAGGCCGTGCCGGTGGCCCTGGCTCATTGCGCCGAAGGCCAGAAGGGCCGGAGTCAGCTGGCTGTGGAAGTCATAAGTGTAGTCGATGCCGGCGACATAGCCGGAAGTCCAATCGGTCAAGGCGGGATCCTGCTGGTTAGAAATAGAGTTCAGATTCTCAGCAGTTTTTTCGAAAACTTGTGAGGATGCGGTTAACAGATCGCGGACTTCACCAAGCCGTGAGATCCCGCAATTTACGCAGGCCGAATGGCAACCGCTACTTACAATCTGCGGGCGAATCCGGAAGGTTAGGACGCCAGTCACTTCCACCTCGGATTTCGAAAGACCCATGATGCGGATCATTTTTTCCTTCCAGACCCTGCCAGTTGAAATGCTGCCGGATCTGCCGGCAGACCTCCGCATTTTTCATTCAACGGAAACCCTTACTGTCGGGCCTTTGGCCGGCTGGGATGACCCCGCAAGTTTTTGGCAGGCCCGCAGGTCCTTCTGGCGTTCCACACCGGTGTTTGACATGCCTGACGGAGAGAAATGGGACGCTGAACCCTGGATCCCGATCAACCCGCAAGCAAGCCGCTTTCTCCTCGAACTGGTGAAGAAAGGACCACCTATTGAAGATGATTGGCCCTTTGCTGAACCGGAGCCAATGGAGGAAGTTGTCCAGCAAGCAGATACGATAGAGGTATGGAGCAGCTCGTCCGCTGACGAAACATTGGGGCTATGGCGTTTGCTTGAGGATGTTTCCCGCCTGCGTTCTGATCCGGCGGCCCTGCGCATTCGCAGTTTCAAGAAGCAGCTCCGTACCTTCGAAGATCAGGCCCTTTGGCTTCAGCTGATCGGCGGGCGGCAAGATTGTCCGGTTCCGGCAAGGCTGGTTTCACCTGAGGAGCAGGAGAAAATGCGAAGCCTTGGAAGAGCCGCGGCGGGCCTTCCGCAAAACTGGCCCGGGGCTTGGCGAACAGATCCCGATGCAGCGGGTGTGTTTTCAGTCCTAAGGGGGCGGATCCCCGATCCGGCAACGGGGCTGACAAATATCCGCTCCCGCCTGCTGAGCGCGGCGCAGAGCCGGTGGATGAAGATGACCCGGGTTGTGGGCGATGCCATGGTCAAGGGCTGGGACGATGCCGATCAATTAAACGTCGGAATTCTGCAAATGGAGCTTGAGGCGATGGCACAGCTTGAGTTGCCGCTTGTCGAGATAACGGGCCAGGGAGCCATGCGGCACTGCGAGGTCCGCCTTACAGAGCAAGGGAATGTGCTCAAGGCCCGTTTGGCCGGAGCCGGCTGACCCAAAGCTGCCGGCTCAATACCGGCAGCGGACAAAAAAACCGGCCCCCAAGGGAGCCGGTTTCAAAATCGTCCAATCCGCGTCTGGATCAGAGGGACATGTGGGTGCCCAGGGCTTCCATGTCGGCCAGCAGCTTGGCTGCGTCCTCGACCAGGCCGTGCGGCTGGTCTTCCTCTTTCGCGGTCTTGTACATCTCGCGGGCTTCCTCGATCAGCGCGTTCATCTGATCGCGGGTCATTTCAGCCATCGGGATCGCGCGCTCGGCCAGAACCGACAGGCTGTCGCCTGCGATTTCGGCAAAGCCGCCGGTGACCAGATAGTCCGCGTTGCCTTCCGGGCTTTCGACCTTCAGCACGCCGGGGCGCAGGGTGGTGATGGTCGGCGCGTGCTGAGGCATCGCCGTCATGTCACCCTCGGAACCCGGGATCTGAACCGCGCTCGCCTGCAGCGAAGCCAGGCTCCGCTCGGGGCTCACGAGGTCGAATTGCATCGTTTGTGCCATTGGGGCCTCCTTTCAGGGTTCCCCTGCCCCGCCAGCGGCGCAGGGGAAAATCCGTGCTTAGGCGGCTTCCGCAGCCATCTTCTCGGCTTTGGCCAGCACTTCGTCGATGCCGCCAACCATGTAGAAGGCGCCTTCGGGCAGGTGGTCGTATTCGCCGGCCACAACCGCCTTGAAGGACGAGATGGTGTCTTCCAGCGGAACCTGCACACCGTCGGAGCCGGTGAAGACCTTCGCAACGTCGAACGGCTGGGACAGGAAACGCTGGATCTTACGCGCACGCGCAACGGTCAGCTTGTCCTCTTCCGACAGTTCGTCCATGCCGAGGATCGCGATGATGTCCTGCAGCGACTTGTAGCGCTGGAGGATCTGCTGAACGTCGGAAGCCACTGCGTAGTGTTCTTCACCAACGATCTGCGGGTCCATCAGGCGCGAGGAGGAGTCGAGCGGGTCCACAGCGGGGTAGATGCCGAGTTCCGAGATCGCACGGTTAAGAACGGTGGTCGCGTCCAGGTGGGCAAAGGTGGTTGCCGGTGCCGGGTCGGTAAGGTCGTCCGCGGGAACGTACACAGCCTGGATCGAGGTGATCGAGCCGTTCTTGGTGGAGGTGATGCGTTCCTGCATGGCGCCCATGTCGGTTGCCAGGGTCGGCTGGTAGCCCACCGCCGAAGGAATACGGCCGAGCAGAGCCGACACTTCCGAACCCGCCTGGGTGAAGCGGAAGATGTTGTCCACGAAGAACAGAACGTCGGTGCCGGACTGGTCGCGGAACTGTTCGGCCAGGGTCAGGCCGGTCAGCGCAACACGGGCACGGGCTCCCGGAGGTTCGTTCATCTGACCGTACACCAGGGCCACCTGCGATTCTTCCAGGTTGTCCGGCTTGATCACGTTGGACTCGATCATTTCCCAGTACAGGTCGTTGCCTTCACGGGTCCGCTCGCCAACACCCGCGAACACGGAGAAGCCCGAGTGCACTTTTGCGATGTTGTTGATCAGTTCCATGATGAGAACGGTCTTGCCCACGCCGGCGCCGCCGAACAGGCCGATCTTGCCGCCTTTGGAGTACGGGGCCAGCAGGTCGATGACCTTGATGCCGGTCACCAGGATCTCGGACTCGGTGGACTGTTCGTTGAACTCGGGTGCGGGCTGGTGGATCGCGCGGGTCTCGGTCGCGTTGACCGGGCCCTTTTCGTCCACGGGCTCGCCCACGACGTTCAGGATGCGGCCCAGGGTCGCGTTGCCGACCGGGATCGAGATCGGCGCGCCGGTGTCGGTCACTTCCTGACCGCGGACCAGGCCTTCGGACGCGTCCATCGCGATGCAGCGGACGGTGTTTTCGCCGAGGTGCTGAGCCACTTCCAGAACCAGGGTCTTGCCGTCGTTCGGGGTGTGCAGTGCGTTCAGAATTGCGGGCAGGTGGTCGTCGAACTGGACGTCCACAACGGCGCCGATGATCTGAGTCACCTTGCCTTTTGCTTGTGCCATTTGTTGGTCTCCGGTTGTCTCTTAGAGCGCCTCAGCGCCCGAAATGATTTCAATCAGCTCGTTGGTGATCACGGCCTGACGGGAACGGTTGAACTCGATGGTCAGCTTGTCGATCATATCGCCCGCGTTGCGGGTCGCGTTGTCCATCGCGCTCATCCGGGCACCCTGTTCGGATGCGCCGTTTTCCAGCAGCCCCGAGAAGATCTGGGTTGCCACGCCGCGCGGCAGCAGGTCCGCCAGGATCTGCTCTTCGCCGGGCTCGTAGTCATAAACCGCAGCCGGGCTCTCGGACTCGCCGCCCTCATAGGAGGCCGGGATGATCTGCTGAGCGGTCGGGATCTGGGTCACGACGTTGACGAACTCCGCGAAGAAGATCGTGGCAACATCGAATTCACCAGCATCGAACCGGGTCAGGATGTCCTTGGCGATGCTCTGCGCGTTGGCATAGCCGATGCGCTTCACTTCGCTCAGGTCCACATGGCCGACGAAATCATCGCCCAGGTCGCGCTTCAGGGCGTCGCGGCCCTTTTTGCCGACGGTCAGAACCTTGACCGTCTTGCCCGCGGCCTTCAGCTCGGCCGCCTTCTGGCGGGCGAGCTTGGCAATGTTCGAGTTGAAGCCGCCGCACAGACCGCGCTCGGCAGTCATCACGACCAGCAGCTGAACCTGGTCCGAGCCGGTGCCGCGGAGCAGCTTGGGCGCGGAGTCGGAGCCGCCGACCGAGGCCGCCAGCCCTGCCATCACGGCATTGAACCGCTTGGTGTAGGGCCGGGAATCCTCGGCAGCTTCCTGGGCGCGGCGAAGTTTCGCCGCGGCCACCATTTGCATGGCTTTGGTGATCTTGCGGGTCGATTTGACCGACTCGATCCTGTTTTTAAGGTCCTTGAGAGAAGGCATGTCCCGTCTCTCTCCTTATGCGAAGGTTGCGGCGTATTCGTCGATCGCAGCCTTGAGTTTGTCAGCGGCGTCGCCCTTGATCTTCGGATCTTCGTTGGTGATCCAGTCCAGGGTTGCTTTGCCTTTGCCGCGCATGTGGGCGATCAGGCCTGCTTCCCAGCGGCCGACGTCCTTCAGCTCAACGCCGTCCAGGTAGCCGTTGGTGCCTGCGAAGATGACGCAGACGATTTCAGCGTTGGTCAGCGGCGAGTACTGCGGCTGCTTCATCAGCTCGGTCAGACGGGCGCCACGGTTCAGCAGCTGCTGGGTGGCGGCGTCCAGGTCGGAGCCGAACTGGGCGAATGCTGCCATCTCGCGGTACTGGGCCAGCGACAGTTTCACCGGGCCTGCAACGGTCTTCATCGCGTTGGTCTGAGCCGAGGAGCCCACACGCGAAACCGACAGACCGGTGTTCACGGCGGGGCGGATGCCCTGGTAGAACAATTCGGTTTCCAGGAAGATCTGGCCGTCGGTGATCGAGATCACGTTGGTCGGAATAAACGCGGACACGTCGCCGCCCTGGGTCTCAATAACCGGCAGAGCGGTCAGCGAGCCGGCGCCGAAGTCTTCGTTCAGCTTTGCCGAACGCTCCAGCAGGCGGGAGTGCAGGTAGAAAACGTCGCCCGGATACGCTTCACGTCCCGGCGGACGGCGCAGCAGCAGGGACATCTGGCGGTAGGCCACGGCCTGCTTGGACAGGTCATCATAGATGATCAGCGCGTGCTTGCCGTTGTCACGGAAGTATTCGGCCATCGCGGTTGCGGCATAGGGTGCCAGAAACTGCAGCGGTGCCGGGTCGGACGCGGTTGCGGCAACCACGATCGAGTATTCCATGGCGCCGGACTCTTCCAGCTTTTTCACCAGCTGGGCAACGGTCGAACGCTTCTGGCCGACAGCAACGTAGACGCAGTACAGCTTCTTGGACTCGTCGTCGCCTGCGGCGTCGTTGTAGACTTTCTGGTTCAGGATGGTGTCCAGAGCCACGGCGGTCTTGCCGGTCTGACGGTCGCCAATGATCAGCTCGCGCTGGCCGCGGCCGATCGGGATCATCGCGTCAACCGACTTGAGGCCGGTCGCCATCGGCTCGTGCACCGATTTACGCGGGATGATGCCCGGCGCCTTGACGTCAGCAACCTGACGCTGGGAGGCGTTGATCGGGCCCTTGCCGTCCAGCGGGTTGCCCAGACCGTCGACAACGCGGCCCAGCAGCTCGGGGCCGGCCGGAACGTCCACGATGGAGTTGGTACGCTTGACGGTGTCGCCTTCTTTAATGTCGCGGTCGGAGCCGAAGATAACGATACCGACGTTGTCCGCTTCCAGGTTCAGCGCCATGCCCATGATGCCGCCCGGGAATTCGACCATTTCACCGGCCTGAACGTTGTCGAGGCCGTAGACGCGGGCAATACCGTCACCGACGGACAGCACGCGGCCGATTTCTGCCACTTCGGCTTCTTGACCAAAATTCTTGATCTGGTCTTTAAGGATCGCAGAAATCTCTGCTGCTTGGATACCCATTTATCCGACCTCTTTCATTGCATTCTGTAGGGAGTTGAGCTTGGAGCGGATCGAGCTGTCGATCATCTTCGAGCCCACTTTAACGACAAGTCCGCCGATGATGGAGGCATCGACGGAAGCATTAATGGTAACTTTCTTGCCCACGCGCTCGGCCAGGGTCTTGGCTAGCTTTTCGCTTTGGGTCTTGGTCAGCGCCTTGGCCGAAACCACTTCGGCGGTGACTTCGCCGCGGGCGTCAGCCAGGCGGGCGCGCAGCGCGTCAACCAGCGCAGGCACCACAAACAGGCGGCGCTTGTCGGCCATCAGAGCCAAGGTATTGCGCAGGACGGGATCAATGCCCATCTTGTCTGCCACCGCGGTGATAGCGGCGCCCTGCTCTTCGCGCGACACGAGCGGCGAGTGGATCAGATTGTTGAGGTCTTCGCTGTCAGCCAGCGCGGCTGCCAGGTCATTGATGCTGGATTCAAGGCTGTCGAGCGCCTTGTTTTCTTCCGCGATGTCGAACACCGCCGTGGCATAGCGCGCAGCAATGCCTGCAGAAATCGAAGCTGGTTCGGACACGTCCACCCTTCCGATATGTTTTTGGCCCCGGTTGGCATACCTGGCCACAGGCGGCGTCCGGGGGCGTGAGTCATCCCCCATTGGCAGCGGGGCGTTGAAATCAGCGTGGGTCTAGCAGAGCGGATGCGACCTATCAACTCTCTATAACGGTAACATTGGAAAGCAAGTTTTATGCGTTTTCAATGGCTTGCGTGAAGTGCGGCCCTTTGACCACAGTATATTATTAAAAAAGTGCGGCTGAACTGCAGGATTTGGCGATTCCGGATAGCGGCATTTGAGGCAAAAAACGTCACATATGGAGGGAAAACCACCCAAACGGGCAGTGACGGCAGATTTCGGGAATCGAAATGCAACGCCGTTTTGCCGCCTCTTGGCCCTCTGGAAGGAAAGGCGCGCCTTTTCCTGCGGCGAAGCGCCCCGGATGCTGGACAAACCCATGCTTCAGCGCAATTGTAACGTTTATCGTAAAAATAGATTCAACTGATAGACCGATAGTATGCTCGCCGTTATCCTGATGGCCACGGCCGGTGTCGCCGCCGCAGCTGCCGTCATTGACACCATCAACGACGAAGACGACATCCCCCTCCCTCCTGAAGAGCCGGAACCGCAACCTGAACCGGAGCCAGAACCGGAGCCGGAGCCGCAACCCGAGCCTGAACCGGAACCAGAGCCTGAACGTGAGGAAACCGTTCGGGGCACAGCCGGAGATGACGAGATTGAGCTTTTCAGCGGCCAGACCGGGTTCGGACTGGATGGCAACGACACTCTCGGCAACCGCTACGAAGACAGTGTCACAGTCTACGGCGGCGCAGGAGATGACCTTCTGCACTCCGGCAACCATGGTGCGGCGGCAGGCGGAGAGGGGAACGACACGATTGACGCCGGCTTCTTTAACGAAGTGACAGGCGGTTCGGGAGATGACCTGATCGATACCGCCCACACGTCAGAGATTGATGGCGGCAGCGGCAACGACACGATTGACGCAAACGGCCACAGCACGATCTCGGGCGGCAGCGGCAACGATGTGATTAACGGCGGCTGGGAAAGCCGCGTTGCAGGCGGGGGCGGCAGCGACACGTTGTACGGCGGCAGAGGAAGCACGCTCGGCGGCGGTGCCGGGGACGACGAGATTCACTCCTGGGCCAGCACCGGCGCGCGCTCCTACATCTACGGCGGTCAAGGAGCGGATTTTCTGACCAACGTCGGCAACGCCAGCCTCGACGGCGGTGCAGGCAACGACACATTGAGCTTCCTCGACACTGGCCGGGCCGGCGTTTTGAGCGGTGGTGATGGTGCAGACGAATTCAACATCGGCACACGGGGCACTCGCAGTTTCAGCCCGGATGACGCGGTTATTATCGCCCGCATAGAAGACTTCGACCCTGAAGAAGATGTTCTGGTACTCAATACCGGCGATTTCATCGACTGGCCTGTATACGACATTGTGTCATTCGAAACACGCTCTGCCGACGGCGACACCGAGGTGCTGATACATCTGCCGGTTTCCGAAGATAATCCTACCGGGCAGTTCGACACCGCCGCTATTCTGCTCGAGGGCGTCCGCAATTTTTCAGCGGATCACATCCGGCTGGTCAACGACGGCCAGGAGGTTGAGCCGGTAGTCGGCGATGATACTGATGAAGCGTACAGCAGCACGGTTTCGTCTTCCTACTACACCTTTGGCGGCGATGACACCGTTGAAGCCGGAGGTATTCGTAATGTGGTCAGGCTGGGGAGCGGCAATGACGTGCTGACAGCCACCAGCCAAAGCCTGTCGGTGAAAGCCGGCAGCGGCGATGATGCTATAGTCTGGACCCCCGCCGAAGTTTCGGATCAGAGCAGCGACATCCGTCTGGGCCCGGGCGACGATACGCTGACGGCCAGCGGTGACAATCTCCTGATCGATTCCGGGCAAGGCTCGGATGTCATCAACCTGCCGCGGGAAGCCGGCCCGGACATCGAAATCTGGAGCGAAGGCGGCGGCGCAGAGCTGACCATCGGCATGCAGCACAAGGTGGCCATCTATGAGAGCGGCGACCAGGTGACCCTGAACGTCTACCCCGAGCATCTGGAACGCGGTCCGGCGCTGCTGGAACTGCATGAATCCGACATAACCGATCTCTCGGTAGCGCTGAACCTGCCGCCTGACATTGACGGCCCGATCGAAGTTACCCGGGAATACGACTCCAGCGAGCCGCAGCTTGAACGTATCCGGTACACATTCTCGGCACAGGACGGAACCGATCTGCTGGTTCTGGATGTTCTTGCAGACTCCGAGGGCGTTTCCGCGGATAATGTCGCGATCAACCGGAACGTGATGTTTGAGTGACCGCCGCGGTTTTCATAGCAGTTTTCATGCCGGCTGAGGCCGGGCGTTCAATAGGAAGGGAATTCAATGCTCGCAGCTATTCTCCTTGCAACTGCAGGCGTGGCCATTGCCGCAGCCGTGATTGACAGCAGCGAAGATGAAGGCGCCAGCGACGGCACGCCGCCAATCGAGGAAGACGGGCTGACCGTTGTCGCAGAGGACGGCGAACCGGAGCAGATTGACCTTGAGACACTGGAAGAGGTTGACGGCGCACAAGTGTTCGAGGGCAGCGAAGAAAATGAAACGATCTACATTGATCCGGACACCACAAGCGAGTTCAGCATCCAGCTGAACAGCGGCGGAGCGGATACCGTGGTCACCGGGCTTGGCCAGTTCATCGACACCAGAGATGATGAGGAGGCCGACGCCGAGGAAAACGCTGATACCGTCCGCCTAGTTTACACGCCTGATGCAGCGGAAGAATTGTTTGAAAACGGCTCGGTGCGTAGTCTGTATTATATGGACAGCAATGATGTTCTGGAACTGGAGTTTCCCGAGGGAAGCGACGGTACTGTATTGCCGGTTCACATCACCCAAGAATTCCAACCCGGCCCTGCATGCTGTTCCAGCGGGGAGAACATTTGGATGACCCTGGTATACGTCCCGGCCGGCGTCGAATACTCGGAGGAAGAATTGGAAGCCAGCTACGGGCACAACTGGGAGGAGTTCGGAATGGTGCCGATAGCGGACTTTTATCTGGGAGAGCGCGGCGATATCGACCGAACGCACGAGGGCGGTGAGCGGATCGAGTGGGACGATGTCACTGCACCGCCTATCCTGACCAGCAATCTGCCGATAGCGCCTAGGATTTTTGTCGACTTCTTCTGAAAACCGCCCTCAGACCGGTTCCGGCATCGGGTTCGACAGCCCCTCCAGCACCCGGATCCGGCTGGGGGTCTTGCTGCGGATCATCTGGCCCTTCTGCGGGTAGGTCTGCTTGCTGACCTCGACCATGAACACGCCGCCCGCGATCATTGCGGGCAGCTTGCGGCCCATTTTCTCCAGCATGCCGCCGGACTTCAGCCAGAACCGCTTGTGGCTCGGCAGCCGGTACAGCGCTGCGGTGTGCTGTTCGATGGCAAACTGGTGATCGCGCAGCTGAGCTTCCAGCTGGCGCAGCGTATAGGGGCGGCCAAAACCGAAGGGCGTCCGGTCTGAACGCGCCCAAAAGCCCGCCCGGTTCGGAACAACGAAAATCGCCCGCCCCCCGGGGCCCAGCACCCGCCAGCATTCCTCCAGCAGCTTGGTCGGCTGTTCCGATGTCTCCAGCCCGTGCATCACAACCAGCCTGTCGATGCGGCCGGTGTCGATGGGCCAGCTGGTTTCCTCGCACAGCACCGAAACATTGGGCAGGCCCGCAGGCCATTGCATCACCCCCTGCGGCCCCGGCATCAGCGCCATCACCCGCCGGGCGCCGGGCAGATAGGGGCGCAGCAGCGGCGCGGCGAAACCGAAGCCCGCAACGGTCTGGCCCTCAGCCTCCGGCCACAGCTCCAGCAGGCGGCCGCGGATCGAGGCCTGCGCGGCGCGCCCCAGCGTGCTGCGGTAGTAAAAATTCCTCAGATCCTGAACATCAAGATGCATTGCGGGCGCCCGCTCCTTCAGCCAATCTGGGCGCAGTTTAGCAATGTAAAGGCGAATGGCCATGCCTCTTGAGATCATCACCCTGCCCTGCCTGTCGGATAACTATGCCTTTTTGATCCATAATCCGGCTTCGGGCGAAACCGCGCTGGTGGATGCGCCCGAAGCGGGCGCGATCCGGGACGCACTGAACGCGCGCGGCTGGGGGCTGGATTGGATCCTGCTGACCCATCACCACTGGGACCATGTGGATGGAGCAGCAAAACTTCAGATGGAATTTGGCGCCAAGATCATTGGAGCGGCCACCGATGCCCACCGCCTGCCGGAACTGGACCTGGCGGTCGAAGACGGCGGCAGCTTCACGCTGCTGGGCGAAGACGTGCATGTGATGGATGTTTCCGGCCATACAGTGGGACATATCGCCTTTCACATGCCTGGCACTGATGCCGTGTTCACTGCTGACAGCCTGATGGCCCTTGGCTGCGGCCGGCTGTTTGAAGGCACCCCGCCCCAGATGTGGAAAAGCCTGTCGCGTCTTGCCGCGCTGCCGCCGCAAACTATGGTTTACTCAGGGCATGAATACACCCAGTCTAACGGTGCATTTGCGGTCACCGTGGACCCCGGCAACCCGGCGTTGCAGGCGCGTGTCCATGATATCGCAAAGGCCCGTGAAAACGGTGTGCCGACGGTGCCATCCTCCTTGCAGCTGGAGCTGGACACCAACCCTTTCCTGCGGGCCGGTGACGCTGCCGTGAGAGCAAACCTGGGCATGGAAGGCGCTGAAGACGCAGATGTTTTTGCCGAAATCCGCAAGCGCAAAGACAATTTCTGAACAAATCAAGGGGTCCAGAGGGCAACAGGGAGAAAATATTTGTGACCCCAAAATGCAGAAAAGCCCTTGAAGCCGGCGCGCTATCAACCAAACTCTAACCTTATAAGCACATGGTTGAACTGAGGGGATGGTTAACGCCGACCCCGTACCGGCCAACCCAAGATCAGAGGAGCACGCCCGTGCCTTCATTCTCGAGCACCCTGGAACAGGCCATTCACGCAGCGCTGGCGCTGGCGAATGAACGCCGTCATGAATTCGCAACCCTGGAACATCTGCTTCTGGCCCTGATCGACGAGCCCGACGCGGCCCGCGTAATGCGCGCCTGCAGCGTCGACCTCAGCGAATTGCGATCGTCCCTGGTGGAGTTTGTGGATGAGGATCTTGCCAATCTGGTGACCGACATTGACGGCTCGGAGGCGGTACCGACCGCCGCCTTCCAGCGTGTCATCCAGCGCGCCGCCATTCATGTGCAAAGCTCCGGCCGCACAGAGGTGACCGGCGCCAATGTGCTGGTGGCAATCTTTGCCGAGCGCGAAAGCGACGCGGCCTACTTCCTGCAGGATCAGGAGATGACCCGTTATGACGCGGTGAACTTCATCGCCCACGGTGTCGCCAAGGATCCCGCATTCGGCGAGTCCCGTCCGGTGACCGGCGCGACCGAGCAGGAAGAGGACAATCTGACCGCCGCACCGGAGGGCGAAAAGAAAGAGTCCGCACTGGCGAAATACTGTGTCGATCTGAACGCGAAGTCCCGCGACGGCGACATCGACCCGCTGATTGGCCGCGACCACGAGGTGGAGCGCTGCATCCAGGTGCTGTGCCGCCGCCGAAAGAACAACCCGCTGCTGGTGGGCGACCCCGGCGTCGGCAAGACCGCCATCGCCGAAGGCCTGGCGCGCCGCATCGTTTCCGGCGAAACTCCGGATATCCTGTCGGAAACCACCATCTACTCGCTCGACATGGGCGCGCTGCTGGCCGGCACCCGCTACCGCGGCGACTTTGAAGAGCGGCTGAAGGCCGTGGTCTCCGAACTGGAAGACCACCCCGACGCGGTTCTGTTTATCGACGAGATCCACACCGTGATCGGTGCCGGTGCCACCTCCGGCGGCGCCATGGATGCGTCAAACCTGCTGAAACCTGCGCTGCAGGGCGGCAAGCTGCGCACTATGGGTTCCACCACCTACAAGGAGTTCCGCCAGCATTTCGAAAAGGACCGCGCCCTGTCCCGCCGGTTCCAGAAGATCGACGTGAACGAGCCGTCTGTGGAAGACTCCATCGAAATCCTGAAAGGGCTGAAACCTTATTTCGAGGAGCATCACGGCATCAAGTTCACCGGCGATGCGATCAAGACCGCAGTGGAGCTGTCGGCACGTTACATCAATGACCGCAAGCTGCCGGACAAGGCCATCGACGTGATCGATGAGGCCGGCGCCGCCCAGCATCTGATCATCGAAAGCAAGCGCCGCAAGACCATCGGCGTCAAGGAGATTGAGGCCGTGGTGGCCAAGATCGCCCGCATCCCGCCGAAAAACGTCTCCAAGGACGATGCCGAAGTGCTGAAGGATCTGGAGAAGTCTCTGAAACGTGTGGTCTTCGGCCAGGACGATGCCATCACCGCGCTGTCCAGCGCCATCAAACTGGCCCGTGCGGGCCTGCGCGAACCGGAAAAGCCGATTGGCAACTACCTGTTTGCGGGCCCCACCGGCGTCGGCAAAACCGAAGTCGCCAAACAGCTGGCAGATCAGCTGGGTGTGGAGCTCTTGCGCTTCGACATGTCGGAATACATGGAGAAACACGCGGTCTCCCGCCTGATCGGCGCACCGCCGGGCTATGTCGGCTTTGACCAAGGCGGCCTTCTAACCGATGGCGTCGACCAGCACCCGCACTGCGTGCTGCTGCTCGATGAGATCGAGAAGGCGCATCCGGATGTCTACAACATCCTGCTGCAGGTCATGGATAACGGCCAGCTGACCGACCACAACGGCCGCACCGTGAACTTCCGCAACGTGATCCTGATCATGACCTCTAACGCCGGAGCGTCAGAGCAGGCAAAGGCCGCCATCGGCTTTGGCCGCGACCGCCGCGAAGGCGAGGATACGGCTGCGATTGAGCGCACCTTCACGCCGGAATTCCGCAACCGCCTGGATGCGGTGATCTCCTTCGCGCCGCTGGGCAAAGAGGTGATCCTGCAGGTGGTCGAGAAATTCGTGCTGCAGCTGGAAGCGCAGCTGATGGACCGCAATGTCTCCATCGAGCTGACCCGCAAGGCGGCCGAATGGCTGGCCGACAAGGGCTACGACGACCGCATGGGCGCCCGTCCTCTGGGCCGGGTCATCCAGGAGCACATCAAGAAGCCGCTGGCAGAGGAGCTCTTGTTCGGCAAGCTCACCAAGGGCGGCGTTGTTCAGGTCGGCATCAAGGACGGCAAGCTGGATCTGCGCCTCGAAGGGCCAAGCAAGCCGCGGATCTCCGGCAATAAGCCTCCGCTTTTGACCGCAGACTGATGCGCCTTGCAGCACTGATAACAGCAACATCGCTCGCCGCGCCCGCCGCGGCGGGCGATTTTCTTTTGCAGTTCCCGCTGGACTGCACCTTGGGCGAAGACTGCCACATCCAGCAGTTTGTCGACCACGATCCCAGCCCAGAAGCTTCGGATTTCACTTGCGGCACGCTCAGCTATGACGGCCACAAAGGCACCGATTTCGCCCTGCCCTACCTATCGGACATGCAGGCGGGCGCCCAGGTGCGCGCAGCTGCGGACGGGGTGGTTCTGGGCACCCGTGACAGCATGGCTGACACCTATGCTACTGAAGAGAACGCAGCCGCCATCGAAGGCAAGGAATGCGGAAACGGCGTGATCCTGCGTCACGCCGATGGCTGGGAAACACAGTACTGCCACATGAAACGCGGTTCGGTTCAGGTGCAGAAGGGCATGAAGGTTACAGCGGGCGATGTGCTGGGCGAAGTCGGCCTCTCCGGCAAGACCCAGTTCCCGCATCTGCATCTCTCGGTGCGCAAGGACGGCGCGGTGGTGGACCCTTTTGCGCCGGACCAGCTGGGCACTTGCGGCGCGGCACCTGCGGACACGCTTTGGGCCGAGCTGCCGCCCTACCAGCCCGGCGGTGTCCTGGGGGCCGGGTTCAGCACGGCTATTCCGGACTACGGCGCGGTCAGGGCGGGCTCCGCGGATGAAGCGCCGCTGGCACCGGATGCGCCTGCTTTTGTTTTCTGGGCCTACGCCTTTGGCGGCCAGGCAGGTGACACACTGGAACTCACTGTGACCGGTCCCGGCGGCGAGCTTGTGTCGCACAGCGAAGCCCTGCCCAAGAACCAGGCGCAGTTTTTCCGCGCCGCCGGCCGCCGCCTGCGCGGCGGTGCCTGGCCTGCGGGCACCTATTCGGGTACCGCCCGGCTGCTGCGGGATGGGCAAGAGATCGACCGGTTTCTCAGCAGCATGGAAATACCCCAGGAAGACAGCGCAGCCTCGCAATGATACGCTGCCGCAGCCGCCGCGGCGGCTGCCCGGCCCAACGGGCGCGGTTGTCCCTTGGGGCAGCCTGGCGCCGGGCGGGAGCGCGCCGGGCGGCACTCCAGCACATCCTCCGGTCCGCCGCCGATTTGATAACGCCCGCTTTCGCAATAGTTTAAAGGGAGCCCTACTGCCCGGTGGGGCAGCAACCCGTGTGTAACTAGTAAGCTTGTCTCCATTAGTGAAGCGGGTTGCACCCGCCACCGGTCCGCCTACGGTACGTCCACAGCTGCCCTGTCAGCTTCCGGTACGGATTGCGCTGCATCTCACTTCTCAGTGAATTTCAATTCAATCCGCCGGTTCTGCGCCCTGGCCTCCGGCGTATCTTCCAGATTGACCGGCTGATACTCGCCAAACCCGTTGGCCGCCAGCCGCGACGGCGGCACGCCCAATGCTTCTACCATATAACGCACTACCGACAGTGCCCGGCCCTGGCTGAGCTCCCAGTTGTCGGCAAATTTCGGATGCACGCCCAGCGGCGTATCATCTGTATGGCCGTCCACCCGGATTACCCAATTGATCTCAGGCGGGATTGCCGCCACCACGCTCTGCAGGATCGAGACCACCTTGGCAATCTCCACCTGGCCCTCTGGCGACAGCGTGGCGCTGCCCGGCGCAAACAGCACTTCAGAAGCAAAGACAAAGCGGTCGCCCTGGATCGTCACCCCCTCCTGAGTGCCCAGAAGATCGCGCAGGCGGCCAAAGAACTCCGAGCGGTATCGCGCCAGATCCTGCGCTTCATCCGCCAGCCGGCCCGCTTCGGCTTCCAGCCGCGCAGCCTCTGCCTCCAGCCGCTTGCTCTCCTCTTCCTCCAGCAAGCGGCGCTTGCGCTCCTCAGAAGCCGCGCGGGCCAGCGCGGCGTTCAGGTCCTGGCCAAGGTTTTGCAGCTGCACCTGCTGCGCCGCATCGCGGGCCTGATAATCATCCAGGATCGCCTGCAGACCGCCAAGCTGCTCGCGCAACGCTGCCACCTGCTGATTGAGCAGCGCTGTTTCGCGGCGGGCTTCCTCTGAGATGGCCTGTTCGTCTGACAGGGCGGAACGGGCCTGGGCCAGCAGCGCGGCCCGCTCCTCGGCCAGTGTCAGCCGCTCCGACGCGGAAGCTTCTGCCGTTTCCAGATCCGCCACGGCGGCCAGCAGGCGCTGGCGCAGTACATCCGCATCCGCAGCCTGCGTTTCAGCAGCCGCCAAAGCTGCTTTGGCCTCTGCAAGTTCCGCTGCCAGCTGACCGGCTTCGGCGTCCGAGCCGGCGCGTGCTGCCTCCAGCTCGCTCAACTGTGCATCAAGCTGTTTCTTTGCGGCTTCTGCAGCCGCCAGCAGGGTCAGCGTATCCTCCGCCTCCTGCCGCTGCGCTTCCAGCGCCAGCGTCATGGCGGTGAGCTCAGCATCGGCTGTTTGCAGACGTTCACGCAAGGCTTCAGCCGCAGCTGCCTCTACAAGCCGGGCGGTTTCCTCAGCGCTCAGCTGCTCTTGCAGTTCAGAGATCTGCCCGGCCTGGGCCGTGCCCTCAGCCTCCAGGCTGGAAATCAGCGCCTCCATCGCTTCCCGCTCTGCGGCAGCCAGCCGCGCAGCTTCGGTTTGGGCATCAATCTCGCCGCGGGCCTGGGCCAGGGCCAGATTCAAGGCCTCCTGCTCGCTTAGCAGCGCGGTGCGAGCTGCTTCAAGGCTTTCGCGCTCGGCGCTCAAATCTGCAACCTGCAACCGGGCTGCATCGCGGCTGGCAATCAGTGCCGCGACCTGCGCCTCAAAACCCGTGATGCGGCTGGCGGCCTCTGCCAGTTCACCTGCCTGCCGGTCGCGTTCAGCGGTCAGCGAAGTGATCAGGCTGCGGGCTTGCTCCAGATCCTGTTCCGCCGTGTTCAGCGTTGAGGTCAGCGCCCCCAGCCGGGCGTTCAGGCGGCTGTTCTCGCGTTCTTCCAGCCCCAGGGCTGAGGCCAGCGCACTGACTTCGGCCGACAGCTCATCCAGCTGGCTTTCCTGGCCTGTGATCGTCTCGCGCAAAACAAACTGCACCACCATGAAGATGGTCAGCACAAACATCAGCACCAGGAGGAGCCCGGTCATCGCATCAACAAACCCGGGCCAGATCGAGGCCTGGAACCGCTGCCCTGTGCGCCGGGAGAGGGCCATGGCTTACTCCCCCGCGTCCCGGCCCGGCATGCCGCCGCGCGACAGCCCGCGCGGACGGGCGAATGCCTTGACCAAGAGGTCAATGTCCTTGCGCAGCTCGGTAAGGCTTTCCTGACGGCCGGCCGAGATCTCCTCGAGGATGCGCAGCATCTGCACGTCAATCGAGCGCAGCCGCATCCGGCTTTCGGCGTCGATCCCGCCGTGCTCGCCCTGGGCGCGCAGAATCTCGGTCAGTGCCTCCTGCCCTACCGCGACCCGGTCCAGCGCAGCGGTGATGGTGCCGGTCTGATCCTGGCGCCGGTTCATTTCCTGAATGGTTTCCACCAGGTCGCTCAGCTTCTGGTCCACTGCCGCGCGCCCTGCCGAGGTTTCGGCAAACATCATCTGCAGCGCGTCCATCTGCTCGGCCATATTGTCGAGCACCTGCGAGACCACGCCGCTGTCGCCCGGTCCGTCCTCGCCCGAGGAGAAGCTGACGCGGGTGATTGAGGACAGCCATTCCTCCAATTCTCGGTAAAAGCGGTTCTGGCCGTGGCCGGCAAACAGCTCCAACAGGCCGACGATCAGCGAGCCAGCCAGGCCCAAGAGCGACGAAGCAAACGCCACACCCATGCCGCCCAGTTGCGCCTCAAGGCCGGTCATCAGACGGTTGAAGACGGAAAGCCCCTCCTCGCCTTCTTGCGGCGCCAGACTGCGGATGGTGTCGACCACGGCCGGAACCGTGGTGGCCAAGCCGTAGAAAGTGCCCAGAAGGCCCAGGAAAATCAGAAGGTTGACAATGTAACGGGTGATTTCTCGATCTTCATCGACACGATTGGCAACCGAGTCCAGGATCGAACGGGTCGAGGCCGAGCCCAGCTGCATCCGGGCGCTGCGCGAACCCAGCAGCGAGGCCAGCGGTGCCAGCATCGAGGGCGGGCGGCGGTGCTCCTGATTGTCGCCGGCGGCGAAGCGTTCGATCCAGCGCACCGAGCCGATGAGCTGCACCACCTGCCAGAAACAGGCCAGCACGCCGATCACGAACACAAGGACGATAAAGCCGTTGAGCCAGGGGTTGGCCTCGAACACCGGCAGCACCCGCGGCAGCGCCACAAAGGCGCCAAAGCCGGAAAGCCCCAGCGCGATCAGCATCATGATGATCTGCCGCACCGGCTGGGAGAACTGCGGCCGGGTCTTGCGGTCTGGCTGCGCCATCTTGTCGGGCTCCTGACACTTTTGCTGCTCGTATTGCGTTTGCAGCCTATAAGCAAAGTGTCAAAAGCGCCAAGGCTTTATGCGGTGATTTCCCGTACCCTGCCGGTCAGCCAGTCAAGGTCGCGGTCCGCCAGGCCGATCTCGGCCAGATGCTCGGCAGTGTTGTAGAGATATTCGGTATTCGGCCCGCGCCCGCCAACCGCATGGGCGATCATCTGCGCCTGCTCTTCCAGGCTGAGGCCGCCGCAATACTGCACATGGTGCGGATCGATCACATAGGTGACCGCCGTCACCACCGAGCCGTCCGCCAGCTCCACCTCCAGGTCACGCTCCAGATAGGCTGAGGAGATCAGCTCGCGCTCGCGCAGCTCGGCAAGGGTCTGCTCTTCGTGGCCGGCCTCAACCGACAGTGCCAGCCCCTTGCAATGGGCGCCTTCGGTCGCGTCCAGCGCCAGCACCAGGCCCGGGTGATCCTCAGTGCCGCGGTGATGGATCGAGGTCATGCAGAAGGAACGCGCATAGCCGTGCAGCACCGCCACCTCGCGCCGCGCCACGGGAAACCCCGGGTTCCAAAGAAGCGATCCGTATCCGAATACCCACATGGTCATGTTGTCTGGCCCTTTCTGCTCTCCCTCTATAAACAGCAATCCTGCTGCGGACAAAAGAGGCTATCCAATGCGCCTGGCCAAACTGCTGATCACCGCCCTGGTGCTGTGGAGCCTTTACTGGGCGGCCGCGGCCTGGGGGCTGAGGGCCGGCATCGCCGCCTGGTTCGCCGAGCAGGAACGGCAGGGGTGGCAGGCGGAGTATGCCGGGCTTGAAACCAGCGGTTACCCTCTGCGCCATGCAACCCGGATCACCGGCCCTGCGCTGGCAGACCCGGGCACTGGCACCGCCTGGCGGGCGGATTGGCTGGACCTCGAAAACCCGGCGCTCTGGCCCGGATATCTGACGCTGGGGTTTCCTGAAACAGCGCAGCGGCTGTCCTATTTCGACCACACCGCAGTCATCACTGCACAGAGATTGCGGACGAACCTGCAGCTGGCACCGGGTACAGCACTGCAGCTGGAAGAATTGGCTTTGTCCTCCGGCCCCTGGCAGATCGCCCGCAGCGGCGAGGCGGTGCTCAGCGGCAGCGCGCTGGACCTGAGCATGGAGCAATCCGGCGAACCAGAAGTCTACCGGGTTGCCGCAAAGGCTTCGGAGTTCGCCCCGCGTGCGGCTTGGCGGCGGCGGCTTGCGGCCAGCTCGGACCTCCCGGAGCGGTTCGACACGCTGGCAGTGGAGATGACCGTCACCTTTGATGCGCCCTGGGACCGCACCGCGCTGGAACAGCAGCGGCCGCAACCGCGCCGGATCGATCTGAAACTGGCCGAAGCGCGGTGGGGCGGCCTTCAGCTCAAGGCGGCTGGAACCGTCACCGTGGATGAGCGCGGCCTGCCGGAAGGCAACGTTGCCTTGCAGGCGGAAAACTGGCGCGGATTGGTGCTGATGGCCGAACGCAGCGGGGTGCTGCCGCCAGCCCTGCGCGGCTCGGTGGAACGGGTATTGGATCTCCTGGCCCAAGCCAGCGGAAATCCGCGCCATCTTGATATTACGTTGGGGTTCTCAGACGGCCTTGTGACCCTGGGCCCCCTGCCCCTGGGCCCCGCACCGCAGCTGATCATCCGCTGACCGGCGCAGCGAGCGATCTGTCAAAAGCCGCACCGCGCAGACACCGTTTTTCCTTTACAAGCAAGCTCGCTCACACAGGAAATGACGCGCCGGAGCGTGCTTGCACCTGACGCGCTTCACCAAAAGACCCGCGCGCGCAGCGCGCCCGGCCCAAGGCTGTAATGTGCCGCTTCAGGCACTTTCAGGCGCGGGAGCCTGCCCTTAGCGGCAATAAGAGCCGCCACGGTGGCGGGCGGTATCGAGGTGGAAGTGATCGCGGTGGTAGCGGTCCGCTTCCGGCCCCAGAACGGTGCCGAACGGGCCGCAGGCGGCTTTCCAGATTTTCTTCAGCTTGCGCCGGGTCTTGCGTTGTTTCCAGCCCTCCAGAACGGTGATGGTCTCACCGCTTTCCAGGGTAAAGCCGGAAATGTCGATCGCCTTGCCCCGGCCATGCTCCGAGATCTTTGCACCCGGGCGGTTGTTGCGGGTGCGGCAGGCGTAATGGGCGGCCACCCGAAGGGACACCACCTTGTTGCGGCGCCCGAAGGCGGTTTCCACCTCACGGTTGATCCAGGTCTTCAGCGCCCGCGCGGTGCTGCAGGTCATCAGGGAGGATTGGCTGAGCCGAACCCCTGAAATCTCACGCACCCGCACTGCGTCTTTGGCTCCGCAGCCAGGCAGAGTGCCAGCGATGTCACCGGCCTCATCACCCTTGATGTCGATGTCGCCGCAGACGGCGCCCTTGCGGCGTTTGCGGCGGCCGAACAGCACTTCGGTTTCCAAGCCCTGCCCGCGGGCATGGGGCAGCGGAACCGGCGGCAGCTGAGGCAATGCAGCCGCGGCCGGGCTCAGGGCTGCAAACTCCAGCGCCTCAGTGGAATACATCTGCGGGCTGTCTGCTGAGGCAGAGGCTCCGAAAATCAGGAATGCCAGAACCGCGCCCGCCCGGATCATTTCTTCTGCCCCCGGCCGAAGTCGGGCGCATCGGTGTCCTGGCCGGCCTCGATGATGCCGCGGCGGATGGCACGGGTGCGGGTGAAGTAGTCATGCAGGTGTTCGCCGTCACCGGTGCGGATCGCCCGCTGCAGCGCAAACAGCTCCTCAGTGAAGCGGCCCAAGATCTCCAGCGTAGCGTCCTTGTTGGTCAGGAACACATCGCGCCACATGGTCGGGTCCGAGGCGGCGATCCGGGTGAAGTCGCGGAAGCCGGCGGCGGAATACTTGATCACCTCGCTGTCGGTAACCCGGCGCAAGTCGTCGGCGACACCGACCATAGTGTAGGCGATCAGGTGCGGCGTATGCGAGGTGACGGCCAGCACCAGGTCGTGGTGGTCGGCGTCCATCACATCGACATTGGCGCCCATGCCCTCCCACAGTTTGCGCAGCTGCTCCACCGCCTGCGAGTCGGTACCCTCAACCGGAACCAGCAGCGACCAGCGGTTGTCGAACAGTTCGGCAAAGCCGGATTCCGGACCCGAATGCTCGGTGCCGGCCAGCGGGTGGGCCGGTACGAAATGCACGCCCTCCGGGATATGCGGCTGAACCGCGTCGATCACATGGCGCTTGACCGAGCCCACGTCAGACACGGTGGCACCAGGCTTCAGCACGGGCGCGATGTCTTTCATCACCGGGCCCATGGCGCCGACAGGAACGCAGAGCACCACCAGATCGGCATCCTTCACCGCCTCCTGTGCGCTATCGCAAACGCGGTCGCAAAGGCCAATCTGGCGCGCGGTTTCGCGGGTTTCCTGGCTGCGGGCATATCCGGTGACCTCGCCTGCCAGCCCTGCGCGCTTCATCGCCCAGAACATCGAGGACGCAATCAGGCCGAGCCCGATCAGCGCCACGCGGCCGTAGACTTGCCCGTTATCCTGGCTGCTCATGCCTGCCCCTCTTTGAATGCTTTCACCCCGTCGGCCACCCGGCGGCAAGACGCCTCGTCACCGATGGTGATGCGCAGTGCGGCGGGCAGGTTGTATCCTGCCACCCGGCGCACGATCAGCCCTTGCGATTGCAGGTAAGTGTCGCAGGCTTCGGCCTCATCCTGGCTGCCAAAACGCGCCAGGATGAAATTGGTGCTGGAAACATCGGACGGCACGCCAAGCTCCGCCAGGGCGTTTGCCAGCCAGGCGCGCCACTTGCTGTTCTCGGCGCGGCACTGGTCCACGTAGTCCACATCGCGCACCGAGGCCTCGGCCCCTGCCAGCGCGGTGCTGGAGACGTTGAACGGCCCGCGGACCCGGTTCAGCACATTGATGATTTCCTTGGGGCCATAGCCCCAGCCGATGCGCGCGCCGCCCAGCCCGTAGATCTTGGAGAAGGTGCGGGTCATGAAGACGTTGCTGCGGGCGGCAATCACCGCGGCGCCGGCATCGAAGCCTTCGACATATTCCGCATAGGCGCCGTCCAGCACCAGCAAGGCACCTTCGGGCAGGCCATCCGCAAGCCGGGCCACCTCAGCCTCGCTGATCATGGTTCCGGTGGGATTGTTGGGGTTGGCGATGAACACCAGCTTGGTCTTCTCGGAGCAGCCCGCCAGCAGCGCATCAACATCGGTGACCCGCTCGCGTTCCTTGACCTCAACCGGGGTGGCTCCCGCTGCCAGCGCGCTGATGCGGTACATGGCAAAGCCATGTTCTGTGTACAGCACCTCGTCGCCCGGGCCGGCATAGGCCTGGCACAGAAAGGCAATGATCTCGTCGCTGCCCGCGCCGCAGATGATCTGCTCCGGCTCCAGCCCGTGAACCTCGCCGATCGCCTGCCGCAGCGCCGCATGGTCCGAGCTGGGATAACGGTGCATGCTGGCCGCCGCGTCCTGCATCGCCTGAATAGCGCGCGGGCTGGGGCCAAGGGGGTTCTCGTTCGAGGAGAGCTTCACAACATTGCTCACCCCTTTCACATGGGCAGCCCCGCCCTGGTACAGAGCGATGTCCATGATACCGGGCTGCGGTGTGAGTTGGGTCATAATTACGGGCTCCTTAATTCCAGCCCGTCATAGCGGCCCAAACGCCGGTGGGGAAGCACCAAGATGATGCTTCCCCAATGCTGCCGCCCCCTCCCGGCAGCCCCCGGCGCTGGCAGGGCGTATCAGAGTCTGGCTCCCTAATGCGCGCCTGCTGTCTTGGGCATCTTGCGCTTGGCCTCGGCCATGATGATCTTCTGGATCTCCTTGCGCAGTTCCATGTCCTTGCGCATCGCCTCATTGGCCTGCTTCTGCATGGTGCCGGCCGACTGCGAGCCGTCCGAGCTGTTCAGGGCCTCACCCGCATATTTGCTGAGCGTCTTGCCGGAGATCTGCTTGGCAATCTCGCCATAGATCGCGTCGCCATGCAGCTTGATGAAATCCTCGGTGGCCTTGACGCCGTATTTGGCGATCAGGTCCTTCTTGACCGCGCCTTCCATGGCGGCCGGCGCCAGCTTGGTCTTGAGGAATTTCTCTGCCGCTGAGGTGAAGCCGGAGGAGAATTTCTCCAGCGCCTTGCCGGCACCCGCCGACATGATGCCTGCGGTCAGGATCTTGGCGATGCTCTCCTTGATCTCCTTGGTGTTGGGCGGGCGGCCCTTTTCGATCAGGGGTTTGGCGAGGCCAATGGTTTCCTTGAGCGCCTCGGTCACCATGGCTTCGCCTGCCTTGGATTTCAGGAACTTCTCAAAGAAGGCCTTCACCGCCTTTTTGGGCAGCTCGCGCGAGAGCTTCTTGGCGGCCGCCTTGGCCAGATCGTCCGCCAGGCCCGCTGAAAGCTTGGCCGTCAGCTTGCCGCCCGCGGCCCCTGCGAGGCCGGCAATGAAGCTGTCGATGAAGACCTTCTTGGCCGCGCCGTCCCAGGTGACCTTGTTGCCCGCCAGATGCTCACCCAGCTGGCCTGCGCTGGATTTCAGCGCCTCGGTGCTGGCGGCGGCAATGGCATGGGCCTTGGCCGGCGACATGCCCTTGGTCGCCACCAGACGGGCGGTCATATAGGTTTCGACCACGGCAAAGGAGACCTCGCGCACCACTTCCAGTTTCCAGACAATGGCGCCGGCGGTGCTGATGCGCTGGTCTATGAATTTCTTAAAGGCCTTGCCGCCGGTATTATAGGCCTTGGAGGCCTTCACGTCCTGCTTGTAGACCTTCTTCCAGTCCGGTTTCTTCTTGCTGGTCAGCGTCTTGAGCAGGCTTGCCTCGGAACGCGCATTCAGGATCGCAGTCCAGGGCGGGTCGGTCTTATCGTTGACCATGCTGACGGCAAATTCCGTCAAAGCGTTCAGGAAAGTCTCGTTGCCCTGGCGGGTGTTTTCCACCTCGTTGCAGAAATCGACCCAGGATTCCGCCTGACCGTACATCATCTCAGCCTTGGCCAGAAGCTTGCGGCGCAGTTCCTCCTGGCCCGCTTCATACTCCGCCACGGTGATCAGCTTGGTCTTGCCGTTTTCGACAACTTCAACCCGTTCAACTTTGGTATCCGCGGCGTATTGCGCGGCCAATTTGGGCAATCCCGCGTTCCAGGTGCGCATGCCGGGATCGACAATGCCGTCAGGCTTGCGGAAGCCCAGTTTCTTCTTCTGGAAGTCCCGGATCGTTTTGATCAGCCCGGCATCGCATTTGGTGCTGATCTCAACGGAATAACCGTTCGCCTTGAGCATCAGACGCACCAGTTCGACGTCTGCGGGATTGTTCTTAACGGGTTTGAATTTGCTTTCGCCGGTCTTGGGATCCGGCTTGGTAATGCGTTTCTTGTCGCCCACCGGGGCGGACAGCTTGAGGGCCATAACACAGCTCCGACTTTTTACTACAGTCAAAGCCTGCCATAGCCTGTTAGCGCTGTCCCGGGGGATTTAGAATAGACTTTCCCCCTTTAATTGGCCGGTGCGGATACCTACATATCACGGGTATGTGAGGTGCTTCCCCGCCCCCGGGAAAGCACCCATTCCATATGTTTCAGGCCACCAGCGCCTTGAACCGTGCGGTTTCCGGATCAACGTTGTAGCGCGGCGCCAGTTCTGCCGTCCGTCTGGTCAGGTCATTGACGCTGTCGATGATGTACTGCGCTGTCTGCGGCTCCATCAGGTAAGAGAAGTTGAGCCGTACCCAGCCGGGCTTTTTCATCTCCTCACCCGCCTGCAGCTCCGCAAACAACGTTTCCGATTCCGGCTGGCTGATGTCCAGCAGCCGGTGCGCATAAGGGCCAGCGCAGGCACAGCCGCCGCGGGCTTGAATGCCGTAGACATCGCTGAGCATCCGGGTGAACAGCTGCTGATGCACCGGATTGCCTGCACCGTCGGAGACCAGGAAGGAAAAGATCGGAAGCCGGTGCGCGTCGCGCTGGCCAAGGATGCGCAGGCGCGGGTTGGCAGACCAGCCCTCCCAGGCCATTTGCGCGAATTGGGCCTCGCGGGCTTCGATCTCCTCCTGGCCGACGGCCTCCTTGACCAGAAATGCAAGTGCGGCGCGGATGTCGCCGATCACGTTCGGAGTTCCTGCTTCCTCGCGAGTCGCCAGGTCGCCGCTGTATTCATGCTGCCAAGGGGAAACAAAGCTCACAGTTCCCCCACCCGGCCAGGAGGGGCAACGGCGGCGCACCGCCCGGGTGTTGACGACCAGCACGCCCGAGGCGCCGGGGCCGCCCGGAAACTTGTGCGGCGAGACCACAACCGCGTCTTTGCGCGCGGCGCCCTTTCCGCCCATATCGACCGGCAGGTAAGGCCCGCCGCCCGCATAGTCCCAAACCGCCAGCGCACCGTGAGCATGCAGCAGGCGGCTGATCGGATCAGGGCCGGTGATAATACCGGTCACGTTGGAGGCGGCCGAAAAGCTGCCGATTTTCAGATCGCTGTCCGCATGGTCCTGCAACGCCCGTTCCAGAGCTGCGAGATCGACGCCGCCGCCGGGTGTTTCGGGGATTTCCACCACCTCAGCCTTGCTTTCGCGCCAGGGCAGAATGTTGGAGTGATGCTCATAAGGGCCGATGAAAACAACCGGCCGGTCTGCCTCGTTCACGCCGAACAGGCTGACCAGCCGGTTGAGGCCCGCGGTGGCGCCCGATCCGGTGAAGATCACCGCATCATCCCCAGTGGCGCCGGTCATGCGGGCAATTTCAGAACGCGCCTCGCGGCGCAGGCGGGTCATTTGCGTTCCGCAATAAGAGGCTTCGGTATGGGAGTTGGCATAGAACGGCAGCACCTGCCGGGCCACGAAGTCCTCCACTTGGCTTAACCCCCGGCCGGAGGCGACATAGTCGGCATAGACCAGCGGCACTTCGCCATCGAGGCCCGGGATCATTACCCCGTCGCCAATCACGCTTTGGCCCAAGCTGCCGTCCAGGGCGGCCTGCCGGATTGTCTGTTTGAATGCTGCCAGGGTCATGTCGCGCCTCCGTTGCTTGCTGCAGCTATTGTGAACGGCTAAAGGCGCGAAAACTATATCAATTACTGAGTAGATTATCGATTATTCGTGTCATATGATCTTTCAATGAGCAAATCAGTCGATCAAATTGACAGGGCAATTCTGCGCGCGCTGCAGCAGGATGCCAGCCTTTCGCAGCGGGAGCTGGCCGACCAGGTCGGCCTGTCTCAGAATGCCTGCTGGCGGCGGCTGAAAGCGCTGAACGACAGCGGACTGCTGCAGGGCTCCACCGCGCGGCTGGACCGCAAGCAGCTGGGGCTGGACCTGGTGGTCTTTGTGCTGCTGCGCACAAGGCATCACTCGGCGGAGTGGCTGCAGACCTTCCGCCGCCATGTGCTGGCGATCCCTGAAGTGGTGGATTTTCACCGCATCGGCGGCGACTACGACTATCAGCTGAAAGTGGTGACCCAGGATATGGCCAGCTATGACCGGGTCTATCAGCGGCTGATTTCCGGTGTCGAGCTGGACAGCGTGACCTCCTACTTCGCGATGGAGGCAATTGCAGAAGGCCGGCCATTGCCGCTGTAGTCGCGGAAGACGGGGGCTCTGCCCCCAGCCCTGCGGGCTTCCCCCGGGGTATTTGCAACCAGAAAGAAGCAGCAGCCCCGGCAGGCCGCCGCCGCGCACGGCAAAACAGGGTTCCCCGCAGGACAGCCAAGCGGAGCTCGAAACGCAAAAGGCCGCGCAGTTTGCGCGGCCTTCCGGATAATCTGCGGTGCGGCGAAGATTAGTTCTTCGCGTAGAATTCCACGACCAGGTTCGGTTCCATCACAACCGGGTACGGCACGTCGCCCAGGGCGGGGGTGCGCACGAAGGTTGCTTTCATCTTGGAGTGGTCGGCTTCGATGTAATCCGGCACATCGCGCTCGGCCAGTTGAGTGGCTTCCAGCAGGGCAACCATTTGCTTGGACTTGTCGCGGACCTCGATCACGTCGCCTTCTTTGACGCGGTAGGAGGGGATGTTCACGCGCTTGCCGTTCACGGTCACGTGGCCGTGGTTCACGAACTGGCGGGCCGCAAAGACGGTTGCCACGAACTTGGCGCGGTAAACGACGGCGTCCAGGCGGCGCTCGAGCAGGCCGATCAGGTTTTCACCGGTGTCGCCGGTCACACGCACGGCTTCGCCGTAGATGCGGCGGAACTGCTTCTCGGTCAGGTCGCCGTAGTAGCCTTTGAGCTTTTGCTTGGCGCGCAGCTGGATACCGAAGTCGGACAGTTTGCCCTTGCGGCGCTGGCCGTGCTGGCCCGGGCCGTAGTCGCGGCGGTTGACCGGGGACTTCGGACGGCCCCAGATGTTTTCGCCCATGCGGCGGTCGATTTTGTACTTGGCAGACGTGCGTTTGGTCACGGCTGATCTCCTTCGTATTTGGTTTCGAAGGGCGTTGTCCTCTTGAGGTCTCCCCCATGACAGGCATCCCCTTGCGGGGGCCACCAACACCAATGAAGCCGCGCTTATATAGGGGGATGGGGCAGAGTCAACACGGGGCTGCCGGGTTTTGCCGGAAATTCCGCAGAAACTGCAGGGCCCGCGCACTGAATAGCGCCCGGGCCGGTTTGGGTAAAGCCTCAGGCCGCCTCGTGGCCGAGAATCGCAGCCTCGGAGGCGCTGAGATTGCGGCGGGCATAGGCGCCGTAAGAAAGCGGGTTGCGCTCCAGCTCCGGCTGCAGGCTGAACAGCCGCGCCCGGTCGCTGTCTCCTAGGGCCGTGAGTGCGGCGTTGGACGGGTGGAAGCTTTCGGTTTCGACCCCGTTGGCCCAAAGCACCTGGTGGTTAGCCAGCATGATATGGATATAGGTCACCTCCCGCACCGCGGCATCCGGCAGGATGGTGCGGCCGTTGACCAGATCTCCTGCCGCGACCAGAACTTCGGGCGTATTGAACAGCGCCCGCACCCTGTCGCCGCGCAACAGCATCCTGTGGTCTGGGGAGACCAGCAGCTCCTGCTCGGGGCGGTCGATGCCCAGGGCGCCTGCATGAATGCGGACCGGGCGCAGACGCGGCATCACAAACAGCCGGGCACCGCTGATCCGGCGCGCGCCGATCCAAAGGATTTCCTGGGCGCCATTGTCGCGGGTCTGCACCTTTTCACCCTCGCGCAGCTGCTCGACCCGTTTTGGCCCGCCCGGCGTGGCAATCAGAGTGCCCGGGGTAAAGCAGATCACTCCGGATTCGCCCTGCGGCCGGTCCGCATGAATGGTTCCCAGGGAATGATGCACGACCCAGAGGTCGGCGCCGCGCGGCGGCAGCTCGTCCACAAACATCAGAAGCGGGCGCTGGCCCGGCCCCACTTCGATCAGAGTGACCGTATAGCTTTGCACCCCGTTGGTGACGACAAAGCTGCTGTCCATCAGCGGCTCGTCCACCTCGACCGCATTCACATCAGTCCGGTTCTGAACAGCTGCCCCGACCAGCCTGCGCACCGAGCGTGCTGCCCGGCGGCGCAAATCTGCCTCGCCATTTGCCATATCCAATCGCAAAAGCTCCGACGGCCCGTCCACCCGCACAGCATCGCCATGCCAGGACCAAGCCGCCCCTACATCCAGAGCGTCAACCGGTGCAGCCTTGAGGCCGTCTATCTCGGTTTGCGACCAGGAAACGACAAACGTGCCACGAAAGCCCGTTTTCATCTGCCTGTATGCCTGCCTAAAGTTTATCTTTATTAACGAAACGTTAACAAAGCGTCTTCAAGCAGGAAACGGATAGATTTTCAAATCGGTGTGAGCGTGTTTTTTGCGCATCAATCACGCTAAAGATGATTCATTGTTTCGCACCGGTGCCGGTTCCAGCCGCGATCCGCTCCGGGCCGCGGTCTGGCGCTCATGCTTGCGCAGCAAGCCTGTGGCGCAGATCTTTCGCTGTGTCCTGAACCACCGAAGCCACCTGCATCAGCTGGCGCGCCAAAGGGTTGCTGCGCCGCCAGATCATGCCGATTGTCCGCGATGGTTGCGGATCGCCAAAGCGGGCAACCGAGACCACTGCCGAGCGGGTTTCCACCGGCACCGCCATTTCGGGAATCAGCGTGACCCCGATTCCCGCACTCACCATCTGCACCAGAGTCGACAGCGAACTGCCGTCCAGCAGCTCGCGCGGAGCGGCGGACTGCATGTTGCAGAACGACAGCGCCTGGTCGCGGAAGCAATGCCCCTCCTCCAGCAGCAGCAGCCGCATCTCGCGCAGGCCATCCGGTCCCGGCACCGGCTTGCCTGAATCCTCGCCCGGGCGGACCAGAACAAAGTCTTCGGAAAACAGCGCCACTTCCTCAAAAGAGGGTTCAGACACTGGCAGAGCCACTATGGCCGTGTCCAGCCGCCCCTCCCCCAGTTCTTCCAGCAGTTTGGGAGTTACCGTCTCCCGCACGCGGATGTCGGCTTCCGGATACTGACGGGTCAGGCTGCCGACAATTGCCGGCAGCAGATAGGGCGCAATGGTGGGAATCACCCCCAGGCGCAGCCGCCCCGCCAGCCCCTCGCGGGAGGCGCGCGCCAGTTCGCCCAATTCATCCACCGAACGCAGGATACCGCGCACCCTGTCCGCCAAGTCTTCGCCAAAGCTTGTGAGCCGCACCTGGCGCGCTGCACGCTCCACCAGCTGCACCCCAAGAACCTCCTCCAATTCCTTGATTTGTACGGACAATGCCGGCTGAGACACGGCGCAGGCTTCGGCTGCGCGCCCGAAATGGCGGTGCTGGGCCAGCGCCTCGAAATAGCGCATCTGGCGGAGTGTCACGTTTATCATAGGTTTTTATTATCACCGCGATGAGAAAATGCAACTTATGCCAATCAATTTTCCCTGCTAGCCTCAGGTTCAGGAAGACAGGGAGGACCGGCCTTCGCAGCCTTGGCCCGCTTTTATTTCAAAGCGGTTCACTGGCTGCGGTTTCGCTGCCGCACAGGTCCCAAAGCCTTCCGCCACGTAGCACATCAGAATTTGCAGCCACGATCGGAGATAAGAATGGACGGAAACAACCCCGCAGGAAAATGCCCGGTGATGCACGGTGCGGCGCTGAACACCGACAGCGGCGGAACCTCGAACCAGGATTGGTGGCCCAACCAGCTGAACCTGAAGATCCTGCACCAGAACTCGGCCAAGTCGAACCCGATGGGCGCGGATTTCAACTACGCCGAAGAATTCAAGAAACTCGACCTGAAGGCGCTGAAGGCAGACCTGACCGCGCTGATGACCGACAGCCAGGACTGGTGGCCTGCCGACTATGGCCATTACGGCGGGCTGTTCATCCGCATGGCCTGGCACAGCGCCGGCACCTACCGGACCGCGGACGGACGCGGCGGCGGCGGCACCGGACAGCAGCGCTTTGCACCGCTGAACTCCTGGCCGGATAACGGCAACCTCGACAAGGCGCGCCGCCTCTTGTGGCCGATCAAGCAGAAATACGGAAACCAGATTTCCTGGGGCGATCTGATGATCCTGGCGGGCAATGTCGCCATCGAATCCATGGGCGGGCCGACCTTTGGCTTTGGCGGCGGCCGCGCGGACGTCTGGGAGCCGGAGGAAGACGTCTATTGGGGTTCTGAAACCGAATGGCTGGCCACCAGCGACCAGGCCAACAGCCGGTATTCGGGCGACCGCGAGCTGGAAAACCCGCTGGGCGCCGTGCAGATGGGCCTGATCTACGTGAACCCGCAAGGCCCGGACGGCAACCCGGATATCCTCGCCTCTGGCCTTGATGTGCGCGACACCTTCGGGCGCATGGGCATGAACGATGAGGAAACCGTGGCGCTGGTCGCCGGCGGCCACACCTTCGGCAAAGGCCATGGCGCCGGCCCCGAAGAGGACGTGGGCGCGGAACCCGAAGGCGCCGCAATGGAAGCAATGGGCTTTGGCTGGGCCAACGCCTATGGCTCCGGCAAGGGCGACGACACCACGACCTCGGGCTTTGAGGGTGCCTGGACCGCGGACCCGGTCAACTGGGACAACGGCTATTTCGACCTGCTGTTCGGCTATGAGTGGGAACAGGCCACCACCGGCACCGGCAATATCGTCTGGCACCCGGTGGACGTGAAGGAAGAGGACATGGCCCCCAAGGCGCATGATCCCTCGACCAAGGTCACCACGATGATGACCACTGCCGACATGTCGATGCGCTTTGACCCGATCTACGGGCCGATCTCCAAGCGGTTCCACGAGAACCCGGACCAGTTTGCCGACGCTTTTGCCCGCGCGTGGTTCAAGCTGACCCACCGCGACATGGGCCCCATCGCGCGCTATCTGGGCGATGAAGTACCCAGTGAAGAGCTGATCTGGCAGGATCCGGTTCCGGCGGTGGATCACGCGCTGGTGGATGCCGCAGATGTTGCGGATCTGAAAGCCAAGGTTCTGGCGTCCGGCCTGACGGTTTCCGAACTGGTCTCGACCGCCTGGGCCTCTGCCTCGACCTACCGCGGCTCCGACCATCGCGGCGGCGCCAATGGCGGCCGCATCCGTTTGGCACCGCAAAAGGACTGGGACGTGAACCAGCCCGAACAGCTGGCCCGCGTGCTGAGCGTGCTGGAAGGCATCCAGGGTGATTTCAACGGCGCAGCTGCTGGCGGCAAGAAAATCTCGATGGCGGATCTGATCGTGCTGGCAGGCGCTGCAGGGGTTGAAGCTGCAGCCAAGGCCGGCGGCCATGAGATCGAGGTGCCCTTCACCCCGGGCCGGACCGATGCCAGCCAGGAGCAGACCGATGTCGAAGGCTTTGCCGTCCTGGAGCCGGAGGCCGATGGCTTCCGCAACTACCAGAAGACCGCCTATAGCGTACCGGCCGAGAAGATGCTGGTTGACCGGGCGCAGCTCCTGACGCTGGGCGCGCCGGAGATGACAGCTCTGGTCGGCGGCCTGCGGGTGCTTGGCGCCAACCATGGCGGTGCATCTCATGGTGTATTCACCAGCCGGGCAGGCACGCTGAGCACCGACTTCTTCGCCAATATCCTGGATATGGGCGTGGAATGGAAACCCGCTGAGGACGGCACCTACGAAGGCCGCGACCGCGCCAGCGGCGCAGTCAAGTGGACCGGCACCCGGGCGGACCTGGTGTTCGGTTCCAACTCGCAGCTGCGGGCACTGGCCGAGGTCTATGCGCAGGACGGCGGCGAAGCGGCCTTTGTGCAGGACTTCGTGGCGGCCTGGGTCAAAGTGATGAACGCCGACCGGTTCGATCTGACGGCGTAAGCCAACTCCCCAGCAGTCACAGGGCGCTCCGGGAAACCGGGGCGCCTTTCCTCTGCGCCGGTCCGAAATCGACGAAAAGGGCGAAACGGAAATGAGGCGCCCGCCCCTTGGAGGCGCAGGACGGGCGCAGCCCGGCCTGCCGGCCGGACGGGGGTGGAATTGACGTCCGGGTTTATTCCTCTGCGGCGGCCGTCCCCTGTCCGAATTCGATCACACGGGTCTCAGCCGTATAATCCGACTCGATGATCAGGATCGCCAAGAGACCGATCATCGCCAAAGGAGGCAGCAGGATTGCATAGATCAGCGCCAGCCGCTCCCAGGCCATATGCATGAAGACTGCAATGATCAGCCCAGCCTTCAGCGTCATAAAGATCAGGATCAGGCTCCAGCGAAGCAGCCCTTGCAATTGCGCGTAATCCACCCAGTAGGAGGCGGCGCTGAGCACAAACAGCAGAACCCAGACCACGAAGTACAGTTTGATCGGATGCTGCTGACCCTCGTCATGAGCCATGTTCGCGCTGTCCATTGTGTTCGGTGTGTCAGTCATGGCGGCCCCCTACCACAGATAGAAGAATGCAAAGATGAAGACCCAGACGAGGTCGACGAAGTGCCAGTAGAGCCCCATGATCTCGACCGCCTCGTAATCGCCGTTGCCCGCCGACATCCAGCTGCGCTGATCGCGGTCGAATTCGCCCCGCCAGACCTTGAGGGCGACAATGATCAGGAAGATCACTCCGATGGTGACATGGGTGCCGTGGAAACCGGTGATCATGAAGAAGCTGGCGCCGAACTGCTCGGCTCCCCAGGGGTTGCCCCAGGGGCGCACGCCTTCTGAGATCAGCTTGGACCATTCAAAGGCCTGCATGCCGACAAATGCCGCGCCCAGCGCGGCGGTGGCCAGCATCAGAAGAGCGGTGGCTTTGCGCGCCTTCCGGTAGGCACAGTTGACGGCCATCGCCATGGTGCCGGAGGAGGTGATCAGTACAAAGGTCATGATGGCAATCAGGATCAGCGGCAGGTTGGCGCCGCCGATGTGAAGGGCAAAGACCTCGCTGGCATTGGGCCATTCCACGGTAGTGGAGGAACGGGCGGTCAGATAGGCAACCAGGAAGCAGGCAAAGATGAATGTATCGCTGAGCAGCAGGATCCACATCATCGCCTTGCCCCAGGAGACCTTTTTGAACACCCGCTGGTCCGACCCCCAGTCGGCGGCAAAGCCGCTGTGCCCTTGCTGAACCAAAGTCTGGTCCTGGCCTTGGAACTTATCCTCCATCAAGTCTCCCTCCCTTCAACCTACCGCGGCGCGGCACAGCGCCAAAAAGGCGTTGCCCCAGCCCTGCAGCAGCGCAAACAGCATCAGCCAGAAGGCCAGCAGCACGTGCCAGTAAAGGGCGCAGAGCCGCACACCCGGCAGAAGTGCCTTCACGCCCCCTGCCCCGGCATGGCGCAGGCAGACAGCCGCCAGCGCGATGATACCCCCCAGCATGTGCAGCCCGTGCAGGCCGGTGATCAGATAGAAAAAGCTCGCCGCCGGGGTGCCGTCGAGCCGGTAGCCGCCCGCGGTCAGCTCAATCCACACCTGCGCCTGCCCCGCCAGAAAGGCGAGCGTGGCGATGCTGGCGGCAATCAGGCTGGCGCGCAGCCAGCGCGCGGTACCGGCCCGGGCCGAGATCACCACGAACTGCAGAAAGAAACTGGCCAGCAGCAGCAGTCCCGTATTCAGCCAGACCCGGCCGGGCAGCGGCACCAGTTCCCAAGGGGTTTCGTCGATCTGCATGACAAAGGCGCTGCCCAGCATGGCAAACAGCCCGCCCACCACCGCCAGGAACACCACAATGAAGATGAACCCAGGCGCCTTGCCCGGGCCATGGCCCGCCAGCGGTGCAATTCCGGTTTCCAGCCATGGCTTGGAGGCCAGATGCTGCTGCGACAGCCACAGGCCCGCAGCCAGGGCGACCAGCGCCAGGAAGGCGAGGATGACCGTCACAGCCGCCTGTCCTCCCCGTTTGAGACCCAGGCATCGTTCTGGGCAATGTAGTCTTCGGGCGCGCCGGGCACGCTGTAGTCATAGGCCCAACGGTAGACATTGGGCAGCTCGTCCCAGTTGCCATGTCTTGGCGGGGTTTCCGGTGTCTGCCATTCCAGCGAGGTCGCCCGCCAGGGGTTGCCGCCGGACGCGCGCCCGTGGCGCAGGCTCCAGAAGATGTTGAACAGGAACAGCACCTGCACTGCCCCCACGATCAGCGCAGCAGAAGAGATAAAGGCGTTCAGCCCATCCACCGGCGCAGTCAGGAAATCGGGCTCGCCGATTTCGAAATAGCGCCGCGGCACCCCGACCAGCCCCACGTAATGCATTGGGAAGAACACCGCATAGGCGCCGATGAAGGTGACCCAGAAGTGGATATGGCCCATTGCCTCGTTCAGCATCCGGCCGGTCATCTTGGGGTACCAGTGGTAGATCGCGCCAAAGATCACCATGATCGGCGCCACCCCCATCACCATGTGGAAATGGGCGACCACGAACATGGTGTCCGACAGTGGGACATCGACCACCACATTGCCGAGGAACAGGCCCGTCAGCCCGCCGTTCACAAAGGTCACGATGAACCCAAGCGCAAACAGCATGGGGATTGTCAGGTGAATGTCGCCCTTCCATAGGGTCAGCACCCAGTTATAGACCTTGATGGCGGTGGGAATGGCGATGATCAGCGTGGTGGTGGCAAAGAAAAATCCGAACCAGGGATGCATGCCTGAGACATACATATGGTGCGCCCAGACGATGAAGCTCAGCGCGCCGATGATGACGATGGCCCAGACCATCATCCGGTAGCCGAAGACATTCTTGCGCGCATGCACCGCGATCAGGTCCGAGACGATGCCAAAGGCCGGAAGCGCCACGATATAGACCTCGGGGTGGCCGAAGAACCAGAACAGATGCTGGAAGGCAATCGGGCTGCCGCCGCCGTAGCTGAGCTTTTCGCCCAGTTCCACCAGCGACGGCATGAAGAAGGAGGTGCCCAGCAGCCGGTCAAACAGCATCATCACGCAAGCCACGAACAAGGCAGGGAAGGCCAAGAGCGCCATGACGGTGGCAGTGAAAATGCCCCAGACCGTCAGCGGCAGCCGCATCATCGTCATGCCGCGGGTGCGGGCCTGCAGCACGGTCACCGCATAGTTCAGCCCGCCCATGGTGAAACCGATAATGAAGAGGATAAGCGACAGCAGCATCAGGATGATTCCGCTTTGCGCGCCGCCGGGGGTGCCGGAGAGGATGGCTTGCGGCGGATAGAGCGTCCAGCCGGCGCCGGTGGGGCCGCCGGGGACAAAGAAGCTGGCAACCAGCACCAGCACGGCCAGCAGATAGATCCAGTAGCTGAGCATATTGACGAAGGGGAAAACCATGTCGCGGGCGCCGACCATCAGCGGGATCAGGTAGTTGCCGAAACCGCCCAGAAAAATTGCGGTCAGCAGGTAGATCACCATGATCATCCCGTGCATGGTGACGAACTGGTAGTAGGCCTCGGGCGTGATGAAGTCGAAGGTGCCTGGAAAGCCCAGCTGCAGCCGCATCAGCCAGGACATCACCAAGGCAACCAGACCGATCACAATCGCGGTGCCGGAATACTGGATTGCGATATATTTGGCGTCCTGCGAGAAGACATATTTGCCGATCCAGCTGTGTGCATGCGGCGGCATAACATCGGCCACCTCTCGCGGCGGCAGCTGCATCTGTTCGTCAGAACCGCGGTCTACCATTCCTTCCTCCTCCCGTGTTTCCTCCCCAGTCCGGCGGCAGTCAGCGCGCCGGGCCGTCGGGGCCGCAGAAGGGGGGCGGCCCGGTCAGGCCTATGTGTCCGGCGCGGTGCCGGTCATTTCTCCGCCAGCTGCACCGGAGCGCTTCCCCGGGCGTTGCCGGCGTATTCCTCAAAAGTCAGCTGCTCCTGCAGCCACTCCTGGTATTCCTCTTGCTCCACCACGGTGACATAGCCGCGCATGAACGGATGCGCGGTGCCGCAGTATTCGGCGCAGAGCACTTCAAAGGCGCCGGTGCGGGTCGGGGTGAACCAGATGTAGGTGACCATGCCCGGCACCATGTCCATTTTGGCGCGGAACTCTGGCACGTAGAAATTGTGCAGGACGTCGATCGAACGCAGCAGCAGTTTCACCGGCTGGTCCACCGGCAGATAGACCTCGCCGCCCTCGACGATGATGTCATCCTTGCCGAACCGGTCATGCGGGTTGATGCCCAGGGGGTTTTCACCGCCCACCCATTCGGCATCTGCGGTGCCTAGCACCCCGTCCTCGCCCGGCAGCCGGTAGGCCCAGCTCCACTGCTGGCCGAAGACCTCAAGCTCGGTGGCTTCCTCCGGCACGGTAACGAACTGGTGCCAAACGAACAGCCCGGGCACCAGCATCGCAGCCACTCCCACGGCAGTCACCCCGGTCAGCCACCATTCCAGCTTTTTGTTTTCCGGATCGAATTCCGCCCGGTGCCCCGGCCGGTGCCGGTACTTCACCACGCAATAGGCCATGAACAGGATCACCGCCGCAAACACGGCGCCGGTGATCCAGAAGGTTATGACCAGCGTGTCGTCGATGTAATCCCAATTCGACGCGATCGGCGTCCACCACCATGGGCTCAGCAGATGGAACGCAACAGACCCCGCCACGATCAGCACAAGCACGATCGCAATCAGCATCCCGCCCCCTTTCACCGCCGCCCGGCCACTCCCACGGCCGGGCATGCAGGCTTTTCGGCATGAGATAGCAGTATATTACGGTTTCACTTTTCAATCCAGAAACCGGAAGTTGTACGCCTTTTGCGGCAGAGAGTTTTCAATTTTCCGCAATTCCTGCAAATTCAAAGGGGCGCCCTTGCGGACGCCCCTTGTGTGATCCCGTCTAAGCTTGCGGCTTACTCCGGCATGTATTTCTCCGACCAGCTTTCGCCAGCAGCGCCGCTGGCGATCAGTGCTTCAGCCTGGTCTACGGAATAGCCCAGCCGTGCCAGAATTGCCCGTGTGTGCTCGCCGTATTTCGGCGCCGGGCCGGGGATGGTGATGCGGCCTGCCTGCGGGCGCACCGCATTGGGCGCCACCAGATCGCACCAGCGGCCCATCGGGTGCCGGTCGTGGCGGATCACCCGGAAAGTCGCCTCGGACAGGTCGATATTGCCCTCGCTCTCCAGCTGCAGCGCCGCGTCCCGGGTTTCATGCAGCGAAGACAGCGGCACCGCTGTGGCGGAAGTGCCGTTAAAAGCCGCGCGCCAATGGGCCAGCGGCAGGGTAGCAAACCGTTCTGACAAGGCGCTGTGCAGCTGATCCTCCGGCAGTTCCGACAGGTCCGCCAGCTCCGGCACCCGCGCCAGTGCTACGCCGCGTTCGGTGGGGGCGGCGAAGAAGAACCAGGCGTCGGCGGCCAGGTAGCAGTGGTAGAACGGCCCCCAGCCCAAGGCACCCCGGCCCGAAGGTTCGTCAAAGGGCACCCGGGTTTCGTGGTCGTACATGAACTGCGCCTGGATCAGGTTGCCGGCGCCTGCCAGCGAAGCCCGCGCGACCCCGCCCCTGCCCGTCTCCTTGAGCCGCAACAGCGCTCCGCCCAGGGCGACACAGGCGCAGAAGCCTGTGAGCACGTCGATGGTGCCGAAATGGGCGTGTTCCTCGGGCGTCTCCATGCCGCCGCCAAAGCGCACCATCACGCCGGTTGCCGCCTGCGCCAGGTCATCATAGCCGAGGTGATCGGATTTCGGGCCCCGCATCGGTCCGCCAAAGGCATCCAGCTGCACCAGGATCAGGCGCGGGTTGATCGCGGCCAGCCGCTCCGGCGTGAGACCCAGTTTGTCGCGCTGCTCATCGGTGCCGTTCATGGTGATCACATCGGCATCCGCGATCAGCCTGGCCAGCGCCTCCTGCCCTTCATCGGTTCGCAGGTTCAGCAGGATGCTCTCCTTGCCGCGCTGCGCGTGGATGCCGAAGACAACGGTGTTCCACGGGTCCACCGACGGCTCCACCGCCTGCACCAGGGTCAGGTCGGCGCCGTAGCGGGCCAGGGTCGAGCCGATGGTCGGCCCGGCGATCACATTGGTGAGGTCGACAACTTTCAGCCCGTCAAGCCAGCCCCTGCCCTCTTGACCGCTGGCGCCGCCGCGTTCAGGTTCCGCCAGCAGCACCGCCAGATCAGCCTCCGCCGCGCTGGATTTCTGCGCTGCGGCCTCGTCGCCGGACAGCCAGGCCACATTGCCCATCTGCCGCATCGCACCGTGCTTGGCATCCTCCACCTGCAGCACTAGGCCCGAGGCCAGCGCGTGCGGATCGTCCAGCCACTCCTTAGTGAAACGCTGCGCGGTGGCGGGCGCCTTGGCGGCACCGAACAGCGCTTCCCATTCATGCGAGGGCTTGGTCAGGAAGGCCTGTTTCATCGCCGTGGAGACCCGCGCCCGGTCGGACGGCCCCACCGGGTAGTTGCGCATCGACCATTCCGCGGGCCAGTCCTTGGTGTCCAGGTAAGCGGAGAAATCCGGCAGCTCGTCGGCCAGCTCTTTCAGTCCCAGTGTTTCCAGCACCCGGCGCGGATGGGTGGCGACCGAGCTGCTCACCACATAGAAGCCGCGCCCATCGGCGCAGGTGTAAGTGCGGTAAAACGGGTCGAGGAATTCGGAAAGTTCCTCAAACGCCAGGTTCATCGGCAGCCCTTCGGCCTCGCGGCGGTCCAGTTCCACCTCGCGCGGGGACTTGTAGCGCTCGGGGTAATCCTCGATCTGCTCGCAGTTATAGACCAGCCCCTCCAGAAGCGCGGCGGCCAGCGGCACCTCAATATGGTCACCGCCATTGTTCTCGCGGGCGTTCAAGGCAAACAGCACCGACATGGCGCCGAAGCTGGCGCCATAGGCCGAGGCAAGGGTCAGCGGCGAAAAGGATGGGTTGATGCCCATCAGGCGGCGGTTCAGGCCCATGTCGGTGAACTGGCCGGTATAGGCAGCGATGACCGCCTCCCATGCGGGCAGGTCCGCAAGTTCGGCGTCGGTAGAGGCAAAGCCCGGAAGCGACAGATAGACCAGTTGATCATTGGCGGCGCGCAGCACATCCGGGCCGAGGCCGAGGCGGTTCATCACACCGGGGCGGAAGTTCTCGATCACCACATCTGCGCGCTTGGCAAGCTCAATGGCGGTAGCGCGGCCCTCGTCCGATTTCAGGTCCAGCTCCAGTGTCTGCTTGCCCCGCGACAGCATGTCAAAGGCCGGACCGTCAAACCCGGTGCCGCCGGGCGGGGAGATGCGGATCACCTCGGCGCCCATATCGGCCAGCATCATGCCGGTCAGGGGGCCGGCCAGGTAATGACCGAAGTCGAGAACGCGAATGTGGGAGAGAGGGCGCTGCGGCATAGGATAGTCTCGCCTGTTGTCCGTTGAAAAGGGTTGGTCCGACCCAGATTATCTTTGCCCACGCCGATATCCACTGGCCAAAAACGCATGCACTCCCTAACATTTCCTGATGGAACGCATGATACGCCCCACCGCCGGTTCGCTGAATGCCCTGATGGTGCTGGAGGTGGCGGTGCGCCATGCCGGCCTGTCCCGCGCCGCGGCGGAGCTGGGCCTTAGCCAGCCCGCCGTGTCGCGCCATATCAAGGCGCTGGAGGACCGGCTGCGCCAGCCTCTGTTTGAACGCAACAACAACCGGATCACCCCCACTGCGAATGCAGTGCGGCTGGCCGACGCGGTGGCGCTGGGGCTGGGGCATGTGGATCAGGCCTGGAGCGAGGTTCTGGCCGCCCCCGATCCGGGCGAGGTAACGCTTGCCTGCACCTTTGGCTTTGCTGACCAATGGCTGATGCCGCGCTACTCTGACCTGCGCGCCTATCTTGGCGGCAGCCGGGTGCGGGTGGTGACCACCGACCAGCTTGGCGACATCGACCTGTCGCGCCTTGATGCTGCGGTGGTCTGGGACCCGTCGCGGATGCCCGACCGCCCCTATTTCCCGCTGATCCCGGCTGAGACTTTTCCGATCTGCAGCCCAGGATTTCTGCACGCGCACCCGGAGGCGGCCGAAGATGTCTCGCGACTGCCGCCGGAGCTGTTGCTGCATTTTGATCCCGGCACCTCGGACTTTCTGACCTGGGAGAGCTGGTTTGAGCAGACAGGCATTACCCCGCCAAAGTTCGGCTCGACTGCCGAATTTGATGCCTACCCTTTCCTCCTGCAGTCGGTAAGACGGGGTGAAGGGATCGGGCTGGGCTGGACCGGCATCGTCGACAACGCCCTGGCCTGCGGCGAGATCCTGAGACTGGGCCCAACCGTTTCAGACCGTGCGCACAGCTATTTCCTGCAGTACAGGACGCCGGGCCGCGGCAGCAGCGCACTGGCACGGATGCTGAAATGGTTCAAGCTGGAGGCGCAGGCCGGGCTGGCCGCAGGATAACCCGGCACAAAAAGAGCCGGAGGATCTGCATCCCCCGGCCCCATGCCTTTCCAAGGAAAGACGCTGCTTACTCGGCAGGTGCCGCAGCCTTTTCACGCTGACCGTCACGGTACAGCGCCTTGGCCAGGGACACGCACATCAGGCCCATGACCATGGTGAAGGGCAGCGCGCCGATGATCATCGCGCTTTTCAGCGCTTCCATCGGATCGGCTCCGCCGTTCTGCTTGCCTGCGAACAGCAGGGTGCCGATCACCGCGGTCAGGATCAGGCCCCAAACGATCTTGTGCTTGTTGCCGATGTTCTGGTCGCCGCCGGACATGATGGTGTTCATCACCAGGATGCCGGAGTCAGCCGAGGTGACCAGGAAGGTCATGATCAGCACAACACACATGATGGTGATGCCGGACAGCAGGCCGCCGTCGATCATCTGGCCCAGGGTCACGAACAGCTTGGCAGTGTTCGATGCGCCGATGATTGCGCCTTCTGCGCCGCCGGTCAGTTCCAGATCGATGGCGGTGCCGCCCAGGATGGTCATCCAGGCAAAGCATACCAGCGCCGGTGCGAACACGCAGCCCACGATGAACTCACGCACCGAACGGCCGCGGGAAATGCGCGCCAGGAACAGGCCAACGAAGGGCGAGAACGCGATCCACCAAGCCCAGTAGAAGGTGGTCCAGCCAGCCTGCCAGCCGAACTGGCGCTGTGCTTCACCAGCTGCGTAGCTTGCCGCCAGAACGTCGTCGGACAGAGCAGCGGCTTCGCCTTCCAGGCCGGATTTGAAGCCGTCGAAGGAACCCCAGGCATTGGTTGCACCGCCGCGCAGAGCGTCTGCGTAGGGTGCGGCGTCTGCCGGAAGGGCTGCTGCGAAGTCAGCTGCGGACTGCGGGCCATAGGCGCCGAAGCTCAGCGAAACGAAGTGCAGGACGTAGTCGACGAATGCCGAGGCATAGGTGGTCATGGCGAACATGAAGGAGCCGAAGACCACAAAGGTCAGCAGCAGGATGATCGACAGAACCAGGTTCAGGTTCGACAGATACTTCACGCCGCGGCCAACACCGGACACAGCCGAGATGATCGACAGGCCCATGATCGCGAACAGGCCGGCCAGCAGGCCAACGGTGCCCGGTGCAGGCGCGTCGCCGCTCATGTCCATCATCCATTCCATGCCGGTGACGGCATAAACGCCATCCACGAACTGCGAGACGCCGAAGCCGATGGTGACGGAGACGCCTAGGATGGTGGCAACAACACCCAGCACGTCAACGACGTGACCGGCGAAACCGTTCATCAGCTTGCCGAACAGCGGGGTCAGCGCGGTGCGGATGGTCAGCGGCATGTCACGGGTATAGGCGTAGTAGGCCAGCGACAAGCCGGTCACCACATAGATCGCCCAGGCGTGAAAGCCATAGTGCAGGAAGGTGTAGCGGAAGCCCGACTGCACGGCTTCTTCGGTGTTCGCGGTCACTTCCTGCGCCAGAACCACAGGGTTGGAACCCCACAGGCCCAGCGGTTCAGCGGTGGCGAAAACCATCAGGCCGACGCCCAGGCCGGCGCCGAACATCATCGAGAACCAGGAAAAGTCCGAGAACTCCTTGCCTTGGCCCGGTCCCCCCATGATCCGCTTACCGGTTTGCGGCAATGCGGCGACCACAAACAGGAAAAAGGCGAAGAAACCGACGATGATGATGTAGAAGGCGTTGAAATCCTCAAGGATGCGCCAGTTGAGGGCGCCCAGCTCGCTCGTGGCGTTTGCCGGCCAGACCAGTGCCCAGAGAACCAGGGCAACCATAATCCCCTTGCTGAGCAGGGCAATCTCAAGGCTGTGCCCCTGATAAAAACCGCTCGGAGATGTCTTAATCTCCAAGTCGGTGAACGGTTGTTTTACTGACATGCGTTTCCTCCCGTTTCGCACGTGCCGCGCCTAGGCGCGGTATTCCCGGCGGTCTTGCGGAACCGCCGGATGGTGGCGTCAGCCCAGCAGGGCCTCGATCTTTTGCAGCGTTGCCACGTTGACCGCGACGCCTTCTTGACGGGCCAGCACGCGCTTTGCCCGCCGCCCGTCTCCGGGCAGATGTGCGCCGGACTGTCCGCGGACCGCTTCCACGATCCCGGCCATTCCAGCACCAAAAGCGTCATTTGATGTCGCAGACGGGTCGATTGCGATGAACATTTGGCCGGTTTTCGGGGGGCCGCCCGCGGTGCCCGAGAAGGGCGAGGCGTTGATGCCGAGGGTTGCGCCGGTCAGTGCAGCGGCCAAGATTTCGGTCAGCAGCGCGACGCCGACGCCTTTGTAGCCGCCCGATGGCGCCATCGAGCCCTTAAGGCCGGCCTCCGGGTCAGTGGTCGGGTTTCCGTCGGCATCCAGCGCCCAGCCCAGCGGGATTTCCTTGCCTTCGCGGGCGTGCTTCATCACTTCGCTTTTGGCGATGGTGCTGGCGCTCTGGTCGATCAGCAGCTCCGGCTCGCCGTCGGTGCCAGGAACCGCGATCGAGAAAGGATTGGTGCCCACCACCGGCTTTTTGCCGCCCGAAGGCGCAATCGAGGCCGGTGCATTGGTGAAGCCCAGGCCGACCAGCCCGGCGCGGGCCAGGCGGGCGGTGTGGTAGCCCAGAACGCCGCAGTTATAGCTGTTGCGGATGGCCAGAACCGCAACGCCCTGTTCGCGCGCTGCTTCGGTCAGGGCCTCAAAACCCATGTCGATGGCGGAATGGGCAAAACCGGTGGCCGCATCCACTGCCACCACACCGGGACGCGGGCGGGTCAGCACCGGAGCCGCCTGGCCGTCCACCTTGCCGCACTGCACGTGCTCGGCATAAATCGGGATATAGGCCAAGCCGTGGCTGGCCACACCGTCGGCTTCGGTCGCCGCGGTGGCAACGGCCAGCGGACGGGCATTGGCCTCAGACGTGCCGGCCGCTACCAGGGCGCGGAAGGACAGGTCCTCGATTTCGGCGAGGGTCAGGGTTTTGGTTTCGGTCATATCGGGGCCTCTTCAGTCATTGTCCGACAGACCGGCACCCGCGCCGAGACGGCGCGACTCCTCGGTCGCCGGAGCATAGGTTTTATGGGCAAAGCGGTTGAGCACGGCCCAGGCCGCCTCGTCCGGTTCGGCACGGGTGGCGGGCGGCACAGAGGCAGACAGGGTGCCTTCTGTGCGCACAGTCAGGCTGGCAGGTGCATCTGGCAGAGCACCTTCGATCTGCAGCGCGCTGCCGTTGGTTACCGCCTGAAACCCCTCGCCTTCAACGGAAACGCAGACGCCAAGACGGCGTGCGGCCAGGGCGGCAAAAGGCAGGATCATCGCCGGCCAGGCGACCGGCCCCATGGTTTGCGGTGCCCCTTGCAGCCTCCCGGCGCAATCCGACAGGGCGGCCCCGGTTGCCAGAGGGCACAGCGGCGCATCAGCCTGCCAATCGCCTTGCAGGCTGCGCGGTACGTGGTTGGCCAGCCCGGCGGCAAAGCCTGCCTCCAGCAGCCCGGCCAGCACGGCAGCGCCGTCGAGCCCTTGCGCGCACAGCCAGCGGGTGGCTTTCGCGGCCTCCTCGGCCAGCCCCCAGTCATATCCGGCGCCGCGGGCAGCGCGTTTGGCGGTGGCTTCCACTTCGTTTAGCGCATAGCTCATTGGTCTGCCTCCGGGTACACCCACAGATCGGCATTGCCGGTGGTCAAATCGTCGGGATAGGGCGCGCCCGCATACATGCAGATCCGCACCCAGCGGTCCGAGCGCGGGTCGAAATGGGTGGCACCGAAGAACGACAGCTTTGCCCGCAGCATGTCGATCGGCAGCACCCGGTCGCTGATGGTGTTGCTGCGGATCTCGCCGTAAGGGGCAACCTGGCTCATCTGCGCGCGGCGCACGGTGTGGCGGTGCTCCGGATGGCGCAGCAGGAAGCCGGCAACGGGTTCCTCCGCATCCCAGTCCGCCAGCGCCGCATGCGCCAAAGCCGCATCGCGGGCCGGGGCCAGTGGCTGCTCATACTCCGAGATCGGCTCCTCAAAGCGCTCGCCCATGCGCGGCTCCAGCTTCTCTTCCGAGACATACCAGGCGCGGGCACAGTTTTCGCGGGCGCTCCAGTCCAGGTCCAGCGTCCAGGCAAAGCTGTCCTCGATAAGCTGGCGAAGCTGCGCAACCGGCATTGCCCCATCAATGATAAAGGCATCCTTGTTGGCATCCGCCATGCAGTCGGACAGGCCATCCACCAGATCGGCATAGGGTTCAAGGATCAGCGAGGCCGCCAGTTCCTGGCCTTCCAGCCCCAATTCCGCTTCGCTCCAGCGGATCAGGCGGTCCCAAGGATGGTCGTTCAGCAGATCATCCGAGGCCACCCAGGCCGACAGTGCCTCGAGATCCTTGTGCAGACTGGCCAGTTTTTCGATCTGCACCGGGTGCTCCGAGCGCCAGCGGGCTGCAGAAATCTCGCTCCGCCGCAGCATCCGGCGGAAGCAGGCCGCCTCCTCTGCCGAAGCGGTTTCGACTGAGCGCACCCGCGCAATGGCCTCTTCCCGGGCCATGATCCAGTTGTTGAACAGCACCGGGTGGTTGACGATATACGGCGCCATGCCCAGGCCGGTGGAGTTGCCGATGCCCAGCTGCCGGGCGGTTTCCGGCGCCAGCGGCACCGCCTGATCACCGCCTTTGGCGCGGGCCATGTGTTCCACCAGATCCCGGACAAAGGCACGGGTCAGAAACACGGAGAGCATTTCAGCCTGGAACGGTGCGTTCAGCTCCTCCCGGCCGGCAATGGCCTCGCGGTCAGCCGCACCCAGCTTGCCCGAGCCGTAAACCGCAGTGGTGCGCATCAGGTAGCCGACAGCCTCCACCTGCCCGGGATCAGGCTGCTGTCCTTGCGACAGCGCATCGACAAAATGCGCCCAGAGGCGCACAGAGCGGTTGGCCCGGGAAACCGACAGGGACTTTTCGTTGACCCGGCCTGCTTCCTGATGCGGAACGTTCTTCGACAGCCGCTCGATGTCTTCATCCGTGGGCACCCCGTCAAACAGGGTGAAAGTTGCGTCCCAGGCGGTGGCGATCACCCGGTCCGAGCGCATCTCGGGCGGCAGGTCATGGGCAAAGGCCACCAGGGAGTAGGTCCGCGCAGGGCCGGTGGCGGTATAGACCGCCACGCCAACGCCCTTGGCATCGATATCAAACTTGGGCCGCGCGAAACTCCAGTTTTCGCGGGCCATGCGCCGTGTCAGAACCCGCATGAAGCTGAGGCGGCACTGATGCAATGAGCCGAGCCGGCTGAGGCGCATCACCTGCGCCGGGTCCCGTCTTGATATCGTTGTCTGCGCGGTTGTTTCCATCAAGGTTATCCTTTGGGGCCAAAGTTTTCGGCAAAGAACCGGTACCAGTTCCCGCCCATGATGCCGCTGACTTCCTCATCGTTCATGCCCGTCGCGCGAAGGCCCTCTTCGATGTTTCCAAAGTCGCGGTTGTCCTTGAACCAGCTTGGCATTTCCGGGAAGCCCGGAGCGGCGGCTGATCCTTCGCCGTAGTCGATTTCCTTGCTCCAGCGGCCGACCCGCATCCATTCCACGACGCTGTCGGGCTGATCCTGGCAAAGGTCGGTGCCGATGCCGAGGTGCTCCACCCCGTATTTGTCGGCGGTGCGTGCGATCATCTCGCAGAAGCTTTGCAAGGTGCAGTTGCCCTTGTCTTTCAGGTGGTGCGGATAGACCGAGAAACCCAGCATGCCGCCATGGCCGGTCACCGCGCGCAGCACGTCGTCTTTCTTGTTGCGCAGGGCCGGCGACCACTCATGCGGGTTGGCATGGGTGATGGCGATCGGGCGGGTGGAAAGCTCCGCAGCTTCAATGGTGGAGCGGTCCGCCGAGTGGCTCATGTCCACCACGAGGCCGACCCGGTTCATCTCCTTGATCACCTGCTTGCCCATGCGGGTGATGCCGGGATCCTCTGCCTCGTAGCAGCCGGTCGCCAGCAGCGACTGGTTGTTGTAGGTGAGCTGCATGAAGCGTGCACCCAGGGTGTGCAGGATCTCGACCAGGCCGATATCGTCTTCCATCGGCGACGGGTTCTGAAACCCGAAGAACACCGCGGTGCGGCCGGTCTCGCGGGCCTTGTCGATGTCAGAAGCCCACTGCCCCTTCATGATCAGGTCCGGGTACTGCTCGAACCAGCGGTTCCACTTCTCGAAGTTCAGAACCGTCTCGCGGAAGTTCTCGTGATAAGCAATGGTGACATGGATCGCGTCCACGTTGCCCTCGCGCAGCTGGCGGAAGATCTTCTCGGACCAGTTGGCATATTGCAGGCAGTCGATACGGTATCCGGTCATTCATGCACCTCGGTTTTCAAATCCAGCGCCCGGCCTCTTTCAGGCAAGGGGCAAGTGGCGCCCGCCCCGGGGGAGAGGCAGGACGGGCGCTTCGGTAAACTGGCAGGCCGGCTGCACGGCGCTGCCAGGGTTCCTTGATCAGACCGGCTTGCCGGCGCTGATGTAGGCGGTCTTGACGGTGGTGTAGAACTCCGCCGCCGCCTTGCCCTGCTCGCGCGGGCCATAGGAGCTGTCGCCGCGGCCGCCGAAGGGCACGTGATAGTCGGTGCCTGCGGTCGGCAGGTTGACGGTCACCACACCGGTGCGCGCATTGCGGCGGAAGTGGGTGGCGCGGGCCAGCGACTGGGTGACGATGCCCGAGGTCAGGCCGAAGTTGGTGTCGTTCACCACAGAAAGCGCTTCGTCATAGCTGCCGACCTTGATTACGCTGGTCAGCGGCGCAAACATTTCCTCGCGGTTGATGCGCATGTCGTTGGTGGTGTTCAGGAACACGCCGGGGGACATGTAAAAGCCCTCGGTCGGCATCTCCAGGCGCTGGCCGCCGCAAGCCAGTTCCGCGCCTTCGGAGGTGCCCAGATCGACATAGGCCAGGTTTTCGTTCAGCTGCTGCTCGCTGACCACCGGTCCCATCTGCACACCTGCTTCCAGCGCGTGGCCCACTTTCATCGCCTGTGCGCCCGCCACCAGTTTCTCAACAAAGGCGTCGTGCACGGCCGCGTGGACCACGAGGCGGGAGGAGGCGGTGCATTTCTGTCCGGTGCCGCCAAAGGCGCCGCCCAGCGCCAGGGAGACAGCCAGATCCAGATCGGCATCGTCCATGACGGCCAGCGCGTTCTTGGAGCCCATCTCCATCTGCACCTTGGTCAGGTTCTGGATGGCCGCAGCGGCGATGCCCTTGCCGACCGGCACCGAACCGGTGAAGGAAATGGCGTTCACCTTCGGGCTTTCCACCAGACGCTGGCCGATCGAGCGGCCGGAGCCCATGACCAGCGAGAACAGGCCCTTGGGGATATCCTGGCGTTCGATAATCTCGGTCAGGGCAACAGCAGACGCCGGGGTGATGTTGGCGGGCTTCCAGACAACGGCGTTGCCGTAGCAGAGCGCCGGCGCGATCTTCCAGGACGCAGTTGCGGTCGGGAAGTTCCAGGGCGAGATGATGGCGACAACGCCCACCGCCTCGCGGCGCACATCCACTTCGATGTCCGGGCGCACGGAGTCGGCGTTTTCACCGATCTGGCGCAGGCATTCGGCGGCGTAGTAGGTAAAGAACTGTCCTGCCCGATAGACTTCACCTTTGCCCTCAGCCAACGGCTTGCCTTCCTCGCGGGAGAGAAGTGTGCCCAGCTCTTCGGCGCGCGCCATCAGCTCGTTGCCGATGTTCATCAGAACCGCCTGCTTGCGCTCCAGGCCGTAAGCGGCCCACTCACGCTGAGCAACTTGCGCCTGATCCAGGGTGGCGTCCAGCTGGTCGCTGCTGGCCTGGGCAAACATGCCGACCAGATCGCTCAGATCCGACGGGTTGCGGTTTTCGATTTCGCTTTCGCCAGCCAGCCATTCGCCGGCAATCAGGTTCAGTTTGGTCACGGTACGAGCCCCAGATGCTGAAATTCAGGTTTGCAGCAGGATGGACTCCGCGGGACACATCAGTCAAACTCAATAAACTGAAAGAAACTTCAACAAATCTGAACTCCATGTCCTTGAAGATCGAAATGCTGCGCGCCTTCTGCACCGTGGCGCAGACCGGCAACCTCTCCGAGGCGGCCAACCGGCTGGGCCGCACCCAGTCCGCCGTCTCGATGACACTGAAACAGATGGAGGAGCATCTGGGCAAGAAGCTGTTCGAGGGAGAGCGCAAGAACCAGCTATCGCCGCTGGGCGAACAAGTCTTTGAACTGGCCCAGAAACAAGTGCGCCAGTTCGATCAGACCGTGCAGAGCATCGAGATGGCGGCTGAGGCGATCCACGGGCTGATCCGCATCGTCTCGGTGCCGTCCGTCGCGGCGCTGGTGTTTCCCTCAGTGCTGGAGCACATGACCGAGCGCTACCCGGGCCTAAAGGTCGAGCTGCGCGATACCGACACCCAGCAGGTTCTGGACGCACTGGCCGAGGGCAAGGCGGATATCGGCATCGCCTCAGGCTATCACCCGGTGAACGGCGTCAAGGCGGTGCCGCTGTTTGAGGACCGTTTCGGGCTGGTCTGCTCTACCGATCACCCGCTGGTGCTGCAGGAGCATCCGCCGGTGATCGCCGATATCACTGGCGCGTCTTTCGTCCGCAATGCGCTGTGCGATCTGATCCGCAACGAACGTTTTGTCGCGGCCAGCGGCTCAGCCGATGTGACGATCCACAATACCCACTCGCTGATCACCATGGTGCGGACCGGCAAATGGGTGACGGTGCTGCCCCAAACCGTGGCCCGTTTCATGCCGGAAACCACCGCCTTCCGCCCCATCGCCGATCTGCCGGACAAGCGGGAGGTGTATCTGTACCAGCGCGAACGCAGCCGCTTTGCAGCCCTGACCGAGGACTGCTGCGCCTTTATCCGGTCCTGCGACCTGTCTGCGGATCTGCCGGCCTGAAAAGGCCTATGATTTGGCCGCCTGCAGCCGGACCGCGACACTCTCCAGCCCTTCAGTCAAAGCCTTGCTGCCGCCTGCGCTGTCGAAAACCCGGAACAGCTGTTCGTTCAGCCCGCCCGGGGTTGAGTGCCCTTCACGCAGGGCGCTGAAACTGCTGCCGGCATCTGTCTCAGCCCGCTTTGCCAGCCCGCTGAAGACACCCGTCAAATAGGCTTGCGCCCCCTCTTCGGAGCAGCCTTGAGCCGCCAACCAGCCCGCTGCGGTTTCCAGCACGCCGAAATAGGTACCCATCAGGGCGCTGGCTGCGGCATAGGCGTCAAATTCCTCAACTGTCTCTGCCGTGACAGCCGTTCCAAGCCCGGCAAACAATGCGGATAGCACCCGGTCCTGCGGATAAAGCACCGTCACCCCGCGCCGCTCAGCCACGGCAGGCAGGGGAATTGCGCGGGTGAGCTCGACATCCGCGCCGATCCAGTCCCGCAGCCGTTCGTGGGTCACGGTTGCAATCAGGCTGACCACTTTCTGGCCTGCCCTGAATTGCAATGGCTGCAGCACCTCCTCCGCGACCTGCGGCAGCACCGCGAGGAACAGAACATCTGCCTGATCCGCAATCTCCTGATTTTCCGCCGAGACCTGTACTTGAGCCGAAGCCGCCGCCAGCCGTGCCGAAACCGCGCGGCTGCGCTCGGACAACAGGAACTCATGTGCTGCCACTTCCTGCTTCAGCAGGCCGGTCACGATGGCCTCGGTGATCACGCCGGTTCCGATAAAGCCGAAATTCATGCCCCCTGCCCTCCTCAAATCCGTCCGGTGGTGCCGCGCAGGATAGGCTCCAGCTCACAGCACAGTTTGAACATCTCCGGCGCCTCCGAGGTGATATAGCTGGTGAACCGCTCGCCTGCGAGCGTGCCGATGGTTTCCGCCGGGATCCGCACCGTGGTGAGGCCGGGCTCGATATCTGCCGAGCCTTTGAAATCGCCGATCCCCATGATGGACAGTTCATCCGGCACCCGCAGCCCGCATTTCTGCGCCCCGTAGAGCGCGCCCTGGGCGATCACGTCATTGCCGCACAGCAAGGCAGTCGGGCGCGACGGCCCGGACAGCAGCTCCAAAGCCGCCTGCTTGGCTTGCGAGACGCTGTAGGGCGCCTCGGACATTCTGTTCTCAGGCACGGAAATGCCATGGGTTTCAAGCGCTTTCACCGCTGCAGTCAGCCGGTGCCGAGCCCGGTCGTTACCGCGGGTGTCCGGGAAGATCAGACCGATGTCCCGGTGGCCCAGCTGCAGCAGATGCTCTGCCGCCATGCGGCCCGCCTGCCGGTTGTCGGCGCCAACGCAGGGCAGCTCCGAGTCCTCTGCGTAGTTCCAGATCGCCATCGCCGGGGTTTCCTGCTGCGCAATCAGCCGGGCAGTGGCATCGGAATGCTCCAGCCCGATCAGCGCCACCCCGTCGACCCGATGCTCCATCAGCTTGCGCACCATCGCGTATTCCCGGTCCAGATCATAGCCGTGCGAGGCCAGCAGCAGCGTAAACCCGGCTTGGTCGATGGCATCCGAGAACGCCTGGATCACCTCGGCAAAAATCGCGTGATTGATGGTCGGCACCACCAGCCCGATGGTGCCCGATCTTTTGCCATGCATCATCTGCGCTGCGCGGTTCCTGACGTATCCCAGCTTCTGCACCGCGCGGGTGATCTTCTTGCGAGTCGCGGGACTGACCAGATCCGGGTGGTTGAAGGTGCGCGACACGGTGGAAGGCGACACTTTGGCTGCCTTTGCCACCGCAACGATATCCACGTTACCCTTCTGTTTTGGCGCCATAATTCCTCCTCCCTCGGCAGAATTTATGAAAACGTTTGCAATACTATTTTCATGGCCTAACCTGTTTTGTCAACAAAAGTAAAAACGCGATCAGCCGGGTTGGGAGGCCCCGAATGGACTTCATATTTTACTTCGGAGACGTATTCTCACCGCTGTCATTCCTGCTGCTCCTGGGCGGCACGATTGGCGGGCTGATCCTGGGGGCAACCCCGGGGCTTTCCCCCACCATGGCAGTGGCGCTGCTGATCCCCTTCACCTTCCATCTGGAAGCGGTTCAGGGCCTGATCCTCTTGGGAGCCGCCTACACTTCTACCGTGGCCGGCGGCGCGGTCAGCGCGATCCTGCTGAAGATCCCCGGCGCGCCTGCCAATATCGCCACCACGCTGGACGGCCACAAGATGGCCAAGCAGGGCCAGGGCGCCAAAGCATTGCAGTTGTCGTTCCTGGCCTCGGCTGTCGGCGGTATTTTCGGTGTGCTGCTGCTAATCTTCTTGACCCCGGTTCTGGCGCAATGGGCGCTGGCCTTCGGCCCCTCGCATCTGTTCTGGCTGGCCATTCTGGGCGTCACGGTGATCGGCTCGCTGGACTCGGCCTCGGTTGTCAAAGGCCTGCTGTCCGGCTGCATCGGGCTGTGGCTGGCCACCATCGGCTTTGACGACATCATGGGTGCCCAGCGCTTTATCTTCCACCCGTCGCTGGGCGGCGGCATCAATATCATTGCGGCTCTCATTGGCCTGTTCGCCATCCCGCAGGTGCTGACCATGTTCGCCAAAGGCCGCCGCGCGCAGGGCGCCGAAGTGATCGAAGTGCAGAAACACTCGGTCCTGGACGCCACCAAGGAGCTGCTGCGCCGTCCGCGTGCCCTGGGCATCGGCACCATCACCGGCTCCATCATCGGGCTGATCCCCGGCGTCGGCGGCCAGATTGCCGGGCTTGTGGCCTATGACCAGACCAAGAAGTTCTCCTCCGAGAAGGAGAAGTTCGGCCAAGGGCACAGCGAAGGCGTGATTGCCGCGGAATCCGCCAATAACGCCATGGTCGGCCCCTCGCTGGTGCCGCTCCTGACCCTGTCGATCCCCGGCAGCCCCACCGCCGCAGTGCTGCTGGGCGGGCTGCTGATCCACGGCATCTTCCCGGGCTCCGACCTGTTCGACAACCACCCGGATGTGGCCTGGACCTTCATCAATTCGATGCTGGTGGGCCAGGTTCTGATGTGCCTCTTCGGCCTTTACGTGGCAGGGCTTGCCGCCCGCGTTGCCCAGGTGCCGCAATCGGTGATGGCCGCCATCGTGCTCGCCCTCTCCGTCTTTGGCGCTTACTCGGTGCAAAGCTCGATGGGCGACGTCTATGTCATGGCCTGCCTCGGCATCGGCATGTACTTCCTGGAACGTTTCGGCTTCTCCGCGGCACCACTGGTGCTGGGGCTGATCCTGGGCCCGATCGCGGAATCGAACTTCATCCAGGGCGGCATGATTGCGGACGCCACCGTCGGCAAGGCCAGCTACTTCCTGTCCGGCGGGCTGAACATCTTCCTGATCGCCGTGGTCGTCGCCTCCATCGCCTACTCGGCCTGGATGGAGCTGCGGACCCGCCGCCATACCACCAAAGAGGAGGCACAGGCATGAACCGGTCTCAGCACATCCTTGGCTCCGGCCTTGTGTTCGCAGTTGGCATCTGGGTTGCCTGGGTCAGCTATACGCAAGCCCCCGCCGAAGCCTTCCTGTTCCCGCGCCTGATTGCATCCGTCTTTGTGGTGCTGGCGGGCTGGACCTTTGGCAAGGCCGTCCTGGGCCTCAGCAAGGTCGGCTCGGGCATCTCGCGCAGCATGTTCATCAGCATGGTGCCGGGGCTCGTAGTGATGGCGGTCTATGTCTTCTGGGCCGCCAAGGCGCTGGGGTTCTACACCGCTACCGCCATCGCCTTTTTCATACTGCTGTCGCTCTACGACCCGGCGCCGCATTCCGAGGGCAAGACCTGGGCCAAGCGCGCACTGATTACAGCCATCTTTGTGGCGGTGATGTACGGCCTCTTTGCCAAGCTGCTGAGCGTCTACACGCCGCGTGAAATTCTGTTCTGACCGTTTGAGCACGGTCCGAAACCAATAGGGAGGAGAAGAAAATGAAGAAACTGATTGCAAGCGCTGCCATAGCGCTGATGGGCCTGGCAGGCACCGCCATAGGTGAAGAATATCCGGAACGGCCAATCCTGATGATGGTCTCTTACGGGGCTGGCGGGGCCACCGACTTTCAGGCCCGGATCGTCACCATGACCGCGGGCAACGAGGATGCTTTGGGAATGCCCATCGCCATCATCAACAAGCCCGGCGCGGGCGGCCGTGTCGGCTGGAACTGGTTTGCAACGCAAGCCGATCCGGACGGCTACACCCTGGCGGCCTACAATGTGCCGCATTTCATCGCCCAGTCGATCAAGGGCGGCGTGTCCTATTCCGCAGACAGTTTTGAGCCCATCGCCAACTGGGGCGCCGACCCGGCGGTCTTTGTCGTGGCGGCTGACAGCCCCTTCAACTCCATGGCCGACGTGGTTGCCCATGCCAAGGAGAACCCGGGCAAGCTGACCTTCTCCGGCGCCGGCCTGTTTGTCGGCCACCACATCGCCGCGCTGCAGATCGAAAAGGCGGCTGGCGTGAAGATGGCCTATATCCCTACCAAGGGCGGCGGCGCGGCAGCGATGAAGGCCGTCATCGCCGGTGAGGTCATGGGCGGTGTCAACAACCTGTCCGATGCCTTCCGCGCGCAGGAAGCGGGCAACGTCAAGATCCTCGGCGTCGCCGACCTGCAGCGCTCGGACTTCCTGCCGGATGTCCCGACCATGCAGGAGCAGGGGCTGGACGTGGACAATTCCTCGGTCAATTTTCGCGGCGTGATGGTGCCCAAAGGCACCCCGCAAGAGGTGATCGACGAGCTTGCCGCCACCGTGCCTGAGATGTTCGCCAACCCGCGCGTCGCCAAGAAGATGCAGGCCGGCGGCTCACCCATGCACATCATGACCCGCGATGAGGTCAAGGAAATGTGGGCCGCACGCGAACAGACGCTCAAGGAACTTCTGGCCGGGCTCTGATCCCCACCCTTCCGGCCGAAACCCTCCGGGGCACCGCCCCTGCCCCGGACAATCAATCGAGGAAAGACATGAACGCTCAGGACGCACTCGCCTCCGGCATCGCCGAGGTGGAACAGATCGTGGCGCGCGCCCGCACCGCCCAGCAGGCCTTTGAGGCAGGCGGCAGCCAGGCGCTTTATGACAAGGCAGCTTTGGCAGCAGGCTGGGCCATCATGGAACCCGCCCGCAACCGCGCCCTGGCCGAACTGGCGGTGGAAACCACCGGCCTTGGCAATGTGGCGGACAAGATCACCAAGAACCACCGCAAGACGCTGGGCCTGCTGCGCGACATCGCCGGCGTCCAGACCCACGGCATCATCAGCGACGATCCCGAAACCGGCATCACCGAGATCATGCGCCCCATCGGCGTTGTCGGAGCCGTTGTCCCCTCGACCAATCCGGCGGCCACGCCCGCCAACAACATCATCAATGCGCTGAAGGGCGGCAATGCCATCGTGGTGGCCCCCTCGCCCAAGGGAGTCGCTTCCTGCGAGCTGCTGCTGTCCTATATCCATGCGGAGTTTGCCAAGCTGGGCTTGGACCCCGACCTGGTGCAGATGATCCCTGCACCGGGCTCCAAGGCCAAGACCCAGGCGCTGATGGAGGCCGCCGACCGGGTGATCTGCACCGGCAGCCAGAACAACGTCCACCGCGCCCAGTCCTGCGGCACCCCCGCAGTTGCCGTCGGCGCCGGCAATGTGACCGTGATCGTGGATGAGACCGCAGACCTGGCGGATGCCGCAGCCAAGATCACCGCATCAAAATGTTTCGACAATGCCACTTCCTGTTCCTCGGAGAACTCCGTCGTGGTGGTTGATGCCATCTATGACCGCTTCATTGCTGCACTCGCTCAGGAAGGCGGCGCATTGGTGCCCGAAGCCGAGGCCGCAGGCATCATTGCCAAGCTCTGGCCGGACGGCCACCTGAACCGCGAAGTCATCGCCCAGGACGCGGAAAAAATGCTCACCGCATTGGATATGTCCGGCAAAGTCCCCGCAGACACCAAATATCTGGCGGTGGAGACCAAGGGCATCGGTCCGGACCACCCGCTGTCCGGTGAAAAGCTGAGCCGTATTCTGGCCGTCTACCGCGCCGCTGACTTCGCGGATGCCAAAGCCACCGCCGGCCGCATCCTCGACCATCAAGGCGCTGGCCACTCCATCGGCATTCACACCGCCCGGGATGAACGCGCGGTGCAAATGGGCCGCGACATGCCCACCTGCCGTGTCATCGTCAACCAGGCCCATACTTTTGCCACCGGCGGCGCCTTCACCAACGGCATGCCGTTTTCCCTGTCGATGGGCTGCGGCAGCTGGGGCGGCAATTCGATCGACACCAACCTCAACTGGCGCCACTTCGTGCAGAGCACCAAGATCGTGCGCGAAATCCCCTCCCGCGAACCGGCACTGGAGGAGGTCTTTGCCGGCTACTGGGCGGAGGCAGGCCAATGATGGAACCGCCCAAGGGAACCATCCGCGACTGGCTCGACACACGCGCAGAGGAAGGCGGCACCGGCTTTGTCTTCCCCGACGGCGCGCCGGACCTAAGCTGGCCCGAGCTGCGCGATACGGCCCGGGACATCGCCCGCGCGCTGACCGCCAAGGGCATTGCCAAGGGTGAAAGCATCGCCATCCTGCACCCCAACGGGCGCGAGGCGCTGGAATGCCTGTTCGGCGTGCTCTACGGCGGCTTCCGCGCCACCATGATCAATCTGGTCGCAGGCACCAGCGCCGTCTCCTACGCGCTGCAGCACAGCGGTGCCCGCTTTGCCTTTGTGCACGCCAGCCAAACCGGGCTTTTCGAGCAGACTGCCGACCTGTCTTCCATCTCCCCTTTCGACAGGTCGGCAGCAACCGGTTGTCCGCCGGCAGAGCTGCACCCGCTCTCTGCCGGCGACCACGCTTTGCTGATGTACACCTCCGGCACCACCGGCCGCCCCAAAGGCGTGGTGCATACCCACGCCAGCCTGCTGGCGGGCGGCTGGACCACCGCTGTGGCACATGAGCTTACCGCTCAGGACCGCGGTCTCTGCGTCTTGCCGATCTACCACATCAACGGGCTCTGCGTGACGGTGATGGGCACGCTGATCTCCGGCGGCTCACTGGCGATGTGCGAGCGTTTCTCTGCCAGCCGCTTCTGGGCCCACGCCGGTTGGTCGCAGGCCACCTGGTTTTCGGTGGTCCCTACTATCATCTCGCACCTTTTGCACTCTGAACTCGACCCAGTCGACAGCACCCGCACCCGCATCCGGTTCGGCCGCTCAGCGTCGTCGGCGCTGGCCCCCGACGTGCAGCGCGCGTTTGAGGACCGCTTCGGCATGCCGATCATCGAGACCATGGGCCTGACGGAAACCGCCGCCCAGATCCTGTCCAACCCGCTGCCTCCGGGCACCCGCAAGATCGGCTCGCCCGGCATCGCCTATGGCAACGAAATCGCCATCCTCGATGCAAATCAGAACCCTGTCACCGATGGCAGCGAAGGCGAGCTGGCCGTGCGCGGCCCCAATGTAATGCTGGAGTACCTCAGCAATCCCGAGGCCACCGCCGGAACCTTCACTGCGGATGGCTGGCTGCGCACCGGCGATTTGGGACGCATCGATGCGGACGGCTATGTCTTTGTCACCGGCCGCCTCAAGGAGCTGATCATCAAGGGCGGCGAAAACATCGCCCCGCGCGAGATCGACGAGGCGCTCTACTCCCACCCCGACGTGATCGAAGCCGCCGCCTTCGGCCGCCCCTGCAAGAGCTACGGAGAGACGGTGGAAGCAGCCGTCAAGATCCGCAACGGCTCCAGCCTGACGCCTCTGGAGCTGATCGAGATCTGCCACAGCCAGCTCGGCAAATTCAAATCCCCGGATGAGGTGCACTTCCTGGCAGAACTGCCCAAGGGACCGTCGGGCAAAATCCAGCGCAACAAGATCCTGGGAGAGATCGAAGGCCGGTAACGGCCTTCAATAAGTCAGCACCTGTCCCCCAATGTTTCGCGCGCGAAACATCCGGTCAGCAGTGCTGACCGGTCCGCCGTGCGTCCGCACGGCGCCGGGCCCAACGGGGGACGGTGTTCCAAAGGAGCACCGGAAACGGGCGGGAGCCCCCCGCCGCAGTTGAGCGCGAGGCTTCAGTCCAGCCCCTCATAGCGGGCATTGGCTTCCTTCAGTGTTGCCTTCAGCCCCTTCTCGATGGTCGACTTCGAAAACTCTTCATACTCCGGCACCGGGTTTGCCCCCATGATGGCGACCTGTTCCAGATAGTAGTCTGTGGCGGTCTTCAGCCCCTGCATCTCGTAGACGCGGTTCAGATACATCTTGTGCATCCGCTGCATCTCCCGCGGCATCCGCGCCATCAGCAGAGCTTTCTTATGGGTCGCCTCCTTCAGCTCCTCCAGCGGCACCACATCAGTGATCAGCCCCATCTCCTTGGCCTCCGCCGCGGTCAGCTCACGCCCCGTCAGCAGCAGGTCCTTGGCGGTTTTCATGTTCACCAGCCAGGGCAGGAACATGCAGTGGCCGGAGATACCGTAACGCACCTCGTTATAGCCGATGCGGGTATCGTCCGAGGCAATGGTGATGTCACAGAACAGGCTCAGCTCAAACCCCTTGCCAATGGCGATGGAATTCACGGAGGCAATCACCGGCTTGGTCACCCGCCAGGGGGTGGTGAACTCGTCGAACTGCTTGAAGTAATGGGCGCGGTATTCGTAAACCGAGGAGCGGTCCTCCTCGGCGTCTTCATCCAGATCATGGCCCGCACAGAAGCCGCGGCCTGCACCCTGGATCACGATCACATTGACGTCGTCATCGGCATCTGCACGCTCCAGCCCGGCCTGCAGTTCGGCAATCAGCTTGAGGTTCATCGCGTTCAGCTTTTCCGGCCGGTTCAGCGTCAGCCAGCAGATGTGGTCGGCATCCACTTCATAGATCAGGTGGGTGTAGTCGGTCATGTCTCAGCCTTTCAGGGTCAGGACCGCATCGGCAATAACCGCGCGGGTTTGGGTGAGCAGCAGCGGGTTCACTTCCAGCTCCGCAATTTCGATGTTCTCAGAAGCAAAGGCGCAAACCGCTTCGATGGCGGCCAGCGTTGCAGCAAGATCCGCTGCAGGCCGCCCCCGGTAGCCGAGGATCAGCGGCGCAAGTTTCAATCCTTTCAAAGCCGCTTCGATCTCCGGCCGCTGCACAGGCAGGATCAGGGTGGCGGTGTCCTGCATCAGCTCCACAGCAATACCGCCAATGGCCAGCGTCAGGGTCAGGCCGATATCCGGCACATGGCGGATGCCAACAAGCAGTTCGCCAACGGGATCCTGGATCATTTCCTCGATCAGGAAACCTTCTGCCTCAAGATTTTGTTCAGCGAGGCGCTCTGCCATGGTGCTGATTGCAGCAGACAGGTCTTCCGGCGCAATGTTCAGAGCGACAGCACCCGCCTCGGTCTTGTGCAGCAGACCCGGCACGATGGCTTTCACGGCACAAATGCAGGGGATCTCAGGCAAGTTGCCAGGGCCATCGGCAACCCACCGGCGCGGCACATCGAGGCCGCTTTCAGCAAGCCAGGATTTAGCTTCCGCTTCACTCAGCGTCCCGCCCGGCGGAACCGCCGGGCAATGCCCGGCCGCACTCAGGAGCATGGCGCCAGGATCCAGTGCCTCCCGCATAGCCCCGTACCGCGCGGCATGGGCCACCGCCCGCAGCCCGTCCTCGATCCCCTGCAAAGGTGCCATGCCGCTGGCAATCATCCGCTCGCGCACCGCGCGCGGCAGCGCTTCGGCCAGGGTGTTGACGAAGGCCGCCGGGCGGTTCCCCTTGGCTTCGGCCAAAGCACCGGTGGTGGCATCCCAGGTCGACATGTCCCAGCCGCCTTCTGGCGGGTAGCACATCACCTGCGCGAACAAATCATAATCGTCCTGCGCAAAGGCCTGATAGATCGGCAGCTGATCACCCTGCGGCCAGCCATGGGCGTCGGAAATATCCAGCGGGTTCGCGGGGCCGACATAGGCCGGCAATGCCGCATCGATGGCGGGCGCAGTTTCCAACGAGGGCGGCACCATCTGCAGGCCTGCTTTCTCGGCAATATCCCCTCCTAGAACGGCGTATGAGCCCGATGAGGTGATAAAGCCGGTTTTTAGCCCCTTGGGAATGGGGGTGTAGCTCAGCATCTTTACGGTTTCGATGGCTTCGGAAGGCGTCGTCACCTCAATCCAGCCAAAGCGGCGGAACAGGGCTGAGGCCACCGCAGCGTCCCCCGACAAAGACGCCGTATGCGACTGCGCCGCGCGGGTGCCCGCTTCGCTTCGGCCGCCTTTGATGGCCACAACCGGGGTGCCCTTGCGGGCAGCCTTGGCAGCGGCCTGCGAGAGTTTCACCGCATCGGAAATTCCCTCGAAATAGACATTCACCGCGGTCACCCGGCTGTCGTCCAGCACCGCGTCCAGCATGTCGGCAACACTCACCATCGCCTGGTTGCCAAGCCCGATCATATAGGCGATGGGCTGCGAGCGGTCAGCGCAGCCAAGGTCACTCAGGTAGGCACCGCCGTTGGAGATCACCGCTACGCCCTTTTGCGGCGCGTGATTGCCGAAGTGATCCATCATGAAGGCGTTGCCATCGAGGAAGTTGGCAATTCCGGGGCAGTTGGGGCCGATCACCGGCATCTCTCCAGCGGCCGCAACCAGCTCGGCCTGCCGTGCGGCGCCATCGGCGCTTTCGGAGAAGCCGGAGGTGATGCAGACCACCCCGCCGCAGCCGCGTTCCGCCAGAGCGCGCACGCTTTCAATCACCGCCTCCTTTGGGATCACCAGGATAGCGATATCCGGCGCCCAAGGGAGGTCATCTGCAGAAGGCACACATCGGAGGTCAGCGATTTCTGCCCGTTTGGGGTTCACTGCGATGGCCTCGCCCGTGAAGCCATTGGCCTTCATATACTCAATCGCAGGTGCAACACCGCCGCCGCCGAACCAGGCAACACGGGCTGGGTTCAGCATCCGTTTCAAACGATCCGCTTTGGTCACAGGCTGTACTCCGCTACTGGTTTGCCCAACACGTCCGGGCCGGCCCGGCCGCCCACAGCGGCAATGCCCTCGTCACTGCCGCCTCCATCAGCGTTCGAAAGGCGGAAACAGGCGGCCCGGGTGCTGATGCCGAAGCTGGTCAGGCCTGCGGCGGTCACTTGGACCAGCACCGCTCCGGGGCCTGGCGGAGGCACCGGCAGACCGGTGCGGAATCTCAGGCACTGCCGCCCGCCACGGCCGGCCAGATGCACGGCAGCCATGTGTTCCGGGATCATGGCTGCACCTCTTGTTCTGCCTCGGCGCGGAACTGCCTCAGGAGGGTGCGGATGCGGGAATGCAGGTCGTCGCGGTCGGAGTAGATGCCTTCAATGAACCGCGTGCCGCCCTTGGCGTCATACCCGGCCCGCCCGTGCAAAGCCCGGCGGTTGTCAAAGGCCAGCAGGTCGCCGGGCTCATAGCGGAACACCATTTCATAACGCGGATCCTGCGCCCGAGCGCAGAAGGCGCGGTAGGCCCTGTAGGCGCGGGCCTGCACCTCCAGCGGCGCCTTTAGCGGCGCCCGCAGAAAAGTGTTGTAGCGCACACCGGTGATGTTTCCCCTGGCGTCCGTTTCTACCACCGGGCCGCTGGCCCGGTAGTCTGAGCGGCGGGCACGGTTCGAGTACTGCCAAACATCTGTCACCAGCGAGTGGAAATGCTCAGGCTCCGCCACCCGCATGTCCTCGGCAACCCGGTAGGCGTCCACATAGATCCCCTCGCCGCCCGTTGCGGTGTTATCCCGCGTGTAAAGGAACTGCAGCCCGTGCGGGGTTTCCCGTGTCGGCATGTCGATATGCTGCAGCAGCTTGTCGGGGGTAAAGGCCTGACTGTCCGGGTCGTCCTTGATCTCCAGCACATATTGGCGGCCGAAATTGCTTTCGCGCACCGGGCCGATGCGGGTGACAATCTCCTCAAGCAGCCCGTCCCGCTGCGGCAGTCCGCGCAGACGGGCCACGCCGTAGTCGCGCAAGGCCTCCAGCCATTGCAAAAACACGCGCGGGTCTTCCAGCGCCTTGAGGCCACCAAACGTCGGCGGCTCGGGCAGATCCTCACCGCGCCACAGGATGGGCGGTGCAGGCTCTTCCTCGCCAAACCAGGCAGTGCCGCGCAGCCAGCCGGGATGATAAGCGCTGGCGGTCCCGTCGGAGAAGCGCACTTCCACCGCTCCGCTGTCCAGGATTTCTGCCCCGGCAATGGCGACATCGGCGGCGATACCGTTCGGAGAGATGCACATCTCCCGCGCCTTGGGATGGATCGTCGCCGCATCGGGGCTGTTTTCCCGCAGCAGCAGCACATGGTGCCGGCTGGCCTGGCCATCCGACCAGGCCACCTCCAGCGCCTCGCCCGAGTGCTGCAAGTGCTCCGCATGGTGATCAACCGGCCAGACTTCAAAGTCCGGCGTCCAAGGCAGCTCGGTCATGTTTTCTCCTCCGCTTGCAGAGGATGTTAGAAACCGCGCGTCAAATCTGCTTGACCTGGTTTTGCACTTTTCTAACGTGAATTAACAAACTGTCATGAGCCTCCATGCCCCAAGCCGACATTGTCCTGACCGGTAACTTCCCGATCCTGTCGCTCACTCTGGTGACCGAGCCGCTGCGGGTGGCCAACCGCGAAAGCGCGGGCACGCTTTGGCGCTGGCGGTTCCTGTCGGTGGAGGGCGGTTCCCTGACCAGTTCCAGCGGCATCGAAATCCCCACCGAAGCGCTGGACCGCAGCACGGCGGATGTGGTGCTGCTTTTGTCCTCCTACCACCCCGAGAGCGCCGTCGCCGGCCCCTTGCTGAGCTGGCTCAAAAGGCGGGCGCGCGAAGGCGCCGTGATGGGCTGCGTCGACACCGGCGCGCTGATCTTTGCTGAGGCCGGTCTGCTGCGCAGCCGCCCGGCCGCGGTGCATTTCGAGGCGCTGCGCGGCTACCGCGAGAAATTCGGCGATGAGATGTTTGCCGACCGGCTGTTTGACGTCACCGGCAACCGTTGCTCAAGCGCGGGCGGGGTAGCAACTTTTGACATGACGCTTGGGCTGATCGAGCATTTCAACGGGCGGCAGCTGGCAGACCGGGTCGCCGAAATCCTCACCTACCGGCCAACCAAGCACGGCGGGCCGCAGCAGCGGCTGCTGACCGACACCTCGCTGGCACGGCTCGACCGAAATCTGGCCAAAGCGGTCGACCTGATGATCGCCACCCTCGACCAGCCTATTCCGATCGTAGAGATCGCCGCCCGGGTGGGCGTGCCGCTGTGGACGCTTGGGCGGCTGTTCAAACTTCACCTGAAAGAGACGCCGGCTGCCTACTACCGCAATCTGCGACTGGCCGAGGCACGCAATCTGCTGCTGAATTCCAGCCTGAGGATCGGAGATATCTCCAGCCTCTGCGGCTTTGAAAATCCCGAAAGCTTCGCCCGTGCCTACAAGCGGAAGTTCGGCACCTCCGCCTCTGCCGCGCGAACTGCGGGGCTGGCGCCGGCCGCAGGGGCAGAGCCCCGCAGTTCGTGCGGCTAGCAGGAATAGCTGGCTACAGGCGCGCCCAGCACGCCGAAGTCGGGAGTAATTCCCAGGCCGGGCGCATCGGACGCCGTCATCCTGCCGTTCACACGCCGCGGTGCCCCCGAGGCAATCGCAACCGTGCCATAGCTGTTGAAATCAGTGGCCGAAAAACAGAACTCCTCCGGCGTTGAACGCGCCAGATGGGCAATCGCCGCGGTGGTGATGTCACCGCCCCAGGTATCCTCGATGGTCATCGGAATGCCGGACGCCACACAGAGGTCCCGCATCAGCTTGGCCCGGGTCAGGCCGCCAACCTTGGAAATCTTAAGGTTTATCACATCCATCGCGTCCTCGGCGATGCCGCGCACCAGCATGCCGGCGCCGTCGATCACCTCGTCCAGCACAAAGGGCAAACCGGTGCGGCGGCGGATCGAGACGCTTTCCTCGTAGGTGGGGCAAGGCTGCTCGATATAGACATCAAGATCCTGCACCGCCGCAACGACCCGTGCCGCCTCGTGCCGGGTCCAGCCGGTGTTGGCGTCGGCGACCAGCAGGTCCGACGGTTTCAGCGCGGCGCGGGTGGCCCGGATGCGGTCAATATCATCATTGGCCGCGCCGCCTACTTTGAGCTGAAACTTGGTGTAGCCCTCAGCTGCATAGCCTTCGATCTTGGCGGCCATTTGCTCGGGGCTTTCCTGGCTGATCGCCCGGTACAGGGAGACCTCGTCCTGGGCAGCGCCGCCCAGCAGGGTATAGACCGGCTGGCCGGTGACCTTGCCCAAGAGGTCCCAGCAGGCGATGTCTATCGGCGCCTTGGCATAGGGGTGGCCGCGCAGGGCCGCGTCCATCCGCCGGTTGATACCGCCGATGTTCAGCGGATCCTGCCCGATCAGGTGCGGCGCCAGTTCCTGCAGCCCCGCCCGGACACCCAGCGCAAAGGAGGGCAGATAGGCCGAGCCCAGTGGGCAGCATTCGGCATATCCGGTCAGCCCCTCATCGGTTTCGATGCCGACAACCGTGCTGTCGAAGACATCGATGTAGTTGCCGTTGGACCAGCTGTAGCGGCCCTCTTTCAGCGGCAGATCAACCTGCCAGACCTTGATCGCGGTGATTTTCATGGCAGTTCCCTCACTTCACCTTGGACAGGAATTTCTGCAGATGCTCCGACTTCGGCGCGCCGAACAGCTCTTCGGGCGGGCTGATTTCCTCCATGATGCCCTGGTGGAAAAACGCCACCCGGTCCGAGACTTCGCGGGCAAACCCCATCTCGTGGGTGACGCAGATCATGGTCATGCCCTCCTCGGCCAGCAGCCGCATGGTGTCGAGCACCTCGCCCACCAGTTCCGGATCCAGCGCCGATGTGGCTTCGTCAAACAGCATGTAGCTGGGCTCCATCGCCAGGGCCCGGGCGATGGCCAGGCGCTGCTGCTGGCCGCCGGACAAAGCTGAAGGATAATTGTTCAGCTTGCCGCCCAGCCCGACATGCACCAGCTGCTGCTCGGCAATTTCGCGCGCCCGGGCCTTGTCCAGCCCGCGCACGATGCGCGGCGCCAGCGCCACGTTTTCCAGCACCGTCAGATGCGGGAAGCTGTTCCACTGCTGGAACACCATCCCGAGGTTCTGGCGCAGCGTATTGACGTTGGTGCCCTTGCCATGCACGTCGGTGCCATCCACCAGCACGCTGCCCTGCTGGATCATCTCCAGTGCGTTGATGCAGTAAAGCAGCGTCGACTTGCCGGAGCCCGAGGCGCCGATGACACTCAGCACCTCGCCCTTTTCGACATCCAGATTGATGCCCTTCAGCACATGCAGAGCGCCGAAATACTTATGCAGATCGCGGATTTCGATCATTGGGTCCACCTCTTTTCAAGCCGCGCGGCGTAGTGGGAAATCGGGTATGACAGGGCGAAATAGAACGCCCCTGCGATGGCCAGGATCAGGAAGGTTTCCTGGGTGCGTGTGATCAGGATCTGGCTGGCTTTGAGCAGTTCCACATAGCCCAGCACCGACACCAGGGCGCTGTCCTTCATGACGCCCAGCGCGACGCCGATCCAGGCCGGGAACACGGCGCGCAGGCCGATGGGCCAGACCACATACCGCATATCCTGCCAGTAGCTCATGCCAAGGCTGCGGGCGGCGCGGCGCATCGGGCCGCCCACGGCCTCGATGCCCGCCTGCGCCACTGTGGCCACATTGGCCGAGGTATAGACGATCAGCACGATCAGCCCTGCTTCAAACGGGTTCAGCCGCAGCCCGATCATCGGCGCGAAGTTGAAGAACAGCACCAGCTGGATGATCAGCGGCACCGAACGGAACACATCCAGCACCGGCGCCAGGGTCAGCGCCCCGGCCCTGTGGCTGACGCTAAGCAGCCAGCCGAAGACAACGCCCATGGCACTGCCGAAGGCAATGGCCAGGATGGAAATCCACAAGGATTTGAGTGCGGCTTCGCCCAGGAACCAGAGGTCGTTCAGCGTGAAGCCGGAAAAGAAAGTTGCGGTAGGTTGCATGCCGGCCCCTCCTCAATATCTGAACAGGCGCACGGCCAGCAGCCGGGACGCGCCCAGGATGAGCTTGACGATCACGTAGTAGATCACCGCGGTGACCGCGAAATACTCGAAGATCCGGAAGGTCTTGGAGGCGAAAAACTGGGTCTCGCCCGACAGTTCGCGGAAGCCGACCAGCATGCCCAGCGACGAGATCAGTACCGCCCAGACCATCTGGTTGGTGATCGGCAGATAGACGATGCGCAGCACCTGCGGGATGACGATCCGGGTATAGGCCTGGAACGCCGTCATGCCGAGGCTGCGGGAGGCGCGGAACTGGGTTTCCGGCACGGCACCGAAGCCCCCGCGGAAATTTTCGGCCAGATAGCCGGCGTTGTTGAAGCTCAGCGCCAGCAGCACAATCATATAGGGGCTCAGATGCAGCCCGAAAGAGCCGAGGCCGAAGCCGAAGAAGAACAGCTGGAACAGGGCCGGCGTGTTGCGGGCCAGCTCGACCCAGGCCGAGGCCAGCCATTTGACCGGCCCGGTCATGTGCAGCCGTATCAGCGACAGCCCAAGGCCCATCACGATGCCGAAGACGATGGAAATGGCGGCGACCTGCAGGGTCAGCAGCGACGCCTCCAGCAGCTCGGGCAGCGCCTTGAGCACCGGCCGCCAGTGAAAATTGTAGTCCACGGGTCTACTCCCTTTGGAAACGCTCCCCGGACGAGAAATGGACCGGAGAGCGCTTGTGCCGGATCAGTAATAGACGCCGGGAATGCGCAGCTCAGGCGCTTCGCCGCCAACGTATTTGCCCCACAGCTCCTGATAGCGGCCGGAGCGCACCTGATGGGTCACAAACAGGTTCAGGTAGTTCAGCCAGGTGACATCGGTGCGCGGGCCGACAACCGAGGTGTAGTCGGTGCCCCAGGGCATCCGAGGTCCGGCCACCAGGCTGTCATACTGCTGGGTCACCGGCAGCACCGCAGTGTTAGTGGTGATGCCCGCATCCGCCTTGCCCTGGGCCACCGCCAGGAAGACCTCGTTTTCGGACTGGTAGCCCTGGTAGTTGCCTTCTTCACCCCATTCCTTGGCAATCTTCAGCCATTCCTGCTCCGGGACTGTGCCGACAGCCGCCGCCACCCGCTTGCCGCGCAGGTCCTCAAAGCTTGTGATGCCGGTGCCGGCACCGACCACGACCTGGGCGTAATAAATCGCATAGGGCACCGAGAAGCCCACGGTCTTGGCCCGCGCAAGCGAATCCGAAGTGCCGCCGAACACCACATCGGCGCGGTTGGTCACGATCACCGGCAGCCGTTCGGCCCAGGTCACCGGAATGATTTCCGCCTCAACCTCCAGCGCCGCGGCCAGGTCCTTGCAGTACTCGACGTCATAGCCCGCGGGCTCGTTGTTGGCATCGCGGTAGCCGATCGGCGGGAAGTCCAGCACCACACCGCAGCGCAGCACGCCTTCGTCAATCACGTCGTCCAGCTTGTCCGCTGCTGCGGCGCCAGCACCAAGCCACAGCGCTGCGGCGGCTGCAGTCAGGACATTCGTTGCTTTGATCATTTCTTTTCTCCCTGTGTCCACCGGCGTTCCGGTGCAATGGGGGGCTGTGTATCAAGTTGAGCGCAATTTGTCGACATTTTAGTCGACAAATAAGTCGACAACAAACCGGCAAGATGGATAACCGGATGTTTATGAATGAAAAAGCAAAAAAGGCGCACCCGCAGGCGCGCCTCATTTCGCTTCGTTTCAGGGGATTTCCCTCCGGCGGATCTTAGTATTCCACCGAATATCCGGTCATTTGCCTGCTTCCGAGATAGCTGAGGAATCGCTGCTGCATCTCGATGGTGTGCTCGCGTGCATAGCGTTCGGCCCGCTCTGGATCCTGCGCTTCGATGGCGGCGATCAGATTGTCATGGCCGCCCAGCAGCTCGACAGGCAGCACATCGCCGTAAGACTTGAAATACAGCCGCAGGAACCGGCGCCCGTCGTCCAGCAGCTGGGCATAAGCCTCTTCCAGGTACTTGTTGTTGGCGGCCTTGGCGATGGCGACATGAAAATCGCGGTTGCTGAGGATCATCCCCAGCACATCATTGGCCTTCACCGCATCCACAAACCGCTGCTGCGCCTCCTTGATCAGCTCCAGCCCGCGCTCGCTGCGTACCTCGGCGGCCAGCCGCGAGGCCGCGCGCTGCACCAGGTCCAGCGTGTCGACATATTGCGGAAATTCCTGAATCCGCAGCTGGGCAACAATGGTGCCCTTGTTCGGCAGGGTCTGCAGCAGCGACTCCGACACCAGCCGCACCAAAGCCTCCCGCACGGGCGACCGCGACACCCCGAATCGCGTCGCCAAACGCGACTCATCCACCAGCTCGCCGGGCTGCATTTCCAGCGACAGGATTTCATCCCTGAGCGTCTCGTAGATCGTCAAGGCGCCAAAGCCGCGCGCATTTTTCCGTTTGTCTGTTGCCATTTATCCAACCCGCCTTTCGGCTTCACTATCCCATCTGACAGGCTTGAATTCAAGCTGGACATCCCTGGCCGTCTTTGCTGTATACTGTTTGTCGGCAAGTTTGCATACAACCCGCCGGCATAGCTAACAGGAGAAACAGAATGCGCTTCACCGGGATCTACACCCCGATCATCACCCCGTTCCTGGACGACGGATCGATTGATTGGGACGGCTACGCGGACGTCATCGAGTGGCAGATTGAAAACGGCGTGGCCGGGGTTATCGTGGGCGGCTCCACCGGCGAGTTCTACGCGCTCTCCAAGGAAGAGCGGATCCAGCAGTTTCGCTTTGCTGCTGAGCGGATCAACGGCCGGGTAGAGCTAATGGCCGGCGTCAACGACATCCGGGTTGAGGAATGCCTGGAGATCACCGCCGCAGCCAAAGCCGCCGGTGCCCAGTCGCTGCTGGTGGCCGCGCCGCCCTATTCGCTGCCTTCCGAGGCAGAGCTGGCGCATCATGTCCTCAAGATCGCCGAGGCCGGGCTGCCGATCATGCTCTACAACTACCCGGGCCGCACCGGGGTTGAGATGGGCGGGGAGTTCCTGTCGAGCGTGTCGCAGAACCCGCTGGTCTGCGCGATCAAGGAATCCAGCGGCGATTATACCCGCCTGCCCTATCTTGCCCGCAACTACCCCGGCATCGAGCTGGTTGTCGGCGGCGAAGAGCAGGTGCTGGAATTCGCTGCCTGGGGCGCCAAGGCCTGGGTCTGCGCCAGCGCCAACATCTTCCCGGCGGAATGCGTGAAGTTCATGGAAATCGCCGCCAGCGGCGCCGATCAGGCGCACGCACGGCAGCTGATGGCCGCCTTCATGCCGCTGATGGGCATCCTCGAACAGGGCGGCAAGTTCCTGCAATGCGTCAAGCACGGCTGCGCCGAACAGGGCCGCCCCTCGGGCATTGTGCGGCCGCCGCTGCTGCCGATGGACGATGCACTGAAGCAGGAGATGAGCGGCATCACTGCCGCCACCCGCAAGGATGTGAACGCAATCCTCAACGCAAAAGGCTGATCAAATGTCCGATCTTTTGACCAAGGAAGACTATCAGGCGGTGGCCGCGGGGCTCAGCCTGCCCGCCGATCCCTTCATCAACGGCACCTTCCGCAAGCCCAACGCGGGCAAGACCATGGAGACCGTCAATCCGGCCACCGGCCGGGTGCTGGCACAGGTCTCGGCCTGCGACGCATCCGATGTCGACGAAGCGGTGGCCGCTGCGAAGGCCGCCTATCAAAGCGGCAGCTGGTCGCAGCGCCACCCGGGCGAGCGCAAGGCAGTGCTGCTGCAGCTGGCGCAGCTGATCGAGGACAACCAGACCGAACTGGCCGTGCTGGAGAGCCTGGAAAGCGGCAAGCCGATCAGTGAGTGCGTGCAGACGGACCTGCCGGAGACCATCTCCACCATCCGCTGGCACGCCGAGGCGATCGACAAGCTTTATGATCAGGTGTCGCCGGCCAACGCGGACGGCATCGGCCTGATCGTGCGCGAACCGCTGGGCGTGGCGGGCTGCGTGCTGCCCTGGAACTTCCCGCTGATGATGCTGGCCTGGAAGATCGGCCCGGCCCTGGCGGGCGGCAACAGCGTGGTGGTGAAACCGGCTGAGCAGACCTCGATGACTGCGCTGCGGGTGGCTGAACTGGCGCATCAGGCGGGCATCCCCGCGGGTGTGCTGAACGTGCTGCCGGGCCTGGGCCCTGATGTGGGCGAGCCGATGGGCCGCCATCCGGATATCCAGGCGCTCTCCTTCACTGGCTCGACCGAGGTGGGGCGGCTGTTCCTGGAGTTTTCGGCGCAAAGCAACCTCAAGAAGGTGATCCTGGAATGCGGCGGCAAGAACCCGGCGGTGGTGCTGTCGGATGCCGGCAACCTGGATGCGGTGGCGGAACACTCCGTCTTTGCCGCGCTGTGGAACATGGGGCAGAACTGCACCGCGAACTCGCGGCTGATCGTGCATAAGGATCTGGCGGGTGAGCTGCTGGTGAAAGTGCAAGAGAAACTTGCCGAGTGGCACACCGGCGACCCGCTGGAACCCTCTAACCAGCTGGGCGCCATCATCTCGCAAGAGCAATACGGCAAGATCCTTGGCTACATCCAGTCGGCCAAGGACCAAGGCGCCGAACTGGTCGCAGGCGGCAACGCCATCGAACGGGACGGCGGGCTGTTCATCGAGCCGACGCTGTTCACTGGCGTGACGCCGGACATGACCATCGCCCAGGAAGAGATCTTCGGCCCGGTCTTTGCGATGATGGTTGTTGACAGCGACGAAGAGGCCATCACGCTGGCCAATGACACCTGCTTTGGGCTGCAGGCCTCGCTGTACACGTCCAATGTGACCAAGGCGCATAAATACGGGCGGATGCTGCAGGCGGGCACGGTGTCGGTGAACTGCTACGGTGAGGGCGACATCACCACCCCCTTCGGCGGCTATAAGCTGTCGGGCTTCGGCGGACGCGACAACTCGCTGATGGCGCATGACCAATACACCGAGACCAAGACGCTGTGGATCGACATCAGCGCCGATCCGGCGGCCTGACCCCAAGGCTGCACAGGCTGGCGGCCCCGCGCCGCCCGCCGGCACCCCGAAGATTGCACTGAACAGGCCCAGCCAGAAGGACGCCAAAATGCGCTGGAAAAAGACAATCACAATGGTCGAGGCCCATGCCGAAGGCGAAGTCGGGCGCATTGTCACCGGCGGCGTCTTGGACGTGCCCGGCCGGACCATGCTGGACAAGATGAACCACATCAACCAGGTGGACGACAGCCTGCGCCGCTTTCTGGTGAACGAGCCGCGCGGCTGCGCGCAAATGAGCACCAACCTGCTGCTGCCCAAGACCCATCCCGAGGCCGACGCCGCCTATATGATCTTTCAGGGCGACAAGGCGCATGCGATGTCCGGCTCCAACAGCATCTGCCTGGTTACGGTGCTGCTGGAAACCGGCATGATCGAGATGGTCGAACCGGAAACCATCGTGACTTTGGAAACCCCCGCCGGGCTGGTGCGGGCGCGGGCTGCCTGCAAGGACGGCAAATGCGAGCGGGTGACCCTGGACATGCCCCCTTCTTACGCCGACCAGCTGGATGCGGTGGTCGAGGTCGAGGGGCTGGGCAAGGTCTCCGTCGACATCGCCTTTGGCGGCATCTTCTACGGGCTGATCGACCCGGCCCAGTTCGGGCTGCGGATCGCGCCCGAGAACGCCTGCAAGCTAGTGGAGATCGGCTGCCGGGTGCACCGCGCCATCAATGCCCAGCTGGAAGTGAAGCACCCGCAGCTGGAGGGACTGGAGGGCATCTCCTACACGATGTTCGTCAGCCACGATGATGACGGCATCATGAAAGGCGCCACCATCCTGCCGCCCGGGCGCATCGACCGCTCGCCCTGCGGCACCGGCAATTCGGCCCGGCTGGCCTGCATGCATGCGCGCGGCCAAACCGCCGAGGGCTCCACGCATACCGCCCGCTCGATCATCGACAGCACATTTGAGGTGACCGTCACCGGCACAACCGAGGTCGCGGGCCGCCCGGCAATTCTGCCGCGGGTGTCCGGGCGCGGATGGGTGCATGGCATCCACCAGATCGGTCTGGACCCCTCGGACCCCTACCCGCTTGGCTATATGGTCGCCGATTGCTGGGGCGACGCTTTTGACTTGCTGAGCTGACCGGATGAGCACGAAATTCGACAAGGGCGCCTCCATCGCGGTGATCGGCGCCGGTATCGTTGGAGTGGCCAGTGCCTTTGACCTGGCGCGGCGCGGCTATGAGGTGACCGTTTTCGACCCGGCGCCGCCCGGCCAAGGCGGGCCGTCCTGGCGCAATGCCGGGCAGATCGGCGCCTCGGATCTGCAGCCGCTCAGCACCCCCGGCATTGCGCTGACAGGGCTGCGGATGATGCTGCAAAAAGACAGCCCGCTGCGTATTCCCGGCCTTGAGAAGCTGCGGCTTCTGCCCTGGTTCTGGCGGTTCATGGCCACCTCGCGCGGTGACAACTACCGGCACGCCTGCGCCGCGATGACGACCCTGGCAAGCCAGGCGTTTGAGGATATGTCCCAGATGCTGTCTGCCGCAGGCTGCGCAGGAAAAATGCGCCGCTCTGGCGCCGGCTTCATCTACGACAGAGCCCAAAGTTTTGCGGCCAGCCAGCCCGCCTGGGCGATGAAAGCAGAAGCCGGTTTTCCTTCAAGCCCGATGAACCGGGAGGTCATCGCCGCCCGGCTGCCGGATATGGATGCCAGGTTCAGCCACGGCATGCTGTCGGAGAACTGGGGAGACGTGTCCGACCCGCTGGAAATCGTCCGGGATCTTGCCGGAGCGCTGCAGAAATGCGGCGGTACGTTCCGGCACAGCAAAGTCACCAGGCTGACGCCCCTGGCCAATGGCATCTTCGTGGAGACGGAAGCAGGCCGCGAGATCTTTGACGGGACGGTGGTCGCCGCGGGCGTAGCCTCCAGGCAGTTTGCCAAGGCATTTGGGGAAAATCTGCCATTGGCGGCTGAACGCGGCTACAACCTGACTTTTCCAGATCCGGGCTTCCGCCTGGAACTGCCGCTGGTCATGCCGGACCGGGGCATCGCCATCACCCAGCTGGGTGAAGGGCTGAGAATTGGTGGCTGGGCGGAATATGCCGCCAATCCCAACAGGCCGGAAAACAGGTCCTGCTATGAAGCGATGTCGCGGATCAGTTCGGAGATCTTTCCAGGCTTGAATCAAAGCGGCGCCATCTCTTGGATGGGCAACCGCCCCTCGCTGCCGGATTCGATACCGGTGATTTCACGCTCTCTGAACAGCAACCGTGTGTTCTACAACTGCGGCCACGGCCACTACGGGCTGTCCAATTCGGCTACCTCAGCCCGCATTCTTGGCTCTTTGATCGCGGGCGAAGAGCAGCCGCCGGCCAACCGGGCCTTTACCCTCCGGCGCTTCAACTGACGCGCTTGCCAGTTCACAAAACGGATCGCAGACCACGAGAATGCCAGATTTTAACTGCTGCCAGCGCCGACATCGGAGGCGCCGCAGCTTTGGCGGCAGCTGCCGTAGGCACCGCTGTCAATTTATCCATGAACAACAATCGCCGCGCGCGGCAGCGGGCTAGGCAGGCTGACAGCACAGATCGAGGAGCTGCCTGAACCCGGCGGCATCCAGACTGTCGAATTTTTGAGCCCGTTCCGCCATTTCTGCGGCCCGCGCCAGGCCCAGCACCGGACCGGCCAGCAACTGGAACTTCTCAAAAATGTCCGCATCGCTCAACGGCAGGTCAGCGTCGCCGCGCGGAGTGCGCGGGGCGTCCTCGATCCGGCGGCCGTCCTTCAGCACCAAAGTGACCTGAGCCCAGCGTTTGCCAGTGCTGATGCGGGTCATCTCTGCATCATCAATCAGGGTGACGGCGCGGCTGATGCGCAAAATCTCCGGGTCGCGCAGCGCTGCCGGACGCAGTTCGTCCACCCCCACCTGGCCGCGCACGATCATTGCCGCCACCGGGAAGGCGATGGAATAGGCAAACTCGTCCTGGTTCTGCGGTTCATGCCCGGCGAGCCGGGTTGCGTAATGAAAGGTGCGGATTTCGACGCCTTCGATCTGAGCATGGTGAAGCCCATGGATTTGCATCAAGTCCTTTACGGCATCCAGCGAGGGGTGCGCCCAGCGGCAACAGGGATAGGCCTTGTAGTGGGTGTGGTCCACAAGCCGCCAGCCACTGCCGAGATCGTGCCAGAATTCTGCCCCCTCCTCTCCTTCACAGGTCAGCGCCGGGGCACCGGTGAAGCCTTCCATTGCCAGATAGGCCGCCGTGACGCCGGAGGGGGCACCCCAGCCGACTCCGTCCCGCACCATCGACGGATGGTCGATGCAGCGCATCATCTGGCTGCGCGGCCCGTGGTATTCGCCGACGCCCGCGGCCTGGCGGATCTGCCCGGCAGTTCCGCCCAGCAGCTTGGCGCCTGCAGCAGCGACCCCCACCGCAGTCCAGGCGCCGGACGTGTGGTAGTCGGCGCAAGTGGCGTGCTGCACCAGCCCGGCCCGGTAGGAAATCTCATAAGCGGCGGCAAGAACAGCGGCAAAACGCCTTCCGTCGATATCCTGCCCCCCGGCCTGTGCCATGGCGATCATGGCCGGAAAAATGGCGGAACCCGCATGCCCTTTGCACGGGGTGGTGCCATCATGGGCATCAACTGAATCTATGGTGAATGCACCGGCCATGGCTGCGCCGGCCGGGCTGACATCACGCCCGTCCATCAGCATCTTGGCCGCGCCGGCGCTGCCTGCGCCAAAGATCATCGGGGCCACCCTGCGGGCAATTCCCGAAAGTTCGGTGGTGGCGCCAATGGCCGCAACGCCCATGGTGTCGAGGAACGACCGTCTCAGGGTCCGCAATACTTGCTCCGGCAGCTCATCATAGGTCAGTCCGGCTGCAAACCGATCGAATTTCAGGGCCATCTGCTCAGCGCCTCCTCCGCGCGTCGACCGCATCCTTGGCAGGACAGGGCAGTTCGTTCAATCATGGCAAGCCGGGCAAACGCCGGATCCGCGGGTCCAAGATGGCGCCACTGCCACAGTTTCTCGAAGCCTGCCCTTGGAGTTTGCCGCAAAACAGCAGAATTGGGGAATGACTTGATGAGATTTCAGCATTATTGAAACAGAAAATTCAGCGGGCAAGGCACCTCATGCGCAGACGCATCCCTTCGATCACCTCCCTGCTATGCTTTGAAGCGGCAGCAAAAACCGAAGGCTTCGCGCGCGCTGCTGAAGAGATGAACGTGACGCAAAGCGCGGTCAGCCGCCAGATTCAAATCCTGGAAGCCTTTGTCGGGCAGTCGCTGTTTGTCCGCTCCAAGCAACGGGTCAAGCTGACTTCGGCCGGCCGGAACCTGCTGGCCGAGCTCTCGCCGCTGCTGGAAGAGCTTGAGTTGACGATTTTGAAAACCAAATCGCATGACAGCGCCGAAGGCAGTTTGAACATAGGCGTCTATCCGACACTTGGCAGCCGCTGGCTGATGCCGCTCATCATGGGCCCCGAAGCGGAAAAGATCCGCCATACACTCAATCTCGTCACCTACCTGAAAAATCCCGAAATTGATCCAAGCTTGGTGGATCTGGCCTTTGCGCAGGGAGATGACTCCTGGCCGGGCTACCGCGCCGACAGGCTGATGAGCGATGTGCTGGTGGCGGCCGGCGCGCCCAGCCAGTTCCCTGAGCCGCTCAGCGATCCGGAGGCCCTGCTGGAGCACCGGATCCTGCAGCACTCCACCCGGCCGCTGTCCTGGCAGATCTGGTTCAAGCTTCAGGGCCTTAAGCTGCCGCGCAAAATCATCGGCCCGATGTTCAACCAGTTCGAAATGCTGATTGACGCAGTCAAAAACGGGCATGGCATTGCCATCATTCCGGAAGTCCTGATCCGCAAGGAGCTGCAGCAAGGCAGCCTGGTGCAGGTTCACCCATTCAAGGCCGCAGACAGCGCCTATTACCTGCTGACACCCGAAGCCAAGATCGGGATTGTCCGGGTTGAGCGTATGCGGACATGGTTTCTCAAGCATATGCAGACCTTCGGCCAACCGGACTGAGCAGCCTTAGAGCCGGCCGAAGCTCTGCCCTGCCTTGCCGCAAGGAAATTCCCACATGATGAAATTTTCTCACCGGCACTTCTGCAAGCCAGCTTCAAAATAGCAACGGTCCGGCCAGACCAGCCTGCCGGCCCTATTAAAGGGTCAGGAGCGTGAGAAATTAATATTCCAAGTCAATTGATTAGCAGTCATCTGGAAATTGAAACCCCGGAAAGCGGCTCCAGCATACGGCCTGAACAACGGCCAGGGCATTGCAAACCCCAAGGACTTGATGCGTTTTAGTGATCACCTGATGAGAAAATGCAGCTTCCCAAACCGCGAAATCTGAATATGGCTTGTTCCAGCAACGCGCCTTTGGGAGATGCCGAAATGACCTTCTTGCCCACAATCCAGGACGCAGACGTCGATCTGATCCAAAATGCCATGTCGTCGATGCCTGACTACAAATCGGTTGCCGAATTCGTGCCCGGTCCCGGCATTGCCCGGCTGGAGCTGAAATTCGACATCGGGAAACTGCAGGAGGCCCTGGACGAATGCCTGCAGCGCGAGGCCTTCATGGGCGGGATGCAGGATCAGGGCTTTGCCGCGCTGCCGCTGACCCAGCGCCCGGGCCAGACCGAATGGACTCCCAACGACCTGTCGGGCCGGTACTGGCTGCGCGCCGATGAGCGCTACGTCGAAGAGCCGCGCGAAGATCTGGTGCCGGAAATCGACTTTTCCGAATTCAACCCCAAGTTCAAAGGCACCTATTTCGAATATGTGCACGAGGAACTGAGCAAGCGCTTCCCGATCGGCCGCACCCGGATCCTCTCCAAGGGGCTCTATAACTGCAACTCATGGCACCGCGACCCCGAGCCGCGTCTGCACATCCCGCTGATCTCGAACCCCGGCTCGCTGTTCATCGTGAACCACCACGTGACCCATCTGCCCGCAGACGGCTCAGTCTATTTCACAGACACCCGCGCCTATCACACCGCCCTGAACGGCGGCGAAAAACACCGCGTGCACATCGTTGCGGCACTGGCTTACGATCAGGTCACCAAATGAGCCTCTATGGTTACGCCGCCGCGGATGCAGCCACCAACTGCATCTGCGATCTTCGCAGCGACACCCTGACCAAACCCAGCGCCGGCATGCGCGAGGCGATGATGGCCGCGCCTCTGGGAGATGATGTCTATGGCGAGGATCCGACGGTCACCCTCCTGGAACAGGAGCTTGCCGCACGCCTGGGCAAGGACGCCGCGGTGTTCTTTCCCACCGGCACTCAAAGCAACCTGGCAGCCGTTATGGCCCATTGCGGCCGCGGCGACGAGATGATCGCCGGCGACCGCTACCACCTCTACTGCGATGAGGCGGCAGGGGTTTCGGTTCTGGCCGGCGTCTCGATGGTGCCGGTTGCAAGTTCTGAGGATGGCGGCCTGGATCCCAGCCGTATCGCCGCTGCGATCAAGATGGACGATCCGCATTACGCCCGCAGCCGCCTTTTGAGCCTGGAAAACACTGTCGGCGGCCGGGTTGTGCCGCTGGAGCGGATCGAGGCAGGCGTGCGGGTGGCGCGCGAAGCCGGGCTGGCAGTGCATCTGGACGGCGCCCGCCTGTTCAACGCAATCACCGCCTTGGGCTGCGATGCCGCCACCTTTGCCGCACCGTTCGATACAGTTTCGGTTTGCCTTTCAAAAGGGCTTGGCGCGCCCGCAGGCTCGGTTCTGGTTGGCCCGGATGCCCTGATGGGCCAAGTCCGGCGCAACCGGAAAATTCTGGGCGGAGCCATGCGGCAATCCGGCATTCTGGCGGCAGCCGGGCTCTATGCGCTGGAACACCACCTGCAGGATCTGGCCGATGACCACCGCCGCGCCGCCCGGCTGGCCCAAGCGCTCGGTGAAACCGGCATCGGTGAAGTCTCATCGCAAACCAACATGGTGTTCCTCACGCCCCCCGAGGAGGCCCATGACCGTCTGATTAGCCATATGGCGCAGGCAGGCATCAAGATCGGCGGCCAGTCTCCGGCGATCCGGCTGGTCCTGCACCGGGATGTGGATGACAGCGCGCTGGACGCGGCCATTGATGCGTTCAGGTCCTTCCCCCCAGGCTAAGGCGGTACAGACCGGATAGATCCCAAACGTCGAATGGGCTGGCATCGACACAAAAGAGAAAGCGTTCGGCAACCGGAGCCACAAGGCCCGGAAGGTGGTCCTTGTGCCCGTCCGCAACAGGCTGCGCCAAGTCCTGCCCCGTCCGCAGGGGCAGCCTATGCACCGAAATCCGGTGCGCCGTTCGCGCCGCCCTGATGACAGTCTAGCAGGTTCTCCGGGTCCGCTGGAGGCTGCTGGCTTCACAGTCTTCAATCTGGCAGGCCGGCTCCCTGCAACAAACAAAAGCCGGAAACTCCGGCTTCTTGGAGAGCCGAAGCCCCAAGCAGCAGCAGACGCCTCATTTGACGGTTTTACGACCATAAAGCGGGTTTGCCCGGATGGCCCTGAGGTGACAACGCCTGATTGCATTCACCGCGAACCCTCACTGGCGGGTGGATGGCTCCTGCTCGGCCGGCGCCGCAAGCCGGCGTTTGTGCTAACCTGGCGAACACCCGGGAGGAGGTAAACTAACGGCCTCTGCGGCCCGTCTTAACGTCGACCGGCCGCCTGTCAGCCGTCAGCCACTAATTGCTGCACACTGCGATTTAATTACATGTTTCGATTGATCGCGTAAAACGGTTCATCTATCGACATTCACATGATTTCTGTAATTAGACTGCTCTTCTTTGCCTGCTTTTTCTCAATGCCTCATTGGAGTTCTGCGCAGCAGTCTTCCGAGACACCGCTGGAGATTGGGGAGAGCGGGAGGGCGTATCTACAGGCAATCAGGCTCCGCGGCATAGATGCGGATGTCGCATATTTCGACCCTTCCGGCCCGCCGCCTCCGATGGAGACCGGGCAGGAACCAAAGGCACCTGTTGAGCGGCCTGACCGGAAAACCGAATGGTCACTGGGCAGCATTGATATAGCGGCCTTAGTGGTTTCTGCCGCGGTGCTGCTGGCAATTGCCTATGTCTTTGCCCGTTTCGGCGGAAGCATCTCAGTCTCGCTGGGCCGGGATGCGGGGAACACAGCGCGGGCGCGCGGAGGGGCAGCACGCAGCAGCGGAGCTCTGTCTACTGCAGCACCAAGCAGCCTGGCCAGCATTCTGCGTCTTCAGGACCGGCGGGAGGCTCTGGTCCAGCTGGCTCAGTCAGCACTGGCAGCAGCGGTTTCAGCCAATGGCGTGCTGCTGCAGCGCAGCTGGACGGCGCGCGAAGCTTTGCGGCACCTGCCTGCCGAGCAAAGTCATATGAGCGCGCTGCGCAGCCTTGTTCACGCCAGCGAACGCGTGCATTTCGGCGGCCGGGACGTGAGCGAAGAGGAATTCCAGTCGCATGTCGACAACATACGGCCGTTGCTGCAGTCTGAGGTCCGCGCATGAGCCTGCAAGAACCTGGCACGCCCCAGAACAGGCTGCGGCTTGAAACGCTGGCGATTGCTGCTTTTGGAGCGCTGCTCCTCTTTGTGGTGTTCTACGCTCTCTCGCAGCGCCAGCAGGTACTGAGGGCGTCGCCTTCCGGGTTCGACGGGCTGCAGACCTGGCTCGCATCCGAAGGCGTCAGCGCGCAGAGTTTTCTTGGCGGCTGGCAAGTTGACCAGAATTCCGTTGGATTGCTGCTGCTGCCGCTGTTCGACACTGTGCCGGACAGCCCCCGCAGCCCCCCTTCAACCAAGACCGAGCTGCTGTTTCAGCAGGATGAATACGATCTGGAAATGGAGGCCGTTCTGGAAAAGACCCGCCGGGTGCAAACGCTTGCTGTGCTGCCGAAGTGGCGCAGCGGCATGCGTCTGGCGGGCGTTGCCCATCCGGTCCTGCTAAACGACCGCTCCGCGGTGGAACAGCTGCTGCAGGCCATGACCGGCCAAACCGGCGCTAAAATAGAGGATGCAGGCGTGCCCTTCAGCGACTTCAGCTATACAGCAGCGGACGGCGGCCAAGAGATGTTTGCCCGGGTCTATGCGGCCCAGATGTTCACGAGCCCTGGCTGCACGCCGCTGATCGGCACGCAGGACGCAATGCTGCTGGCGGACTGTTCCGTGTCCAAGGGCAAAGCGCTCAGCAAGTCAAAGGGCAAGCGGCTTCTGGTGCTGTCCGATCCTGATCTTCTGAACAATCACGGGCTGCGCATGGCCGACAACGCCGCCATTGCGCGGGATTTTCTGGCAGCGCACGCCGGCGAACGCAATGTGATGATAGACTACAGCCGCGGCATGTGGCTGACCGATCCGGACCGCGGTGTGCGCCGCGAACGCAGTTGGGCCGATCTCAAAAGATTTTTTGAACCGCCGTTCAACACCCTTTGGCTGGGCGGGTTGCTGACACTAGGTCTTTTTGTCTGGCGTTCGTGGCTGCGCTATGGCCCGGTGCGCCACGAGTCCGCAGCCGTCACCAGCGTCAAGGCACTGGCGCTTCAGGCTCGGGCCCGGCTGATGCGGCTTTGCAACCAGGACGGAGCCTTGATCAGCGACTATGCGCAAGCCCGGCTGGCGGCCACGGCAGCGGTGCTCTTTGGCCCTGCCCATTCCCGGCACTACGCCGAGCCAAAGGCGTTTCTGGGCTATGTCGCGCGCCGCCATCCCGGGCGCGCGGCCGCTTTGGAGAGCGTCCTGACAGCAATTCAAAGCCTCCAGCCGCAGATCTCGCCGGCGGATGCAATCCAACATGTTGATGAACTTGAAGCGCTATTGGAGCAGATAATCCATGACACTTGAAACTCTGCGAAGCCGGTCCGATGCTCTGAGGTCCGAGATCGGGAAAACCGTTCTCGGACAGGAAGAGGCGGTGGACATGCTCCTGATCGCGCTGTTTGCGCGCGGCCATGTGCTGCTTGAAGGCCCGCCGGGCACCGCCAAGACCTTGCTTGCCCGCAGTTTTGCAGCCGCCATGGACCTGGAGTTCGGACGCATCCAGTTCACGCCCGATCTGATGCCGGGCGACGTGCTGGGCACCTCAATCTTCAATTTCCAAACCAATGAATTTGTTCTGACACCTGGCCCGGTCTTTACCCAGGTTCTGCTGGCGGATGAAATCAACCGGGCCCCGCCCAAGACCCAGGCAGCCCTGCTGCAAGCGATGAACGAACGCACTGTCAGCATTGATGGCACCGACCATTCTCTGGGGCGCGAGTTCATCGTTGTCGCCACCCAGAACCCAATCGAGCAGCAAGGCACCTACCCTCTGCCCGAGGCACAGCTGGACCGGTTCCTGTTCAAGCTGGTGATCGATTTCCCGCCGGAAAGCGTCGAGATGGCAATTCTGCGCCAGCACGCCGGGGCGCCGATGGAATCGGGGATGGAAACCAGCGGTCTGGCAAAAACTCTTGATGCTCAGGCCCTGGCCGAAAGCCGGGCGCTGATTGACGAAATCATTCTGGACGACGACATCCTGGCCTATATCCTGCGCCTGGTCCGTGCCACGCGGGAAAGCTCCGAGATTGCCTTTGGCGCATCGACCCGGGCCGCAGATGCACTGGCGGCGGCGACCCGGTCGCTGGCGGGATTGAGCGGGCGCGATTTTGCCATTCCCGACGACGTCAAGCGGCTGTTTGTCCCGGCGCTGCGCCACCGCGTTGTTCTGGGGCCGTCAGCCGAGATCGAAGGCCGCAGCTCCGCAATGGTGCTTGAAAACATCCTCAACCAGATCGAGGCCCCCCGCTGATCCGCCCTTCGCCCCGACTTCTGATTGCCTCCTGCATTGCACTGCTGGTGTCGATGCTGAGTATCATTTTTGCCAATGGGCAGCGCGAGATCGCGCTGGCCCCCTGGGGGCTGCTTGCAGTTCTTGCTGCGGCCGATTTGCTGCTGTCCTTCTCGCGCAGGAAGCAGCTCAGCTACGGGATGGCAACGGAGATCTTCATCGGTGAAAGCCAGACGCTAAGGCTGGAGATCCCGCGGATGCCTGCCGGCCTGCGGGCACGGCTGGCGTGGCCCCAGGGTTTGAGCGGTGCAGCCGAAATCACCTTTGTGCCGCAAGCGGACGGCACCGGCATTGCTGAAACCGCCTGCCGCGGCGTGCAGCGCGGGGTCTGGGCCTTTGAGCACATCTGGCTGCGCTGGATGTCGCGGCTGAAACTGTTTGAATTTGTGCCGCGGCTGAAATTCGACCTTGAGGTGCGGGTGGTCCCCAACATCCGCCTGGTGCAGTCGGGCGAGATCGCCACAACGGTGCAATCGGCCCTCTACGGGGTCAAGGAAAACCGGGCGATCGGCGAGGGCTCGGAATTTCACCAGCTTCGCGATTTCGTTCAGGGCATGGACGTCAAATCCATCGACTGGAAACGGTCTGCCAAACGCCGGTCACTGGTGGCCCGGGAACTGCGCGCCGAGCGCAACCACCACGTGATCGTGGCACTCGACAACGGCTACCTGATGCGCGAAGAGATCGCCGGCCTTCCTAAAATCGACCACGCGGTGACCTCGGCACTCGCAGTGGCCTGGGCGGCAGCCATCGGCGGCGACCAGGTAGGTTACTACGCCTATGACGTCCGGCCGCGTTCCTTTGTGGCGCCGGCGCAGGGGCGCCAGGCCTTTGCACGGCTGCGCAGCTGGAGCGGCGAACTAACCTATTCCGGGCATGAGACCAATCATACGCTTGCACTGACCGAACTGAATGCTCGCACCCCCAAACGCAGCCTGATCATCGTGTTCACTGACTTCATCGACACGACCTCTGCTGAGCTGCTGGTAGAAAACCTGGCCATTCTGTCCAAACGGCATCTGTTGATTTTTGTCGCCATTCGCGACCCGGCAGCCGAAACCCTGGTGGAGACACCACCCGAGGACCTCGATGGCGTAGCCGTTCTGGTGGCTGCGAACCAGGCGATCAGCGAACGCCGGCTGGTGCTCGAGCGCCTGGCCCGGCTGGGTATCACCGTGCTGGATGCCACACCGGAAACCGTCACCGGCCGGCTGATCTCCACCTATCTGGAAATCAAGGCACGGGAGATGATCTGATGTCCGAAGCCGATCTCATCCGTTCCGCCCGGTTCCGGAAAGAACGCGAAGCCGGTTGGCAGCGGCTCGAGGCTCTGGTGGCCCGGGCAGAACGCGACGGCCTGCAGCGGATGGAATTTGCCGAAGCCCGGGATCTTGCTGCGCTTTACCGCCAGGCCACAACCTCGCTGGCGATCGCCCGGGAAATCTCGCTGGACAAGGGGCTGCTGAATTACCTGGAGGCGCTGACTGCGCGGGCCTACCTGTCGGTCTACGCGCCGCAGGAACGGCTTGGCGGGCTGTTCCGCAAGTTCTTCACCCAAGGCGCGCCGCAAGCGATGCGCCGGTCGTGGCTGTTCATTGCCATCGGCTTTTTGTGCATGGGGCTGGGCGTGCTGGCCGGCTATCAGCTTTTTCTGGAGAATTCTGCCTGGTATCATGTGTTCATGCCGCCAGAGCTTGCTGGCGGCCGCGGCCCGTCCTCGACCACCGAGGAGCTGCGCCGGGTGATTTATGACGAGGACCCGTCGGCCTCCGGCCTGGGCGCCTTTGCAACAACCCTGTTCTCTCACAACACCCGCATCGCCATATTTGTCTTCGGGCTGGGGGTGTTCCTGTGCGCCCCGGCAATCCTTCTGACGTTCTACAACGGCCTGATGCTGGGAGCCTTTTACGCCCTGCATGCTGAGCGCGGGCTGGGTGCTGATCTGGGCGGCTGGCTGTCGATCCACGGGGTCACTGAAATCTCGGCGATTTGCATCGCCTGCGGCGGCGGGCTGCAGCTGGGAGCTGCGGTGCTGTTTCCCGGCAGCCGGACCCGCAGCCGGGCGCTGTATCACGCCGGACGGGATGCCGCGAAGCTGGCACTGGTGGCCGCGGTCATGCTGATCGCCGCCGCCTTGCTGGAAGGCTTCGGCAGGCAGCTGATCCAGGATATCACGGCCCGCTATGCATTGGGCTGGGGCATCGGCCTGTGCTGGCTCGCCTGGTTTGTTCTGGGCGGGAGGGTCCGGCAATGAAGCTGCGGTGGCGGAGGAATACCAAACCCAAGCCGCCGGCAGGAGAGCTGGTGCCGCCGGAAGGCGTGCCCCTGAAGCTGGAGGTGGCAGGGCTGGGCGTGCGGCTGGCGGCACAGATAACGGATATCTTCCTTACTCTGATTGCCGCGATTTGCCTGCTGATCCTCGTTGCATCCCTGGGCTTCAGCGCGCCTGAAACGCTTACGGCCATCGGGAGCCTGATGTTCTTCATCATCCGGGTGCCCTATTACGTCATGGCCGAGCTTGCCTGGAATGGCCAGACACTGGGCAAGCGGCTGATGAAGATCAAAGTCATCTCGCATGACGGCAAATCGCTCAGCACCCATGCGCTGGTGCTGCGCAACCTGATGAAGGAAGCCGAGATCTTCCTGCCCGCAACCTTGCTGCTGTCCCTTGATGCGGCCTCGCCGCTGGCCTCGGGGCTGGCTCTGGGCTGGATCGCCGCCGGGCTGATGGTGCCGCTCTGCAACCGGCACCGGCAAAGGCTGGGCGACCTGATGGCCGGAACCCATGTCATCCACCAGCCGGTACCGGTGCTGCTGAAAGACCTGGCCGCCCAGCCAGTCCGGCCGCGGGCAAAGCAGGACGGGTTTGTGTTCCTGGCGCATCAGCTTGATCACTACGGCGCCTTCGAGCTGCAAACCCTGGAAACCCTGTTGCACGCGCAGGAGACAGGCCCCGGCAAGAGCCCACGGCGCAACCAGGGCGCAACCATCGAAGCCGTGGTTGAAAAAATCCGGCAGAAAACCGGCTATGCAAATAGGGTTCCCGCCGCCCGGAGGCTCGAGTTTCTAAGAGCATTTTATAATGCGCAGCGCGCGCATCTGGAACAGCGCCAGCTGTTTGGCGAACGGCGCAAAGACAAACATTACGCCACTGATGACTCCCAGCTTTGACTTGACCTGAAAGCCCCACCTTTAGACGATTGCGCTGCAAGAGGCTTGCAGAGCAAACGCCCTCGCGACAATGATGACGCCATTCTAGCACTGCATGCGCCGGCCTGACCGCGGGCGCGCCAGACAACCGCAAAACAACACAGTCACAAAATTGAAGGATTACCATGTCCACTGCAGCTGATATTGATACCAAGATGCCGCTTGGCGTCGGCTCCATTGTCGGAGATAGCCTTTCCCTCCTGTTCAAACATCTCATCCCCGTAACGCTGATGGCACTTTTGCCGAACGCGGTTGCCCTGCTGGCCATGGGGTCGGTGATTGGGATTGGCGTGGTGATAGGCACCGAAGTTCCGGATGTGAGCAACTCCAACATCTTTACGGCAATGATCGCGGTGTTCGTGCTGCAGATCGTGTTTTACAGTCTGACGACAGCGCTGCTGGTTCAGTTGGCATATGATGCTAAGCTTGGACGGCCAATCCAGATTGGCCGTTACTTCGGGCCGGCCATCCGCTCGATCGTGCCCATTGCCGTATTGTCGGTGATCGTCGCTCTTCTCGCGACAGCCGCAATGATCGCGCTGATTATTCCGGGCCTGTGGGTTTATGCCGTCTTTGCAGTCGTCACCCCGGCTATTGTGATTGAAAGAGCGGGATTTGGGGGGCTCGGCCGCAGTGCAGACCTCACCAAGAACTACCGCTGGCCGGTCCTTGGTGCGCTGATCCTAGTTGGGATCTGCACATTCATCTTTAATTTTGTTTCGACATTCCTTGCCGGCATTGTCGCAGAAGCCGGCGCGATTGTTGCTGCGATTGCTTACCTTGTTCCCACGGCTTTGGCTGCCGGACTGATCAGTATCTGTGTGGCTCTGATCTATGCGCGGCTGCGTGAGATCAAGGAAGGTGTGAGCGTCGATCAGATCGCTTCGGTTTTTGATTGACCCACAGGCCAAACGGGCTGCGCCAGTTTACGCGGGCGCAGCCTAGGCACGAGCTTTGATGAAAGCGGTGTGCCGCTCCTAGGAACCTGGGCACGATTGGATTAAACTCCGGAACCTGCGGCTGCCGTAATCAGCCACTTTGGGCAATGCGTTCCGCCTTTCTTTGCGTTCCATACAAGAAGTGGGAAATATCAGGCAGGAAGGGCAAGGCAACTCTGCACTCCTGCCGGGATGTACGCTGCCCGGATGCTGAACAGAGGCTGCAGGAGGCCTCCCACCTTCTCGAGCAGGCGGCTGTGACCCAGACTCAGAAGTACGCCAAGTTCGCCTAAAGGGATGTTGCAGACAGGGCGAGGGAGATCATGAATGGCCGCTGAAATTTCCGCGGCCTCAAAATCGGACCCTGTGTGGGCTCACTATACACCCCGACTCTCCAGAAGAGTCGCCTGCCATTTGATTTTGCTTGGAAAATGGTGCCCCCACACGGACTCGAACCGCGGACCTACTGATTACAAATCAGTTGCTCTACCAGCTGAGCTATAGGGGCACTCACGTCACAAATCCAAAGGCCAGGCATCTGAAACAGCCTTTCCCAGGAAGGTTCGGGAGAAAAACCGCTTTCTTCCAAACCCGTTGCCGGACACGTACTAAAGTCCGGAAAGACCGTCAAGCCGATATAGACCGCCCTGGTCGCCCCCGGTGCACTTCCTGCTGCTGCCCGCCTCACCCAGGTTTGACCTGGCCGTCCCGCCGCATTAGGTCTGGTGCAAGACGCCCGCAACCACAGGTCAGCTCATGCAGGTCATTATCCACTGCGGTGCTCATGCCACCGAAGAAGACCTGCTGCTGAAGAGCCTTTTGAAAAACGCCGGCAGCCTGGCACAGCAGGGCACCTGTGCGCCCGGCCCGGGCCGCTACCGCTCGCTGCTGAAAGACTGTATGGCAGCGCTGAAAGACGGCACTGCTGCCGATGAGGCACCGGAGGTGCTTTGGGATGCCATCCTGGATGACAGCCAGGCCAGCCGGGTGGTTCTGTCCAACCCGCATTTCTTTGGCTCGCCGCGCCATGCGCTGCAGCAGCAGAGCCTGTATCCGGAAGCCGAATCGCGTCTGCAGGCGCTGCAGGCGCTGTTCCCCTATGATCAGCTGGAGATCTTCATGGCCCTGCGCAGCCCGGCCACCTTTCTGCCGGCGCTGTTCGCCAAGTCCGCCCGCGGCACCGTGCGCAAGGCGCTGCGGGGCTGTGATCCGCTGCAGCTCCGCTGGTCCGAGCTGCTGCAGCGGATGCGGGCTGCGGCGCCGCAGATGCCGGTCACCGTCTGGTGTTACGAAGACTTGCCGTTGATCTGGGGCCAGGTGCTGCGCGAATTGGCCGGGCTTGAAGCCGGCGCACCGCTGAAAGGCCGGCTGGATCTGCTGGCCACACTCATGCTGCCTGCCGGGCTGGAACGGCTGCAAAGCTATCTCGATGCGCATCCTGAAATGACTGGGATCCACAGGCGGCGTGTCTACGCAGCTTTTCTGGACAAATTCGCCCGGGAAGAAGCTCTGGAAGAGGAACTGGATTTCCCTGGCTGGACAGAAACACTGATCGAAGAGATGAGTGACATCTACGAGGAGGACCTCTATGCAATCCAGCGCATACCCGGGGTCACCCTGATCGCGCCTTAGGCCCGCGGCAGGCCTCCATCTGCGCTGCGCCCGGCAGCCCCTCCGGCCTGGAGCACCGCTCAACCGTCAGAAAATTCCCGAAGGAAACCGCAAAGAAGAATTCCAGGGCAAGCGCGGGCAGAAAGCCCGGAAGCCCCCGCGCGACCCGGGCTTCCGGTGCCCGCCAAAGGCCGGAACAGTGAGGAACTCGCCAGAAAAACGAGGCCTCAAAATCAGGGCTTCTCTATCGCGCCGGCGCCGCACAGACAGGTGCCTCAGGTCACGGCAGCGGCTGACCGTTGCGGCCGAATACATAGCCTTCGGTGCTCAGATCGTCATAGGTGACCTCCACCGCAATCTGCTGGATCGAGCCCAGCGGATAGCTGCGGTAGGGCAGCCCGTCCTCTTCCTTGATCATATTGGGAAACCCCTCATCCAAGTGGCAGTCCGGAAGCGGCCAGATTTCCAGCGCATGGCCGTTCACCCCCAGCTTGACCTGTGCGAGGCCGCAGCGCCAGGACCAGAGATGAGTGACATAAAGCAGGTCCTGGCCGTCGAACTCGCGCACATGGATCCAATTGGCCTTTGTTGCGGCGAGGATCGGCTTTACTTCGGTTGCCGTAGTAAAGCGGCCGGTGGCTTCCTGCGGCTCGGCGGCCAAAGCGGCCGGTGCCGCCTGAACGGACGGCTGCTCCTGGACGGCGGGGGCCGGCACGGCCGTTCCGGCGCTGCCGGCTGTCCCGGAGCCAGCATCCGGCCCGGCGGCTGCGGCAATGATGGCCAGGATCACGTCGAACATATTCTCTCTCCCGCAAATGAGTCCCGCACAGCACAAAGCACTTGGATTTTGCCGCCGGGCTTGTTGCACGGCGCTTGGCCGGCTTATAGCTACCTTAACAGGCAGTGCTATCCGCCCGGAAGAGACGGAAAACGGGGAAATCCATGGCAAAAGCCCCCTTCAACGTGATGATTGTCGGCCAGGCCGGCCGGCTGCAGTATGAGGCGCTGTTGTTTGCCGCCTCCCTGCGCCATTGCTCGCCCGGGTTTGCCGGGCGGCTTTTCGTGGCAGTGCCGCAGCCGGGCCCCTTGTGGGACAAGGACCCCGGCATCCGCAATCAGGAGGTGCTTCGGGCGCTGGCGGATCTGGGGGCAGAAATCCTGCCGTTTGAAAGCAAGGTTTTCGGAGCCGCCTACCCCTATGGCAACAAGATCGAAGCTCTGCAGGCGCTGCCAAAAGGCGAGCCTTTTGTGTTCTTTGACACCGACACGCTGATCACCGGCGAACTGGCAGATGTGCCGTTTGACTTCTCCCGGCCTTCCGCGTCGCTCCGGGTGGAGGGTACCTGGCCCAAACCTTCGCTGTATGGCCCCGGCTACAGCGGGATCTGGCAGTCGCTTTACTCCCGTTTCGGGCTGGATTTTCTGTCAAGCCTCGACCTCAGCCAGCCGGATGAATTCTGGAAACGCTATCTCTACTTCAATGCCGGCTTCTTCTACGGCGCCTGCCCGCGCGCCTTTGGCAAACGGTTCCTGGTCTATGCCCAATCGGTGCAAAGTGACCCGCCGCCTGAGCTGGTCTGCCAGGCGCTGGACCCCTGGCTGGACCAGATCGTGCTGCCCTTGGTTATCCACTCCTTCGGCGGCGGTCGCGATGCGCTGCCCGCCGGCCATCTGGACGGCACAGTCAGCTGCCACTACCGGCTGCTGCCGCTGCTTTATGCGCGGGAAAGCAGCCGGGTGGTGGAGCTGCTGCACGAGATTGCAGCCCCCAACCGGATCAAGAAGGTGCTGAAGGGCTATGAGCCCGCCAAACGCATGATCTATCAGGGCCGCGGTGAAAAAGTGCGGGCACTGTTTGATCAGGACAACTTGCCGCGGCGCGAACAGGCAATCCGCAACCGGATCAAGTCGGAAGGCTTCTGGATGCGCTGAGCCGCGCCGCAGGCAAAGGGCAAATCAAGCGCTCCCGCCTGCTCCCGGCGCCCTTGCAGGGCATCCGTCACAGTTGGGCCAAGCGCCGCGCAGGGCGCGGCGCGCGCCAGGCACAGCCTGGCGCCATGCCAAACGGGAGCGGCTGCCGCCAGGCGGCCGGCGACGGGCGGGAGTGTTTGCTGCGGCATTCCTGTGATTGCGTTCTATGCGCCGTCATGCTGTGGTGCGCGGGACAAAAGACCTTTCAGGGAGACATACTCATGACCGACGCACCGTCATATGGTTTTGATACCTTGCAGATCCACGCCGGCGCCAAGCCCGACCCGGCCACCGGCGCCCGCCAGACCCCCATCTATCAGAGCACGGCCTATGTGTTCCGTGACGCCGAGCACGCTGCCGCCCTGTTCAATCTGCAGGAAGTCGGCTTCATTTATTCCCGCCTGACCAACCCGACCGTGGCCGTGCTGCAGGAGCGCCTTGCGACGCTGGAAGGCGGCGTTGGCGCGGTTTGCTGCTCCTCTGGCCACGCGGCGCAGATCATGGCGCTGTTTCCGCTGATGGGCCCCGGCTGCAACGTTGTGGCCTCCACCCGGCTCTATGGCGGCACCGTCACCCAGTTCAGCCAGACCATCAAGCGCTTCGGCTGGTCGGCGAAATTCGTCGACACCGATGACCTGGACGCTGTGAAGGCCGCCATCGATGAGAACACCCGCGCGGTGTTCTGCGAATCCGTGGCCAACCCCGGCGGCTATGTCACTGATATCCGGGCGATCGCGGACATCTCGGACGCGGCAGGCATCCCGCTGATCGTCGACAACACCTCCGCCACCCCCTACCTTTGCCGCCCGATCGACCAGGGTGCAACGCTGGTGGTGCATTCCACCACCAAATACCTCACCGGCAACGGCACGGTGACTGGCGGCTGCGTCATCGATTCCGGCAAATTCGACTGGTCGGCGAACGGCAAATTCCCGTCCCTGTCGGCACCGGAAGACGCCTACCACGGCCTGAAGTTCCACGAGACCTTCGGCCCGCTGGCCTTCACCTTCCACGGCATCGCCATCGGCCTGCGCGATCTCGGCATGACCATGAACCCGCAGGCCGCGCATTACACGCTGCTGGGCATCGAGACCCTGTCGCTGCGCATGCAGCGCCATTGCGAGAACGCCGAAAGAATCGCCGCCTGGCTCGAGAAGGACGACCGCATCGACTATGTGACCTATGCCGGCCTGCCCTCTTCGCCCTACAGCGAACGCGCAAAGGCCTGCTATCCCAAAGGCACCGGCGGGCTGTTCACCTTTGCCGTCAAAGGCGGCTACGAGGCCTGCATCAAGCTGGTCGACTCGCTGGAGATCTTCAGCCATGTGGCCAACCTCGGCGACACCCGCTCGCTGATCATCCACTCGGCCTCGACCACCCACCGCCAGCTGACACCGGAGCAGCAGGAGGCTGCAGGCGCCAGCCCGAATGTGGTGCGGGTCTCAATCGGTATCGAGGATGCAGATGACCTGATCCGCGACCTGGATCAGGCGCTGGCCAAGGCCTGCGGCTGAAACACAGCGCCGCTGAAATGGAAAAGGCCGGGCGCCCTGCCCGGCCTTTTTGTGCCGTTTGAGCTTATTCGCCGCCCGGCACGCTCATATCGAACACAACCGACACATTGTGGCTGAAGGTCAGCTCGCCTGCCTCAATGGGCATCGCGTCGCTGCGGGCCATCTCCATCGCCATCATAGGACGCACGCTGTTGCCGCCATGCTCGTTGATGGAGCGCACCGGCCCCAGCTCCATACCCGCCGCCTCGGCCAGCTGCTGCGCCTTGCGGATGGCATCTTTCACCGCCGCCCCGCGGATCCGGTCCTGAACCGCAGAAGGATCCTCCACTCCGAAACTCAGCCCCTGGAACTGGTTGGCGCCGGCATCCAGAACGGTATCCAGAACCGGCCCCAGACGTTCCAGGTCGCGCACCCGCACCAGCAGCGTATTGGACGCCTGGAAGCCGGTGATCTCTCGGCGCCCGCCGCTGTCATAGGAGCGGTCCTGCGACCATACCGGATGCATGGCAATGCGCCGGGTCTGCATGTCCTCAGCAGCGATCCCCGCCTCCTTCAGCCGCGCAATCACCGCACCCATGGCATCCGACACCGCAGACATCGCGATTGCAGCCTCCTCGGCCTCTTCGGTCACCCCCAGGGTGATGGTCGCTAATTCCGGTGCCACCTGCAGCCTGCTCTCGCCGCTGACCGTGATCTGCCGCTGCGCTGCCGCCTCAGCCGCTGCCGCGCCAGCGCTCATCGACAGCACCAGTGCGGCTGCCAGAAGTCTCTTTGCCTTCATGCTTAAAAGCTCCTTTTCGAATACCCCCTAAATGGGGATGGCAAACTGCCGCCCGCAAGCCCCGGCGGCTGTCTTTTCCTTTCACCCGGCGGGTTTCTGCTTTAAGGTCCGCGGCAAAATACCGGGCACGCCGCGTGCCCCGGGCAGTATGGATTTGTATGGTTTGACCCACAGCATGAAACCGGCTTTTGCTCTTTCGCTTTCCGCTGACGGCATCGCACTGCTTTACCGCGCCCAGGACGGCTGGCGCAGCGTTGCCGAAACCCCGTTTGATACTGACGACCTGCCCTCCGCGCTGGCGGCAATGCGCGATGGCGCGCTGCGGCTGGTGCCCGAAGGCGTTTTCTGCAAGCTGGTCCTGCCCAACGATCAGATCCGCTATCTGAGTGTGGAAACCGGCGACCTGCCGTCCGCTGACCGGATTGCTGCCGCCCGCCAGGCGCTGGAAGGCGCCACTCCCTACGCCGTGGACGAGCTGGCCTTTGATATCTCTATTGACGGAGGGCAAACCCATATTGCCGCCGTTGCGCTGGAAACGTTGGACGAAGCCGAAACTTTTGCGGCCGAGCACGGCTTTGGCCCGGTGAGTTTTGTCGCTGTGCCAGAGAACGGCAGCTTCCAGGGCGAGCCTTTCTTCGGCACCACCCGGAGCATCCGCGGCACCAGCGTTGAACCCGACAGCACTGCCATCGCCGTCGTCGGACCGGTCCAGGTCCCAGCGCCGGACGCAACGAAAGCCCCCGGACCGGAGGCTGCCCCGCCCCTTGCCATCGAACCGGATGCGGCAGAGGATCTGCCGCCGATTGCCGAACTGGACGCAGTGGAAGCTGCAGATGCAGAGCCAGCACTGCCAATAAAAGATGCCGCAACAGTCAGCATTGCCAAAATCCCGGCGGCACCGCCGGCTGCAGCAGATCCGCAGGAAGCTGCGGGCTTCTCCAGCCGCCGCGGAAGATCCGCGCCCGCCAAAGCCGAACCAACTGCCCCAGCCCCGGCAAAAAAGGCCATTGCACCGCGTCCTGCTCCTGCTCCGGAACCAGTTCCTGCGGCGGCCAAGCCTCTGGCAGCACCTGTCTTGGCGGCCTCGGACGGACCAGAGGCCTCTGCCGCGCGCACCGCGATCCCTCCGGCCCCAGCCGCTTTGCGCGCCGAGCCGGCCCCCGCCCGACCTGAGGCCGCGGCGGCCGGCACTGCTGTCAGAGGCAAACCCAGGTACCTGGGGGTGACCCTGACCGCGGCGCTTCTGCTGTTCATGGCAACCGTCGCGGTCTGGGCCGTGTTCGGAGATGGCGGCTTTTTTGCGGAAAGCCCGGAACAGGCACCGTCTGAAGAACAAGGCCTGTCTGCCGCTCCGCCGGTCAGCACCGGGGAGGACGATACCGCCGGCCAGCCAGAGCCCCCCGCCGCCGCAGACCAGCATGACAATGTAGAGCCTGCTGCAGGGACTGATCCAGCAGCTGCTATTGCGCCCCAGGTGAGCGTTCTGGCGGACCAGCCCGATCCGGGTGTGGCCGCCAGCAATTCAACAGGAGAAGAAACCGCTTCGGCCGAAGCCCCCACTCCTGGCCTGGCTCCCTCAGCCGAAGATGAAGCCGCAGCAGACGGAGTCGAGCTGCCGGAAGAAGGCACTGAAACCGCCTTCCTGGACCCGGACAGCCTGCAGCCCGGCGGTACGGAAACCGCTTTGCCGGAGCCGGTTGCTGAAGAGCCCCTGGATCCGCTTGCCCAGGCCGCGCGCTACGCCGCGACTGGCGTCTGGCCGGTGGCCCCTGAGCTGGAGGACATCCCTGCGTCAACGGGGCTGGAGCCGCTCTATACCGCTTCTATCGACCAGAACGGGGCAGCGCCGGATGCGGTGGCACTGCCTCAGCCCGGCAGTTTTGAGACCGACAGCGCTCCCGAGGCTATCGCTTCGCCCGCTGCCGCCGGCGCGGCCTTTGATCTGGACGCGCGCGGTCTGGTGAAAGCAACGCCCGAAGGCACACTGAACCCCGATGGCATCATGATCTACCTGGGCCGCCCCGCTGTGGTGCCGCCGCAGGCGCCCGAGCGCAGCGACCCGGCAGCCGAAGCGCTGGCCGAGGAAGTGGCCCGCAACCAGGTCCTGTCCCGCAAGCGGCCTAAAGCCCGGCCTGCCGATCTTGCCGAACAGTTTGAAAGAGCGCGTCTCGGCGGCCTCAGCCGCGCCGAGCTGGCCTCCTTGCGTCCGCGCCAGCGCCCGGCCAGCCTGAAGCCCGCAGAAGCGGAGCAGCAGCCCGCCACCGCCCAGGCCGTAGCGGCGTCGGTGGTGCCGCGCGGCCGTCCCGCCAATTTTGCCGCTTTGGTCGACCGCGCCCGCCGCAACTCCCAGAACCAGGTGCAAACTGCGGCCGCAGTCCCGGCCGCCGCTGCTGCGGCGGCCCCCAGCATCCCGACCGCCGCATCCGTCGCCCGCCGCGCCACGGTCAGCAACGCCATCAACCTGCGCAAGCTGAACCTGATCGGCGTCTATGGAACCGCAGCCGAGCGCCGCGCTTTGGTCCGCCTGCCCTCAGGCCGTTACAAGAAAGTGCGGGTTGGCGACCGCATCGACGGCGGCAGGGTGATTGCCATTGGCGAAAGCCAGCTGCGGTACCAGAAGGGCGGCCGCAACCGCACCCTGGAAATGCCCAACGGATAAAACCGGCCCTGCAAGACAGGACCGGTTGATTTGATTGCCTTTTTGCTGCCTGTTATCCGGCAGCCTTAAGCTCGCCATTTTCGATCTGCTCGCGCTCGATCGACTCAAACAGCGCCTTGAAGTTACCCTCGCCAAAGCCGTCGTCGCCCTTGCGCTGGATGAACTCGAAGAAGATCGGTCCAATCACGGTTTTCGAGAAGATCTGCAAAAGGATCTTGGTTTCACCACCGTCCACCACGCCCTCACCGTCGATCAGGATGCCGTGTTTTTTCATCCGCTCCAGCGGTTCGTCATGGCCCTGCACGCGGTCATAAGACATCTCATAGTAGGCATCATTCGGCCCGGGCATGAATTTCAGGCCTTTTTCGGCAATCGCATCGGTGCTGTCGTAGATGTTATCGCTGCCCACAGCGATATGCTGGATTCCCTCGCCCTTGTACTTCTTGAGGTAGGAGACGATCTGTCCGGTCTCGCCGCGGTCCTCGTTGATCGGGATCCGGATCCGGCCGCAGGGCGATGTCAGAGCCCGGCTCAGCAGGCCGGTGAATTTTCCCTGGATGTCAAAAAAGCGGATTTCCTTGAAGTTGAACAAGTCACCGTAAAACTTGAACCACTTGTCCATGTTGCCTTTGAAGACATTGTGGGTCAGGTGATCAAGATAGTAGAAGCCGTCGCCGCGCGGCTTGGACTGCGTCAGCCAGTCGAATTCCGCATTGTAAGGCGAGGTGTCATAATACTGGTCAATGAAGTAGATGAGCGATCCGCCAATCCCCATGATGGCAGGCACATCCATAGTCTTCCCCGGCCCCTCATAAGGTTCTGCACCCTTGGCGACTGCGTGCTCAAAGGCTTTCTGCGCATCGGCGACACGCCAGCCCATTGCCGGTGCGCAGGGGCCATGCTGCGCCACAAATCCGGCCGCAAAGCTGTCCGGGTCAGCATTCAGGATATAGGTAACGTCACCCTGCTGCCAAAGCTCCACCAGCGGGCTGTCCTTGCGCCGGCCCACCAGTTCGTAACCCATGCGGGTGAACAGCGCCCGCAGCTCTTCCGGATCCGGGCTGGCAAACTCCACAAATTCAAAGCCATCGGTGCCGGCCGGGTTTTCGGGGGTGATCTCGGATTTCGGGGCGTTGTGCGGGAACGGGCCCATCGCGCATCTCCTTGGTATCATAGGGGCAAGATGTATTCTTGCATCAAGAATACCGCATATCCGCTGCAGGTTTTCCGCATACTTTTGCATCCAATCAGACAAATGTGCTAGACTGGCGCGCAAATCCCGTAATTTCTGGAGAATTCACGCATGCTCGACCCTGCTGACACCAAACTCCTTGCAGCCTTGCAGAAGGATGCGCATTTGACTGCGCAGCAGCTGGGCGAGTTGCTTAACCTCTCTCCCAGCCAGGCTGGGCGGCGGCGACAGCGGCTGGAGGCGGAAGGGTACATCCAGGGTTACTCGGCCCGGCTGGATCCGGCCCGGCTGGGGCTGACGGTGCAGGGATTCGTGCTGGTGCATCTGGGCAGCCATGGCCCTGAGCAATCCAAAGGATTCGCCCGTCTTGTGGCCAGCCGGCCGGAAATCACCTCGGCCTGGACGATGACCGGCGAAGCAGATTACCTGCTGCGGGTCTACTGCGCCGGACTGGAGGCCCTGAATGCGCTCATTCACGACGTTTTATTGCCGCATCCCGCCGTTGCCAGGGTCCAAAGCCAAATCGTAATGGCACAATTAAAACGGGATGCACCGCTGCCAACTTAACCAACCGGGAAGGAATTGGGCGTATTCCTACGGCAACAACTTCAGTAACCTAAAAGTGGAACGTGCCCGTGTCTTTTGTTGACCGCCGAGTAGAAACGCGCCCCACCAGCGGCGAGGCCCCGTTTGGCCTCAACGAAGTCTTCTTCTCCAGAACCGACCAGCGCGGCGTCATTCAGGCAGGCAACTATGTTTTCCGCCGGGTCGGAGCTTATTCTTGGGATGAGCTTCTTGGTGCGCCGCATAAGGTGATCCGCCACCCGGACATGCCCAAAGGGGTGTTTTCGCTCTTCTGGGACACCATCCAGCGCGGCGAGTTCATGGGCGCCTATGTCAAGAACAAGTCCAAAGACGGGCTGTATTACTGGGTGTTTGCCGTCGTGGTGCCCTGCGAGGATGGCTACCTTTCCGCCCGCATCAAGCCAAGCAGCCCGCTGTTTGACGAGGTCCGCGGGCTTTACGCGCAGATGCTCAAGCTGGAAAAGGACGAAGGCCTCAGCCCGGAAGACAGCGCGGCCTACCTTCTCGACTGGCTGAACAGCCAGGGCTACGAAAATTACCATCAATTTGCGGCGCATGCACTCAGCCAGGAGCTGATGTCCCGCGATCAAGGCCTCGGCCACCAGCCGGATGCCCGGATCCAAGAGCTTACAGGCATGCTTCGCAATGCTGAAACACTGGTCGAAGAGACCGAAGGGCTGATCACTGATTTCGACGCCATGCACACCATTCCCCACAATCTGCGGGTGCTGGCCTCACGGATCGAACCCTCAGGCGGCCCGGTTACGGTGCTGTCGCAGAACTATGGCTCGATGTCGCGCGAGATGTCCGACTGGTTCGGCGCCCATGTAATGGGCAAGAACAGTAATTTCGCCAAGATCAAATCCTCGGTAAACAGCAGCCTGTTTGTCGAGGGAATGGCCCGGGTTCTCAGCGAATGCGACAACCAGCTGCAAAAGGAACGCCGCGATCTCGGCAATGCGGACATGGAAGCGGAACGCAAGATTCTGGGTGATCTGGTACGGTCTCAGACCAAACGTGCCCAGGAAGGCATGAAGGAAGTCGACGATGAAGCCGCACGCATCACCGGCGCCTGCCAGGTCATGCACCGGCATTTCCTGGGCCTCAGCTCAACCCGGGTGCTGCTCAAGATCGAAAGCGCGCGGCTGACTGACTCAGGCGAGACCCTGGCTGATATCATTGACCAGCTGGGCGGTTTCCAGGAACGTATTTCGCGGCGGCTGGACCGGATCGGCAAGCTCAGTGAAGAAATCCGTATGCTGGAGCAATAACCGGCCGCCTCCGGCATATTTGAACGAATACCAAGCAGCACCGGCTCCCGCCGGTGCTGTTTTGCCTTTGAAGGCGGCCACGGCCGCCAAAGCCATTGCCAAGGCACCGGTGAGCTTGCGATACCTTTTCTATGGAAGAGTTTTTTTACCAGGCAACCATTTATCTGGGTGCCGCCGTCATCGCCGTCCCTCTCGCTGCACGTCTCGGGCTTGGCTCTGTCCTGGGGTACCTGGCCGCAGGCATAGCCATTGGCCCGGTATTGGGACTGACCGGCACCGAAACCGAGGATCTTCGCCACTTTGCCGAATTCGGCGTGGTAATGATGCTGTTCCTGATCGGGCTCGAACTGGAGCCGCGCGCGCTCTGGGCAATGCGGCACAAGCTTCTGGGGCTGGGCGGCATGCAGGTGGCCGGCTCCACCCTCGTCCTGATGGGCGCGGCCATGGCAATGGGCCAGCCCTGGCATGTCAGCCTGGCAGTGGGCCTGGCCCTGTCGCTGTCCTCAACGGCGATCGTGCTGCAGACGCTGTCCGAAAAAGGGCTGATGCGCACCGGTGGCGGCCGCTCGGCCTTTTCGGTGCTGCTGACCCAGGACATCGCGGTGATCCCGATCCTCGCTTTTCTGCCGCTTCTGGGCACCTATGCAATTCCGCAGTTTTCCTCTGACGGCTCAATCGCCCGGGAAGGCGCAGGCCACGGCGGCGGCCATCACTCGCTGTCGCTGGTCGACGGGCTGCCTGGCTGGGCGGTGGCACTGGTCACACTGGCGGCCATTGCCGCCATTATCCTGGCAGGTATCTACCTGACCCGCCCGGTGTTCCGCTTCATTCACGCCTCCAACCTGCGCGAGATGTATACAGCGCTGGCGCTGATGATCGTTGTCGGCATCTCTTTTCTGATGACGCTGGTCGGCCTCTCCCCGGCGCTTGGAGCCTTCCTGGCCGGCGTGGTGCTGGCCAACTCCGAATTCCGGCATGAGATGGAGAGCGACCTCAACCCCTTCAAGGGGCTCCTCCTGGGGCTCTTTTTCATCACCGTTGGCGCGGGCATCAACTACCGCCAGTTCCTGGCCGACCCCGGCGATCTGATCGGCCTCGCCGCCCTGGTCATCTTTGCCAAGGGGGCTGTGCTCTATGCGGTCGGCCACGCCTTTGGCCTCAGGCGCCGCGATCTGTGGCTGTTCACACTCGGGCTGGCGCAGGCTGGCGAGTTCGGCTTTGTGCTGCTGGCCTTCTCAACCCAGCTCAACGTCGTGCCGGTTGCATTGTCCGAGAAGCTGCTGCTGGTGATTGCCCTTTCGATGCTGATCACCCCGCTCTTGTTCATCGTCTACGACCTGCTGTCCAAGCGCATGGCCGAGGCGCGGCACGAATTTGAACCCGACGAGATCGACGAAGAAGGGCCTGTGATCATTGCTGGGATCGGCCGTTTCGGCCAGATCGTCAACCGTCTGGTGCAGGCCAGCGGTTTCAAGACTGTGGTGCTGGACCACGACATGGAGGCCGTGCAGCTGATGCGCCGCTTCGGGGTCAAGAGCTTCCTGGGCGACCCGACCCGGCCGGAGCTGCTGAAAGCCGCAGGCATCGCCAAGGCCAAGGTCTTTGTGGTGGCGCTGGATGACCCGGAGGGCGTGGTCAAGATGGTCACCTATGTGCGCCGCTCTTATCCGGATCTGCACATCATCGCCCGCGCCAAGGACCGCAACCATGTTTATGAGCTGTACAAAGCCGGCGCCGACGACATCGTGCGCGAGATGTTCGACAGTTCGGTCCGTGCGGGCCGCTACGTGCTGGAGAACGCCGGGCTCAGCGAATACGAGGCGGCGCAGGCGGCACAGACCTTCTACGCCCACGACCGCGCCAACCTGCGCGACTTGGCCCAGCACTGGATTCCGGGAGTGCCCGCCAGCCAGAACCCCGCATATATCGAACGCGCGCGGGAACTGGAGAAAGCCATTGAAAGCGCGATTTTTGAGATGGCGGAGCGCAAGCGCAAAAAGTCATCGGAAGCTGCAGAATGACAAAACCCCGGCTCAGGCCGGGGTTTTCAGTATTCAGGCCGCACCTGCCCCGATCAGCCGTCGGACACCCCGGCCTCGGCGAAGGTCGCCATGCCGCTGTGGCAGGCAACCGCGCCTTTTAGCACCTGGATTGCCAGCGCCGCGCCTGAGGCTTCGCCCAGCCGCAGCCCCAGAGCCAGCAGAGGCTCCTTGCCCAGTTTCTGCAGCAGTGCTGCATGCGCCCCTTCGGCGCTTTGATGGCCCGCCACGGTGTGGTCCAGGGCCCCTTCTGCCGTGTGCGCCAGGCATGCCGCGGCGGCGCAGCAGATGAACCCGTCCAGAATTACTGGAATATGCAGGATCCGCGCCGCGGCGATAGCGCCTGCCATAGCGGCAATTTCACGCCCGCCCAGGCAGGCTAGGGCATCAAGGCCATCCTTGATCGCCTCCTTATGAAGAGCGAGCCCTTCCGCAACCACCCGGGTCTTGTTTGCCAGGCCTGCATCATCAACGCCGGTGCCGCGGCCGGTCCACTCCGCGGCCTCACCGCCGAACAGCGCGCAAGCCAGGGCTGCGGCAGGGGTGGTGTTGCCAATGCCCATTTCGCCAACCACCAGCAGATCGGCGCTCGGGTCTACCGCCGACCAGCCCGCCTGCAGCGCCGCCAGAAGCTCTTTCCCGCTCATCGCCGGTCCTTGGGTGAAATCAGCGGTGGGCCGGTCCAGTTCCAGCGCATGCACATCCATACGGGCACCGGCCAGGCGGGCCAATTGGTTGATCGCCGCGCCGCCATGTTCGAAATTGATCACCATCTGGGCAGTCACTTCCGCAGGAAAGGCCGAGACCCCTTGCGCCGTTACCCCATGGTTGCCGGCAAAAACAATCACTTGAGGCGCGCTGATCTCCGGCCGGTCACTGCGGCGCCAGCCGCCATACCATACTGCCAGATCCTCCAGCCGCCCGAGCGCCCCCGGCGGCTTGGTCAGCTGCGTGTTCCGAGCGGCAGCACCGTCAAGCGCCGCCTGGTCCTGCGCAGGCGCGCCGGAAAGTGCGGCGCGGAAATCATCAAGGGAGGAAAGCTGTGGCAGCATGGCATTGCCTCGTTGCATCTGAGTGAGTGACGCGGATAAAGCGGGTTCCAGACTGTTTACCCGCTGGCAGCAACGCCGCAAGCCCTCCAATAGGCCCGCAGATGCGAAAAAACGACATTCAAGCAAAAGACATAGCTTTGGCACTGGTTCTTCTGACCCGGCTGCCGCTGCCGGCCTTGCCTGCTGACGCCTTCCAGCGTCAGTCCAAGGCTGTCTGGGCCTTCCCCCTTGCCGGGCTTGCTGTGGCCCTGCCTGCGGCACTCTTGACATCTCTGGCATTGGCGGCGGGCCTTCCTGCCTCTGTAGCCGCCGGGGTGGCGCTGGCGGTGCAGGTGATGCTGACCGGCGCCATGCATGAAGACGGGCTGGCGGATACCGCCGACGGGCTGTGGGGCGGGTTCACCCGCGAACGGCGGCTGGAGATCATGAAGGACAGCCGCACCGGCGCCTATGGCGTGATTGCCCTGATCCTGGGGTTCGGCCTGCGCTGGAGTGCGCTTGCAGCCCTGCTCCCGGCTGCGGGTCCCTGGGTCTTGCTGCCGCTGGCCATGCTGAGCCGCGCCGCAATGCCTGCTCTGATGACGTATTTGCCCAATGCACGCAGTTCCGGCCTGTCCCGGACCGTCGGCCGGCCCCGCGCCCTGCCCTGCCTGCTGGCGGCACTGATCGCCCTTGCGCTGTCATTGCCGCTGATCGGAACAGCCGCATTTGCCGCCGCGCTGGCTATGGCTGCCACTGCAATCGGCCTGGGCATGCTCGCCAAGGCCAAGATCGGCGGCCAGACCGGCGACATTCTCGGCGCAGCTCAGCAAATTGCCGAAATCGCCGGGCTGCTCACCCTCGCCGCCATCTGCGGCTGAACTGGACCCGGACATGAAAAAGGCCGCGCCCCAGGGGCACGGCCTTTCATTTCCATGACCGGTTCAGATCAGGCAGCGCGGGAGGTCAGCACCTCGTCCACCTGCTTGGCGGCGGCGATCTCGTCATTGCCGGAGACCGCGGCCACTTCGCGGGTCAGCCGCTCCAGCGCCGCTTCATACAGCTGGCGCTCCGAGTAGCTCTGCTCGCGCTGATCGTCGGTGCGGTGCAGGTCGCGGACCACTTCGGCAATCGAGATCAGATCACCCGAGTTGATCTTCTGCTCATACTCCTGGGCGCGGCGCGACCACATGGCGCGCTTTACCTTGGCTTTGCCCTTGAGCGTCTTCATCGCCTGGGCAATCACGTCCGGCGAGCTCAGCGAGCGCATCCCTACTTCGGTTGCCTTGTTGGTCGGCACCCGCAGGGTCATCTTGTCCTTTTCGAAGGTGATCACGAACAGCTCCAGCGCAAAGCCGGCCACTTCCTGCTCCTCGATCGAAATGATCTGGCCAACGCCATGCGCCGGGTAAACCACGTAATCATTGGGGCGGAATTCGAGCTTCTTCGACTTGGTCATACAGGTTCTTCCTCACTCATCAGCCGGGCGGCTCCGGCGTTTTTGGCGAAAAAACGCCCGGTTCCGGTCAGTGGATCGTGACCAGCCCCCAGGACATTATCTCCGCAGAAATACCGCCCAAGACACGCACTGCTCAAGGCGTGCGCCGGGGGCGGACTCCGATTGTTTATGTCATTTGTCCGCCGAGTATATCATAAAAAAGGGCCGCCCGAAAGGCGGCCTGCTGGCAAGGGTTCGTAAAAACCCCTGAGAATACGGCGGTTTTCCGCACAAATACGGCATTGCCGTGCAGACTGGAGAATCAGCCGCCTTCGCCGGGCGCCTCGGAGAAATACTTCTCCAGCTTGCCTTCTTCGCCGTCGCGCTCCTCGTAACCCGGCATCGGGTCTTTCTTGGAAACGATGACCGGCCACAGCTCGGCGTATTTGCGGTTGAATTCAACCCATTTGTCCATGTCCGGCTCGGTGTCCGGGCGGATCGCGTCCGCCGGGCATTCCGGTTCGCAGACGCCGCAGTCGATGCATTCATCGGGGTGGATCACCAGGGTGTTCTCGCCCTCATAGAAGCAGTCCACCGGGCATACCTCGACACAGTCGGTGTATTTGCAGGCGATGCAGTTTTCCGTCACCACATAGGTCATTGTACCGAGTCCCGTCTTGCGTTTGGCGCCTAGCTAATCCAGTCGGGCGAAGTCTTCAAGCCGTCAAAGGGTATCTTGGTTGCGCTTAAGATCAAGCGCCCTGCGGGCTTTTTTGTCGGGGCGGCCTTTTCCCTCGAATTTCGGGTTTGCAGGAACGTTTTCCTGCTTTTCCGTCATATCGAAGTACAGCCCCTGTGCTTCCGGGGCCGGGCCGCGGCGTTCGCCGATGGCCTCGACCCGCACCACGCGGATCACTTTGCCTTGAGCAAAGGTCAGAACGTCGCCGAGGGTGACGTTCTGAGCCGGTTTCAGTGCCTTGGTGCCGTTGAGGCGCACATGGCCCGCGCTGACCTGTTTTGCGGCCAGGCTGCGGGTTTTGAAAAACCGCGCATGCCACAGCCACTTGTCGATGCGGATCTTGGGCGCCCCCTCAGTCATGGCCGGGTCAGTCGCCCTGTTTCAGCCCCATCAGCGCAGCTGCGAAGGGGTTGTCCGGGTCGATCTGCTTTTCCTTCTTGGGCGGGCGCGAGGAATAGGTCTTGGCCCCCTGGTCCTGGCGCGGACCGCCCTTGCGGCCCGGTTTGCCGCGGCCGCCCTCGCGGTCGCCGGCCTTGGCACCGCGCGGCTTGCCTTTGCCGCCAGGCTTGCCGTCGCCCTGCGGACGGCGGTTCTGCTGGCGCTGGCCGCCGCCCTGGCGTCCGCCGCGGTTGCCGCCCCAGGTGAAGGTGTAGAAGACCTCAACCTCCGGCTCCGCGTCAGCGGGGGCTTCGGCTTTGGCCTCTGCAGCTTCTTCCGCAGGTGCCGCTTCCGCCTCAGCCGCCGGCGCTTCGGCAGCGGCTTCTTCAGCAGGTGCTTCTGCAGCAGCTTCCGCTGCAGGTGCTTCTGCCGCAGCCTCTTCCGCCGCAGGCGCTTCTGCAGCAGCCTCTTCTGCTGCAGGTGCTTCCTCTGCGGCAGCCTCGGCAGGCTTTGCTTCCGGCTCAGCCGCAGCCGGCTTCACCTTCTCGCGCTCGCCCTTCTCGGCCTTGTAGCCCAGGCCCTGCATCAGATCGGCAAACTGCTCCAGCGTCATGCCGGTGATCGACAGCATGTCGGCCTTGGCTTCAAAGCCGCCGCGGCTGTCTTCGGCGCGCAGCATGTCAGCCAGGCGCTCCAGCATGTCGATGCGGATCATCCGCTCGCCGGCCGCGCGATAGCCGGACATGGTGTCATACCCCTCGGGCGCGTCCTTGATCGACGGCACGGTGACCAGGCCCGGAGGCGGTGCCTCGGGGAAGTCCTGCAGACCGTTGGCCAGCGACCACAGCACCAGGCGCAGACGGGTCGGCGCGGGCTTCAGCAAGAGCGGCATGAAGATGGTGAACTGACCGAAGCGGATGCCATGCTTGCGCAGCGCGCCGCGGGCGTCCTGGTCCAGGTCCTTGACTTCCTGCATCACGCCTGCGCGCGGTAGCACGCCGAGGTTTTCAACCATACGGAAGGCAAAGCCGCGGGCCAGGCCGGTCAGCTCTTCATCTTTCTGCAGGTTCAATAGCGGCTCGAACAGCGCGTTGATCTTGCGGGTGATGAAATGCAGAAGGCGGCGTTCGACCTTCTGGGCAACATCCGGGCCTGCGGCGTCATCCACAAACACCTCGATCTGCGGGTTCAGCGCATCCGCGCCGGCAACCAGCTTGCCCACCGCATGCTCGCCCCACATCAGGCCGCCTTGCTCGGTAAAATCGATCTCGGTATCGGGCGCGTTGTAGAACCGGTCCGCACGCAGATGGAATTGCGGCGCCAAAGCCTGCAGCGAGGCCGCCTTGAGGGCCTTTGCCTCGGTGCCTTGCGCGCTCTTGTCCGGGCTGAACCGGAACCCCTCGAGACGGCCGACGAATTCTCCTTCGACCGTCACTTCACCCTTGTCATTCACTTCGGCCAAAAGGGCCTCCTTCTGCTTGAGCCGGCGCAGCAGCACAGACGTGCGCCGGTCCACAAATCTCTGAGTCAAACGCTCGTGCAGAGCATCCGACAGCCTGTCTTCTACAGCGCGCGTCTCCCCGCGCCAATGGCTTTCGTCACGAAGCCAGCCATTCCTTTGCGCGACATAAGTCCACGTGCGGATAAATGCCAATCTTTTCGACAATGTGTCGATGTTGCCGTCGGTGCGGTCAATTCGCTTGATCTGGCGAGCCAGCCAGTCGTCCGGCACCACGCCGCCGCCGTGCAAATGCTCGAAAATCACGCCCAAAAGCGAGGCATGTTCGCCGTGGGAGATGCCGCGGAAGTCGGGAATCCGGCAAACATCCCACAGCAGTTTCACTGATTGCGCATTGGTGGTGCGCGAAATCACGGCGGATTCGCGCGACAGCATTTTCAGCGCGCCCAGGTCATCCGCCTCGCGCGCCTTGATCAGGTTCTCGTTCGAAGGGCTTGATTCGAGTGAATGGATCAGAGCCTCAACCGTGCCAAACTGCAGTTCGGCCGAGCGCCAGTTGAGTTTCTTCAGCGGCGTGAACTGGTGATTCATGATCGCCGAGGCCGTGCCTTCGTCCAGCGGGCGCGCATCGCCAGTGACACCAAAAGTGCCGTGGCTCATGCCCCGGCCCGCACGGCCTGCGATCTGGGCCAGCTCATTGGGCGCCAGCTCACGCATCCGGCGGCCGTCGAACTTGGTGGTGGAGGAAAACGCCACATGGTCGATGTCGAGATTGAGCCCCATGCCGATCGCATCGGTGGCCACCAGGTAATCCACTTCACCGTTCTGGTAGAGCGCCACCTGCGCATTGCGGGTCCGCGGGCTGAGCGCGCCCATCACCACCGCTGCACCGCCTTTTTGGCGGCGGATCAGCTCGGCAATTGCATAGACATTATCAACCGAAAACCCGACGATTGCCGTACGGGGCGGCATCCGGCTTATCTTTTTCGAACCCGCATAGGCCAAATCGGACATCCGCTCGCGACGGACGAATTCAACACCTGGCACCAGTGCCGAGATCGGCCCGCGCATGGTGTCCGCACCCAGGAACAAGGTCTCCGAAGTGCCCCTGGCACGCAGCAGGCGGTCGGTGAAGACATGGCCGCGTTCCGGGTCGGCACAGAGCTGGATCTCGTCAATGGCCAGGAAATCGCAGCCCATGCCCTCGGGCATCGCCTCCACCGTGCAGATCCAGTACTGCGCCCGCGGCGGCACAATGCGCTCTTCGCCGGTAACCAGCGCCACCACCGAGGGGCCGCGGGCGGCCACCACCTTGTCATAGACCTCGCGCGCCAAGAGGCGCAGCGGGAAGCCCATGACCCCGGTGCGGTAACCCAGCATCCGTTCGATGGCATAATGGGTTTTGCCGGTATTGGTCGGGCCCAGAACGGCCACGATCCGCGATGCGCTTGCCATGATTTCCGCCCCCGCCCCGGTGGGGCTTACAGTTCCTTGCCCTCAGCCAAGGGCTTCAATCGTTCGAGGGCGCTGCTTACTTCCTCGTGGTTCGGATGTATAGCCTTGGCACGCTGGTAGGCCAGGTAGGCCCGTTCAGGGTTCCGGAAATGCTCCCACAGCACGCCCAGCGCATAGATGGCGTTGTAGTCATTGGGGTTCAAGGCCAAGGAACGTTCCAGGTCGGCAACGGAGGGGCCGTAGAGCCCCATTGCGAAATAGGTGCGCGCGCGCTCATACCAGCCGCGGGCAAAATCCGGCGCGTGATCGGTCAGCGCGGTCAGATGCTCCGCTGCAGCCTGCAAATCGCCGCGCTCCATCGCATCTGTGCCGCGCCGGAGCAGCAGATCCATCGACGGCGAGCCGCTCTTGGCCCACAGCGCCTGCAGCTCGCGGTCAATCGACGCAGCCTCGGCAGGTTCCGACAAAGCCAGATCCTGCAACAGGGTTTCAGCAGACAAAACTTGCGCAAAAACCTGCCCAGGCAGGGAAAACATGACTGTGGCCGCCGTTGCCGCCACGATAGCTTTGAGCTTTGGGTGATTTGCCATCATGATGCCCCCAGTGTAATCCCGCGCGCTGCTTTTTCCAGTATTGGCTGCAGATATTTCACAGCTTTGTGCTATAAGCGCGCAAAACCGATTGAGGACCTGATATGAGCGATATTCTGGCACAGGCGGCTGAGGCACTGGGCGCAAAACTGGAGGCAGGCGCGTTCGACGCCTCTGCGAAGTTCGAGATCGAGGGGCTGGGTGCCATTGTGCTCGACTCCGACGGTGTGCGGGTCAGCGATGAAGAGGCGGATGTGACGCTGAAAGCAGACGCTGACACCTTCCAGTCGATCCTTGAAGGCGATCTGAACCCGACGTCTGCCTTCATGTCCGGCAAGCTGTCGGTGGATGGCGACATGGGCACCGCGATGAAACTCGCGTCGGTCCTGGCCTGATGGACGGCGCCCCGATGGACCCTCAGCCTGCGCCGCTGTTTGCGGACATTGCGCAAGGCCCGGCCGGCGGGGCGGCCCATTGGGTGCAGACATCAGACGGCCTGCGCATCCGCGCGGGCCACTGGCGCCCCGAAGGGGAGGCCAAGGGCACGGTCCTGCTGTTTCCCGGACGGACTGAATACATTGAGAAATACGGGCCTGCAGCAGGTGAATTCGCCTCCCGGGGCTTTGCCACCCTCACCGTCGACTGGCGCGGCCAGGGACTGGCCGACCGGATGCTGGAGGAGCGCCGGCTGGGCCACGTCGGGGAGTTCACCGATTTCCAGAAAGACGTTGAGGCGCTCATCCGGCTGGCAGAACAGCTTGAACTGCCCAGGCCGTGGTTCCTGACCGGCCACTCCATGGGCGGAGCCATTGGCTTGCGGGCAGCGATGCAAGGGCTGGACGTCAAGGCCTGCTGCTTTACCGGCCCGATGTGGGGCATTCAGATCCCCGCCCTGCTGCGCCCCTTCGCAAGCTTCCTGGGCAGCATCGCACCTTATCTGCGGCTTGACGAAATGCTGCTGCCGACCACGGCGCTGGAGCAGTATGTGCAGATCACCCCGTTTGAGGGCAACACGCTGACCACGGATGCGGAGATGTACATGATGATGCATGCCCAGCTCGCGGCACAGCCCGATCTGGCGCTCGGCGGCCCCACCATCCAATGGCTGCGCGTCAGCCTGCAGGAATGCGCCTGGCTGGCAGAACAGCCTTCACCTGCCCTGCCCTGCATCACCTTCCTTGGCTCGGATGAGCAGATCGTCAACTCTGATGCCATCCGCGAGCGCATGAACCGGTGGCCGGGCGGCGAGCTGGACGTGGTCAAAGGCGGCCAGCATGAAGTGATGATGGAGACGCCTGAAATCCGCGCCCATGTGTTCTCCCGCATGTGCAGCCTGTTTGAGCAGCACAGCGGCTAAGCCCCGTTGCCGCCGCCCGGCACGGCGAATTTACCTGCCCCTTACCCGCTTTGCATTAAACTCCCGCTGATCTTCGGATGATCCGCTCCCGGCTGCTTGTGATCCCGCAAGGCGCCGCTTAGATGTTGGGTCAAAGCATTTCTCATGACAGGAGCCCCCATGTTCCAGCTTCCCTTCCCCGTCCGCGATGCAAACGCCTCTGCCGGTTCCGATGGCCTTGGCAATCTGCCGGAATGGGACCTCAGCGATCTCTACGCGTCTGAGGACGCCCCCGAACTGGCCCGCGATCTGGACTGGCTGGAACAGGAATGCGCCGCCTTTGCCGCCGACTATGAGGGCAAGCTGTCGGATCTGGATGCGGACGGCCTGCTGAATTGCGTTCAGCGCAACGAGAAGATCAATAACATCGCCGGCCGGGTAATGTCTTTTGCCGGCCTGCGGTATTACCAGCTGACCACGGACTCAGACCGCGCAGCCTTCCTGTCCAACTGCCAGGAGAAGGTCACCATCGCCACCACCCCGCTGGTGTTCTTCACGCTGGAACTGAACCGGATCGAAGATGACGCCATGCAGGCGCATCTGGCCGCCAATGCGGAACTTGCCCGCTATGACAGCGTGTTCCGCCGCATCCGCGCGATGAAGCCCTATCAGCTGTCGGACGAATTGGAGAAGTTCATGCACGACCTTGGCATCGTCGGCGACGCCTGGGAGAAGCTGTTTGACGAGACCATCGCCGGCCTGACCTTCACCGTGCACGGCGAAGAGCTGAATATCGAAGGCACCCTGAACCTGCTGACCGAGCAGGACCGCAGCAAACGCGAGGCAGCCGCGCGCGAGCTGGCGCGTGTCTTTGCCGAGAACATCAAGACCTTTGCCCGCGTCCACAACACGCAAGCCAAGGAAAAGGAAATCATCGACCGCTGGCGCGGCATGCCCAGCGCCCAGACCGGCCGCCACCTGTCCAACGATGTGGAGCCCGAGGTGGTCGAGGCGCTGCGCGAAGCCGTGGTGGCCGCCTACCCCAAGCTCTCGCACCGCTATTACGAGCTGAAGCGCAAATGGCTGGGGCTGGATGTGATGCAGGTCTGGGACCGCAACGCGCCGCTGCCGCTGGAAGACACCTCGGTGGTCAGCTGGGCAGACGCCGAAAAGACGGTGATGGACGCCTATAACGCCTTTGATCCGCGCATGGGCGAAATCGCCGCACCGTTCTTCTCCGACGGCTGGATCGACGCAGGCGTGAAGCCCGGCAAGGCGCCGGGCGCCTTTGCCCATCCGACCGTCACCAATGTGCATCCCTATGTGATGCTCAACTACCTGGGCAAACCGCGCGACGTGATGACCCTCGCGCACGAGCTGGGCCATGGCGTGCATCAGGTGCTGGCGGCAGAACAGGGCGAGATGCTCTCCTCCACCCCGCTGACCCTTGCGGAAACCGCCTCCGTGTTTGGCGAAATGCTGACCTTCCGCAAGATGCTCGACAAGGCTGAAACCAAGGAGCAGCGCAAGGTGCTCTTGGCCGGCAAGGTCGAGGACATGATCAACACGGTGGTGCGCCAGATCGCTTTCTACGACTTCGAATGCAAACTGCACGCCGCCCGCTCCGAGGGCGAGCTGACCCCGGATGACATCAACGCCATCTGGATGTCGGTGCAGGCCGAGTCTCTGGGCGAAGCCTTCGAGTACATGGAAGGCTACGAGACCTTCTGGGCCTATATCCCCCACTTCGTGCATTCGCCCTTCTACGTCTACGCCTATGCCTTCGGCGACGGTCTCGTGAACGCGCTCTACTCGGTTTATGCCGAAGGCGGCGAGGGCTTCGAGGACAAGTATTTCGAGATGCTCAAGGCAGGCGGCTCCAAACACCACAAGGAACTGCTGGCGCCCTTCGGCCTCGATGCCTCGGACCCCAAATTCTGGGACAAGGGCCTTTCGATGATCTCCGGCTTCATTGACGAACTGGAAGCGATGGAGGACTGATGCCTCTCTCCCTGCGCCCGGTTTCCCGTGATGAATTCGATCTGGTTGCCGGCGTCGAGGTGGAGCCGGATCAGGTCCGCTTTTCCGGTACCGTGGCGCAGGCTTTTGAAGACAATGAGGACGGCGTGGACTTTCACGCCATCCTTGCCAGCGGCGAGGTCATCGGTTTTTTCAAGATCGACCGGAAGTACCATGAAAGCTACGGCTTTGCCCGGGCAACCGAACTGGGCCTGCGCGCCTTCATGATCGACCGTAATCAGCAAGGCAAAGGCTTTGCCACAGCAGCTGTAGCCGCTCTGGGTTCCTATCTTCGGGACCAGTATCCGGATCGTGACGCTGTGGTGCTGACAGTCAATTTTCAAAACCCCGCCGCGATCCGGTGCTATTTGAAAGGCGGATTTGACGACAGCGGCGATATTCATCCGCACGGCATAGCCGGTCCGCAGCATATTCTGCGTATGGACTTGGGTTAGCAGCCCGCAGCAAAGCTGCAGGCCGCCAGTTTTCCGGGAGGCCCCGGGCTTACTGCTTCGGGAAGTAGTCCTCGCACTCCCCGTCACGGTAAACGTCCGCGGTGCAGCAGTGCAGGCCGCCGCCAAAGGCATAGGCGTCGCGCAGCTCGACCTCGACCACCTCCATGCCCAGCTTGTCCATCTGTTCGGCCTGATAGACCTCGGACTTCTCGACGCAGACGGTTTTCGGATCCAGCACCAAGACGTTCATGCTGAGCCAGGTGGAGGAATAGCACAGCGGCGGCGGGGTGTTGTGGGCGGGCTGCGCCGCGTCGACGATTTCCCAGCCGTTTTTGTTGAACATGTCGCGCTGCTCATCCGGCAGGCGGCGCTGCGGGTTGTTCAGGATCAGGCCCGGACGCAATGGGGTAAAGGTCGCGTCGATGTGGATCGGGTACGGGTCGCCCGGGAAGTTCACCGTGTGCACCCGGTGATCCGGGAAGTGGCGGCGCAGCCACTCGATGCCTTTGAGGTTGGTGGTGAAGCCGTGCTGAACCACCAGATCCTTGCCGAAGCGCAGCACATCGGCGGCGTCAAACAGCGGCTCTTCCTCGGTGGTGACAAAGAACTTCTCGGCCGCCCACTCAAGCCGCTTGGCGACGCCGATTTTGTCGCTGAGGTAATCCGGGTGGTAATCCGCGTCCGTGAGGCGTGGCTTGGGCGCCGCCTCGTGGCGGAAGTTCGGATCCTCTTCCCAATACTGCTTCAGCAGCGGCCGGTAGTTCAGGTATTCGAACCAGCGGCAGCGGTAGGACATGGTGGCTTCCAGCATCTCATGGCCGACGGTCAGCAGCACATCGCGCGGCGGCATACAGCCGAACTGGCTGTCAGTGTGGAAGTCCGGGGTGGTCACCGGCTGCGAATGATCGATGGAGACCGGGCGGTCAACGCGGATGCCGCGGGTGCGCAGCTGGCTGGCAAAATTGTCCAAGAGCTCATTGGCGCGATCAATGGTTTCCTGCGGGCGGCGCCCCCACTGGCCGCGCATGTCGCTGTCTTCCGGCACCTTGGCATCCAGCGCGGGCTCTTCCGGCGGGATGTGGCAATCATCGGCGCGGCCCACGATCACATGGCGCAGCGTATCCCATTCATTCCAGCTTTTGACTTCGGTTTTTTCAGGCGACCAGGCCATGGATGCCTCCTTTGTCCGGGGAGACAAGGCGGGGCCTTCAATCTCCCGATTGAAAGTCCCGGCGTACAGGAGCGTGGGTGAAGGGCGAGAGCAAACCGCTCTCCGGCGACGCCATCGCCTGTGAGCCCGTTCGCGATATATCACCGGCACAGGGCGCGGGGAAGATGTTTCAGAGGTGCAGGCTTCGCCGGCCGTTATTTCAGCTGACTGTCCTTGGAACCGCGCCGGTTGATGCCGCCCCGCATCTGCTGTGCGCCGTCACGCTCCTGCTGGCAGTCGATGCAGAGCTTGACACCGGGCAGAGCTGTACGGCGCTTTTCTGGAATTGGCTCTTCGCATTCGGCGCAATGGGTGAGGCTTTCGCCCACCGGGCGCTTCTGCGCCTTCATCCGCGCCAGCTCATCATTGATCGACGCTTCGATCTGCTCATTCACTGCGCCGTCCTGCGCCCAGCCGCCTGCCATGGCTCCTCCTCCTATGCCAGAGAGATGAGTTTAAGCGCAGGGACGCGCCCTGGCCAGCCCGGCGCCCCGGCAATTTCCGAGTAAATCTATCAACTATTTGATTTTATTGCATTTTCCATTGACCGAGGCCGGCAGCTCGCATAAACAGAATACAGAAATTGCAAGCAAGCCAGAATCACCAGGCCGCAAGCAGCCAGCGCTCCAGCCATCCTTCGGGACAGCCAGACAGCAAGCTCCGCCAGCAACCAGAGTGATTTCAGCCAGCCGCGCTAAGTGACCGTGCCAGCATTTCTGCCAGCTACCTATCCAGCCGCGAACCCAGCTTTTTGCCAGGCCCCGGGCCAGACAGGTTCACAGCCAGCATCCGCCAGCCTTTCAGGTCAGCAAATCTGACCCATTTGTTTCGCGCGCGAAACAAATGGTCTGAGCCAGTGCCGTAAAGCCAGCATCACTGCCTGCCCGGCAGGCTTCGCGCATAAAAAAGGCGGTGCAATGCACCGCCTTTGCTCTGTCTGATTGCGCGGGGATCAAGCGCCGGACAGCATGCCTTTTTCCATCGCCAGTTCGCGCATCTTCTTCTGCAGCTTTTCAAACGCGCGCACCTCAATCTGGCGGATTCGCTCGCGGCTGACGTTGTATTGCGTACTCAGTTCCTCAAGCGTCACCGCCTGGTCCATCAGACGGCGCTGGGTCAGAATGTCCTTCTCGCGGTCGTTCAGCACATCCAGCGCGGCGGTCAGCAGCTCACGGCGGGCCTCCAGTTCGTCCCGGGCCTCGTAATCGCCGGCCTGGTCGGCATCTTCATCCTCCAGCCAGTCCTGCCACTGCATGGTGCCTTCGCCCTCAGAGCCGACCGTGGCGTTCAGCGAGGCATCGCCGCCGGACATGCGGCGGTTCATCGAAATCACCTCGTCTTCGGTCACACCAAGGTCAGTTGCGATCCGCTTGACGTTCTCGGGGCGCAGGTCGCCCTCTTCCAGCGCGCCGATACGGGCTTTTGCCTTGCGCAGGTTGAAGAACAGCTTCTTCTGCGCCGAGGTGGTGCCCAGTTTCACCAGCGACCAGGACCGCAGGATGTACTCCTGGATCGAGGCGCGGATCCACCACATGGCATAGGTCGCCAGACGGAAGCCTTTTTCGGGATCAAAGCGTTTCACCGCCTGCATCAGGCCGACATTGGCCTCGGAGATCACTTCGGCCTGCGGCAAGCCATAGCCGCGGTAGCCCATGGCGATCTTGGCCGCGAGCCGCAGATGGGAGGTCACCATCTTATGCGCGGACTGTGCGTCCTGCTCCTCGACCCAGCGCTTGGCCAGCATGTATTCTTCTTCCGGCTCCAGCAGCGGAAACTTGCGGATTTCCTGGAGATACCGGTTCAGGCCGCCTTCGGGCGTCGGTGCAGGCAGGTTTGCGTAATTCGCCATTTAAAGTGTCCCTCCCAAATGTATAAGGACTTAACATCAGCGCATATGGGTTAGCGCTAAATCCTTTTCAAGGACCGCTTAAGGAATTCTTCTATGTTAGACCGGCGCGGCTCGTCTGTGAATTGCATCACAAGACAGAACACGCTTATTTGCTGGTAATTTACTGGCGCAAGACAACCAGCAGATCCGCCATATCCTGAGGCAGCGGCGCCTCAAACCGCAGGCTTTCTCCAGTGATCGGATGCTCAAACCCCAGCACCGCCGCGTGCAGCGCCTGGCGCGGGAAATCGCGCACCGCGGCCTGCGCCGCCTCATTCAGCGCCTTGGCGGGCAGCTTGCGGCGGCCGCCGTAGGTGGGGTCGCCCACCAGCCCGTGGCCCGCGTGGGCCATATGCACACGGATCTGGTGGGTGCGGCCGGTCTCGAGCCAGCATTCGATCAGTGCCGCACAGGCCGGGCTGCCAAAGCCCTCGCAGATGCGGGCGCGGGTCACCGCGTGGCGGCCGCCCTGGAACAGCACCGCCTGCTTCTGCCGGTCGGTTTTGTGCCGCGCCAGCTGAGTGGTGAGTTTCAGAATATTGCCAGGCTCGAAGCTGGCCCCCTTCACCCCGCGCAGACGCGGATCGTTGCCATCCGGCACACCGTAGCAGATGGCCTGATAGTAGCGTTCAACCGTGTGCTTCTCGAACTGCGACGCCAGCCCCTGGTGGGCAGCGTCGGATTTCGCGGCCACCAGCAAACCGCTGGTCTCCTTGTCGATGCGGTGCACGATGCCGGGGCGTTTGACCCCGCCCACGCCTGACAGATTGCCGCCGAAATGATGCAGCAGAGCATTCACCAGCGTCCCCGAGGGCGACCCCGGCGCCGGATGCACAACCATGCCGGCAGGCTTGTTGATGACAATCAGGTCATCATCCTCAAAAACGATCTCCAGCGGAATGTCCTCGGGCCCAATGTGGCTGTCTTCGGCTTCCTCAACCTCAATCGCAATCTGTGCGCCCTCTTCAACCCTGGCCTTGGCATCCTGCACCACAGCGCCATCAACCGTCAGCGCACCTTCCTCGATCAGCCGGGCAAGGCGGGTACGCGACAGCGACGCCTCCTCTGGCACATCGCGCGAAACCGCTTTATCAAGCCGCTTAGGCGGGTTTTCCGCGATGACAAACTCAATCCGGCGGCTGCCCATGACTGATCCTTCCGAGACCGAAATCCAACAGGAACCGCCGCAGATCCGGTTTCTGCGGCGGCTGGTGACCACGCTGACCGTGGTGATGATTGGCGGGCTTGTAGTGATTATCTCGCTGCTTGTCATCCGCCTGCAAGCGGCTGATGCCCCCCTGCCCGCGGAAATCACCCTGCCTGCAGGGGTGGCCGCTGAAGCGGTCACGCTGGGCAGCGACTGGATTGCCGTGGTCAGCCAGGACAACCGCATCCTGATTTTCGACCGCGAGAGCGGGGAACTGCGCCAGGAAATTCAGATCAAACCGCAGTAAGGCTGCTCAGGACCTGAGCAGCACTTTGTTGGAATCAATCGCTTCAGCGATCTGAGCGTATTGCTCCTGGCGCTCCTGCGCCGCTTGGGCGCTGCGCAACAGGATCGTAGCGGCTTCCTGCAGAATGAGAACAGCCTCGCGGTTCACCTCGGCCTGGGCAGCAGCGCTGACGGGAGTGAGCGGCCTGCTGGTGCGCTCGGCCGGATTGGTTGAACTGGACACGGTGACCCGGCTGCGCCCCGGATCCCGGTTTTGGCGGGCCAGCCGTTTCAGCCGGTCAGAGGTATCCTGCAGCACCCCCCGCACTTCGTCATAGTCGGTGCCGCGAGGGATATCCGCGGCCGCAGTCTCCAGCCGTTCGGAGAGGCAATCCACTTGCAAAGCCGAATCACCTGTGGCGCGGCAAAAGGCTTTGGCCGCCGTCAGAGAACCCAGAATTTCCGTAAGGAAGGCTGCCGAACCGAATTCTCCGGCCGGAACCACAACTGTATAAATGATAGCGCCCGGCCCCTGAGCCAAGGCCGGCGTTGCGGCCAGCCCCAGGCAAGAAACCCCTGCAGTCAAACACTTGATGGCTGTATTGAACATTTCAGTACCCCTCAAAAAAGACCGGACTGCCTTGCGGACAGCCGCTCAGTGCCTGAGCGGCATCCCGCGGAACGGCGCTTTTTGCGGTATCGCCGTATTGCCCGATGCCCGGACGTTAACTAACCTGAACCTGTTCCAAAGCATAAGGTTGTTTATCCATGTATACCAGTATCTTGCAGAGAGCATGCCTGATTATTCCGCTCTCCCTCGCCGGCCAGGCGGCCTTTGGCCAGGCATCGGACCCTGCGCTTGATGAAGCCCAGCGCAGACTGGCTTGCGGCGCAGGCACACCAGTTTCCGCCAGTTACCTGCCGGACGGCTCCCTGCAAGTCACCTGCCAGGCGCCTGGCGCGGAAGCGCTGAGCCAGGTTACCGGGCAAAGCCTGCCGGCAACCGGGCTGTCGGCCGGCGCCGTAGCTGGTGTCGCTGCCGGGGCTCTGTTCCTGGTAGTGGTCGCCGATGACGACAGCGGCGCAGGAACCACCACCACAACAACAACCACTGGCGCATCGGACTGAGCCGGAGCCGCTTGCACTTCTGGCCTGCACAAGAAGCAGCTGCCTGACAAAGCAAGCGGCGGCCCATGCCAGGCGTCCGCCCAGGCCTGAACGCGCAATCCGCTGCGGCAACAATCTGCATGCGGCGGCGATAACGGCTGTGTTTTCGGAATTCCAAGCGGGGGAGATGGTACCGCCTCCCCGGCTTGAACGGGGGACCTCTGGATCCACAATCCAGCGCTCTAACCAACTGAGCTAAGGCGGCACTGAGGGGGCATTTATAGCACGTCCCGAGGGCACGCAAGAGGTTTTTTTACGTTTCCATCACAGAATTCCGCGGCACCGCTTCTTCCCGTGCAAGCCCTAGGCCCGGGCTCCGGCATAACGTCAGAAGTTATCCACAAGCACTTGCAAACAAACTCAAATTCCCAACACCCCCCACAACGGGCTGCTAGATCTCCGCAGCCTGAAATGTCAGCTGCCACGTCTGCTCAACCAAGTCCTGGCCATAGCTGTGCACCGGCCGGCTTCCGCTCAGCTTCCACCCGAACGCCTGGTAGAGCGCGCAGGCCGTGCGGTGGCTTTCATGGGTCTTCAGCATCATCCCGCGATAGCCTGCTGCACGGGCGAAATCCATGCATTCGCGCAAGAGCCGTTTGCCCAGCCCCTTGCCCCGCGCCTTGGGGGTCAGCAGAAACAGCCGAAGCTGCGCGGTTTCCTCATCCTTCTTCATGCAGAACACAGTGCCCAGCCTCTCACCGCCGCTTTCCGCCATCCAGCCATGCTCGCAGGCCGGATCGTGGCTGGCGCAGAAACTGTGAAGGATATCCGCAACCAGCGGTCCGAAGCTCTCATCAAACCCCGCTTCACGTGCATAAAGATCCTGGTGGCGTGCCACCAGCCAGTGCAGGTCACTCGGGGCGAATCGGCGCAGGGTCACATTTGTCATGGGATCAGTGTAACGCAAACCCGGCTTGCCTTTCAGCCTGCGGCGGGCTAGCACCGGCTGCAATCCGCTGACCGGCTAGGGAGTGCAAAATGGGTATCAACACCGAACGCGATGTCGAGGCAAACCTGCAAATCGGCCCGACCGATCAGGGCATGGTGCGGATCTTCATCGAAGCCGGCGGCACCGAGATCCCGATGGACTTCGATCCGGAAGAAGCAGAAGAGATCGCAGACGAGATCCGTGCCGCAGCCCAGGCTGCGCGCAGCGTCAAATAATCCCGCTTCTCTGAAAATGCGCCGCCTTGTTTAGGCGAATTTTCGAAACTGCGATTTTAACTATTATATCTATCTAAAGCCCCTGGGCTCACCCTTGTGCTCGACCAGTTTGTGGAGTGAGTGACATGGTGAGCCCGATCGGCAATACAGCAACCCCCTTCTTCTTTTCGGCGCAGCTGAGCGCCGTGACCAGCGGCGCCAGCGCCACGCTGGATGGGATCAACCCGGCCTTGGGGCTTTCCGCGGATGACCTGCAGAAAGAGGCCGATGCCATGCATGGCGGCCACGGCCGCCGGGGCCGTGAGGGCCTGCCGCCTGCAGCGCACGGCTGGGACAAGCCGCAAGTTCAAAAGGCGGTGGTCAAGCTGGGCGGTGCTCCGGCGGAACCGGCACCGGATCCTGTCGCTGCCGAACCTGAGCCGGCCTCCGGAGGCATGACGCTGGCCGAGCAGGCAGCTGCCCTGGCAGAGGGCAGCTTGCAGCCCGCCCCTGCGCCTTCAGCTGAGGTTACCGAGGCCAGTGCTGCCAGCCTCGAAGCCTCCTATCACGAGAAACGCATTTACGAGATGTCCAAGGCGCTCACAGCGCTGGCCTCGCTGCCCTGGCCGCAGGACTCGGTTGCGCTGATCCTGATCACCGGCTTGCCTGGCGGGGCTGCAGAGGCGGAACCGCAGGCGGCGCCGGCCGTGCCATCGGATCTGTCCGGCGATGACACCGTGGAATTGCGCGCCGATACGATCCAAAGGATTGCAACCGGGGACGGCGCTGATGCACTGGCCCTGGAAGGGCGTATCGTGCGCGGCATCCATACCGACCGCGATACAGCCCGCCCTGTCGAGCGGGGCAGCGCTGAAGGTGGGCGGCGGCAGCGCCCTGAGCACTATGCCAATGCGGACTCGCTCTCGATCCGTGCCCGCCATGCCCGCAATATCAGCACCGGCGGCGGTGACGATGCGATTGCCATTCAGGCGGGCACTCTGCGCGGGCTGCGGGCTGGTGACGGCAATGACAGCATTGCGGTCGCTGCAACCCTGGTGTCGCGCATTAAGGGCGGCGCAGGCGACGACAGGATCTCGGTCGCCGCACAGCGTGCCTTGCGCGGACCGCACGAGGCCGGGGCCGCGGCATTTGATCCGAACGCCTCTGCCGCAGCGAAAATGCGCCAAGCCCTGAGCGGCTACGCCCAGGTGGATGGCGGCGCAGGCAATGACCTGATCGAACTGCAGATTGGCGAAACCCTGGCCGCGCGCGGCGGCACCGGAGATGACCGTTTCAAGCTGAGCGGCGGCACCGTAGCGCTTCAATACGCCCATGGCGACGGCAACGATACGGTGGAGCTGGCCAGCGGCGCCAGCGCGGTTGTGCAGCTGCGGGAAATGGGCGCCAGCGCTTACACCGCGACACGCGACGGTGACATCCTGACGCTGCAGTTTGATACCGGAGGCAGCATCACCTTCACAAACGTCGCGCAGGGCGGTGCCATCGGCGTGGCCACAGACCCCGGCGCCCCCATTGCCCTGCTGCATCAGCCGCCGGCGCTGAACGCTACCGCCTGACCTTTCCGCCACACGCAGCGCACCGCAGGTGCGCTGCCAGGCCCAAGGCTGCCAAGGGGCTCCGGCGCAGCCGGGGCACCTGCAGGCGCGGGAGCCTTCCCCTGCCCGGTGTCAGGCCTCTGCCGTATCGCCGCCCAGCAATTGCCCATCCCTACCCGGGCGCGGATCGCGCAAGACCTGCAGGCGGCGGGCGGCATCCATCGCAAACTTCTGCGTCAGCTTCTTGCGCCGCGCCGGAGCCAGCTTGTCCTCCGGTGCCATGCGGATGATCTCGGCATCATAGGGATCGGCAATGATCAGCCCGGTGCCATCGGGCAGCAGCTCGGCTGGAAACTCCATATCCACCGCCCAGAAATAACGGTCGCACCATTCCAGGTACCCCTCCCACTTGCGGTCGGATTGAAAATCGGCACGGCTGGACTTGCATTCGATCACCCAGAGCTCGCCCTTGGGGCCCAGCGCCATCACATCCACCCGCAGGCCGCGCGCTGGCACAAATTCCTCCAAAGGCGCATACCCGAGACTACGCAGGTAGCGCGACACTCCGCGGGCGAGTTTCTGTCCGGGCTGCAAGTCTTCCATCATATCCCGAATGTGAACAATTAGAGAACAAATTGCAATGCCGCCGATTTAACCGGAATTGACGCGACACGGCCGCACGCCCCTTGTCATGAGGCCGCGGGCAGCTTACTTACGCCCTTGGCGGGTTCTGCCCTTCTCGTGACAGGCAGCATTCCGGTGGCCTTAAGCAATTCCGAGGGAGCTGGCTCTGTCCGGATCCTGGTCCGTTTACCTGGCGCCCACCTGTACATACAGGTCCTCGGGAATCAAAGCCGCACGGTTGACTGGTGGTCCCGCCGCTTTTCTCCCCTCTCCGCAAAGAAAAACCGCGCCTTCCGGGTGGAACGCGCGGCGGAATGTTCAGCGTTTCAAAGGCTCAGCGGCGGCGCAGCTGGCGCTGCTGCCGGG
>NZ_JWLD01000038.1:0-473 GCF_000813725.1 Leisingera sp. ANG-Vp
CTGTAAGCCATGGCGCAGCCGGCCGAGCCGGCGCCGACAATCACATAATCCGCATTCATCGCGTCTCTCCATTGCTGAGACCGGGTGCTGCCTCGCCTGCCCGGCTCTGCCTTGCTTTGCCTTGATGCTGCCAGCCCCGGCCGGAAGCACCCGGTGTCATGCGCCCTGCCCTGATTGCCCTTTGGGCTGACGGGGCGGGCGGGTGGGCGTCAGCCCAAAGGGCAATCAGAACGCCGCTTCGACGTCGCCCATGCGGACGTAAACCGATTTGACCTGGCTGAAGTGCTTGATCGCCTCTTTCGAGTTCTCGCGGCCCACACCCGATGCCTTCACACCGCCAAACGGCGCCTCGACCGGCGCATCGTTGTAGGAGTTGATGAAGCAGCTGCCCGCCTCCAGCCGGCCGATCACCCGGTGCGCGCGGGTGAAGTCGCTGGTGAAGACGCCGGCAGACAGGCCGAACTCGGTGTCAT
>NZ_JWLD01000038.1:752-32799 GCF_000813725.1 Leisingera sp. ANG-Vp
CCGAACTCGGTGTCATTGGCGCGGGCGATCACCTCTTCCTCGGTGTCGAAGTCGAGAACGGACATGACGGGTCCAAAGATTTCCTCGCGGGCGATGGTCATATCGTCGGTCACATCGGCAAAGACGGTCGGTTGAATGTAGTAGCCGTCCATGTCGGCACGGGCACCGCCGCAGACAACGCGGGCGCCCTCTTCCTTGCCCTTTTCGATGTAGCCCAGCACGATGTTCATCTGGTTCTCGGTGACCATCGGGCCAAAGCTGGTGGCCTCGTCCATCGGGTCGCCGATCACGGCGTTGCCGGTGCGTTCGGCCAGGCGGGCCAGGAATTTCTCCTTGATGCCTTTCTGCACAAAGACCCGGGTGCCGTTCGAGCACACCTGGCCGGAGGAGTAGAAGTTGCCGTTGATGGCGCCGCCCACGGCATTTTCAACATCGGCATCGTCAAAGATGATCAGCGGCGACTTGCCGCCCAACTCCATGGTGACGTGCTTCATGCCTTCCGCTGCCGCGGCATAGACCTTCTTGCCGGTCGGAACCGAGCCGGTCAGCGAAACCTTGTCGACGCGCGGATCGGTGACCAGCGCGCCGCCCACCTCGCCCATGCCCTGGACGACGTTGTAAAGGCCTGCGGGCAGGCCTGCCTCATGCAGGATTTCGGCCACTTTCAGGGCGCAGAGCGGCGTGGTTTCCGAAGGCTTGAACACCATCGAGTTGCCGCAGGCCAGCGCGGGCGCGCCTTTCCAGCAGGCGATCTGGGTCGGGTAGTTCCAGGCGCCGATGCCGACGCAGAGGCCCAGCGCCTCGCGCACGGTGTAGACCCAGTCTTCGCCCATCGGGATGTGCTCGCCAGTGAGCGAGGCAGCCAGCCCGCCGAAATATTCCAGCGCGTCGGCGCCGGAAGTGGCGTCCGCCACCAGGGTTTCCTGCAGCGGCTTGCCGGTGTCATAGGTTTCCAGAACGCTGAGTTCGTGGTTGCGCTCGCGCATGATGTCGGCGGCACGGCGCAGGATGCGGCCGCGCTCGGTGCCGGTCATTTTCGCCCATTCTTTCTGGGCTGCTTTGGCGGTCGAAAGCGCCTGATCCACGATCGCGGGGGTGGCGGCATAGACGGTGGCGATCTGCTCGCCGGTGGCGGCATAGATCACCGGGATCGGGGTGCCGGCGGTGTCTTCGACATATTCGCCATTGATAAAGTGGCTGGCCTTGGGCTGAGCGGGATGGGTCATGATGCTCGGGTCCAATCTGTTCAAAGGTTTCAGCGCTGCCGCAGCAGCAATTTCAGGGTCGTGCTGGCTTGGCGGGCGATGCCGCCGCCGGTTTCGGATTCGGGCCTTTCCGCCAGCAGGCAGCAGGGTCCGGGAAAAGCGGCTCCGGGGCAACGCGCCGGATAGTATCCGGCAGCAGAGCCGCTTGTCGCGGACCTCCGCCTGGGTGGCGGAGTTGAAAGGCGCCTGGCAGGCCCGGAGGCACTGCCAGGCAGTTGATGGCTGAACCGACTATTCGGGGAAACAGAGATCCAGCCGGGAGACCGCCCTTAGTGGGCCGCCTTGATCTTTTCGAAGTCGAGCGTGTTTTCCTCGGGCGAGGCGTCGATGCTCATCACTTCGCTGCGCTTGGCGATCAGGATGTAGCCCAGGCAGGCCACGTAGATGCCGATCACCGCGGTGCCGATCCACTGGATCTGCAGCCACTGGCTCTGGAAGGCCAAGGTCAGGCCGAACAGAACCACGGCATTGCCGATCACATAGGGGATGGTGCCGAAGCGCTGCGCAGTCAGGTTCAGGTTGTCGGTGTAGAGGCGGATCAGCGAGTCAAAGGAGTTGACCACGAAGATGATGCCCACCGCGACCATCGAGACATTGATCAGCAGCGTCGTCTCAATGCTGTTCAGGTGGTAGTAGTAGAGCACCGAGAACCAGATCCCCAGCGGGATCGACGGGAACACCAGCAGCGCTGCCAGAACCTGCCAGGTGCGCAGGCCGCCAACAAAGCGCGAGGTGAACTGGCCGATCATGATCGACCATGCGAACCACCAGAACAGGTAGAACTCATGATAGTCGGTCAGCGGCAGGATGAACTTGTGGATGTTCGCGAAATAGCCGCCGATGTTGGAAGCGGTGTCCGCAAAGGCACCCAGGCCCATGCCGGCATAAGCCCACATGCCGAGGATCAGCGCCAGGAACAGGCCGGTGGAGCCCACCGACAGGATGCGCACATACTTGATGTCGGTCGAGGAGAAGGCGGCAAACAGGATCACCAGGAAGGTGATGACGTAGAAGGCCGGGATCACGCTTTCGCCGTCGCCCATGAAGGTGGCGTAATACGGCAGGTAGACCAGGAACAGCGCACCGGTGAAGGCGCAGGTGCCGATGATCACGATGTTGTTGATCAGCTTCACCAGCGGGATCTCAAAGAACTTCACCCGCGGCTCGATCACACAGAAGTAGAAGGTGGTGAGGAAGTAGAAGCCCCAGATCAGGAAGCCCCAGAATCCGAATTCCAGCGCCAGCGGGTTGGTGAAGCCATAGGCCGGGTTTTCTTCCACATTTGCATAAAGCGGGAAATCCCAGGCCAGCGGGAACATGATCAGGCCCACGTCCAGACCGGACGTGAACAGAATTGCGATGAAGGTGAAAAGGTGAACGGGGGTCACGCCGACATTGCGGACGTTCCACCACTTGATCACGCAGAACGCCACCAGCGCAAAGGCCAGCAGAATCCCGAACGAGATGATTGCAGTCATATGTCCCTCCCATTTGCGGGCGGTTCCCGCCCCAAGACATGGGACGGGTACATAACACAGGAGTCTGTTCCGCCAAATGATTTTTTAAATGATCATTCAAGAAATCATTTCACGCGAACAACAGTTGAAACGGCGGCCCAATTGCCGCACTACTTTACCATGAGCAGGAAACGCATCCGGGACATCCGAAACGAAGAGCTGATCGAGGCCACCATCATTGCTGTGCACGAACGCGGCTATGGTGTTGTGACCATGGCGGAAATTGCCAGGGAGGCCGGCGCCTCCGCAGCGTCCATCAACTATTACTTCGGCTCCAAGGAAGGGCTGATGGAAGCCACCATGCGGCATCTTCTCAGCAAGCTCCGCAAGGCAATGACCGAAGGCTATGCAACCGCACGGACCCCGCGGGAGCGGCTTTATGCGGTGATGGATGCGAACTTTGCCGATACGCTTTATACCGTTCCGCAATGCAGTATCTGGATGCAATTCTGGGCAAACGCCCCCTATTCACCGCGGCTGAGCCGCCTGCATCGAATCAACCGGGCGCGGGTGCGCAGCCATGTGCTGGCAGAGCTGCGGACAGTGCTGCCGGAAGATCAGGTTGAGACCGCGCGCCAGGCACTGCAGTGCTACATGGATGGTGTCTGGCTGCAGGCGGCGCAATCCGAGAGTGCGCTAAACCCCGCCGCCGCGCGTGCTGCAGCGCACCGGGTGGTGGATCTGGTGATCCCCTGAAACATCTCTGAAACTCTGTGAAACACGCCCTGGCGGTTCAGGAGCCCTTAGGGCGGCGGTAGATAAGCCGGGTGCCGCGCGGCAGGTACACCAATGCAAGCTCCTCTGCGGTCAGGGCTTGGATGCGGTAGCACAGGCTGGTGCCGCGTTCCCGGTCCCAGGCCATCAGGAAGTCCCCCGACTGCTCGACCCCGCGGCAGCTGCCCTGGACCGAAACCAGCTCTGGCGGCATCCGGCTGCCCTGATAGCTGCTCTGCCGGACGGATCCGGAAATGACGAATCTGTCCTGTGGATCTTGCGCCGATGACCACTCCCCCTGCATTTGCTGCAGCATCCGGTCGAACCGGTTTGGCTGGCGCGGTGCAACGCTGCGCAAAACCAGCTCTCCATACGCGTCAAGGGCTGAGGTCAGCAGCCCGTCGACAAACAGCGGCGCGCCGCTTTGCAGGCCCTGAAGATAGGCAAACTGAGGGGTAGCGAAACCGCTGCCGCCTTCGGTGCTGAGCTCCATCCCGCCGGCGACAAACCGGCACCGTACGCGGCCCTCGGCCCTGAGTTGGGCACAGCCTTGAAAGACCACCTCTGCCGCGTAAGCCTGATGCGCCCCGGCCGCTGCTTCCGGAAGCGCCGCAGCGTTGCGCTGCGAGCGGGTGCTGAGCAGGATCTTGTGCCCTTCCGCGTCAACGCGGGCCTTGGCAAAGCCCTGCTTCGCATAGCCGCGGCTCGCGCATTTCTTGTTTCCCTTGATCCGGAATCCGCCGGAAGCGGTGCAAAAGCGGATACCGTCGTCGCGGAATCTGTGCCCCGGGCTTTCCGCACGGTAATAGAAGTACTTGCCCTGGTGCCCCTCAGGCACCGCCGCCCGGCAGTCGCCGGGCCGAAGCGGATGCCAGCCGTTTGTCACCCAGCCTTCATCGCCGCGCGAGCTGACAGCCAGATTATGAAGCTCACTGGTATCATTGCAGATGCTGACAGCAGCAAAACCGGCCTGCGGAACAGTGAGGGCCGCGGTCAGCAGCAGTGGGAGCCAATACATCAGCGCCATTCATAGCCCCCCTTACCCTCCTGTAAGGGCTGGAGGGTATTCTGGGTTTGTAACAATTATAAGACGATTAGACGTCAGTTACATTACCGGAAGGTGTAGCGGCTCTCTTTTTTATCATGGCTTCACGCCAGGAGATAAAGCTGACAGCCGCCAGGATCAGGCCGCCTCCGGACATGACCCAGATGTCGGCAGGCTCGCCGAATGCCAAGGCACCCAGCAAGGTCGCCCAGACCAATTGCAGGAAGGTGACCGGCTGGGTCACGGCCACCGGGGCGGCGGCAAAGGCAAGCGTCATTGTGTAATGGCCCGCAGTGGCAAAGCAGGCAACGCCGAACAGGATAGCGGTTTCCGCCAGGGTCGGCGGCACCCAGACAGCCCAGGCAAACGGCGCCAGGCCGATTGTGACGAAGATAGAGAGCATCGCCACAACAACCGCCGGGCTGTTGCTGCCGACGGTGAATTTGGCGATCAGATAGGAGGCGCCGAAGGACACAGCGGTGAACAGCATGGCAATATGGCCGGGGGAGACCTCGCGGAATCCCGGGCGCAGGATGATCAGCGCGCCAATCAGCGCCACCGCGATGGCGGTGATGCGGCGGAAGGCCAGCTTTTCGCCCAGGAACAGCGCCGCGCCAAGGGTGACATAGACCGGCGACAGGTAGTTCATCGCGGTGACTTCAGCCAGGGGGATCTGGGTCATGGCGTAGAACCACAGGATGACCCCGGCAGTATGCACCACGCCCCGGCCGGCAAACAGTGACCAGAGCCGCGGCGTCAGGCGCGCCTTGCGCAGGGCGCCGATCATCGGGATCAGGAAGACCAGCCCCAGAAGATATCGCAGAAAGGCGCTTTCGGCGGGCGGGATGCGGCTGCCAAGATGCTTGACCAGCGCCGTCACCGCCACAAAGCACAGGCCGGTTACCACCATCCAGAACACTCCCTTCAGAGGGTTTTGGGCGGCTTGGGAGGCTGTGGCTGGCTGGCTCATGGCGGTGACAGAACACCCGTTCGGGTCCAGGCGCAAGGCTTCACATGTGAATTATTTCCAGGCACCCGCCGGCAAGGCAGCGATCAGGGCAGCGGAATGAACTCCTGGTCGTCGCCCGGCGGCAGCTGAAAGCGGCCGTGCTGCCAGTCGCCTGCAGCCCAAGCCTCCTTGGCAGCCTCGATCCTGTCGCGCGAGGAGGCGACGAAGTTCCACCAGATGTAGCGCGGCCCGTTCAGCGTCTCGCCGCCCAACGCCATCAGCCGGGCGCCCTGCCGGCCTGCGGTCACTGTGATTTCGTCTCCTGGCCGGAATACCATCATCCGCCCCGCCTCAAAGGTTTCGCCGGCGATCTGCACCGAACCCTGGGTGACATAAAGCCCCCGGTCCTCGTGATCGGAAGGCAGCGGCAGCTTGGCGCCGGGCTGCAGAATCGCATCCGCATAAAAGGTTTCTGAATAAAGGGTTACAGGCGCTTTCTCACCCCAGGCGGAACCAAGGATCAGGCGCACCTCCTTGCCTTCTCCCTCAAGGAAAGGCAGCGCCTCCTGCCCGTGATGCTCGAAGGCGGCTGGGGTGTCCTCATGGCTTTCCGGCAGCGCGATCCAGGTCTGGATGCCGAACAGGCTGCTGGGATTCTGCCGGGTCGCGGCAGACGTGCGCTCGGAATGGGTGACACCTTCGCCTGCGACCATCCAGTTCACCTCGCCTGGGTAGATCATCTGATGGGTGCCTAAGGAGTCGCGGTGCTCAAACTCACCCTTGTAGAGGTAGGTGACAGTGCCCAAGCCGATATGCGGATGCGGGCGCACGTCGATGCCCTGCCCGGTCAGGAATTCGGCGGGGCCGGCCTGATCGAAGAAGATGAAGGGGCCGACCATCTGTCGGCGCGGGGCGGGCAGCGCGCGGCGGACCTCAAAGCCGCCAAGGTCGCGGGCACGCGGGATGATCACGGTTTCGATTGCGTCCAGGCTGCCCGCGTCGGGGCATTGCGGTTCCAGGGCCGGGTTCCAGCTCATCTTTCCCTCCTCTTGGCGGTTCTGAAGGAAAGGTAGGCTGTTTATGCGCAGGCGTAAGGCCGACCCGCGCACAGGCGCTGTTCATAGGGCGCTGTTCTTCACATCAGCAGGAGCTTGGCGGCAATTGCCCACATGGTGAGGCCGACAATGGCGTCCAGCACCTGCCAGGCGCGCGGGCGGGCAAAGACCGGGGCCAAAAGGCTGGCGCCATAGCCGAGCGAGAAGAAGAAGCTGAAGCTGGCGATGGTTGCGCCGGCCGCAAAGACCAGCGGTTCGGGGTATTGAGCCGAAATCGAGCCCAGCAGCACCACGGTATCCAGATAGACATGCGGGTTCAGCCAGGTGAGCGCCAGCACGGTGGCCAGCACTGGCAGCAGCGCCGCCCCTGCCCCCTCCTGCGCGGCCTCCAGGGTTTCGCCGCCCTTCCAGGCGGCGCGCAGGGCACGGGCGCCGTACCAGATCAGGAAGGCGGCGCCGCCCAGGCGCATGGCCTGTTCGAACCACGGCAATGCCAGGGCCAAAGAGCCAAAGCCCAGCACGCCGGCAGTGATCAGCAGCGCATCGGAGCCTGCGCAGGTGAGGCAGATCCAGAACACATGCTGCCGCCGCAGCCCCTGGCGCAGGACAAAGGCATTCTGGGCGCCGATCGCCATGATCAGGCTCAGGCCGAGGGCAAATCCGGCAATCAGGCTTGGCGGCAGGCTGAGGGGCATTGCAGTCTCCATTGTTGTGCTGGGGTTTGACTACTGCCTCCACGGGCCTTAATCCAGTTAAAGAGATTAACGTCAGATTAGAGTTGCTAATGCAAATGGATCCCAGCCAATTGGCAGCGCTGAGCGCGGTTCTGCGGCTTGGCTCATTTGAGGCGGCGGCGCATTCCCTGCGGGTGACGCCCTCGGCCATTTCCCAGCGGATCAAGGCGCTGGAGGACCGGATCGGCGCAGCGCTGGTGCTGCGGGGGGCGCCCTGCACCGGCACCGCAGCAGGGCTGCGGCTGGCCAAACACGCCGAGGACATCGGGCTATTGGAGGCGCAGCTGGCGCGCGAGCTGGCCTTGGAGGGCGGCTCCGGCCCGGTGCGGCTGCGGATTGCGGTCAATGCGGACAGCCTGGCGAGCTGGTTCATCCACGCCATGGCCGAAGTGGAGGGGGTGCTGTTCGATCTGGTGGTGGATGATCAGGACCACAGTGCCGAGTGGCTGAAGCGCGGCGAAGTCTCGGCAGCAGTGACCGCAAGCGCCCGGCCGGTCACAGGGTTTGACGCCTATCCCCTGGGCGCGCTGGACTATGCGGCGACGGCCAGCCCTGCGTTCATGGCGCGCTGGTTTCCGGACGGGGTAACGGCAGAGGCCGCAGCGCGCGCACCCTGCATGATCTTTAATGCCAAGGACCAGCTGCAGCGGCTATGGCTTGATCGGAATGTGGCACCGGGGCTAGCGCCGCCAGCGCATTTCCTGCCCTCGACCCAGGCGTTCATTGACGCCGCCGCTGCAGGCCTAGGCTGGGGCATGAACCCGCTGGCGATGGTAGAGGAGGATATCCGCTCCGGCCGGCTGGTGCCGCTGATTGCTGGTACGGCGCTGGCGGTTCCGCTCACCTGGCAGGTCTCCCGTGTGATGGCCCCGGCACTTGCAGAGGTGACCCTGGCAGTGCAGAAATCTGCCAAGCAGTATTTGACACAAGACTGATAGGACTTCCCGCAGATGTTTGCCAAAGACGCCCTGAGTTACGAGCCGCTCCCCCTGCCCGACCGGGCCGGGTATTCCGACGCGCAGATGCGGGAAAAGGCAGCAGAGTTCCTTGCCCATATGCGGCGGCGGCACACGGTTCGGGATTTCACGGACCAGCCGGTGCCGCGGGAGGTGATCGCCGATTGCATCCGGGCCGCCGGAACCGCCCCCTCGGGCGCCAACCATCAGCCCTGGTTCTTTGCAGCGGTCTCGAACCCTGCTTTGAAGGCGCGGGTCCGGGAAGAAGCCGAAGAAGAAGAGCGCAAATTCTATGCGGGCGGCGCAGGAGATGAGTGGATCAAGGCGCTGGAGCCGATCGGCACCGATGCGGACAAGCCGCATCTGACCACTGCGCCCTGGCTGATTGTGGTCTTTGCCCAGCGCTGGGGGGAGTTCGAGGATGGCACAAGGTTCAAGAACTACTACGTGCCCGAAAGCGTGAACATCGCCACCGGCGTTTTGCTGACGGCGCTGCATACGGCAGGATTGTGCACCTTGACCCATACGCCGAACCCGATGAAGTTTCTGAATGGCGCACTGGACCGGCCGGCGTCGGAAAAGCCCACCATGATCATTGCTGTCGGCCATCCGGCGGCAGATGCATCCGTGCCGTCGGTGGCCAAGCTGAAGAAACCGCTGGAGGAGATCGCCGCATTTGTAGAGTAACGCGCATCCCCGGGCGCCGGAAAATTCGAATTTTCCGGCCAATTTTCTTGCAAGAAAATTGCACCGCTTCCGGCGGGCGGCGCGGCTGATGCCGCAGGCCGGGTCCCTCCGCCGCAGCCTGGCCCTGCAGGTTCTTGCGCCGCGGGCAGCTGTCGTGGCTGCTTGGTTGGCGATCAACCAGTGGCTCAAGCTGCCAGTGCCGCTGGCATTTGCTCTGATAGCGGCAGACGGGGGATTTCTGCTGTGGCAGTTCCGCACTTTCCAGCGCAGTGCCGATGGCCATGTGCGCAGCACCGGGGCAATGGCACCGGTCTGGGGCGGCTATTTGGTGATATTGTTTGCGGGATTTGCCGCAGTCACCCTGTGGTGGGATGCGCTGCTGATTGCCAAAACCGAAGAACCAACCGGCCTGCCCTATGCCGAACAGCAGCGGCGGGCGCGTGAAGCGCTTTACACCCTGACGGTTTCCCCGGACGGGCAGATTCTCGTCTTTGAGGGCGAAGTGACCTTTGGCCTGACCAAGCGGCTGACTCGGATTCTGGCAGAGTCTCCCGGGTTGCAGCAGTTTGCGCTCACCAGCCCTGGCGGGCTGATCGCGGAAGCCCGCGGTGCCGCAAAACTGATCCGGCAGCATGGCCTGGAAACGGAAGCAGCGGGGCTCTGCGCCTCAGCCTGCACCCTGATATTTGCCGCAGGCACCCGCCGCCGCCTGGGTCCGGACGGAGCACTCGGATTTCACAGCTATGCGCTGCAATTCGCAACCGGCCTGCCACAGATTGACCTGCAGCAAGAGCAGGAAAAAGATCGCGCCTTTTTGCTGCGCCAGGGAGTCAGCCCGGAGTTCGCAGCCCGGATTTTTGACGCCGGGCACACGGAACTGTGGCGGCCGGAGCGGCAGGAATTGCTGGCGGGCGGGGTTCTCACGGAGTGAGAATGCCCTATGCCGCCGGATAGGACCGGCAGCATAGGGCTGGCAAACTGGACTGGCTGGGGGCGCTGCCCCCTCGGTCTGACGGCCTTACCCCGGAGTATTGCAGGCCGGCATGAAGCCGCGAAAAAGAAAAAGCCCGCCGGGGAGGCGGGCCTTGGTTTGTGTGATTTGCGGTGCAGATCAGAGCTGCGCCATCACCTCGTCTGAGGCTTCGAAGTTGGTGGTGACGCGCTGCACATCATCGTCGTCTTCCAGCGCATCCACCAGTTTCATCAGCTTCTGCATGCCTTCCAGGTCCAGCTCGGTGGTGGTGCTCGGTTTCCAGACCAGCTTGGTCGACTCGGATTCGCCCAGCTCGGCCTCAAGTGCGTTCGACACATCGTTGAGGTCGGTATCGGCGCAATAGATGATGTGGCCGTCTTCGGAGCTTTCCACATCCTCGGCGCCGGCTTCGATGGCCGCCATCATCACGGTGTCGGCGTCGCCCACGGAGGCCGGGTAGCTCACCTCGCCCTTGCGGTCGAACATGAAGCCAACCGAGCCGGTTTCACCCAGATTGCCGCCGTTCTTGGAGAAGGTGGAGCGCACGTTGGAAGCGGTGCGGTTCTTGTTGTCGGTCATCGCCTCGACGATGACGGCCACGCCATTGGGGCCGTAGCCTTCGTAGCGGATCTCGTCATAGTTTTCTGCGTCGCCGCCAACGGCCTTCTTGATCGCGCGTTCAATCACGTCCTTGGGCACGGATTGGCTCTTGGCTTCCTTCACCGCCAGACGCAGGCGCGGGTTCTTGTCGGGATCAGGGTCGCCCATCTTGGCGGCCACGGTGATCTCCTTGGCCAGCTTGGAAAACAGTTTGGACCGCGCCGCGTCCTGACGGCCTTTGCGGTGCTGAATGTTTGCCCATTTTGAATGGCCTGCCATGGTGCATCCTTGCTGCTGAAATTTCGAATTTGCGCCCATATAGCCCGCGCCGCCGCCGGCTTTCAAGCGCCCCTGCCCCGCCATCCCCCTTGTTCCGCGGGGTTTCACGGCTAAGCTGGCGGCATGACATACGACCAAGCCGTTTTATTTGCGTTATTTGCTGCCGTCTTTGCCCTGCTGCTGTGGGGGCGTTTCCGTTACGATCTGGTGGCCTTTGCCGCGCTGATGGCGGGGGTGGTTCTGGGTGTGGTGCCCGCGGGGGAGGCTTTTGCCGGCTTCGGGCACCCGGCGACTTTGGTTGTAGCGCTGGTGCTGATTGTCTCGGCCGGGCTGGTGCGCTCAGGCGCGGTATTCCTGATCACCCGCACGCTGGTGGACAGTGCCAGGGGCCTTGGGGCGCATATCGCGCTGATGGGCGGGGTTGGCGCAGTACTGTCTGCCTTCATGAACAACGTGGCAGCGCTGGCGCTGCTGATGCCAGTGGACATTCAAACCGCAAGGAAGGCCGGCCGGGCGCCGGGCCTTAGCCTGATGCCCCTCTCTTTTGCCACCATCCTGGGCGGCATGGCGACGCTCATCGGCACGCCGCCCAATATCATCATCGCCGCGATCCGCGAAGAGACCCTGGGCGAGCCCTTCCGGATGTTCGACTTTGCCCCGGTGGGCGGGGCTGCGGCCCTGGCGGGACTGGCATTTGTGGCGCTGATCGGCTGGCGGCTGATCCCGGCACGGGAAAACGCGGCTGGTGCCTCTGAAGCACAGCTTGCGCCTTATATGGCAGAGCTGACCGTGGGCGAAGGCTCGGATCTGATCGGCAAGCGGCTGGGAGAACTGGACGAGGAGGCAGAAAAAGCGGATGTGGCAATCCTGGGTCTGATCCGGGATGGCAAACGGCGGTACGGGCGGTCCGCGGCAGCCCTGCTGAAGGAAGGCGACACGCTGGTGCTGGAAGCCGAGCCTGAAGCCCTGGACGAGTTCCGCAGCGCACTGAAACTGGATTTCGCGGATGCCGCCCGGCAGGAAAAACTGACCGCCGCCGGGGACGGGCTGGAACTGGCCGAGGTGGTGGTGCCGGAAACCGCCCGCATCCGCGGCCGCAGCGCCCAGTCCATCGGGCTCGCCTGGCGGCAAAGCGCAGTGCTGCTTGGGGTGTCGCGCCAGGGCCGCCGGATCACCCGGCACATCCGGCAGACCGAAATCGAGGCCGGCGACATCCTGCTGCTGCTCTGCCCGCGCGGGCGCAGCGCGGATGTGACGGACTGGCTCGGCTGCCTGCCGCTGGCGGAACGCGGGCTAGCGGTGACGGCAAATGACAAAACCTGGGCGGCGATCGGACTGTTCGCCGCCGCGGTGCTGGCGGCCTCGGTCGGCCTGCTGTACCTGCCGGTGGCCCTGGGGCTGGTGGCCATCGGCTATGTCCTGCTGAAGATCCTGCCGGTGGCGGAGATCTATGACCATATTGAATGGCCGGTTGTTGTGCTGCTGGGCTCGATGATCCCGCTGGGCGCGGCGTTGGATGCGTCCGGCGGCACCGCGCTGATTGCCAATGCTCTGACCGGCCTCACAGCCGGGTTGCCGGCCTGGGCGGTGCTGACCGTGCTGATGGTTGTCACCATGACCTTGTCGGATGTGCTGAACAACACGGCAACCGCCATTGTAGCTGCCCCAGTCGGCATTCAGATGGCCGAGACGCTCGGCGTCTCTCCGGACCCTTTCCTGATGGCTGTGGCCGTTGCAGCATCCGCGGCGTTCCTGACCCCCATCGGCCACAAGAACAACACGCTGGTGCTGGGACCCGGCGGCTACCGCTTTGGCGATTACTGGCGGATGGGCCTGCCGCTGGAAGCACTTGTCATTGCCGTGTCCATCCCGGCCATCCTGGTGTTCTGGCCGCTGTAGCGGGCAGCCCAAAACTTTTCGGCAAAAGTTTTGGCAAAATCCTTCACAAGGATTTTGACCGCTGCGGGTCGGCGACAGCGCCGGGAGAGCGGTTGAATTGCGTCCTGCGGCGGGGCGGGCCTTGTCCTGACCGGCACAACCGCGTACCACGGCGCAATGCGAATTCTGTTTCTTGGCGATGTGATGGGCCGCGCCGGGCGCCGTGCCATTACCGAAACCCTGCCGCGGCTGCGCGAAGAGTGGCGGCTCGATTTTGTTGTGGTGAACGGTGAAAACGCCTCCAATGGCATGGGGCTGAGCGGCGAGCACGCCAAGCTGATGCTGGATGCCGGCGTTGACTGCCTGACGCTGGGCGACCATGCCTTTGACCAGAAGGACATGCTGCAGTTCATCGAGAAGGAGCAGCGCATCATCCGGCCATTGAACTTTGCCAAGGGTGCGCCGGGCCGCGGTTACCGGCTGTTCCAGGCACCAGGCGGGCGCAAGGTGCTGGTGGTGCAGGTTCTGGGCCAGGTCTTCATGAAGCGGGCCTTTGATGATCCCTTCGGCGCGGTCGAGGCGGTTTTGAAGTCGCACCCGCGCGGCGGGCTGGCCCAGGCCATCATCGTCGATATGCATTGCGAGGCCACCTCGGAGAAGATGGCCATGGGCCACTTCTGCAATGGGCGCGCTTCGCTTGTGGTGGGCACCCATACCCATGTGCCGACGGCCGATGCGCAGATCCTGTCCGAGGGCACAGGCTATCTGACCGATGCAGGCATGTGCGGCGACTACAACTCAGTCATCGGCATGGACAAGGCGGAGCCCATGCGCCGGTTCCTGACCGGCATGCCGAAATCCCGCTTTACCCCTGCAAATGGCGAAGCCACCCTGTCTGGCGTGTTTGTTGAGACCGATGACCGCACCGGTGCCGCCAAGCAGATTCGCATGGTGCGCAATGGCGGGCTGCTGCAAGAGGCCGCGCCCTGAGCACGGCCCGGGTTCTCCTGAAGGCGCACAGCGCGGGAGGATTTATCCGCGGAAACGCTGTTTGTTGTAAAAAGTCCTGAAACCACCCGGCTGCGGGCCGGGCTGCACGGAATTTCTTGCTCAGCTCAATGGTTTCAGGGAGACTGCGCGATGGCGGAGCGCCTCCGGGCGCTTTGGACCGCCGGAAACAATATGGGCATAGTCACGGTATATGCAGTTCTTCCAATTAGGTGACACCGGCAGCGCGTTCCTGGCGATAGCCATTGTCCTGGCCATGTTTGTGGCATTCCTGCGGGAAACCTATCCGACCGAGGTGGTTGCCCTGACCGGCGTGGCTGCAATGCTGGCCACCGGGGTTCTGCCCTATGACCAGGCGCTGCCGGTGCTGGCCAACCCGGCGCCCTGGACCATTGCGGCAATGTTCATCATCATGGGCGCCCTGGTGCGCACCGGGGCGCTGGATGCCTTTACCCAGGTTGCCAAGAAGCAGGCCGAGGTGAACCCAAAGCTGGCCATAGCTTTGCTGATGGCCTTTGTTGTGGCCGCGTCCGCCGTTGTGTCGAACACCCCCGTGGTGGTGGTGATGATCCCGGTCTTCATCCAGATCTCCCGCACCTTGAACCTGTCGGCCTCCAAACTGCTGATCCCGCTCAGCTATGCGGCGATCCTGGGCGGCACGCTGACGCTGATCGGCACCTCGACCAACCTGCTGGTCGATGGTGTGGCCCGGGCTCAGGGGCTGGCTGCTTTCAGCATCTTCGAAGTGACCCCCCTTGGACTGATCCTGGTGGTCTACGGCATGGTGTATCTGCGCTTCATTGCCCCGAAGCTGCTGCCTGACCGCGACAGCATGGCAATGCTGCTCAGCGACAAATCCAAGATGAAGTTTTTTACCGAGGCCGTGATCCCGCCGGACAGCAACCTGATCGGCCGCGAAGTGACCGGGGTGCAGCTGTTCAAACGCCCGGGCGTTCGCTTGATCGACGTGATCCGCGGCGATGCCTCGCTGCGCCGCAACCTCAAAGGGGTGGAACTGCAAGTCGGTGACCGGGTGGTGCTGCGAACCAAGATGACCGAACTGCTGAGCCTGCAAAGCAACAAGGAGCTGAAGCGGGTGGACCAGGTTTCGGCCGTGGAAACCGAGACGGTTGAAGTGCTGATCACCCCGGGCTGCCGCATGGTCGGCCGTTCGCTGGGGGCGATGCGCCTGCGCCGCCGCTACGGGGTCTATACGCTGGCGGTGCACCGGCGGAATCAGAACATCGGCGTGCAGCTGGATGATCTGGTGGTGCGGGTTGGCGATACCCTGCTGCTGGAAGGCGCGCCGGCCGATATCCAGCGCCTGGCGGCGGATATGGATCTGGCAGATGTCTCGCAGCCGACCCAGCGTGCCTACCGCCGCAGCCATGCGCCGATTGCCATCGTGTCCCTGTTTGGCATCGTGCTGCTGGCAGCCGCAGGGATTGCACCGATCCTGATGCTGTCCGTCTTTGCCGTGGCACTGGTCTTTGTGACCCGCTGCATCGACGCCGACGAGGCGTTCTCTTTCATTGATGGCAGCCTGCTGGCCCTGATCTTTTCCATGCTTGCTATCGGGGCAGCGCTGGAGAGCTCCGGTGCGGTAGAGCTGATCGTCAGCGCCATCGCGCCCTTCCTGTCGATGCTGCCGCCCTTCCTGCTGGTCTGGGCCGTGTATCTGCTGACCTCGGTACTGACCGAGCTGGTCTCCAACAATGCGGTGGCGGTTGTGGTGACCCCGATTGCCATAGGGCTGGCGCAGGCGATGGGCGTGGATCCGCGGCCGCTGGTGGTGGCGGTGATGGTGGCGGCCTCGGCCTCCTTTGCCACCCCGATCGGCTATCAGACCAATATGCTGGTCTATGGTCCGGGCGGCTATAAGTTCAGCGATTTCCTGCGGGTCGGCATTCCGTTGAACCTGAGCGTTGGATTGCTGGCCTCGCTGCTGATCCCGTTTTTCTGGCCGCTCTGACCCGGGTTGCAGCATCTGCACAGACGGCGGGTTTCCGCCGTCTGCGCCACCGTTTACGTGAAATTATGAAAGCCATGCCCAGATGACACAGGGAGCGTGTTCACAGGGGGAAATAATGGATTTCAGAAAGCTGTTTTTGATCGCAGTGCTGGCGGGCTCCACTGCCATTGCACTGGTGTCGCAAGCCTGGGCCGGACAACGGGTTTTGCCACTACCGGCCGCAGCAAGCGAAGCAAAACCCTTTTGAACGGGTTTTGCCTCCAGCCCTGAAGATCAGCGGCTGAATTGGAGAATACGGGTTTCGGTGACCATCATGTCCAGCGGCTGGTCAGTGGGCTCCAGCGGCAGGTCTTCGGCTTCCTGGCCGTCAAAGGCAAAGCCAATCGCCAGGGTTGCCCGTTTGCTGCGCAGCAGCTCCAGCGTGCGGTCATAGAAACCGCCGCCATAACCAAGCCGCCCCCCCTTGGCGTCGAAGGCAACCAGCGGCACCACCACGATTTCCGGCTCAAAGAAATCATCCACCTCAGGTACCCGGGCACCGAAGGGACCGTCGCGCATGGCGCCTTCCGGCTGCCAGCGGCTGAACTTCAGCGGCATCCCCTCGCCCATGATCACCGGCACCCCCACCGGGCCATGCGCCGCGGCTTCCGCCATCACTGGCAGCGGGTCAATCTCGGTGCGGATCGGCATGTAGCCTGCCAGCGGCACGCCGCGGTAGCCGGCCAGCACCTCGGCCAGATGGCCTGCCACACCTGGCAAGTTGCGCGCGTGCGCTTCCTTGCGGCGGGCAAAGGCAGCTTTGCGGGCGGCGGCTTTGATCTCGGTCAGATCGGTCATGGCTCTCTCCTACAGCAATACGGCGGCGGCCAGGCCCAGAAAGGCAAAGAAGCCGACCACATCGGTCACGGTGGTCACAAAGGCGCCGGAGGCCAGCGCCGGGTCGATGTTCATTTTCTCAAGTAGAACCGGGATCACTGTGCCTGCCAGCCCGGCCACGACCAGATTGATCACCATCGCGACGGCAATCACACCGCCGAGCATCGGCGAGCCGAACCAGGCGATGCCGACAATCCCCATCACCACCGCAAAAATCAGCCCATTGACCAGCCCCACCAGCACTTCACGGCGGATCACCCGCCAGACGTTGGAGCCTGTAAGGTCGCGGGTGGCAATGGCGCGCACGGCAACGGTCAGCGACTGGGTGCCGGCGTTGCCGCCCATCGAGGCGACAATCGGCATCAGCACCGCAAGCGCCACGATCTGGGCAATCGCGGCCTCAAACTGGGCAATCACCAGCGAGGCCAGCACCGCAGTCACCAGGTTCACCGCCAGCCAGGGAAAACGGCGCTTGGTGGTCTCAATTACCTTGTCCGCCAGCGAGCTTTCCTCGCCGACACCGGCGAGGCGCAGGATGTCTTCCTCGTGCTCCTCGTCCAGCACCGCCATGGCGTCGTCGATGGTGATGACCCCGACCAGCCGCCCCTCTTCGTCCGTCACCGGTGCCGAGATCAGATGGTACTGGTTGAAGGCATAAGCCACATCTTCCTCGTCCTGGTCGGCCGGGATCACCTGAAAGGTTTCTTCGACCAAATCCTTCAGCGGCACCTCGCGCTTGGCGCCCATGATCCGGCCCAGGGTGACATTGCCGATCGGATGGGTGCGCGGATCGACCAGAACCATGTGGTAGAACTGCTCAGGCAGATCGTCAGACTCGCGCATGAAATCAATGGCCTGGCCGACGTTCCAATGCTCGGGCGCCATCACCACCTCGCGCTGCATCAGGCGGCCGGCGGAGTTTTCAGGGAAGCTCAGCGACTGCTCGACCGCAACCCGGTCGGCATCTTCCAGCACATCCAGAATGGCTTCCTGCTGCGGCTCCTCCAGGTCTTCCAGAAGGTCGACGACATCGTCGCTTTCCAGCTCCCGCACCGCCTCGGCCAGAACCGCCGGGTTGAGGATGCCGATCACCTCTTCGCGGATGCTCTCATCCAGTTCCGAGAGAATATCGCCGTCGAACTCGCGGTCATAAAGCCGGATCAGGTCTTCCCGTTCCTGCGGGCTGACCTGTTCCAGAAGGTCGGCGATGTCAGCTGCGTGCAGGTCTTCCAGCAGCGCTGTCAGCTCAGTCTGGTCGCCGCGCTCAACCGCGTCGCGGACCTGGGCCACCAGGGTGCGGTCCAGATCGTAGGCATCGTCCTGAGACAGGTCGCCGGTGATATTGTCGCCGCTGCTCATGTGATGCCCCCCGGAGTATTTTCTTGCGTGATTGCCTGCAAAATAGAAGAAGCGCTAACCGGAAAACAACGGCAATGGGCCAATTTACCGGAGCTTGAGGCGCGGGTATCCTGAGCACGGCGCATTTGCAAGGAAAGGCTGGACGGAATGGCTGCAGAATACATTCTAAAGGGGCAAGTGCTGTCTTTTTCCCACTCCCCCTTCAGCGGGGAACGCCCGGAGGACGCCGCCCGGCTGGATGAGGCCGTGGGATTGAGCGGAGACAAGGTGGCAGGCACCGGCACCCTGGCAGAAATGCAGGTGCTGCTGCCCGGGGCCCTGATTGTGGATTACGGCCCGCACCTGATCATGGCGGGATTTGTCGATGCCCATGTGCATTACCCGCAGACCGCGATCATCGCCAGCTGGGGCAAGCGGCTGATCGACTGGCTGAACAGCTACACCTTTCCGGAGGAGATGCGGTTTGAGGACCGCGCCTATGCGGATGAGATTGCCAGCCGCTATCTCGACCTGACGGCTGCGCATGGCACCACAACGGTTTGCAGCTATTGCACAATTCATCCCGAAAGCGTGGATGCATTCTTCGCCGCGGCACAGGCGCGCGGGCAGCGGGTGGTTGCCGGCAAGACCTGCATGGACCGCAATGCCCCGGACGGTCTGCGGGACACGGCGCAGTCGGCCTATGACGGCTCGGAGGCGCTGATCGGGCGCTGGCACGGGGTGGACCGGCTGGAGTATGCCATCACGCCGCGGTTCTCGCCGACCTCCTCGCCGGAGCAGCTGGAGGCGATGGGGGCGCTTTGGGCCGAACATCCGGAATGCCTGATGCAGACGCATCTGAGCGAGCAGACCGATGAGATTGCCTGGGTCCGGGAGCTTTTCCCGCAGGCGCGGGACTATCTTGATACATACGAGGAATTCGGGCTGCTGGGCGCCAAGGGGCTGTATGGCCATGCGATTCATCTGGAAGAGCGCGAACGCCACCGGCTGCGGGAGTTTGGTGCTGCTCTGGTGCATTGCCCGACATCAAATACCTTCATCGGGTCCGGCTTGTTCGACATGACCGGGCTGATGGCAGAGGGGCAGCGGATCGGGCTGGCGACGGATACCGGCGGCGGATCGAGTTTCTCGATGCTGCGCACCATGGCAGCGGCTTATGAAATCGGCCAGTTGCGCGGCACGCCGCTGCACACGGCGCAGCTGCTGTGGCTGGCAACACAAGGGTCGGCCGCAGCACTTCGGATGGATGCCAAGATTGGGAATATTGCGACAGGCATGGAGGCGGATCTGGTGGTGCTGGATCTCGCCTCAACCCCGGCGATTGCACAGCGGTCTGAGCGGGCGGGCGATCTGTGGGAAGCGGTTTTCCCGACCATCATGATGGGAGACGACCGGGCGGTTGCCGAGGTTTGGATCAGCGGCCGTCGGGTTTAGGAGAGGCGCTAGCGCGCCTCTGCCTCCGGCGGGAGTATTTTCGGCAAGATGAAAGAAGGAAACTTCAATCCATCAGCCGCTGCGCCAGCCGGCTGTGGCGCTCCAGCAGATGCGGCATGTCCAGGGTGGCCATTTCGCCGTTGCGGACGATCTGCCTGCCCTCAACAAACAGATGCTTGACCTGAGTGGGGCCGGCCAGCAGCAGCGCGGCGGCGTCCCAGCTGCCGCTGGAGGCGACGCCCCTGGTATCCCAGATGGCGATATCCGCGCGTTTGCCCGGTTCCAGACGGCCGCAGTCGGGGCGGCCCAGCACATCGGCGCCGCCTCGGGTGGCGATTTCCAGCGCTTCATAGGCGCTCATCGCGTCGGCACCGTTTGCAACCCGCTGCAGCAGCATCGCCTGGCGCGCCTCGGCGCTGAGGCTGGCCATGTCGTTGCTGGCTGAACCGTCCACGCCCAGGCCCACCGGCACCCCCGCATCGCGCATCGCGCGCACCGGCGCGATGCCGCTGCCCAGGCGGCAGTTCGAACAGGGGCAATGGGCGACGCCGGTTCGGGTTCTTGCAAAAAGATCAATCTCTTGCCCGTCGAGCTTCACGCAGTGCGCATGCCAGACGTCATCGCCGGTCCAGCCGAGCTCTTCTGCGTACTGGCCTGGGCGGCAGCCGAAGTTGGCCTCGGAATAGGCGATATCCTCGTCGTTTTCCGCCAGGTGCGTATGCAGCATGACGCCCTTGTCGCGGGCCAGGATGGCGGCGTCGCGCATCAGCTCGCGGCTCACAGAGAACGGCGAACACGGGGCCAAACCGACCCGGACCATGGAGCCTTCCGATGCGTCGTGGAAACTGTCCACCACCCGGATCATGTCGTCCAGAATGGCGCGTTCGTTTTCGACCAGACTGTCCGGCGGCAAGCCGCCGTCGCTTTCGCCGATGCTCATGGCGCCGCGGGTCGGGTGGAAGCGCAGGCCGACCTCGCGGGCGGCGTGGATGGTGTCCTCGAGCCGGGCGCCGTTGGGGTAGAGGTAAAGATGGTCGGAGCTGAGAGTGCAGCCCGACAGCGCCAGCTCGGCCAGGCCAAGCTGGGCAGAGACGAACATCTCGTCGGGGCCGAACCGCGACCAGATCGGGTAGAGACGCTGCAGCCAGCCGAACAGAAGCGCGTCCTGGGCGCCGGGTACTGCGCGGGTGAGGTTCTGGTAGAGGTGGTGGTGGGTATTGACCAGACCGGGCGTTACTACGCAGCCGCTGCCGGAAACGATGTCGCCTGCGGTTTCCAGCCCCTGCCCTATGGCCGCGATCTGCCCCTCGCGGATCAGCACATCAGCGCCATGCAGCACTTTGCGCGTGTCATCCATCGTCAGGATGGTGTCCGCATTTTGAATCAGGATTTCTGCCATTGTCACACACTCCTTTTGGCAGCCCGCTTCGTAGGAATGTGTGATCAGCCGGCGGAAAACGGGCGAAGAACCGGCCTGCGGCATAAACTACAGACCAGCGCCGCCGGTTTCAAGCTGTTCAGGCCTGGCCTAGCAGCTCCAGCGCCGCCGCGTGGATGTCCGCATTGGCGGCGGCCAGGGCGCGGCCGCCATCGTGGGCCGGGTTGCCCTGCCAATCGGTGACGATGCCGCCCGCCGCCTGGATCAGCGCAATCGGCGCCTGGATGTCATAGGGGTTGAGGCCGGCCTCGATCACCAGATCCACCTGCCCCGCCGCAACCAGCGCATAGGCATAACAATCGGTGCCGTAACGGGTCAGCTTGGCCCGGGCAGCGACCCGTTCGAACCCGGCGCGCTCCTCAGGGGTGCCGACTTCCGGAAAAGTGGTGAACAGGATAGCCTCTTCCAGCACCGCAGTGGCGCGGGTCTGCAAGGGGCGTTCGCCAAGCGGTCCCGTCATGGAGGCGATCTCAGGCCCGCCGCAGAAACGCTCGCCGGTATAGGGCTGGTCGATCACCCCCAGGAAGGGGCCGGTATCATCTGCGAGTGCAATCAGCACCCCCCAGGTCGGGGTGCCGCTGATGAACCCGCGGGTGCCATCAATCGGATCCAGAACCCAGGTGCGGCCGGAGCTGCCCTGTTCGGTGCCGAACTCCTCCCCCAGGATGCCGTCATCCGGACGCAGCTCTGCCAGCACAGCCCGCATCGCCTGCTCAGCGGCGCGGTCGGCCACGGTGACCGGGTCGAACCCGTCTGCCAGCTTGTTCTCGGCGTTCAGGGATGCGGTGCGGAAATGCGGCAGGACGGCAGCGCGGGCTGCGTCTGCCATCCTGTGCGCAACATCAAGATCGGAAAATGCGGCCTGTGTCATACCTTTAGGGGTGCCACCCGGCCAAAAACAATGCAAGCGCAAATCCTGTTTCCAGCAGGATTTGCGCTTGCAATTGCGTTAGCAGGCGCCTGTCAGCTGTCAGGCGCCATTCGGGTTTCAAGCAGCGTCGCTCAGCACCCGTGCCAGTTCAAACAGGCGGCGGCGCTGGTTTTCCGGGATCGCATAATAAGAGCGCACCAAATCAAGCGCTTCCTTGTCGCCCATCAGGTCTTCCGGCACCGAGGCTTTTTCCGCCGGCGCCTTGCCTTCTTCCTGAAGCCCCTCGAAGAAGAAGCTCACCGGCACTTCAAGGGCATCGGAAATGTCCCAGAGCCGGGAGGCACTGACCCGGTTGGCACCGGTTTCATATTTCTGAATCTGCTGAAATTTGATGCCGACTTGCTCGGCGAGTTGCTGCTGCGTCATGCCGATCAGCCACCGGCGGTGGCGGATACGCTTTCCCACATGCACGTCAACGGGATGAGCCATGCGTTTCTCCTAGTCTCAAAAATCCGGCTGTAGCCCGGACCGCTGCATTCCATTACCAGTTCCGGCGAAGTCAAATCCGTGCCGGAAACAAGTTTCCCCATCAGAGCGATCTGAGCTCAACCTCTGCGCAAAAGTGTACAACCCTTGCGGTTGATTGCAAGACTGCCGTCGCCCGGTCTCAGGGCTGAAAGGTCAAGCGCATGATTTCACGCGGCATTTTTCCAAACGTTTTGTTGCCAAACAGCTGCCTATCGCGTACCTCCCCAGAAATAGCGAGGTGTGTTCCGCAGCATCCCCCCGCCAGTGTGCCCCTGCGAATCACGCTGATTCCCGCAAAAGGTGAGGAAATTATCATGAAAGTTTTCCAGGTTCCCGCCCCTGGCAGCGCACCGGTTCTGACAGAGGCCGCCTGCCCGGCGCCGGGCCCCGGCGAGGCCGCGGTTGCGCTGCGCGCCTGCGGGTTGAACTTTGCCGACTTGCTGATGATCAAGGGCAGCTACCAGGACACACCGGAGGCGCCCTTTACGCTTGGGCTGGAAGCCGCAGGCGTGGTGACGGCACTTGGAGACGGCGTCCAGGACTTTTCTGTCGGAGACCGCGTGGCGGTGTTCAGCGGGTCCGGCGGACTGGCCGAAGCCGGAGTGTTCGACTGTGCGCGGATGATCCGGATTCCGGACACGATGAGCTTTGAACATGCGGCCGCGATGCAGATTGCCTATGGCACCAGCCACATGGCGCTGGACCATTGCGCGCGGCTGCAGCCCGGGGAGACGCTGCTGGTGACTGGGGCGGCAGGCGGCGTCGGGCTGACCGCGGTGGAGATCGGCAAGCTGATGGGGGCAACAGTGATCGCACAGGCCCGCGGCCGGGATAAGCTGGACGTTGCTGCGGCAGCAGGAGCGGATCACCTGATTGATGCGGAGCAGGATCTGCGCAGCACAGTTAAGAGCCTGGGCGGAGCTGATGTAATCTATGATGCCGTAGGCGGCGACGTCTGGAAAGCAGCCTTCCGGTCTGCCAATCCGGGCGGCCGCCTTCTGCCGGTTGGCTTTGCTGGCGGTGAAATCCCCCAGATCCCGGCCAACCACCTGCTGGTGAAGAACCTGACGGTGATCGGATTTTATCTCGGCGGGTACATGAAGTTCCGTCCGGAGGCCGTGCGGAACTCTTTTGAGACCTTGTTTGCCTGGCACGGCGAGGGCCGCATCAAGCCGCATATCAGCCACAGCCTGCCGCTGGAGCAGGCTGCGGATGGGCTGGAGCTTCTGCGCAGCCGTAAATCCACCGGCAAAGTGGTGATTGCCATGGGCGGCCGCTGACCGCTGCAGCGGTTCCGGCGGCGCTCCCGCCCATCGCTGGCGCATTTTGAAATGCGCCGCTCTCGTTGGGCCAGGCTCAGCGCCAGCGGCGCTGAGCCTGGCCCAAGGCCGCCAAGGGTGGTCTGGCGCAGCCAGGGCATCCTGCGGGCGCGGGAGCACTCCGCCTGCCCAAGACACGATGGCCCGTAACTGGCGCTGCCACCGCAGGACCTGCCGTCCGGGTGTTCAGCTGGCGGCACGCAGGGGCACCGGACGCATCGCGGCAAACCCCTGCCGGATCAATGCGGCCAGCTCTTCGACATAAGGCGCCCGCACTTTTTCACCGCCGTAGAGATTGATGTGCTGCACCGGCAGCTCCGGCAGGGAACCGCCATGGTCGATCAGCTCCTGATGCGGCGGCTGGGTGCCTTCAAGCAGCACTCCGACCGCCAGATCAGCACTCACCGTCGCCTCCACTGTGCGGTCGGAATCGCTGTCCAGCGCCATCTCCCAGGCAGCGCCTTCCGCATCCAGCGCTGCGGTGGCCTCCGTGCGGAAGATGCATTTGCGGCAGAACCCCAGCCGCAGCGGCCGCTGCCGCCAGGCGGAGCCGTTCACCGCGCCGACCCAGCGCAGCGGCATCTGGTGGATGGTCTCGCTGCCCTCGCCTGCCCCTGTTTCGGTGGTCAGGATCAAATCCATCCTGCCCCGCGCGAACTCCGCTTTCAGCTCGCGGGTGTTGGAGGTGCACAGATTGACATTCACCCGCGGGAAGCTGGCATTGAAGCGCTGCATCACCTGCGGGATCACCGGATGCACCACGTCATGCGGCACCCCGAGGATCACCTCGCCTTCAAAGGCCTGATCGGTGAGCCGGGCGATCACCTCGTCATTCATCGCCACCATGCGGCGGGCGTAGGCCAGAAGCTGCTCGCCCGACGCGGTCAGCGCGATGCCGCGCCCGGAGCGGTCCAGAAGGTCCAGCCCCAGCAGTTCCTCCAGCCGTTTCAGTTGCATCGAGACCGCTGACTGAGTGAGATGCAGGAAGCCTGCTGCCCGGGTCACCCCGCCATGGTCCGCCACCGCCACAAAGGAGCGGAGCGTGGTGATATCAAGATTTCTAACCATCACGACACCTGATGAGTTCTATCAAAAACATTCGTTTTGAAAATATGCCACACACCTCCATATTCATCAACAGAAATGATCACCCGAAAGGGAACCATCACAAACTTAACTGAAGGATCCACGCCATGACCTATCTGACCTCCTCCCGCTCCGCCCATTGCGCCGCTGCCAAGCCGCGCCTCGCACTGACTGCCCGCATCGGCCTGCATCTGGCAGCCTGGCGCCAGCGCCGCCAGCTCGCAAAACTGGACGCACGGGCGCTGGAAGACATCGGCGTGACCCGCAGCGAAGCCGAAACCGAATCCCGCCGCAGCTTCTGGAGCGCGCCGGATCACTGGAGCTGCTGATCCCGAAAGGCGCCTCAGCCGCCAGGAATTGGGACGGGCCGCCCTGCCGCGGCCCGTTTACCTGTTTTTCCTCTAAATCTTTGCTTGAAATACTTGAACCAAAGCGCGCTTCCCCCGATATTTACCAGGAAAGCTGCCGGCCGCGGCCCTGTTCGCGCGCCAGCAGATAGGGAGTAGATTACGGAGACCATTGCAGATGGCACAATTCGACACCATCCGGTCTGCCGCCGGCGCCCGCGCCGCGCAGATTGATGAGGGCCTGCGCGCCCATATGAACAAAGTCTACGGCACCATGTCCGTGGGCCTGCTGATCACCGCTCTGGCGGCCTGGGCCATTGCCGGCCTGTCGATCACCTCGGTTCCGAACGAGTATCAGATCGGCGCTGACCGCTACCTGACCGAGCTTGGCTATACGCTTTATGTGTCGCCGGTCAAATTCGTGCTGATGCTGTCGCCGCTGGCCTTCATCTTCTTTGGCTGGGGCGCCCTGATGCGCCGCGGCAGCGCGGCGGTTGTGCAGCTGGGCTTCCTGGCGTTTGCGGCGGTCATGGGCATTTCCATGGGCACCGTGTTCATGATCTACACGCCCTACTCGATCGCCCAGACCTTCCTGGTGACCGCAATCGCCTTCGCCGGCCTGTCGCTGTTTGGCTATACCACCAAGAAAGACCTGAGCGGCATGGGCACCTTCCTGATGATGGGCGTCATCGGCCTCATCGTCGCGATGGTCGTGAACATGTTCCTGCAGTCGCCGGCCATGATGTTTGCAATTTCCGCGATCGGCGTTCTGATCTTTGCAGGCCTCACCGCCTTCTACACGCAGGACATCAAGAACACCTATGTCGCGATGGCGACCCATGGCGATCAGGAATGGCTGGACAAAGCAGCCTATGACGGCGCCCTGAGCCTCTACATCAGCTTCCTGAACATGTTCCAGTTCCTGCTGATGTTCATGGGCCAGCAAGAATAACCCGGCTCAAATCGGGAACATTTCGAGGGGCCGGCCATAGCGACCGGCCCCTTTTCATTTGAACAACAATAACAAGAAGGAATATCCCATGAAGGTTATCGAAATTCCCGCTCCCGAGGCCCGGCGCCTGCTGCCGCTTCTGCAGGATCTGCACGCATTGCACGCTGCCTATCAGCCAGAGCGCCATATTCCCGAGCCCGGCAGCGAGGAACTGGCAAGCTGGCTGCAGGGATGGCTGGGGGAAGACAACGTCTTTGCCCTTGCCGCTGAAAGCCCGCAGGGCAGCCTGCTGGGCTACGTGATTTTCGAAATCCAGGACCGCCCCGCCCTGCCCATCCGAGCGGCCGAAACCCGTGCCATGCTGCACCATATCTCGGTGACCGAGGCCTGGCGCCGCATGGGCGTTGGCAAGGCGCTTCTGGAGGCGATGAGGACCCGGGCACTGCAAGCAGGTGCCACGGTGGTTGCGGCCACCTATGCCCCGTTCAACACGGCCTCTGCTGCGTTGATGAAGGGGCTGGGGATGGAGCCCGTCCTCACAATGGCAGAATGGCGGGCCTAAGGCTCAAACCATGGCCGGCGGTCGGCACTCAGGACGCAGCCGCAGTACAGTCCAGACCCGCGGAAATGGCAATTGTGCCGCGCTGGCTGGCCACCTCCCTCACCTCTCCATCCGCACGGCAGCCTGATGCCCCGGTTACCAATTCGAGGAATTCGGTTTCGGAAATCTCCGGCAGGCTGGGCACCACGCTGTTTTCCGGAACGCTCAGCACCGCCATCCCGGCGCTGCCGGAACGGACAAGGCACAGGGTCAGCTCGCGCCCTTGAAGCTGTACCACCTTGTCAATCACTGCACGGCCCGCAGGCTCAGCCGCAACGGCCGGCGCCGGTGCAGTTTCCGGAACCTGCAAAGGTCCCGCTTCCACAGAGGGCGGCGGCGGGACCGCCGCTCCGGCACTAAATGAACTCGAAACCGGTGCCCCGGCTGCAGCAACCGCCGCCGCAAACAAAAAGACTCTCACAGCACATCCACCCATACATTCTTTAACCCACAGACTTCAGCATAGGCGGCAAATACGGCACAAAAGTGCCCGGCTTGCTCAGGGGCGCGGGAAACCCGGCCGCATTTTAATCGATTGCCATATGCCCGGCCGCAGATTCCTGTGCTGCAAAAGAAAACGGGCCGCGGCTGGCGCGACCCGTTTCAAAACTGTACCGAAAGCAAGGCTTACTTGATTTTGCCTTCTTTGTACTCGACGTGCTTGCGCACAACCGGGTCGTATTTGCGCACAACCATTTTCTCGGTCATGGTGCGTGCGTTTTTCTTGGTCACATAGAAGTGGCCGGTGCCCGCGCTCGAGTTCAGGCGGATCTTGATGGTGGTCGGCTTCGCCATGGTGCTTCTCCTGCGTCCGAAAAGGCAGGGGCCTCTCGGTAAATTCCTATCTGAAGCCCGGCTTTTACCCGCCCTGCGCCCCAAGTCAACAGCCAAATCGCTTGGAAGCCGTTCCGGGCGGCCAATTCTGCTGCTCTACGCGGCAGAACCGGAGTTTTCCGCAGCCTTTCCGCTTGGGAGGCGGGAATTCGTAGCTTTGCTGCAGGTTTGCCCCATTTCAATAGCTGACCAGCCGCGCCACAGCCGAAGGCCGTTCCGATGCCTGAGCACGGGGAATCCAGCAACACCGGGAACCAGCCGAATCTCCTGGTGCGCGCGGTCGCCGGGCTGGCGGTCTCGCTGCGGCACAAGCTGCTGACCGCCTTTCTGACCGGGACCGGCCTGGTGGTTGCGCTTGCGCTTCTGGGGCTGCAAGCGCTGCTGCAGGCAAACGAACGGACCCGGCAGCTGATCCGCGACCAGCAGCAGATCGCAGCCTATAACCGGTTCTATCAAAGCGCCGGCGATGCCCTGCTGTTTGCCATGGCCAGCAAGTCCGAAACCCCTGACCGGATGGGTGTTCCGTCAGCCCAGACGCTGAACGAAGTCAATGATCTTATGGTGATCATTGCCCGCTACGCCGTGCAGGTCGAACGGCAGGACCTGCCCAGGGATCCCCGGCTTTCCGGTTTGCAGGAGACAGCACAGCGCCTGCGCCCGGTCACCCTTGCCCTATCCAAGGCGCGCCAGTCCCGCGATGCCGCCGCTGTTTCGGAAATCGTCGAGAAGCAGTTCACCCCGCTTGTGCTGAGACTGCAGCGCGATGCCTATACAATCGCCAAGGACATCGAAGGGCGGATGAACCTGCGCGCGCAGGAGACCGCCCGGGCCTACGTGCGCGCCCGCGCCCTGGTTATCGGGGCAAGCGCGGCAGCCGTGCTGCTGTCGCTGCTGGCAGGCTATGCGATCTCCTCCTCCGTGCTTTGGCCGGTGGAGCAGATCGGCCGCACTCTGAGCGCGGTCGCCTCAGGCCGTTTCACCGCCCGGGCAGACGTGCCGAACCGGGATGAGTTTGGCGGGCTGGCGCGGAATGTGAACAGCATGAGCCGGGAACTGGGCGCGCTTTATGAGGAGGTCAACGCGCAGAAGGAGGAGCTGCAATCCTGGAACAGCCAGCTGGAGCGCAAGGTCGCGCATCAGGTCGCCGAGCTGGAGCGGACCAACCGGCTGCGCCGGTTCCTGCCCGAACCGGTGGCGGCGATGATCGTGAATGCGGGCAGCGGCAGCACGCTGCTGAACAGCCAGCGCCGCACCGTGACGGTTCTGTTTGCGGACCTGCGCGGCTTCACCGCCTTTGCCAGCACCGTTGCTCCGGAACAGGTAATTGCCGCGCTCAACGCCTTTCACCAGGCCGCGGGCCCGCTGATCGAAGACGCCGGCGGCACGCTGGAACGGTTTCTGGGCGACGGCCTGCTGGTGCTGTTCAATGCGCCGCTGCCCTGCGAGGACCCGGCCGGGCAGGCGCTGGCCCTGGCGGAGCAGATGCAAGCGGGTTTTCCGGCCGCCGTGCGGCCATTCCAGAGCGGCAGCAGCCGGATCGGCCTTGGGATCGGGATTGCCACCGGCGAAGCGACGCTGGGCCAGATCGGCTTTGAAGGGCGGCTGGACTATGCCGCCATTGGCGCGGCTCCGAATTTGGCGGCAAGGCTCTGCAGCAAGGCAGGCAGCGGGCAGATCCTGGTTTGCGAAGCAACGGCCCGGGCCATAGGCGCAGGCCTGCAGAAGGCCGGCGTCTTCGACCTGAAGGGCATTCCCGAACCGGCCACAGCCTATGAGCCGGCAAGACGCGCAGAAGGCCTGTAAGCCGGATCCTGTCCCCCCTGCCCCGTAAGGCAGGGCTCGATGGCCATTCATCTAGGCGGCGCATTGCTGCGCCGCTCAAGCTGCCAACCCGGTCCCTCTCGGCTGAAGCGAACCTAGCGGCGGTCTTCCGGCGAACCGGAACCTGCCCGCGCGGGGACCCTATTTGGCATTGCTCCCGGTGGGGCTTGCCGTGCCGCCCCTGTTGCCAGGGGCGCGGTGGGCTCTTACCCCACCGTTTCACCCTTACCAGCCCGGAGGCTGGCGGTCTGTTTTCTGTGGCGCTTTCCGTCGGGTTCCCCCGCCCGGGCGTTACCCGGCACCGCTGCTTCATGGAGTCCGGACTTTCCTCCCGCACGGGTCTCCCCGGGCCGGCGGCCATCCAGCCTTCTGCGCGACGGGAGGGGTAGGAACATTGGCGGGCGGCGTCAAGCGGATAGTGCTGCAGGGGCGCTGCCCCTCTTGGCCTCGCGGCCAATTCACCCCGGGGTATTTGAGACCAGAAAGAAGCCAGGCCCGCGGTCTTTCAGGCGAGGACCTGGAAATCTTCAGCCGTCAGCGGGCCGCGCGCCCAAGGGCGGAAACGAAGGCGCACAGCGGCAAGCAGCGTTTCATCATCAGAAGGGGCGGTGAACCCGGCCTTGGCGGCAGCTTGGCGGAACATCTCTGCCGACGGTCTTTGCGGCACCCCGGCGCTGCCGGCAGAAGCTGCCAGCCCTAGGCGCGCCAGCCGCGCCCAGTCGAACCGCGGGCCTGGGTCGGATTTGCGGCCGGGAGCCATGCAGGAGTGGCCGATCACATCAGAGGGCTTGATGCCCCAGCGCTGCATGATCCCCCGCATCAGATCTTCGAGCACTGCCATCTGCGGTGCGCTGAAGGGATGGGCGCCAAGGTTGTCGAGTTCAATGCCAATGGAGCGGGAGTTAATGTCATCCTTGCCGTGCCATTCCCCTGCCCCGGCGTGCCAGGCGCGTTTGTCTTCCGCCACCATTTGCCAAAGCGTGCCGTCTGCACCGATCAGGTAATGCGCGGACACCTCTGCCACGGGGTCGCAGAGCCGCTCGAGGGCAGCCTGTGCGCTGCCCATTGCCGTGTAGTGGAGAACAATCAGGGACGGTGCCAAACCGTCCCTGCGGGGCCCGGAATTCGGGCTGGGGTGCCAGAGGGCGCCCGGCTGATCAGGCTGGCGCTGATCCGGAGCCATCAGTTCTGAACGGCGAGCCGGTAAGGTGCCGGGTCCCAGCCGCAGGCAAAGCCGTCGCCATCCGGGTCCAGCGCCTTGCGGTCGCGCTGCGGGCCGCCCTGCTCGAGAAACGCCACCTGAGCCGCATCGGGCGAGGCGAATTCTGCACAGTTCTTCTGGTTGCGGGATTTCAGGTTGATGCCCGAGCGGCTGTAGAGCCGCACCCCCTTGGGATTGCTGGTGCTGAGCGCATAGCGGACGATATTGGGGCCTGTGCCTTCGGTTCTCTGCGGCACGGCCACCGGCTGCACCTGCTGGTACTGCGCTTTCTGGCGCTGCAGCCGTTCTGCATCGCTCTCGATCGACTGCCGGGAGGAGACCGCCTGGAAGTCGTTCTCGTCGGAAATGCCGGGATTCCCAGCCAGCTGCGGCGCCGGGTTGGAGGGGCTGGCCTGCAGCGGGGCGGTGCCGGAGTTCGTTTGCGACGCCGCCAGGGCCGCCGCTGCTTCGCGGGCGATATCCTCATCGCTGCCGGCTGCTTCTGCGGAACTGAACGTGCCCGCCGCAGCAACCGAACCGGGGCTGCGCGGCGCCGGCGCAACCCGGTAGGGTTCGCTGGACACCCGCGCCGGCGGCACCAGGGGCTCGCCAATGATCGTGGTCCCCACTTCCGGCGGCGGTGCAAAGGGATCGCCGTCGATGCCAACGCCGGCGGCGCTGTCGGGGACTTGCGGGGAACAGGCAGCCATAACCAGAAGGCTGCCTGCGGCGGCATAAGATGCGAAGACGCGCATGGGGTACCTGTCAGCTCTGCTCAATTGCTTGAGCAGAGGTTTACCACCATTGCTGCGGCTTGGCTACAAAACCTGCGGCATTCTCCAGCGCATAGGCAGTGTTCAGCAGATCGCCTTCTTCCCAGGGCTTGCCGATCAGCTGCAGGCCCAGCGGCAGGCCCTGGCCGTCCAGTCCCGCAGGCACCGCGATGCCCGGCAGGCCTGCCAGGTTCACGGTGACGGTGAAGACGTCGTTCAGGTACATTTGCACCGGGTCGGCCTCTGTCATCTCGCCCAGGCCAAAGGCCGCCGACGGGGTCGCCGGGGTCAGGATGGCGTCGACACCGGCGGCAAATACGTCCTCGAAGTCCTTTTTGATCAGGGTACGGACGCGGCGGGCGCGGTTGTAATAGGCGTCATAAAAGCCTGCCGACAGCACATAGGTGCCGATCATGACACGGCGCTGCACTTCGGAGCCGAAGCCTTCGGCGCGGGTCTTCTCGTACATCTCGGTGATGCCGTCGCCTGCTTCCAGCGCGGCGCGATGGCCGTAGCGGACGCCGTCGTAGCGGGCCAGGTTCGAGGAGGCTTCGGCCGGCGCGATCACGTAATAGGCAGGCAGCGCATACTTTGTGTGCGGCAGCGAGATGTCGACGATCTCGGCACCGGCGGCTTTCAGCATGTCGGCGCCTTCGGACCAGAGCTTTTCGATCTCGCCCGGCATGCCGTCCATGCGGTATTCCTTGGGGATACCGATTTTCTTGCCCTTGATGTCGCCGGTCAGCATCGCCTCAAAGTCCGGAACTGCCAGTTCGGCAGAAGTCGAATCCTTGGGGTCGTGGCCGCACATGGCCTCGAGCATGATGGCAGCGTCGCGCACCGATTTGGTCATCGGGCCGGCCTGGTCCAGCGAGGAGGCAAAGGCCACGATGCCCCAGCGCGAGCAGCGGCCGTAGGTGGGCTTGATGCCGACGGTGCCGGTGAAGGCAGCGGGCTGGCGGATCGAGCCGCCGG
>NZ_JWLD01000039.1 GCF_000813725.1 Leisingera sp. ANG-Vp
CTTCCCACTTGCCGTCGCCCCAGCGGGCAAAGTTGTAGGCGACGTCCTTGGCGGTCAGGGTGCCGCGGCCGTCGTTCCAGTTCACCCCGGGGCGGATGTGCAGCAGGTATTCGGTGGCGTCCGCGTTGACCTCCCAGCTCTCCAGCAGGCGCGGCTCAAAAGTGCCGTCGGCGTTGTATTGCACCAGGTACTCCAGGTAGCCGCGCACCAGGTTGCCAAGCTGCGGCCAGTTGAACAGCGGCGGGTCGAGGAGGGCGCGCACGACCTGCTGGATGCGGATGGTGCCGCCCGCTTGCGGGTTGGCGGCGGCCTGCACCGGCTGGCTGAGGCCGATCATCCCATAGGCGGCAGAGGCAGTGACGCCAAGCGCGGTCGCGCGCGACAGGAACTCGCGCCGGTCAAGTTTGCCCTGGGCGGCTTCTTCCGCATGCATGCGGACCGCGGGGTGGAGGGTTTCCCTGTTGTAGTACTTAGTCATCTTGTTTCCTTTGTTGCTGTTGTCAGCGCCGGAAAGGGTGCGGGCAGAAGTCATGGAGGATGGAACGGCAGCCCTGCCCGCTGGCCGCCGTTCCTGGGGAGATGCCTTATTCAGCAGGCTCCTGTGTCACGGTGGTGGCGACGCCTGCTTGTTCGCGGCGGCCGTCGTTGTAGATCGCTTTCACCAGGGCAGCGCATTGCAGCACCATCACCAGCGAGAAGGGCAGGGCGCCGATCACCATCGCGGTCTGGATCGCCTTGAGGCCGCCGACCAGCAGCAGAGCCGTCACCACCGAACCCAGGGCGACGCCCCAGAAGATGATATGCGGGCGGGCCTTGGGGCCTTCGTCGCCGGCGGCGTTGATGGTGTTGACGATCAGCACGGCGCTATCCGCGGTGGTCACCAGATAAGTCATCAGCAGGACCACGATCATCACCGACATCGCCCAGCCCAGCCAGGGCGACAGCATGTACTGCACCATGGCAAAGATCTTGTCGCCATCGGGTGCGGTGGCGATCTGGCCGCCGGCATTGCCGTTCAGCTCAAGGTCGATGGCGGTGCCGCCGGCCCAGGTGAACCAGACAAAGCACATCAAAGACGGCACGATCATGGCGCCCAGCACGAACTCGCGGATGGTGCGGCCCTTGGAGATGCGGGCTAGGAACAGGCCGACGAAAGGCGCGAATGCGATCCACCAGGCCCAGTAGAACACCGACCAGCCGCCCTGCCAGCCTTCCAGCTTGGAGGCGACGCTGTCGGGGTTGCCGTCACCGGTCCAGACGCGGAACATCATGTCGGGCATGGCGATCAGGTAGTCCCACAGGCCGACGAACAGCGCCTGCATGCCAAAGAAGGTGGAGCCGAACAGCAGGAAGAAGCCCAGCAGCGCGATGCTGAGCACCATGTTGATGTTGGAAAGCCACTTGATGCCCTTGCCGACACCCGAAAGCGCCGAAGCGGTGGAGGCCAGCATGATCACCAGAATGGCGACGATGACACCGGAGGTGTTGGCGGTGCCTGCCTCGTTGGTCAGGCCGGTGATGCCGATCCGGGTGAGGCCGGAGACAAACTGCTCAACCCCGAAACCCAGGGTCTGGGCCACGCCCAGGATGGTGGCAACCACGGCAACGATATCCACCACATGGCCGATGGAGCCTGACAGGCGGGCACCGAACAGCGGCGTCAGCGAGGAGCGCATGGTGAGCGGCAGCCCGCGGCGGTAGCTGAAGAACCCCAGCGCCAGCCCGGCAATTGCATAGCAGGCCCAGGCGCCCAGGCCCCAGTGCAGGAAGGACCATTTGTAGGCCATGCGGATATTGTCGGCTGTGCCGCCATTGGTCAGCCCCTGGATGACTTCCGGATTGTTGTTCCAGTGATAGATCGGTTCGGCCACGGCCCAGGTCAGCATGCCGACCCCGATGCCGGCCCCGAACATCATCGAGAACCAGGAGAAGTTGGAGAACTCCGGCTTATCGCCGTCCTGGCCCAGTTTCAGCCGGCCCGCAGTGGGCCACATCGCCAGCGCGACGCAGCACAGCACAAACAGCGCCACGGTCCAGATGTACCAGGCGCCGAAGGAGGCGAGGATGAAGCCGTTGATCGAATTCAGGATGGCGCCGGATTGCTCGGGGAAGGCGATGGCCCAGATCACCAGCCCGCCGATCAGCAGTTTGGAGGAAACGGTGACGATCTGGCTGAAGCCCCGGTAAAATCCGCTTTCGGATGTGCCGATCGGCAGATCCGTTAAAGGTGGTTTGATTGACATGTAATTTCCCTGTTTTCCCTGCTCTGCCGGTTGAAACCGCCGGGGCTGCGGTCTTAGCAGAACTTACGCAGGGCATTTTTTGTTATAAAAAATCGGCCTTTTGCAGTAGGCAATAATTTATGAGTGACATTAGCAGCCTTAATAGGAAGCTGAGCTATAACCTGGTTGCGCTGCATGCGTTCGACCTGGTGGCCCGGCATGGCAACTTTACCGGCGCGGCTGAGGCGCTGGGGCTGACGCAGTCGGCGGTTTCCCAGAAAATCAAAGGGTTGGAGACGGAATTGGGCATTGCCTTGTTCCGGCGTGAGCACCGCGGCGTGTCGCTGACCAACGAAGGGGTGCGGCTTCTGAACGTGGTGCGCCCGGCGATGACGCAAATGGGCAACTCGGTATCCGCGCTGATGGAGCGTAAATCGCGGCCAAGGGTGCGGATTTCCGCGGATTTTGCCTTTTGCAGTTTCTGGCTGCTGCCGCAGCTGTCGCATTTGCGGGCCGAGCTGGGCGACGAGATCGAGATCCAGATCCTGGCAGCGCAGGTGCCGCCGGAGGATTACGGCGAGGATTGCGACATCAAGATCCACGTGGCGCCGCGCAACAGCATGGTGAAGGGGGACGTCATGCTGCTGCAGGAGCGGGTTGCCGCGGTCTCCAGCCCGTCGTACCTGGCGGCGCATGGGGGGATCTCTAGCTCGGCTCAGCTGCTGGATGCGCAGCTTCTCAGCCTGTCGAAGCCGGCCTCGGCGGAATGGCAGACCTGGCAGGGATGGTTTGATGCGCTTGGTATTTCCGGCGAGCGGTCGCGGAACTACATCAGCTTCAACAACTACGACATGGTGGTGCAGTCGGCGGTCTCAGGGGACGGGATTGCCCTGGGCTGGCTGGGATTGATCGACCGGGTGCTGCAGAACGGCTCGCTGGTTCAGGTCACCGGCGATGTGGTCGGCAGCGACGCGGGCTACATCATGTCCCGCGACTATTCCAGCCAGCTGCGCGGGCCCAGCCTGGTGTTCGACTGGATCGCCGCGCATTCACCGGTGCCTGTGCTGCAGTAACACGGGGGGCTGCCGCTCCGGGCGCCGGTTGACGCAGCCGGTGGCCGCGGTATCTTGCCGCCATGACCGCTACCAGTTCCCATGCCCGCGCCCTTGCAGCCCTTGGCCACGATGCCCGGCTGGCAATCTTCCGGCTGCTTGTGAAGGCCGGAGAGGAGGGGCTGCGGGTCAGTGATATCGGCGCCCATCTGGGCATTGCCCCTTCGACCCTGGCGCACCACCTGTCGGCTCTGGTGGATGCAGGGCTGGTGCTGCAGGAGCGGCAGGGGCGCGAGGTCTTCAACCGCGCCAACTATCAGCAGATGCAGAGCGTGATCAGTTTCCTGACTTCGGAATGCTGCGAAGGTGTCAGCCTCAAAGGCAGCGAAGACGCGGCCTGAGGGCAAGTCTCAGGGCTACCAGCTGCGGCGGCCCAGCAGCGCGTGCAGCCGGTTCTGCGGCGCAAAGGCATCGACATCTGCGGGCTGCTCCAGCCGTGACAGCACGCGGCGCACCAGCATAAAGCCCAGGCCTGCAAAGATCATACCGCCAAAAGCCTGCCCCAGAAGCACCCCAGGCGCGCCGGCCAGATAGCCGCCCAGCACCGCCAGCGGCCAGGTGCCGAGCGTATGGCGGCCCCAGTTGATCCAGGTGGAATAGACCGGGTGGCCGAGGTTGTTGAAGCTGGCGTTCTCGACAAAAATCACCCCGTTGAAGAAGAGCATCAGCGCCAGCGGACCGCAGAACAGGTAGATCAGGCTGCGGGTTTCACCGGTCGCGGTGAACAGATCGGCAATCGGGGCGCGTAGGGCAAACAGCACTGCAGCCACCAGCAGGGTGTAGATCGCGGTAAAGGCGATGCCGGCCAGAAAGGCCTGGCGCACGCGCGGAAACAGCTGGGCGCCGAAATTCTGGCCGACGATGGGGCCGATGGCGCCGGAGAGGGCAAAGATCACCGAAAACGCCACCGGCATAAGCCGTCCGATTACTGCCATACCGGCCACCGCATCGGTGCCGAACTGGGCAATTTCGCGGATCACAATGGCACTGCCCACTGGCGTGGCCACATTGGTCAGCACCGCGGGAACCGCAATGGCGCGGATGGCGCGGATATCCCCGGCAATCTGCCGCAGAGACGGCCGCATGAAGCCCTGGTGCACGCGGATTGCAGGCCATAGGGCAGCAATCAGCATGCAGACCCGGGCCAGCACCGAGGCTATGGCGGCACCATCCAGCCCCAGCCCAACCCCAAAGATCAGGATCGGGTCCAGCACCGCATTCAAGCCACCGCCGTAAAGCGTCGCCAGCATCGCCCGCCGGGCATCGCCATGGGCGCGCAGCACCGCCATGGCGCTCATCCCCAGCGCCATCACCCACATCGTTGGCAGAATGATGGTGACATAGCGCGCTGCCAGCCGCAGCACCTCGCCTTCGGCGCCTAGCAGCGCCAGGACCGGATTGAGGTAAGACAGAACCAGAATTGGCACCAGCAGCCCGGTTAGCGCTCCGATCACGGCCACGCTCGAGGCGTTGCGGCGGGCATCATCCGGCTGTCCGGCGCCAAGCGCGCGGGCCACCAGCGAGCCCGCGGCGATCGACAGCCCGATATTGATGGAATTGGTAAAGAACAGCAGCGTGCCGGCATAGCCCACAGCCGCAGCCAAAGCGTCATTGCCCAGCATGGCAATGAACGCCATGTCGACAAAGTCGACCGCAAACATCGCCATCAGCCCGATGCTGGCCGTCAGCGACATGCGCGTGACATGCCCCATCAGGCTGCCGGTCAGAAAGACCGCTTTCTTCTCCGGCTGATCCGCCATCGTTGTTTCCTTCCGGTGTCTGAGCTCCGGGGCAGGAACCCGGGCCAGGGCGCAAGACATAACCGGATTTCCGGTTGTGTCTGTGAAGACTTTCACACAGCGGGGCCGGTGGCCAGAGGGTTAGTCTGCAAACAGGTAGTGTGTTTCGGCGATCTGCCTTGTCTTGTCCTCGGCCAGGCCAAGAAAGCCGCTGAGCTGGGCGGCATTTTCTTCGGGAGAGCTGCTTTCGCGCATCTGGAACAGCTGGCTGAAACCGGCATCGCGGATCCGGTCGGCTTCATGAACGATATCATTGCGGATCGTTGGCAGCAGCCGCTCCAGCGTTTGCTGAGAGGTGCGCTCACCCGCCAGACCGACACGGCGGGCGTGGCCGATCAGGTAGTCGTCGGTGAAATCGCATTCGATCTGCAGGAAACGGGTCGAGGAGCGGTCCGAATGGAAATCGTTCATCAGCTCGATAGCGCCCGGGTCCAGGCAGATGATCAGCTGGTCCGACTCGTAGTATTCGAACAGCATCCGCATCAGCGCCCGGCGGTGGCGGGTCCGCTTCATCAGCGCCGCCTGGATGCCGCCGAGGTCAGGCAGCGGGGTGTCCTCTTCGTTGAACAGATATTCGATGGCCGGGATATTCGTGACCTGGCGGATCTGCTCCAGCAGCCGTTTGGCGACGTGCCACTTCTTGCAGATTACAATCAGCAGCTCGCGCTCGCGGCCCAGAGTGCTTTCGGTCTCCCAGAACCTGGGCGCAAAACGGCGCCCGATGCGGCCGCGCTGGATCAGGAACTTGTAGAGGCTGCGGCCCTCGTTGGAGATCTGGAAGTCGACGCCCTGCGCCGCGTAAAGCCGCCCCAGCCGCGATTTCAGTTCCTTGGCCTCGGAGCTGATCTTGCGGGCAAACAGGAAGTCCTGGCTCAAGAGCAGGTCGTAGTGGTCGTTGTGGAAGTTCACCGGCATGCCGTAGTCGGTGAACATCAGGAAGGTGAGGGTGCGGGTCTCGATTTCCTTTTCCGGAATCAGATGGCGCACCAGCGTCTGAAAGAAGGTCTCATCCGGGATCCAGGTGGTGCGGAAGAACCGCATCACATCCTTTCGTTCGCGGATGAAATTCAGGATCCACTCCACGGTGCGGCGGCGCAGGCACCACCATTGGCTGCCGATCTGCACCTGGATGTCGGCCGGGATCTCGCGGGTGAGACCCAGGCGCTTTTGCACTTCGAACATTGCGTAAAAGCGTTTCTTCTGGGTGCGCTCGTTGAACCAGTGGCGGTAGATCAGCCGCTCTTCCTTCCAGCCGGTCTTGATCCAGTCGCTTTCGAAATAGTCGAAGCTCTCGATGAAGTCGCAGTCGTGCTCATCCAGGAACCGGTGGGCATATTCCGCCGTCTTCACCGCCATGCAGTCGCCCGACAGCATGTAGAAATGAGTGGCGCGGGGGAACTCCTCAGCAGCGGTCTGCAGGGCATAGATCGTGGCTTCGACCAGCGACCACTCGCCCCAGCCGCATTTGATCCGCTTGCGGGCAAAGGCGACATTGGGGTTGTCGGCCAGCTCGCTGCGGATCAGCTGATAGTCTTCGGCTGCCGCGCGCGCGTCAAAGTGAATCGACATGTAGTCGCCCGCAGCCGTCAGCCGTTCGGCCTGCTGGATGATCGCCTCGGGGTCTTTATGGCAGAGCAGAATATATGCGATTTTTGCCATAGTGCGGACGGACTGCCTTGTTTTGTCTGATTGTTTCCCTTGATAAGGGGCCTTTAGGCACGAATAAACCAGATAGTTCCCGTTTCGGTAAACATATGCGATGACTGCGGGTAACGGCGCATCAGAAAGAAGAGGGCAGCGGATGGGGTTCCCCGGCACCTGGATGACGGAAAGTGAAAGTGTGGTTTACCGGGTGGTGCCGAAATGCGCCTGCTCGACCATCGGGCAGATCCTCTATTTTTCCGACCACGGCGAATTCTTCGACGGCGACATCCACGATGCCAAGGGCGGCCTTCACAAATGGGCGCTGGAGCACAGCCAGGGTCCGATCACCCGCAATGTGCGCGGCCACCGGTCTTATGCCTTCACCTGCGTGCGCAACCCTTATACCCGCATTCTCTCGTCCTTCTTCGACAAGATCTGCGGCATCCAGCGCAACGGCCGCCGCTACCGCGGCAACCTGGTGCCTAAACTCGCCTATGAATACGGCATCGAGGTCGGCGGCGACGACGGCAAGCAGGAATTCGACCAGATCGCCAGCTTCCGCCGGTTTCTGCTGTTTGCGCGCGACACTATCCGCTGGCGCCGCCCGATGGATCCGGACATCCATTGGTCGGCAATGTCGGGGCATGTGTCGACCTTCATCCACAACGGCGGCCGCTACGACAGCATTTTCTGGACCGAGGCCTTCAACGACGGGATGCAGGGCGTGCTGGACGCGATCGAAACCCCGCATACCGTGGACCTGGCTGCGATTCCGCGGTTCAATGAAAGCGAAGGCCACGGCCCCAAGCGCGCGCATCCGGTCGAAGACTATTTCGACGACCTGTCGATGCATCTGGTTTACGAGATCTACAAGCGCGATTTCGAGCTGTTCAAATACGACTTCGAAAACCCGGGCAACAAGATGCCGCTGAGCGAGATCGACCTGGACGAGGTGCACGCGAAGCTAGGCGAATAAGGCAAGGCAGCTCTCCCGCGCCTTGCCGCCGCATCATAGATGCAGCGCCAAAAGCCTTGGGCCGGGCGCCGCTGACGCGGCGCAGGTGCGCCTGATGCGTATTCGCTCTGCTTCTTTCTGGATTCAAATACTCCCCGCCGGAGGCACGCCGCGCCTCAGCGCGGCGCCACGCCCAACGCCGCAAGGCGAACTGGCGGCAGCCAGTACGCTGCCGCGGGGGCGGGAGCGATTTTTCCAAAGCACGATTTCTGCTGAAAAGCGGTTCGGGGGCAGGGCTGCTCTGAACGCTCCTTTGCGATTGCAACGCACCTGAGGCTGCCTCAAGCGCAAGCGGCAGAGCGCAAAAGAAAACCCGCCGTGTGCGGCACGGCGGGTTCTGGAGCTTCGGGAGTATCGCGCTTCAGTCTTCGTCAGGCAGCGCGCGGACGGCGCCTTTGGCGGCTGAAGTGGCCAGCAGCGCATAGGCCTTCAGTGCCTTGGAAACCTTGCGCTTGCGCGGCTCGGCGGGTTTCCAGCCTTTTGCGTCCTGCTCCTCGCGGCGTGCTGCCAGCTCTTCGTCGGAGACCGCCAGATGGATCGAGCGGTTGGGGATGTCGATCTCGATCTTGTCGCCCTGGCGCACCAGGCCGATGGTGCCGCCCTCAGCTGCCTCAGGAGAGACATGGCCGATCGACAGGCCCGAGGTGCCGCCGGAGAAACGGCCGTCGGTCAAGAGGGCGCATTTCTTACCCAGGCCTTTGGACTTCAGATAGGAGGTCGGATACAGCATTTCCTGCATGCCCGGACCGCCGCGCGGGCCTTCATAGCGGATCACCACCACGTCACCCTCGGTCACTTTGCCAGTTAGGATGTCATTCACTGCCTGATCCTGGCTTTCGCAAACATAGGCTGTACCGGTGAAGGTCAGGTTGCTGGCGTCCACGCCTGCGGTTTTCACGATGCAGCCGTCCAGTGCGATATTGCCGAATAGCACCGCAAGGCCGCCGTCCTGGCTGAAAGCGTGCTCTTTCGAGCGGATCACACCGTTTTCACGGTCGTTGTCCAGCTCTTTGTAGCGGTTGGACTGGCTGAACGCCTGGGTGGTGCGCACGCCGCCCGGAGCTGCCTTGAACAGCTCTTCGGCCTCAGGGTTGTTGGCAACCTTGATGTCCCACTTGGCAATCGCTTCGCCCATGGTCGAGGAATGCACGGTGCTGCAGTGGTTGTGCAGCAGGCCTGCGCGGCTGAGTTCGCCAAGGATCGAGAAGATGCCGCCGGCGCGGTGGACGTCCTCCATGTGGACGTTGGCCGTGTTTGGCGCCACTTTGCACAGGCAGGGCACTTTGCGGCTCAGCGCGTCCATATGGGACATGTTGAAGTCCACCTCGCCCTCGTTGGCGATGGCCAGCAGGTGCAGAACGGTGTTGGTGGAGCCGCCCATGGCGATGTCCAGGCTCATAGCATTTTCGAACGCGTCAAAGGTCGCGATCTCGCGCGGCAGCAGGCCTTTTTCCTCATCGGCATAGTGGCGCTTGGTGATCTCGACGATCTTGCGGCCGGCTTCCAGGAACAGGCCCTTGCGGTCGGCATGGGTCGCCAGGGTCGAGCCGTTGCCCGGCAGCGCCAGGCCCAGGGCCTCGGCCAGGCAGTTCATCGAGTTTGCGGTGAACATGCCAGAACAGGAGCCGCAGGTGGGGCAGGCGTTTTCTTCGATGTGCTGAACCTGCTCATCGGTGAAATCGTCATTTGCAGCCGCGACCATGGCGTCGACCAGGTCGATCTTCTTCATGTCCAGGTCGGCGATGTCGATCTTGCCTGCTTCCATCGGGCCGCCGGAGACAAAGATCGCCGGGATGTTCAGGCGCATCGCGGCCATCAGCATGCCGGGAGTGATCTTGTCGCAGTTGGAGATGCAGACCATGGCGTCGGCGCAATGGGCGTTGACCATATATTCGACGCTGTCGGCGATCACTTCGCGCGAAGGCAGCGAATAGAGCATGCCGTCATGGCCCATGGCGATGCCGTCATCCACCGCGATGGTGTTGAATTCCTTGGCGACGCCGCCGGCGGCCTCGACCTCGCGGGCGACCATCTGGCCCAGGTCCTTGAGGTGCACGTGGCCGGGCACGAACTGGGTGAAGGAGTTGACGATGGCGATGATCGGCTTGCCGAAGTCATCGTCCTTCATGCCGGTTGCGCGCCACAGTCCGCGCGCGCCCGCCATATTGCGGCCATGGGTGGAGGTTCTGGATCGGTACATCGGCATCTGAGCGCTTCCCTTTGAATTTGACCCCAAACACACGATTTGCGCAATAAAGGCAACCTGCCGGGGCGTGGTTCGGTAATTTTGGCGCAGATTGCGCCGGAATTTGTTGGCGGTTTCTGTTTTGCGGCGGCTCTGTCAGGCGCGGGCCGGGGCGGCAGCGGGGGCCTTCAGCCAGTGATTCACCGCCAGCCCCAGCACCAGCGCCCAGAACGGCGCGCCGATTCCAAGAAAGCTGATGCCGGAGACCGTGACCATGAAGGTGATCAAAGCGGCTTCGCGCCCCTGCGGTTCTGCCAGCGCGGCAGACAGGCTGCTGCCGATGGTCGAGAGCAGGGCGAGGCCTGCGACGGTCGCGACCAGTGCCTTGGGTGCAATCAGGAACAGGCTGATCACTGTAGCACCGCCAAGGCCCACGAGAATGTAGACCACGCCGGTCATCACGCCCGCTAGATAGCGGGTCTTGGGGTTCTCGTCTGCCTCCGGGCCTGCGCAGATGGCAGCGGTGATGGCGGCGAGGTTGAAGGCAAAGCCGCCGAAGGGCGCCAGGACCAGCGAGGCCAGGCCGGTGACGGTGAGACTGGCAGAGACCGGTGTTTCATAGCCGCAGGCCTTCAGCGCCACTACGCCCGGCATGTTTTGCGAGGACATGGTGACGATATAGAGCGGCAGGCCGATGCCGACCAGCACCGGCAGCGAGAAGGCAGGCATGACGAACTCAGGCCGCGCCAGGGTCAGATCCAGCGCTTCCAGGCTGCCGAATGCTCCGGTGCCTGCGCACCAGGCGATGCCTGCTGCCAGCACTGCCGGGATGGCGAAGCGGGGGAGCAGCTTGCGGCCCAAGAGGAAGGTGAAGCCCATGATGGCGGCCAATGCAGTGTCCGTTTGCAGCGAGGCGAAGGCGGCCAGCACAAAGGGAAACAGGATGCCCGCGAGCATGGCGCTGGCGAGGCTGGCAGGGATCAGCCGCGACAGGGCGGCAAACCAGCCGGTGACCCCGGTGAGGGTTAGAAGGACAGCGCAGAACAGGAAGGCCCCGGTGGCCTCCGCCAGCGGCACCCCGTTGAGGCTGACCGCCAGAAGGGCTGCACCGGGGGTCGACCAGGCGGTCAGGATCGGCATCCGGTACATCAGCGACAGGATCAGGCAGGTGAGCCCCATGCCAAGCCCCAGCACCAGCATCCAGCTGTTGGCCTGGGACTGTGTTGCACCGACAGCTTCGATCGCCTGGAAGATGATGGCGACCGAGCCGGTATAACCAACCAGCACCGCGACGGCACCGGAGACGATATGCGAAAGCTTCAGATCCTTGAGCATGCGGGTTTTCCTCTGGCGCCGGATCGGGTAGGGGTTTTGTACGTTATAGCGCACACTACAATCCGTGCGTTATAACGCACAAGAGTTTTTTGCAGGACCATGGACAGGCAGCGGAAATGAGTGAAGACGGCATCACCCTGAATCTGCGGGAAATCCGCGCGGCGGCTGGGCTTAGCCTGTCCAAGGCAGCCGAGGCGACGGGTGTCAGCAAGGCGATGCTGGGACAGATCGAGCGCGGCGAATCAAGCCCGACGATTGCCACGCTGTGGAAGATCGCCAAAGGGTTCCACCTGCCGCTGACCGCCCTGCTGGGCGAGGCCGCGCGGCCGGTGAGCGCTGCCACCGGTGTTTACGAGACCGTTCAGTTTCCGGGCAGCATCGCGGTGAAGATTGTCTTTCCCTTTGATCCGCTCTTGGGGGCCGAAACCTTTCAGGTGACGCTGCAGCCCGGCCAAAGCCACCAGTCGCAGCCGCATGACACCGGCGTGACCGAGGAAGTCTATGTGCTGAATGGGTCCATGGAGGTATTGCGCAACGGTGAATGGGTGGCGCTGGAGCCGGGGCAGGGGCTGCGCTTTGCTGCCGACCAGCCGCATGGCTACCGCAGCGTGGAAACCGGGGCGTCCTTCCTCAACATGCATCACTACCGGCAGGCCATTCTGACGCAGCGGGACTGACCGCTGTCCCTTGTGTCTCCCTGGCGGGCCGCCTACCACTTGCCCAAGTCATTGAGTTTATGGGATTTGGAGCCGGAGATGGACACGCTGCGCGGAAGCCTTCTGATGGTGCTGGCCATGGCGGCTTTTGCGCTGGAAGACATGTTCATCAAATCCGCGGCCCTCACCCTGCCGGTGGGGCAGATCCTGATCCTTTTCGGCCTTGGCGGCATGGTCATCTTTGCTGCGATGGCGCGTGCGCAGGGTCACGCTCCCTGGCACCCGGGCTTTGGCACGCGCCCGATGCTGTGGCGCTCCTTGGCTGAGGTCGCGGGGCGGCTGTGCTACACGCTGGCGATTGCGCTGACGCCTTTGTCCTCCGCCTCGGCCATTCTGCAGGCAACGCCTCTGGTCGTGGCTGCGGGTGCCGTGGTGTTTTTTGGCGAGACCGTGGGCTGGCGGCGCTGGCTGGCGATTGGCTTGGGCTTCGCCGGGGTGCTGCTGATCCTGCGGCCGGGGGTGAGCGGGTTTGAACCTGCTTCGCTGTTCGCGGTTGCGGGCACGCTGGGGTTTGCGGGCCGGGATCTGGCCACGCGGGCCGCGCCCAAGGACATGAGCAACAATCAGCTAGGCTTCCTTGGCTTTGCCATGCTGGTGGTTGCCGGGGGGATCGCCTTGGGCTGGACTGGCGGCGCGGTCTGGCCTGCGCCGCGCAACTGGCTGGACATAGCCGCGGCCACGGTGATCGGTGTCATTGCCTATAACGCTTTGTCGGGCGCGATGCGGGCGGGGGAGATCTCGGTGATTGCACCCTTCCGCTATACGCGCCTGGTCTTTGCCATGGTGCTGGGGGTGCTGATTTTCGGCGAGCGTCCCGATGCGCTGACCCTGATCGGCAGCGCGGTCATCGTTGGCAGTGGCGTCTTTACACTGCTGCGCAGCCGTAAACCGTAACCCTGTCTTGCGCCCGCCGCCGCGCCGCCTTACATCTGCCGCCCATGGCCAAGAAGAAGCAGACATCAGACCCCAACTACAAGGTGATCGCCGAGAACCGGCGGGCGCGCTTCGATTATGCGATCGAGGACGATATCGAATGCGGTCTTGCACTGGAGGGGTCCGAGGTCAAAGCGCTGCGCGGCAATGGCACCAATATTGCGGATTCTTATGCTGCGGTGGAAAACGGCGAGCTGTGGCTGGTGAACTCCTACATTCCGCCGTACGAGCAGGCCAAAGTCTTCAAACATGAAGAGCGCCGCCGCCGCAAGCTTTTGGTGTCCAAGAAGGAATTGGCGGATCTGTGGAATCTGACCCAGCGCAAGGGCATGACCCTGGTGCCGCTGGTGATCTACTTCAACCATCGCGGCCGCGCCAAGATCAAACTCGGCATAGCCAAGGGCAAGAAGCTGCATGACAAGCGTGAAACCCAGGCCAAGCGCGACTGGGGGCGCCAGAAGCAGCGGCTGCTGAAGGACGCAAGGTAAGGAGAAGAGGGCGCTGCCCTCTTGGCCTGCGGCCAATTCACCCGGGGTATTTGAGACCAGAAAGAAGCAGGGGGGCTGCGCTTGCCGCAGGGTCTTGCCGTGGCGGCCATGGTTTCGAAATGGCTTGTTGTATTGCCTGATTTAATAAGTCAGATATTCGTCGCCCAGCAGATTCGCCTTTGAATCAAGCCCGGTCGGAGAGGACAGCCCGCCTGCTGTCCGGAATTCGGTATGGGAGACGCGGATGAGCGCCCGATTGTCTGAGGCCGCGCTGGCTGCGCATGGGTTTGATGGTTTTGAAAAGGGCCTGCTGCCGGTGCTGCGGCAGTTTTTTCTGAGTTATGAGCGGCCGGACAGCCAGGCCTGGCAGCACGCCTATGCGGTGGCCGCGGAGCGCTGGGGCGAGACGGTGGGCCTGCCTGTGGCACAGTCGCTGATGAAGCTGGCGCGGGCGGTGCTGGAAAGCCGGGAGGACAAGTTCCGGTTCATCGATTCCCTGGATATGGAGCAGCGCGGGATGGCGACCGGGGATGAAGCCGCGCTGCTGCGGATGCTGCATCACATGCGCCGGGATCAGACAGCGCAGGCGCGCGAGGCGGTTGCGGATGTGACTTGCGGGCTGATGGATCCGCATGTGATCCGGGCCGGGCTGGCCTTTGCCAGCCGGTTTTCTGCCGGGCAGGCGGCGGGGATGGGTGAAGCACCGCGGCTGCGGGTGGTGGCGTAGCGCCAAAGAATATGCCCGCGGGTCTGGCCGCGGGCATGGTGCTTTCAGGTCAGTAGGTTTGCTTGACGCTGCTGTATGCTCCGCGCAGGCGGACGGTGACTGTCACGTCGCTGCTGGTGCGGTTGCGCCAGAACCAGCCGTGGCTGCCGGTGAACTTTGCCTTCAGCACACCGGTTGCTCCTGGCACGCCGCGGCCTTTTTCATAAGAGATCGAATTGCCGCCGCCGTCGCCGTGCAGGTCGTAGTTCACCACGCCTTCGGAGACTGACCAGTCAAAGACCGCCTCCGCGTCCTTGTCCATCGCCAGTTTCCATTCAACGCCCTGGCCGGGGGTGAGGGTGAAGGAGAACTCATCCTGCCAGGCCGGGGCCCCCTGCGCCTGGGCGCTGGAGACGAACAGGCTCATGAAGCCGCCGGCAGGGGAGACAGCGGCCTGCTGATCGGCTTCGGCTTCCTCAGCCAGCTGATTCTTGATCTCGCCCATCTCGGTGAGGCCCAGCAGGCGGCCGATGCCGGTGGGGTCGATGGCGTATTCCGAAGGCAGCACCACGGTGACAAGGATCGCGGCGGCGGAGACTGCGGCGATCACGGTGGATTTCACCAGTTTTTCCGGGGTGGGCAGGTCTTCGGCTTTGGGTTTGTCTGCATTGTACATTGGTAAAGTCCTGTGATCAGAGGGAGAGGGCAAGGCCGGTCAGCTGATATCCCATCAGCACAAAACCGGCCGTCATCATCACAACGTTTGCGGTATAGGCATGGCGCCAGAAGCTGTCCGTGCGGCGCCACCAGCTCATCCCGATCAGGATGGCCGAGAGCGCCAGCACCTGGCCGATCTCGACGCCGATGTTGAAGGCCAGGAGGTTTGCCAGCAGCCCGTCGGAGGCGATGTCGTAGTCGAGGATCTTGGTTGCCAGCCCCAGCCCGTGGAAGAAGCCGAAGATCAGCGTCGCCGCCTTGGTATTGGGCTGCACCCCGAACCAGCGCTGGAAGGCGCCGAGGTTGTCGAGCGCCTTGTAAACCACCGACAGGCCGATGATGGCGTCGATCAGATAGGCGTTGACGTTCCAGCCGAACCAGACGCCCAGCAGCATCGTGGTGGAATGGCCAAGGGCAAACAGGCTTACATAGATGGCCACGTGGTTCATCTTGTAGAGGAAGAAGACCACGCCGAAGAGGAACAGGATATGGTCGTAGCCGGTGACCATATGCTTGGCGCCGAGATACATGAAGGGGATCAGCTTTACTCCCCAGATCTCCTGAATATAGCCGGCATCGCCGGGGGTGACGTTATGGGCAGCCGCCATCGTGGCGCTGAAGATCAGCGCCAGGGCCGCCACCAGGACAGGACCCCGGCGCGCATGGCGCTTGGGCCTGCCGAAAGGGGCAGAGTTCATGAAAATGCTCCGTTGGTTTGGATATGTTCTGAGGGTTTGTCAGGACATCCAGACGCGCGGAGGGTGCTCGATTGCGAACAGGGGGGGAGGGGCAAAGCCCGGGCCTGCCGCCTGATGACGGTCTGCTGCAGGGATCTGCAAATGCAGCCCGCCAAGGGCAGGTGTCAGGGCTGAGTTGTGATCGTGGTCGGCGGCGTCATGGCTGTGGCCGTGCTGGCTCCACAGCAGATCTGCTGCCTCGCCATGAGCGTGGCCGTGTTCGGCCGCCTGCTCGGCGATGCTTTGCTGGATCAGAGCCTGGCCCGGGTCATGGCGCAGCGGCACCTTCAGGCTCCAGGCAGCCACGGCAAGGCACAGCGCGATATTCAGCGCCACCAGCCATCTGCTTATACCTGCCCGCATTTACACTGCCCGGTTTGGTTGCTCTAGGCAGGACGTATCCTCTGGGGGAGGTTATCGTCAACCGCATTTACTGCGCAGCTTTGGCGCCGGCGCTGGTTCCTGCCTGCGGCGTTACTGTGTGCCGGCGATGTAAGCGGCGATTTTCTCTTTGCCGAGAAGGCGCTTGTGGCTGTCCAGATCCGGCCCTGCGAAGACGATGCGCAGGTTTTCGACATCGAGCAGCGGGCGGAGCGTTTCAGCCGGCAGGCCGATTACCCGCAGAATGGAGAGTTTTTTCAGGCCCCTCAACGGGGACAGGTCGGTGACGGCTGTACCCGAAATGCTGAAATCCCACAGCTCCTGCATGTCCCTCACTGCATCCAGGCTGGAAACGGCAGTATCGGTGACAGACAGTTCGCGCAGGTTTTTGCCCGCCAGCGGCGAGAGGCTGGTGATGGCGGTGCCTTTCAAAGTCAGTTTGCGCAGAGCCTCCAGGCCGGACAGCGGGGCGATGTCGCTTACGCCGGTGCCGTCCAGCTCCAGTTCTGTCAGGCTGATAGCGCCGGCAATCGGGCTCAGATCGGCGATGTCTGTGTCGGAAAGGATCAGGGTTTGCAGCAGCGGCTTGTTCTGCAGCCCCTCCAGGCTTTGCAGCCGGGTTCCGTCGGCGCGCAGCATCTCCAGCCGCTCCGAGGCCGCCAATGCGGCGACGCTTTCAACCGGGCAGTTGGAAATCCAGGCCACCCGCAGGTTGGCAGCCGCCAGCGGGCTCAGATCCGAGACCTGGGTGTTGAAGGCCAGAAAGATTTCCAGGCTCTCCAGGCCGTCCAGCGGGGTCAGGTCGGTGACCCCGGAATCGGCGATATTGAGGCTTTGCAGCCGGGTGAAGCCGTGCAGAAAGCCGAGGTCGGTGACCTCTTCGATGCCCCAGACCGACAGGTGCTCCAGTCCGGTCAGGCTGGCCAGCGGCGAAAAATCAGGGGCGCTGACAGAATCAAGGCTCAGCCGCTTCAGCTCCGGCAGCCGGGTGAGCGGTGCCAGATCCGGGGCGTGAATGCTCACCAGTGCCAGCCTTTCCAGGTTGGGCAGGGCGGCAAGCGGAGCAAGGTCCAGCGGTTCCTCGTAGCGCAAATCGGCCAGCAGCGTGAGTTCGGTAAGCTGGCGGAACTGCGCTATCTCCTGCAAGTCCGGAGTGTGCTCTCCGATCCGGATCTTTGCCTTTAAATCATTGTTATCGATACATGTTTCCCCAATCTCCACGCAATCTGCCAGTGCCGCTTGCGGTAGCATCAGTCCGCTGGCTGTCAGAAGGGCTGCAAGGAAATGACGGAGACGGGGCATGCAATAAACCTTTGCGGGAACGTGCTGAAACGGTGACCCTTGTTATTACCGCTCCGCAAAAGGCCCGCAAGATTTTTGTAACCGCAGGTAGAGGGCCGCGATACCTTGCACCGCTGTGCTGCCGGATGTACCCATGGCGCATGCACAGAGAGGGAGAAGCTTTGATGCAGGACGATCCGAAGACACTCGTTTCCACAGACTGGCTGGCCGCCCATCTGAAGGACCCGGATCTTCGGGTGCTGGATGCGTCATGGTATCTGCCGCAGCAAGGCCGGGACGCCAAGGCGGAGTATGAGGCCGCCCATATCCCCGGCGCGCGCTTCTTTGACATTGACGATATTTCCGACAACCGCTCGGACCTGCCGCATATGGTGCCGCCAGTTGAGAAATTCATGTCCCGCCTGCGGGCGATGGGTGTGGGCGACGGCCACCAAGTGGTGGTTTATGACGGTGCCGGCCTGTTCTCGGCGGCTCGCGTCTGGTGGCTGTTCCGGCTGATGGGGCAGACCAACATTGCGGTGCTGGACGGAGGCTTCCCCAAGTGGCAGGCCGAAGGCCACCCGGTTGAGGACCTGCCGCCGGTGATCCGCGACCGCCATATGACGGTGCGGGTGCAAAACCACATGGTGCGCGACGTGACCCAGGTCTCTGCCGCCGCCAAGCTGGGCGACCATGAGATTATCGACGCCCGCTCTGCCGAACGCTACCGCGGCGATGCGCCGGAGCCGCGCGAGGGCCTGCGCGCAGGCCATATCCCAGGCTCCAAGAATGTGCCCTTTGGCCAGGTGCTGAATGCGGACGGCACCATGAAGGATGCCGAGGGCATCCGCGCCGCCTTCGAGGCCGCCGGCGTCGATCTGAACAAACCTGCAATTACTTCCTGCGGCTCGGGTGTCACCGCCGCCATCCTCAGCCTCGCCATGGAGCGGGCCGGCAAGTCCGACCATGCGCTTTATGACGGGTCCTGGGTGGAATGGGGTGCCTTCCCGACCCTTCCCGTTGCTACCGGAGAGAACTGATGTTCGAGACCCTGAAACCCCAGCCCGCCGACAAGATCCTGGCGCTGATGCAGATGTTCCGCGACGACCCGCGCGCGGACAAGATCGACCTTGGCGTCGGCGTCTACAAGAACGCCGAAGGCGTCACCCCGGTGATGCGCGCTATCAAGGCGGCTGAGCACAAGCTGTGGGAAGAGCAGACCAGCAAGGCCTATGTCGGCCTGGCAGGCGATCCGGCCTATGGCGACGCTATGATCAAGCTGATCCTGGGCGATGCGGTTGCCCGTGGCAATATCGCCGCTGCGGCCACTCCCGGCGGCACCGGCGCTGTGCGCCAGGCGTTTGAGCTGATCAAGATGGCCAACCCCTTAGCCCGGGTGTTTGTGTCGGACCCGACCTGGCCGAACCATGTGTCTATCCTGAAATACGTCGGCATTGAAACCGTGGTCTACCGCTACTTCGACCGCGAGACCCGCGGTGTGAACTTCGATGCCATGATGGAAGACCTGAAGGGTGCGAACAAAGGCGACGTGGTTCTGCTGCACGGCTGCTGCCACAACCCGACCGGCGCCAATCTGAACGAGGTGCAGTGGAAAGAAGTCATCGCGCTGCTGAACGAGCGCGGCCTGATCCCGATGATCGACATCGCCTATCAGGGCTTTGGCGACGGTCTGGAAGAGGATGCGCTGGGCGTGCGCCTGGTTGCCTCCAACTGCCCCGAGACGCTGATTGCCGCCAGCTGTTCCAAGAACTTCGGCATCTACCGCGAGCGCACCGGCCTCTTGATGGCGGTCTCCAATGATGCGGGCGCGCAAGCGCTGAACCAGGGCACCCTGGCGTTCCTGAACCGTCAGAACTATTCCTTCCCGCCGGACCATGGCGCGCGACTGGTGACCATGATCCTGAACGACGACGCCCTGCGCGCCGATTGGGCGGCCGAGCTGGAGGAAACCCGCCTCGGCATGCTGGGCCTGCGCCAGCAACTGGCGGATGAACTGCAGCGTCTGACCGGCTCGGACCGCTTTGGCTTCATCGCCCAGCACCGCGGCATGTTCTCGCTCCTGGGCACCACGCCAGAGCTTGTCGAGAAGATGCGCGCGGACAATGGTATCTACATGGTCGGCGACAGCCGCCTGAACATTGCGGGCCTCAACGCTCAGACCGTGCCGATCCTGGCCAAGGCGATTGTCGACGCCGGCGTCTGAGCCTGAAGCAGAGTGAATTTCTGGAACGCGCCCCTTTGCGGGCGCGTTTTTTGTTTCCGGAGCAAGCGGAAGGGGAGAGGGGGAGCTCCCGCGCCTGGCTGCGTGCCTTGGCTGCGCCAAGACCCTTGCAGGCTTGGGCGTGGCACCGCTGCCGCGGTGCGGATGGCTGTTGAGACGCCTCTGGACCGCGGGAAAGAAAATCTCCTGCTTGACGTTTGGTCACCTGAAACCCGGCGACGGAAGAGCCGGGAACCCGCGTTTGTGCTTGCGGAAGTCACGAGTAACACAGCCTAGGAGACCTGAAATGACCCTCGCAAAATCCGCGCTTGCCCTGATCCTTTCCGCCGCCGTTGCCCTGCCGCTGGCCGCCCCCGCCTTTGCTGCCAATGGCGAAGTGATCGACCGGGTGGAAAACCGCGCGGACCGCCGTGAGAACCGCCGCGACGAGGCCGTGGACACCGGCGTGTGGGATGTGGTGGAGGACCACCTGGACCGCGCCGAGGACCGCCGCGACTACCGCGACCAGAAGGCGCCCAAGGTTATTGTTGTCCCGCAGGGCTGAGGCCGGGGCTCGCGCCGCGCCAGCGGCGCTTGGCCCAACAGGCGGAGATCATCTTTGATGATCGATCAACTGGCGGGAGCCTCCCGCTCTAACGAAATGCGGCGCCCGGATGGGGCGCCGCTGTCTGTTTTGGTACTGCGGTTCAGCTCGGCGAGAACTCGGGATAGGCCTCCATACCCAGCTCCGCCATGTCGAGCCCGTTGACCTCGTCGTCTTCTTCGACCCGGATACCGGTGGTGGCACGCAGGGCAACCCAGACCACGGCAGAAGCTGCGACGGTGAAGACACCCACCACGGCGATGCCGGTCAGCTGCTTCAGCAGGGTGGCGTCCGGGTTCGAGAGCACCACGGCAACAGTGCCCCAGATGCCGCAGAAGAGGTGAACCGGAATGGCGCCGACCACGTCGTCGATCTGCAGCTTGTCGAGGAACGGCACCGCAAAGACCACGATCACGCCGCCGATGGCACCGATCAGGGTGGCCAGGCCCAGGCCAGGGGTCAGCGGTTCGGCAGTGATCGCGACCAGGCCGGCCAGCGCGCCGTTCAGGATCATGGTGAGGTCCGGTTTCTTGAACAGAAGCTGGGTCAGGACCAGAGCTGCGACTGCGCCGCCGGCCGCGGCTGCATTGGTATTGGCAAAGATGCGCGAGATATCGGCCACATCACCCACCGAGCCCATTGCCAGCTGCGAGCCGCCGTTGAAGCCGAACCAGCCCATCCACAGGATGAAAGTGCCAAGCGTCGCCAGAGCCAGGTTGGAGCCGGGCATCGGAATGGTCTTGCCGTCCTTGTACTTGCCGATGCGCGGACCCAGGATCAGCGCGCCGGTCAGCGCCGCCCAGCCGCCCACGGAATGCACCACGGTGGAGCCTGCGAAATCCAGAAAACCCATCTCTTCCAGGAAGCCGCCGCCCCATTTCCAGCTGGCCTGGATCGGGTAGATCACCGAAGTCAGCACGATGGTGAAAATCAGGAAGGGCCACAGCTTGATGCGCTCGGCCAGGGTGCCGGAGACGATCGAGGCGGTGGCAGCGCAGAACATCAGCTGAAAGAAGAAATCCGAGCCGGTGGAGGCGTAGGAATAGTCATCCGCGCCTTCTGCGGAGATCCCGACAGCCTCCAGCACTCCGGGGCCAAAGACGCCGGACAGGATGCCGTCCATCGACCAATTGCCCAGCGGATACATGAGGTTATAGCCGATCAGCCAGTAGAACACGGCGGCCAGCGAGAACAGCGCCATGTTCTTGGTGAGCTGCATGGTGACGTTCTTGGAACGCACCAGGCCCGCCTCCAGCATGGCAAAGCCTGCGGCCATCCAGAACACCAGGAAGCCGCCCACCAGGAACAGGAGCGAGTTCAGGATGAACACGGTGTCGGTCGAAGGATTTACACCGGGGGCAGGGCCGTCCTGGGCCAGCGCCAGGCCCGGCAGCGCGGCCAGGGCCAGCGCCATGAGGGGGAGTTTCAGGGTCTTCATAGGTCTTTCCTCCATGCCGGGCGCCGTCACAGCGCCTCGAGATTGGTTTCGCCGGTGCGCACCCGCACGGCCTGTTCCACATCCAGAACAAAAATCTTGCCGTCGCCGATCTTGCCGGTGCGGGCGGTTTCAGAGATGACGCTGACGGCCTGTTCGGCGAGGTCCGCAGGCACCACCAGCTCCAGCTTCAGTTTCGGGACGAAATTCACTTCGTATTCGGCTCCGCGGTAGATTTCCGTGTGGCCTGCCTGGGCGCCAAAGCCCTTGATTTCGGTGACCATCAGCCCGCTTACGCCCAGGGAAGTCAGCGCCTGGCGGACCTCGTCCAGCTTGAAGGGTTTGATGGCAGCAATGATCATTTTCATATGTGCACCTTCCGGTTTCGCGCTGCTCCGGCCCCGTGCCGACGCATTGTGCACCTGCAGCAGAACCGCTCCCTTGAGTCGTGCAAACGCTAAGGCAGCAGGAATCCGCGCGTCTTTCTGCGGGCGCACAATAATTTTGCGCCTTTGGGCGGCTTCGCTTAAAAACCGGCCAGCTGGCAAAGGGGAAAGGTCCGGATTCTGCCCCCTCTACAAACCGCGGCAGGCAGAGTATTGTCGCGGCAAACGGGCAAACCGGGCAGGAACAAACGATGGCACAAGGATCCGGGCGCAAGCCTCTGGTGGCAGAAAAACGTTATTCTTCGAGCGGCAAGGGCAAGCCTGCTGCCAAGAAACCTGCCCGCAAGAAACCCGCACGCAAGAGCAAACCCAAAAAGCCGGGCCTGTTCGGCCTGTTTGCCCGCAAGAAGGCACGCGCCAGGCCCGTGCGAAAAAAACGCGGGCTGATCGGCCTGCTGCTGGCGCCCTTCACATTTGCCTTCCGGCTGGCCTGGGGCTTTACCTGGCGCGTCGGCATGGTGGTCTGCCTGCTGGTCGGGCTGGCGGTGGCTTTTCAGTATGCCAAGCTGCCGGAGGTTTCGGCCTATCTGGACGGGCGGGCCCGCGGTTCGGTCACTCTTCTGGACCGCAGCGGCGAAGTCTTTGCCTGGCGCGGCGACCAGTTCGGCGGGGTGGTGACGGCGGATACCGTTTCACCGCATCTGAAGAACGCCATTGTCGCCACCGAAGACAAACGCTTCTACCGCCATTTCGGCCTGTCGCCGCGCGGCATCGCCAGCGCGGTGCGCATCAACCTGCGCGAGGGCCGAGGGCCGCTGTCGGGCCACGGCGGCTCCACTATCACCCAGCAGGCGGCGAAACTTCTGTGCCTGGGCCGGGTCTATGACCCGTCCGAGTGGAAAAGCGAAAGCGCCTATGAGGCCGACTGCCGCAAGGGCTCGCTGTGGCGCAAGGGCACCGAGGCGATCTTTGCCCTGGCAATGGAAGCCAAGTACAGCAAGGACGAGATCCTCTCGATCTACATGAACCGTGCCTATATGGGCGGTGGAGCCTATGGTGCCGAGGCGGCGGCGCAGCGTTATTTCGGCAAATCGGCAAACCAGCTGAACCCTGCGCAAGGCGCGATGCTGGCAGGGCTCCTGACGGCGCCTTCGACTCTGGCGCCGACCAACAACCTGCAGCGCTCGCAGGACCGCGCCGCCACGGTGCTGCGGCTGATGCAGGAGCAGGGGTATCTCACCACCGCCGAAATGAAGCAGAACCAGGACAACCCGGCGGTGCTGAGCGAGGCGGCTGCGGCGCGGGCAGGGGGCTATTTTGCCGACTGGGTGATGGACACGATCCCGGACTTCCTGGGCGATCAGACCACAGAGGATGTGGTGATCCGCACCACCCTGGACCAGCGGCTGCAGGCGGCGGCCGAGGAAGCTCTGAAACACATCTTTGACACCAAGGTGAGCAAAAGCTCCAAGGCGCAGGCCGCGATTGTGGTGATGAGCGCCGACGGCGCGGTGCGCGCCATGGTGGGCGGGCGCAAGACCCGGGTCTCCGGTGTATTCAACCGCGCGACGCAAGCCAAGCGGCAGACCGGATCGGCGTTCAAGCCCTTTGTCTATGCCACGGCGCTGGAGCTGGGCTATTCGCCGCTCGACCGGGTGCTGGACGCAAAATACTGCCTGAACATCCCTGGCTCCGGCCAATGGTGCCCGGAGAACTACACCCGCAAGTTTTACGGCGAGGTGAGCCTGACCCGGGCCTTGCGGGACTCGCTGAACGTGCCGGCGG
>NZ_JWLD01000004.1 GCF_000813725.1 Leisingera sp. ANG-Vp
GGGGGCGGTCTGGCGCAAACCCCGCCGCCAGCATCCTCCCTCCCGCCCCCGGCCGCGGTCGGCAGGCTGAACCGCAAGGAATTCCACCCTATGCCAATTGAAGCCGTCGTTTTTGACATAGGCCGCGTGCTGATTGAATGGGAGCCGGAACGATTCTACGACAGCCGCATAGGTGAAGCCCGCCGCAAACAGCTGTTTGCCGAAGTTCCGCTGCACCCCGTCAATCTGGAGATCGACCGCGGCGCCCCCTTTCACGCCTCCATCTACGCCCTGGCTGAGCAGCATCCGCAGTGGAGCCAGCAAATCCGCTGGTGGCACGATTGCTGGCTGCAGATGGTTCCGCAGGAAATACAGCATTCTGTCCGTCTGATGAGGGCCCTGCAGAACAAGGGGGTTCCGGTCTTTGCGCTTAGCAATTTCGGCGCTGAAACCTTTGAAACCGCCTGCGATGCCTATCCTTTCCTGCGTGGTTTTGACCACACATTCGTCTCCGCGCATTTGAAAACGGTCAAGCCAGAACCGGAAATCTATGCCATTCTGGAACGCGAAACCGGGGTAGTGCCGGACAGGCTTCTATTCACCGACGACCGCCCCGAGAACATCGATGCCGCGCAAGCACGCGGCTGGCAGACCCATCTGTTCACCAGCCCCGCTCCGTTTGCCGCGCGGCTGGTGCAGGAGGGGCTGCTGACACAAAAAGAGGCCGCCTGAGACGGTCCGCAGCGGAGGTTTAAGCGCAAGATATGAGCATTCCATTCATCGGGTTCGAAGAGGGCGAGGCATTGCTGGATTGGGTCAGCTTTGCCGATGCCCTGGCCGCCAGCCATCAGCTTCCCAAGGCGGAAATCGGCGACACGTTCCTCTACCGCGATCCCGACACGCTGCTCAGCCGCTCGGCCTGGATCGATGGGCTGGGGATCGCGGTCAAGACCGCCAACATCTTCCCGCGCAACCCGGATGCGGGCAAACCGATGATCAACGGCTCGGTCTGCCTTTACTCAGATCTGGACGGCACGCCCGAGGCACTGGTGGATTTCCACCTGGTGACCAAATGGAAGACTGCGGGCGACAGCCTGCTTGGTGCTCTCAGGCTGGCCGATCCGCAGGCCCGCGGGATTCTGATCGTCGGGGCCGGCACTGTCGGCGCCTCGCTGATCGAAGCCTTTGGCGCCGGTTTTCCGCAGGCGCAAATCCGGGTCTGGAACCGCACCTTTTCGAAAGCCGAAGACCTCTGCCGGCAGCACCCCGCCGCCAAACCTGCGCCGGACCTGGAAAGCGCTGTACGCGCTGCCGATATCATCGTCACCTGCACCATGTCCTCAAACCCGGTGATCAAGGGCGAGTGGCTGCGCCCCGGCCAGCACCTCAACATGATCGGCGCCTACCGCCCCGACATGCGCGAGGCCGACGATGAAGCCCTGCGCCGCGCGCAAATCTACTGCGACAGTTTCGACACCACCCTGGATCACATCGGTGAATTCAAGATCCCGCTCGCCGAAGGCACAATCCGGCGCAGCGATGTGCTGGCAGATTATTACAGCCTGGAAAGCTTCCCTGCCTTCGACTCCGCGCAGATCACCCTGTTCAAAAACGGCGGCGGCGCCCATCTCGACCTGATGACCAGCCACCATATCCTGCAAAAGTGGAAGGCAAAGCAATGAGCTGGTTTGTGTTGCTGAGTGCCGTTGTTCTGATCCTGATCTTTGCTCCCCTGCTGCGGGAACGCTTGCGCAAACCAATGGACGCCAAGGCGCGGCAGACCGCGCCTGGAGAGTTCGCGCAGCTCTCCGGCGGTCTCACCCATTACCGCTGGAGCGGCCCTTTGCGCGGGCCTGTTGCAGTTTGCGTGCACGGGCTGACCACGCCTTCCTTTGTCTGGGACGGGGTTGCCAAGGGTCTGGCCGCCATGGGCTACAGGGTGCTGAGCTACGACCTCTACGGACGCGGCTACTCGGACCGCCCTGCAGGCCTGCAGGACCGGGCCTTCTTCCTTGCCCAGCTGGAAGAGCTGCTGGAGGATCAGAAGGTGGGCGAAGACTTCACCCTGATCGGCTATTCCATGGGCGGCGCCATCGCCACCGCCTTCGCCTCGGCCCACCCGGAGCGTGTGCGGGAGATCATCCTGCTGGCGCCTGCAGGCTTCGGCAGCAGCCCGGACCGGCTGACCCGGGCCGTCCGCCAACTGCCGGGCGTCGGCGACTGGCTGATGCAGGCAGTCTACCCCGTGCTGCACATCCGCGGCACCAATGCGGAACGCAAACTGCCCAGCTCGGTCCCCGGCATCGCCGGCCTGCAGCAGCAGGAACTGGCCTACCGCGGCTTCATCCCGGCAGTCCTGGCCTCGCTGCGCGGCATCCTGAATGAGGACTTCACCGCCGACCACCGCCGCCTGCACCAGGCCGGCGTGCCGGTGCTGGCGGTCTGGGGCCAGGAGGACACAGTGATCCCGCCGAACACGGCCGGGCGAATCGCCGAACATGCCCGTTCCATCCGCCAGGAAGAAATCGCAGGCGCCGGCCACGGCCTTCCCTACACCCATACCGACCAGGTGCTGGAGATCATCTCAAGAAACCACCGCCGCGGCCTGAACTGAGCCTCAGGTCAAAGCACAGTTTCTGCTTCTTTCTGGTCCTAAATACCCCGGGGTCCGGGGCAGCGCCCCGGCTTCCCGGACCGCCGCAAACCCTGCCGCCGCCGTTATGCCGCCGCCACCCGCAGCGGCCGCTCCTTCACCGGCAGATGCACAATCGCGCTGAATGCGCCCACCGCCACGCCGATCCACCAGACAAAAGTGTAATCGCCATAAGCGTCATACATCCGCCCGCCGAGCCACACGCCCAGGAAGCTGCCCAGCTGGTGGCTGAAGAACACGATGCCGTAAAGCGTCCCCATGTAGCGCAGCCCGTAGATATGCGCGACCAGACCTGATGTCAGCGGCACCGTCGCCAGCCACAGCGAGCCCATCACAATCGAGAACACGATGACGCTGAGCGGCGTGATCGGTACCATGATAAAGGCCGCCGCCGCCAGCGTCCGCCCGGTATAGATCGCCGCCAGCAGGTATTTCTTGGAATAGCGCTTGCCCAGATACCCCGCCAGCAGCGTGCCGCCGACATTGGCCGCGCCGATCAGCGAGATCGCAACCGCTCCCAAGGCCGAGGTCGAGGTGATCCCCATGGAATAAAGCGCCCCGCCCGGCTGGATCGGCCCGCACATCTCAGTGACAAAAGCCGGGAAATGCGCGGTGACAAAGGCCAGCTGGTAGCCGCAGCTGAAGAAGCCGAGGAAGATCAGCGTGTAAGAGGGATCCTTGAACGCCTTCATCAGGATCGCGCCCATGCTCTCTTCCAGCTCTGCCTTGCTGGCGGCCTCTGGCGCGCGCATCAGCGGCAACAGCGCAATCAGCGCTAGCACAACGCCCGCAAACACAAGGAAAATCGTCTGCCAGGGCAGGAAGCCCAGCATCCATTCCGCCGTCGGCGCACCGAAGATCTGGCCAGCGGATCCCGCCGCGGTGACAATCGCCAGCGACATTGACCGGTTCTCGTCGGAACTCGCCCGCCCCACAACCGCCAGCACCACGCCAAACCCGGTGCCCGCAATGCCAAAGCCGACCAGCCACTCGTAAGACTGCATCTCAAACGGCGTCGTCGACCAGGCGCTCAGCACCAGGCCCGCGGCATAGACGATGGCCCCCATGATGATCGCCTTGCGGTCGCCGATCTTCTCGGCAATGGCGCCGAAAATCGGCTGCCCAATGCCCCAGGCCAGGTTCTGGATCGCAATCGCCAGCGAAAACTCGGAACGCAGCCAGCCGAACTCCTCGGCAATCGGGATCTGGAACACGCCAAAGGAGGCGCGCACCGCAAAGCTCACCATGATGATGATGCAGCCGACGATCAGAACGGGGGTAAACAGCGGCGCGGAACGGTCCATGGCGTCTCTCCTGGCAAGTCCGGCAACCCTCAAGGATATCGGGGCCGGCGTCAAATCAGGAATTCTGGGCGCACCATTAAGAAATTTTGATGTATCTCTGCCGCTTTTGCGCAGCAGACTCTTCCTGCGCTAATCCTTTGCTCCGCTCCTGGCAGTGCTTTCCATCCCCCGCGCCCCGCGCTATCCCTTGGCCATGACCCATTTGAGCACGCTGTACCGGCAGAAGATCGACGCGGGCGAATTGAAGCCCGACCCGGCCCAGGAAGCCGTCCTTCCCCATTTCGACCGTATCGCCGAAGGCCTCAAGGCGCCGCCGGTGAAACGCGGCTTCTTCCGGCGGGCGGAATTTGAGCAGGTCAAAGGGCTTTACCTCTGGGGCGGGGTCGGGCGCGGCAAGTCGATGCTGATGGACCTGTTCGTGGACAGCCTGAAAGACATCCCCTCGCGCCGGGTGCATTTCCACGCCTTCATGCAGGAAATCCACGTGCAGATGCATGAGGCGCGCCAGAACGAGGTTGAGGACGCGCTGGCCCCGGTGGCCAAGGCGGTTGCCGAGTCCGTGCGTCTGCTGGCCTTTGACGAAATGCAGATCACCGACATCACTGACGCGATGATCGTCGGCCGCCTGTTCGAGGCGCTGTTCGAGGCCGGGGTCACCGTGATCACCACTTCCAACCGGGTGCCGGATGATCTTTATAAGAACGGGCTGAACCGGCAGCTGTTCCTGCCCTTCATCGACCTGATCAAGGCGCAGATGGATGTGCATGAAATGATCAGCCCCATCGACTACCGCCAGCACCGGCTGACCGGTGCTCAGGTCTATTTTGCCCCCGTCGATGCAGAGGCCCGCGCGCAGATCCGCGCGATCTGGCAGGACCTTTCAGGCGGCCCGGCACAGCCGCTGACGCTGGAGGTGAAGGGCCGCGAAGTGACCCTGCCCGCCTTCCGCAACGGCGTCGCGCGGGCCAGCTTTTATGACCTATGCGGCAAGATGCTGGGGCCGGGCGACTATCTGGCCATCGCTGGGGAGGTGAAGGTGCTGGTGCTGGAAGACATCCCGCGCCTCAGCCGCAACAACTTCAACGAGGCCAAGCGGTTTGTGACCTTGATCGACGCATTGTACGAGGCCCGGGTGCGGCTGATCTGTTCAGCGGCGGCGCAGCCCGAAATGCTCTATGTCGAGGGCGAAGGCACGTTTGAGTTCGAACGCACCGCCTCGCGCCTGCGCGAGATGCAGGACAAGGATTGGGGACAGACGGGGTAAGGGGCTCTGCCCCCTCGGCCTTTGGCCTCACCCCCGGGTATTTCGGACCAGAAAGAAGCTGGAGGCGCGCCGCGTCAGCGGCGCCGGGCCCAACCAGCGGGGACCGTCAGGTCCCAAGCGGGCGGGAGCGCCCCCGGCGCCAGAGGGCTCAGCCGTTTTCGCGCAGGATATGGCCCGCCAGATAAAGCGAACCGCAAATCAGAATCCGGGCCTGCGGGTCCTTTGCAAGGATGGCCTCCAGGGCCTCTTGGGTGTTTTCCGCTGTTGCGGCTTCGATGCCAACAGTCTTGGCAGCAGCTTCGGTGTCTTCGGCACTCAGCGTGTTGATCTCGTCCGGGATCGAGATCGCGGTGAGGCTGGCAACCTGCGGCGCCAGCGGAGCCATGTAGCCCGTCACATCCTTGGTGTTGAGCATGCCGCAGATCAGATGCGTGGGGCGTTTGGGCAATTTCGCCAGCACATCCGCCAAAGCGATGCCGGCCGCCGCGTTATGGCCGCCGTCGAGCCAAAGCTCCGCCTCGCCTGCCGCCTCAACCAGCGGGCCGGTCTTCAGGCGCTGCATGCGTGCGGGCCATTCGGCATTTTTCATCGCCGCTGCGCAGGCAGCCTCGTCAGCGCCCAGGTGACGCAGGGCAGCCAATGCTGCGCCGGCGTTCTGGATCTGATGCGCGCCCAGCAACGCGGGCAGCGGCAGATCAAGCAGGCCGTTTTCGTCCTGGAACACCAGGCGGCCGTGCTCTTCGTGCACATGCCAGTGCTGGCCATAGGCAATCACCGGCGCGCCGAGGCGGGCAGCGGTGGCCTCGATGACTTCCATCGCCTCTTCCGGCTGCGGTCCGACCACAACCGGCACGCCGCGCTTGATGATGCCTGCTTTTTCGCCAGCGATCTTGGCCAGCGTGTCACCCAGGAACTGCTCGTGGTCGATCGAAACCGGCGTGATCACCGACAGCTCAGGCGTAATCACGTTTGTCGCATCCAGTCGGCCGCCCAGCCCCACCTCCAGCAGCGTGTAATCCGCTTGGCTGCGGGCAAAGGCCAAGAGGCCTGCAACTGTCGTGATCTCGAAATAGGTGATGTTTTCACCTTTGTTGGCAGCGTAGCACTCATCCAGGATTTCGGTGAGATGCGCCTCGGAGATCAGCTCCCCTGCCAGCCGGATCCGCTCGTGGAACCGCGCCAGATGCGGCGAGGTATAGGCGTGCACAGATTTGCCCATGCCTTCCAGCCCCGCGCGGATCATCGCCTGAGTCGAGCCCTTGCCATTGGTGCCGGCCAGATGGATCACCGGCGGCAATTTTTTCTGCGGGTTGTCCAGCGCCTCCAGCAGCCGCCAGACACGGTCCAGGGTCAGGTCGATGATCTTGGGGTGCAGCGCCATCATGCGGGCGAGGATCGCGTCGGAGGTCTGTGTCATGGCAGGCTCTCTGGCAACAGGGGTCTCAGGGTCTTTAATATGCAAACGTCCCGCCCTGTGAGGAGGCGGGACGCGCGCTGCCCGGCCTTCGGCCAGGCATGGTTATTTAATCGAAGTTACTCGGCAGCTTCTTCACTAGGAACGCCATCGGCCGGCGCATTTGCGGCCTTGGCTGCCTCTTCTTCCGGAGAAGGCAGGTCGCCCACCACCTGCGGCGGCAGGCCCATCAGCATGCGGGTGATCCTGATCAGTTCTTCACGCATCTCGGTGCGCGGGGTCACCCGGTCGAGCATGCCGTGGTCCAGCAGGTACTCGGCGCGCTGGAAACCCTCCGGCAGCTTCTCGCGGATGGTCTGTTCGATCACCCGCGGGCCGGCAAAGCAGATCAGCGCGTTTGGTTCAGAGATGTGGACATCGCCCAGCATCGCATAGGAGGCGGTCACCCCGCCGGTGGTCGGATGGGTGAGCACCACGATATAGGGCAGGCCAGCCTCTTTCAGCATCTGCACCGCCACGGTGGTGCGCGGCATCTGCATCAGCGACAGGATGCCTTCCTGCATGCGGGCGCCGCCGGCGGCGGAAAACAGGACCAGCGGGCGGCCCAGCTTCACGGCTTCCTCGGCCGCGGCAATGATGGCATTGCCCACGAACATGCCCATCGAGCCGCCCATGTAGGAAAAGTCCTGCGCGGCGGCGATGATCGGGGTACGGCCGATTTCGCCGGCAGCCACCAGCATCGCCTCTTTCTCGCCGGTTTTCTTCTGCGCCGCCTTCACGCGGTCGGGGTATTTCTTCTGGTCCTTGAACTTCAGCGGATCGGCCAGCGGCTCGGGGATGGCCACCTCGGTGAAGACGCCGCCGTCAAACAGCGCGGTGAAACGGTCGCGCGGCGAGATATGCATGTGATGGCCGCAGCTGGTGCAGACGTTCTGATTGTCGCTCAGTTCGCGGTGGAACAGCATGGTGCCGCATTCGCTGCACTTCTGCCAAAGGTTCTCGGGCACTTCGCGGCGCGAAAAGATCGAGTTGATCTTGGGCCGGACGTAGTTGGTGATCCAGTTCATATTGCTTGCCTCTCCGGGGGCGCGGTTTGCCCCCCAGATAAGGCGCATTTGCCGCAATTGCAATCAGCGGCGTATGGCAAGCCGTGCTGCAAGCCAGCTGACCAGCATCAGGGCAAAGTCAACCGCCATCCACGGGCGCAGGGCCTGCACATCTGCCATATCAAAGGGAATGAGGTAAAGCGCCAGCCCGTTCAGGCTGGTGGGCGAGGCAAACAGCAAAAGCGCGGTGACATTGTTGAAGAAATGCACCGCCATGGCAGGGCCAAGGGTGCCCGCCCGCGCGGTCAGGTCCGCCATCAGCAGCCCGAAGGTCCCGGCCCAAAGCGCAATCGGCAGTGCATTCCCGCCGGCCTCGGACGGCAGGTAGTGCCCCAATGCAAACAGGGCCGAAGGCGCCAGCAGCCACACTGCAGGGTGCCGGAACCGCGCCGCCAGCGCCTGCTGGATGTAGCCGCGGAACAGGATTTCCTCTGAACCGGTCTGCACCAGCACACCTGCCACCGCCAGAGGCAGAATTCCAAACCAGGTCCAGAACGGCAGATTCGGGGTCATCGGCGGCCCCATGCTGTAGGGCGGCAGCGCCATCAGCAGCAGCATCAGGCCCAGCAGATAGACGCTGACCTGGCCAAATTGCCAGACCAGCGGCTTCAGATGGCCGGTCACGGTGGCAAAGCTGCGCTGGTGGAACAGGCGGGCGGCCATGGCGACCCCTAGCGACAGAAAGGCAAAACTGCCCAGGAGCACCAGCATTGCACCCGGATTGCTGCCATCAGCGAGGCCCTGCAGCCAGGCGCCGGGGAACAGGCCGGCCAATGTCACCTGCAGCGCAGCCGTCATCGCAAAACTGACTGAGGCGACCAGCAGCAGCCCCAGCAGCAGCCGCCACAGCTCCGGCCGTGCCCGGGCAAAACGCACCAAGGCCTCATGCGCCCTGTAGCCGTGCCCGTACTGCATGCTGCTCTCCCGGTTTTTGGCCGCCAAATCCCGGCCACGTTATGCATTGCTGCAACGCCATGGCAAGGCATGCGGCTGCAGCTTCTGTTCACACTTGCCGCAGCCACAGCTGCCTCATATTGAATTTGAAAACAAAAACACAGGCAGGGCCAGCAGTGAACAGGACAAACGGCGGAAAACCCGCGCTTTTTCCGCCAGCCAGCGAAACAGCGCCCAGGCTTGGGCGCCTCGCCAGGGCTGGCGCAGCTGCATTGGCCGCATTGGCACTGGCCGCCTGCAGCCAGACGCCCGGACCGGTCAAGGGCCTCTCCTTTGCAGCCCGTGACCCGGGGCCCGCGCCCAAGTTCAGCGGCCAGGTGATGTCCTTTGCCGGCGGCGATGTGCTGCTGGCAGCCCCCCAGAGCTATTGTTTTGACCGCCGCAGCAGCCAAGCTGACAGTGACGGCGGCTTTGCCCTGATCGCCATGTGCAGCAGGCTGGACCGGCGCAACTGGTTCGGCGCCCGCAAAGCGGCCGTGCTGACCGCCTCAATCGGCCCCGCCGCCCAGGATGCTGCCGCCCCGCAAGCCCAGGACATCCTGGCGATGTTCCCGGAGGCCAAGCTGCTGGAAACCCGCGAGGATCAGTTGCTGCCGCTGGTCAAGCTGGAGGTTGCCGGTGCCGTCGCCGAAGGGGCCAGCCCGGTTCATTGGCGCGGCGCCTTTGTACTCGACCGCCACCTGATCGCATTGGCGCTTTATGCGCCCGAAGGCAGCCGGGCGCTTGGCAGCCAGGGCGCGGCGCTGCTGAATGAAGTCACCCACCGCTCGCTGGAGGCCTCGGCGCTGCCGGATCTGGAGGCGGCGGGCGCTGTCCTGCCCAAAGGTCCGAAACAGTCGCTGCGCCCGCTGGCCCGGCCCGCGGCGCCCGAAACAGCAGCGGATGCATCCGCGCCAGGTAAAATCACCGGCTGAGCCGGGCGATTGCCGGTTTATTTCAACAGCCGCCAGCGGTTAGACTGCCGCCAGCGCCCGCTGCAGAAAGCACGGGCAAAGACAGGCAACGGAACAAGAACAGCGCAAGAGGGAGCACGATGGGCAGGATCATGGACCGGCTGATGCACCTGCGCAGCCTGCGCCGCTGGCGCGCGGCGGCCGAGGACTCGGCGCGCGCACCCTTGTCCGAGCTGCGCCGTCAGCGCAATCAGGCCCGGCAGCTGCGCACGCATCTCGACCGTCTGATCCACACCGCCGACGGCCGCCTGGCGCTGCCGCAGATCGGCTCTTCCTTCTTTCCGCGCCCGCATGGCACCGACTGGTCCTGGCGCCCGGAGCTGTGGCGCGGGCCGCTGCCCGAGCGCGGGCTGTCCTCGGTGCCGGCAAAGGCCCGGCTGGGAGAAGAAGTCCAGCTGTTTCACGACTGCGAATTCTCCGAACTCACCCTGCGCCAGCTCAGGAACACCCGCGAAGAGGATCTGGCACCGTTCGGCCTGCGCATGGATGTGTTCAAATTCGACGGCTCATTCCTGTCGCTGGTGGTGGACCTGCCGCCGGCAGCCGCCAGCGGCATGACCCGTCAGCACCTGCTGCGCATCGACAGCATTATCGAATCCGAAAAACCGATCGAGATCTTCGCCCGCCTGAACATCCAGCACGGCCCCAACACCGAGCAAATCGTGCGCGAGCTGCCAATGGATGAAAAGAACATCGTGGTGGAGTTCGACCTCGCCTATTCCAAGCTGAACGAGAAACGGATCGAGAAAATCTGGCTGGATCTGATTTTCGAGGCGCCGGACCTGAACCAGATCATCCTGCGCGATCTGACTTTCTCGCGCCACCGCCGCGCGGCGATCTGAGGAGCCCTGCCCCATGAGCGACCTGACACTGACCAAAATCCGCTTCCGCAACGGCATCTGGGAAGGCCAGATCAGCAATGCGCCTGCCAGCGGCGCACGGCCGGATATCACGGTGATGTTCCAGGATCAGCCGGTTCAGGACGTGAAGCTGCACGAAGGCCAGTCGGGCGGCGAATGGACGGTCTCGGTGCCGGTGCCCGCGGAAGCGGTGGCTGACGGGGTGCAGACCTTTGTGATTTTTGACGGCGCCAGCAGCACCCGCCTGGGCGACTTCACCCTGATCGCGGGCGAGGCGGTGGCGGACGACCTGCGCGCCGAAGTCGAGCTGCTGCGCGCCGAGCTGGACATGCTCAAACGCGCCTTCCGCCGCCACTGCCTGGAGACGACCTGAGCCTTATTCCAAGAACTGGAAGTGCTCTGCCAGAACCTGCATCAGTTTCGCATGCGGGATCGGCCCGTAGCTGCAGCGTGCCACACCGGCCTGCCGGGCGGTTTCCAGCGTGATGCCGCGCATCATCGTGTTGACCGGCAGGGAACTGGCTTCGCAGACCTTGGCGATCAGATCCGGGTCGGTCAGGCCGGGGATGAAGAAACCGCTGGCCCCGGCTTCGGCATAGGCCGCACCGCGCTCCAAGGCTTCGCTGATCAGCGATCCATGTTGCGAGGCATCTTTTTCCTTCAGAAACAGATCTGTGCGTGCGTTGACAAAGATGTCCGCATGGGCCGCCCGCACCGCAGCCACCCGTGCAGCCTGTTCTTCAATGCTGTAAAAGCCGTCACCGCCAACCACCTGATCTTCGAAATTGAGCCCCGCCGCGCCGGTTTCTGCCAGCCGTTTCACATTGGCGGTCAGCTGTTCAGGTTCACGGGCATAACCGCCCTCGAAATCAATCGTTACCGGCAGATCCGTGGCCGCAATGATGCGCTCTGCATTGCCCAGAACAAAGTCCAGCGGGATCTTCTCGCCGTCCGGAAACCCCTGTGCCGCAGCCACCGGGTAGCTGCCGGTTGCCAGCGCCCGGGCGCCTGCCCCGGCAATCGCCTTGGCACTGCCCGCATCCCAGATGTTGTAAAGAACCAACGGGTTGCCGGGCTGGTGCAGCGCCGCAAAATCTGCCGCGCGGTCTGAATATGTCATGCAGAAATCCTCTGTTTGTAGCCTGTTTCAATCTCGATCAGCCGCTGCTTGCGCCAAAGGCCGCCGCCATAGCCGGTGAGCGACCCATCGGCGGCAAGCACCCGGTGGCAAGGCACCACCAGGGCAAGCTGGTTGGAGCCATTGGCCCGTGCCACTGCCCGCGTGGCCGAGGCCCGGCCCAGCTCGCGCGCGATTTGCGAATAGCTGCGGGTCTCGCCCGCCGGGATGGTCAGCAGATAGCGCCAGACCTCGCGTTCAAACCCGGTGCCGTGCAGCGCCAGCGGGGTCTGGAACTCCGCCCCCTCGCCGGCAAAGAACCGGCGCAGCTCATCGGCAATCTGCTCTGTCGGCGCCGGGCGGCCAAAGCCCAAGCCGCCGGGCTGCGCCTTTTGCAGCTTGGCCACCTCGCGGGGCAGCGCCTTGCGGTCGGCAAACTCCAAGAGGTGCAGCTGATGCCGGCAACTGATGGCGATCATCGCGCCCAAAGGCGTGTCGATCCAATCCGCCAGCAGCAGCGCATCCTTGCGGAAGGCGCCCGGGGCAATTCCCACCAGCTTGGCAAAGGCCGCGCGGAAGGCGCTGGCACTTTCAAACCCGGCATCGATTTGCGCCGCAATCACCGGCTCGCCGGCCTTCAGCGCGGTGAACCCCTCGCGCAGGCGGCGCTGGCGGGCCATCTCCAGGAAGGTCATGCCGAAATGCCGCTTGAAGGCGCGGCGCACGGTCGAAGGCTCCAGCCCCATCCGCACCAGGTCCCCCTCGCCCCAGCGGTAGGCGGGCCGTTCCTCCAGCCGCGCCAGCAGGTCCTGCACCATCGGGTCGTCCCCGGCAGCGGCGGCCAGCGGCTTGCAGCGCTTGCAGGCCCGGAACCCCGCCTCGATGCATTCGCCGGGGGTGGCATAGAACCGGCAGTTTTCAAACTTGGGATTGCGCGCCGGGCAGGTCAGCCGGCAGAAGATGCCGGTGGAGGTGACGCCCACATAGGCGCGCCCCTCATATGCATCATCACGGGTGATCAGCGCTTGGTACAGCGTCTGGGAATCAGGCAGGTCAAACATCATGAGGCGAGCTTAGACCAGCAATACCCGCCAATGCGCCGAAGATCGGGCGTTGATGTTCAAAACTCTTTGATCGGCTCCGGCTTCACGCCCTGCGGGCAAAGGCGGTTGCAGCCTGGCCCAGGATGAAGACGCCGGTGCTGCCAATGATCGCGGCCGCAATACGGTTCAGCTTTTGCAGCGCATCAGCCCGCGCCATCATTTGCCGCGCCCCCGAGGCCAGCAGCGCATAGGGGCTTAGCGTTGCGAACAGAACCAGCACCGTCAGAACGCTGAGAGCTGCCCATTGCCCAACGCCAACGGCTTCCAGATCGATGACGGTCGGCAGCAGCGCCAGGTAGAAGATGATCGTCTTGGGGTTGCCCAGGGTCAGCGCAAATCCGGACAGAAAAGTCTTGGCCGATCTGCGGTCGGCAGCTTTGGCAACCGCTGTCAGGCCCGCCTCGCTGCGCCAGAACTTATAGGCCAGATAGACCAGATAGGCCCCGCCCAGCACCTTGATGGCCAGCAGCGCCCCTGAGAACAGCTGTGCAATGGCGGCCAGCCCGGCAATGGCAACGGTCAGATAAACCACGTCCCCCAGGGCAATCCCCGCAAGGAAGACCAGGGACACCTTCAGGCCGCTGCCCAGTGATTGCCCGACAAGCCCCGCCACGCCCGGTCCGGGAATGACCGCGGCAATCGACAAGGCGATGGAATAAGCAATCAGCGGTGCAAGCAGGTCCATGGGGGCAATCCTGATTCATGACTCGCGGCGACCCTATCAGCCTCCCTAACGCGGGCAAGCCGATAGCGCACAGGCACGCAGATGTTGCGCGCCCGCCGTGCGCCCCCTTCACGCGATCCTCATTCCCCCATGCCAGACTGCCCCTGATCGATCCCCTGCCATGGCCCCGCGCAAGGGCCATGATACGAGGCGCAGGCATCTGTGCGGCTGCCTGCGCAACACCCGGAGACCGGCCCTGAAAAAAAGGGGGGCGTCCAGGAAATCCTGTCCGAGCAGGCCCCCGGCGGGGTCTGTCCATTCTCCACTTTGGCGGCGCCGCCCCCGGAAACGGGCTTCAGCGCAGATCGTCACAACACGCAGGCACCGCCGGATACAGCGGTGCAGCAGACATGAAAAAGGCCGCCCTTCCGGACGGCCCTGTTCGTGCTGCCAAAAGGCAAACCTTATTTCGGCCCCAGCGCCACCAGGCCCTTCAGGATGTCGATGGCATAGGCCAGCTGGTAATCCTGCTCGCGCAGTTCGGCAGCTTTCTCGGCCTTCTCGCGGTCTTCCTCGATCTGGCGGATCTCGTCTTCGCTGAGGCTGTCATTGTTCAGGCTGCCGCGCAGATCCGCTTCGGAACGGGAACGGCGGGTTGAACCTTCTTCTTCCTCGGCCGAGGCGGTGCGGCGGGGCTGTTCCACCACGATATCAGGGCTGACGCCCAGCGCCTGGATCGAGCGGCCCGACGGCGTGTAGTAGCGCGCGGTGGTCAGGCGCATCGCTCCCTCGCCCTTCAGCGGCATCACGGTCTGGACCGAGCCCTTGCCGAAAGACTTGGTGCCCACCACGATGGCGCGGCGGTGGTCCTGCAGCGCACCGGCGACAATCTCGGAGGCTGAAGCCGAACCGCCGTTGATCAGCACCACAATCGGCTTGCCATCGGCCAAGTCGCCCGGGGTGGCGTTGAAGCGCTCGCCGTCCTCCGGGTTGCGGCCGCGGGTCGAGACGATCTCACCGGATTCCAAGAAGCTGTCGGCCACTTTGATCGCCTGGGTCAGCAGCCCGCCCGGGTTGTTGCGCAGGTCCAGCACGATGCCGTTCACATTGTCCATGCCGCCGGCTTCTTCGATCTGCTTTTTCAGGCCCGCTTCCAGGTTCGGCGTGGTCTGGTCGTTGAAGGTGGTGATCCGCATCACCACGGTGTCGCCCTCGGTGCGGCTGCGCACGGCGGTCAGCTTGATGGTGTCGCGGATGATCGAGACATCAAACGGCTCATCCTCACCCTCGCGCACCACGGTGATCACGATTTCCGAGCCCACCGGCCCGCGCATCAGGTTGACGGCCTCGTCCAGCGACAGGCCCAGCACGCTTTCGCCGTCCACATGGGTGATGAAATCGCCGGCTTCCATGCCGGCCTCATCCGCCGGGGTGCCGTCGATCGGGGAGACAACTTTGACAAAGCCCTCTTCCTGGGTGACCTCGATGCCCAGGCCGCCGAATTCGCCGCGGGTCTGCACCCGCATCCGGCTGGCGTCGTCCGGCGAAAGATAGCTGGAATGCGGGTCCAGCGAGGTCAGCATGCCGCCAATAGCCGCCTCGATCAGCTCTTTCTCGTCGACTTCCTCGACATACTGCGCACGGATACGCTCGAAGATATCGCCGAACAGGTCCAGCTGCTCATAGACATTGGCCTCGCGCGCGCCTTCCTGGGCCAGCAAGGGGCCTGCGACATAGGTTGTTGCAACGATCCCTGCCAGCGTGCCGCCCAGGGCGGCCATCGCAAATTTTTTCATCAAGCCTTCATCCACCTTTTCCAGTGCGGAACCATGTTTCCGGGTCCACCGGGCTGTTGTCCATTCTCACTTCTATATAGAGCGTTTCTGTCCGGTCAGTTCCACCCCCTTCACCGCTAAGTGACAGAATTGCGTCCGGCTTGGGGTTTTCTCCGCTCATCAGGCCGACCGGGGTGCCCTCCGGGATCACCTGCCCCGCCTCGCCGAACACCTCGGCAAGACCCGAGAGGACAAACAGGGTCTCCGGCTGCGGCTCCAGAATCACCACATTGCCCAAGTCCAGCAGCGGCCCGCGGTAGCGGATGGTGGCAGCCGTGGGTGCGGTGACCAGCGCCCGGGGCCGCGCGGCGATCAGCAGGCCCGGGCGGGCAATGCCCGCGGCATCGCGCTCGCCATAACCGCGCAGCACCAGGCCCTCGACCGGCAGCGGCAGGGAGCCGCGCAGATCACTGATGTCGGCGCTGGTTTCGGCAATCTCGCCGCCGGCAATCTCGGCCAGCCCGTCGGCAAAGCCCGACAGCGTCTCGGTCGAGGAAATCAGGATCGCGGTGCGCACAGGATCGGCGGTGAAGCGCTTCGGCAAAGTCGTGCGGTCGGCAATGGCGGTCGACAGCTGCACCCGCGCAGCCTGCACACCGGCCAGCCCTTTTTCCAGAGTCTGCGCCGCGTTCTGCTGCAAGAGCCGCAGGCTTTGCACCTCGTCCAGGTCCACCTTCAGCGACTGGGCCTTGGCCTGCAGCGCCGGGGTCACCTCCGCCAGCATCATGGCTGAGCGCGCAGCTCCCAGCGGGCCGGAAGGATGCACCATCAAGACCGGCGGCGGCGACGTTTCAATGGTCTGGATAATGCCCAGCAGGCCCGAGACTTCCTCCTGCCGTGCGGCCAGCTGAGCGCTCAGCTGCGCCTCGCGCCGCGCCACCCGCCGCAAGCCGTCGCGCATTGCGGCCAGCCCGGCCTCAAACGCCTGCACGGTGGTGGTCAGCGCCTTCACCCGGTCACGGGAGCTGTCGGCCTGCTGCAACTGCACCGAGGCCGCCTCAAGCTGCGCTGCCGCCTCCCGCGCAGCCCCGGCCGGGTCCGCTGCCGCCTGCAGCGACGCGGCCAGCAATGCCAGCGACAGGAAGCCCGCGCGCAGGATCATGACAGCAGGCTCTCCCCGGTCATCTCTGCCGGTTTTTCCAGCCCCATCAGCTCCAGGATGGTGGGCGCCAGATCCGCCAGCCGCCCGTCCCGCAGCTGCGCGCCTTCGGGCCCGCCCACCAGCGCCACCGGTACCAGATTGAGTGTATGGGCCGTATGGGCGCCGCCGGTTTCCGGATCGATCATCACTTCGCAATTGCCGTGGTCGGCGGTGACGATCATCGCGCCGCCCGCCTTTTCCAGAGCCTCAACAACCTGCGCCAGGCCGCGGTCCACTGCTTCGCAAGCCAGCATCGCCGCCTTGATGTCGCCGGTATGGCCGACCATGTCCGGGTTGGCATAGTTGGTGACAATCAGGTCATAGCCCGCCTCGATCGCCTCGACGAATTTCCCGGTGACCTCAGGCGCCGACATTTCCGGCTGCAGGTCATAAGTCGCCACCTTTGGCGACTTCGGCATAAAGCGGTCCTCGCCTTCCTCCGGCGCTTCTTTGCCGCCATTCAGGAAGAAGGTCACATGCGGGTATTTCTCAGTCTCGGCCAGACGGAACTGGCGCTTGCCCTGCTTGGCAACCCATTCACCCAGCGTGTTGACGATCTCGGCCTTGGGGTAGCAGGTGGTCATATAGCCATTGTGGCCGCCAGAATACTCCACCATGCCCAGCAGCCCAGCCAGCTTGGGACGCCCGCCCGTATCAAATTCCGAAAACCCCGGCTCGCCGATGGCGCGCAGGATCTCACGCGCCCGGTCGGCGCGGAAGTTCAGGCAGAAAAAGCCATCGCCGCTTTGCACACCTTCATAGCCTGCCAGCACCGTGGCCGCGATGAACTCATCGGTTTCGGACTGGTTATAGGCATGGTCCACCGCGCCATGCGCGGAGAATGCTGGCCGCCCCTTGGCGTGGATCATCGCATCATAGGCCTCGCTGACCCGCTCCCAGCGGTTGTCGCGGTCCATGGCGAAATAGCGCCCGGTGACGGTGGCAATGCGCGCGCCTTCCGGCAGCCGCTCTTCCAGCCTGCGGAAATGGGTAAAGGCCGATTTCGGCGCCACGTCGCGGCCATCGGTGATCGCGTGCAGCCAGACCGGCACGCCGGCATCGGTGATCGCTTTCACCGCTGCCAGAATGTGGTTGATATGCCCGTGCACGCCGCCGTCCGAGACCAGCCCCATCAGATGCGCGGCACCGCCGCTTTCCTTGAGCTGTTTGATAAACGCTTGCAGCGCCTCGTTTTCAAAGAAAGACCCGTCCTCGATCGCCAGGTCGATCTGCCCCAGATCCATCGCCACCACCCGGCCTGCGCCGATATTGGTGTGGCCGACTTCCGAGTTGCCCATCTGCCCGGTCGGCAGGCCCACATCCGGGCCGTGGGTGATCAGCCTGGCCTTGGGCCCCTTGGCCATGATCGCATCAAAGGCCGGCGTTTCGGCAAGGTAAGGCGCGTTGGCCTTGCCCGGCTCGCCACTGCCCCAGCCATCAAGGATGCACAGGACAACGGGTTTGGGTGCGCTCATGGGTCAGCTCCGGGGCAAAGCAAGGTTGGGGCAAGGTTCGCAAGCCTTCTAACGCCTTGCTGCGCCGGGGTGAACCGGCATTCCTGCCACAGTTGGCGTTATCAGGACAGGGATCAGGCGCAAAATCTCCCTGCCTGCTTCTTCTTTGCCCAAATACTCAAATACCCGCCTGTCCGCTATCGCTTCCGCCCGCGTTCTGCGGCATCAGCACCGGCACCGCCCGCGCCAGATCGCTGCCAAGCGCCCCGGCCGGGTAATACCGCCCAAGAATCCCGGGCTGCAGCAGGTCCGCGTTGCCGTTCAGAAACGCCTCCGTGTCCGGGTAATCCGCTGCGGCCATCCGTTCGGCAGTCAGGCTCAGGAACGCCAGTGTCACTGTGGCGTTGAATTTCTCCGGCACTCCGGCGGCTTCCGTCAGGCGGCGCAGGCCGCGGGCATAGACCGCCATGCCCTCAAACACCTCGTGGCGGGAGAGGATTTCATGAGCCACCCCCAGATGCGCCCGGTGGCTGAAGCCCTCCGGCTGCAGGGTGCCCGCGGCCAGTTCCTGCGCCATCACCGCATAGTCTGTCCGTTCACTCATTGCGGATCCTCCGTCAGGCTGTGGCTGTCGGCAGCGGTCAGGTCCAATCCGTAGACCGCGCGCAGCGCCTCGATCTTGCCCAGGGTCTCCTCGGAGAACGGCGCCTTGCCCTCAAAGGCGTGCAGCGCCATGCCCTCGACCAGTTCCGCCACGGAGATATCCAGATATTCCGCCAGCGCCTTCATGGTTTTCAACAGCCGCGCCTCAAGGCGCAGGCCGGTTTGCACACGGGTTACAGATTTCATCGCGCCCTCCTTTCGGAGTGCGTTATATGTGATTCCAATCTTGGTATCAAGGTACCAAGATTGGAATCACAGCGCAGCTTGCTTCTTCCACGCTTTTCATCTTGCCAAAAATACTCAATCCCCCGGTCCGCCACCCGCGCCGCCGCCGCTGTTCTGCGGCGACAGCAGATGCCGGATCAGCGCCACCGGATGCGCGCGCAGGGAAAGGCGCATGGCGACGTAATCCTCCACCACCTCCTCGCCCAAGCCCATCTGCGGCAGGTCCGCCTGCGGCTCATAGATCGCCTCGCCGTCCAGCTCGCGGGCAAACAGCGGCAGCGGTTTGCGGGCGGTGATCGCCTTGGCGGCCCACAAGGCCTCGCGCCGGTTCAGCCCCAGCGCGGCAAAGGCATCGGCCTCGGCCAGCCGTTCGATCACCGGCGGCGCCAGGCCTGCCTTGCGCCAAACATCCTCCACCTCGTGATAACCGTTGCCGCGCGCCGCGGTCAGCCAGGCGGCATCCTCATCCCGCAGCCCCTTCACCTGCCGGAACCCCAGCCGCAGCGCCAGACCGCCGTGGCCATCGGGCTCCATCGCGTTGTCCCAATAGGAGCGGTTGATGCAGACCGGACGCACCTCGACCCCATGGGCGCGGGCATCCCGCACAATCTGGGCGGGCGCGTAAAACCCCATCGGCTGGGCGTTCAAAAGCGCGCAGGCAAAGATCCCCGGATGGTGGCATTTGATCCAGGCAGAGGCATAGACCAGCAGGGCAAAGCTGGCCGCATGGCTTTCGGGAAAACCGTAAGAGCCGAAGCCCTCGATCTGGGAAAAGCAGCGTTCCGAGAATTCCGCATCATAGCCGTTCCTGGCCATGCCGCGCAGGAACAGGCTGCGGAACTCGCTGACGTTGCCATGTTTCTTGAAGGTCGCCAAGGACCGCCGCAGGCGGTCGGCCTGCTCAGGCGTGAAGCCGGCGCCGACGATGGCGATCTGCATCGCCTGCTCCTGGAACAGCGGCACGCCAAGGGTCTTGCCCAAGACCTCGCCCAGCGCGTCCGAGGGGAAATGCACCGGCTCTTCGCCATTCCTGCGGCGGATATAGGGGTGCACCATGTCGCCCTGAATCGGGCCGGGGCGGACGATGGCAACCTCGATCACCAGATCGTAGAATTTGCGCGGGCGCATCCGCGGCAGGAAGTTCATCTGCGCCCGGCTTTCGACCTGGAAGACGCCGATGCTGTCGGCCCGGCACAGCATGTTGTAGACTGCCGGGTCCTCCGGCGGCAGGGTGGCGAGGCTGTAATCCAGCTGGTGGTGCTGCTGCATCAGGTCGAACGCCTTGCGGATGCAGGTGAGCATGCCAAGCGACAGCACATCGACCTTGAGGATGCCCAGCGTATCGATGTCATCCTTGTCCCAGCAGATCACCGTGCGCCCCTCCATGGTGGCGTTCTCGATCGGGACCAGCTCATCCAGGCGGCCTTGGGTGATGATGAAGCCGCCCACATGCTGGCTGAGATGGCGGGGGAAGCCGATGATCTGCTCCACCAGCTGCATCGTCAGCTGCAGGCGGCGGCTGCTGGGGTCGAGGCCGATTTCACGCATCCGCTCGGCCTCCACGCCCTCGGCGCTGAAGAAGCCCCAGAGCTGCGAAGAAAGTGCTGAGATGGTGTCCTCGGTCAGCCCCATGGCGCGGCCCACCTCGCGGATGGCGCGCTTGCCGCGGTAGTGGATCACCGTGGCGCAGAGACCCGCCCGGTGGCGGCCGTAGCGTTCATAGATCCACTGGATCACCTCCTCGCGCCGCTCGTGCTCGAAATCGACGTCGATGTCGGGCGGCTCATCGCGGGCTTCACTGACGAAACGCTCAAACACCATGGTGCCCAGCTCGGGACTGACCGAGGTCACGCCCAGGCAGTAGCAGACCACCGAGTTTGCCGCCGAGCCGCGCCCCTGGCACAGGATCCCGCGGGAGCGGGCAAAGTGGACGATGTCGCGCACGGTCAGGAAGTAGGGGTCGTAGTTCAGCTTGGCGATCAGGGCCAGCTCATGCTCCAAGAGCGCGCGCACCTTGTCCGGCGCGCCGCCCGGATAGCGCCATCTGAGGCCCTCTTCGGCAAGGCGCCTAAGGCGCTGCGGCGGGGTTTCGCTCTCGCTGCCCTCGTCCGGGTAGTCATAACGCAGCTCATCCAGCGAGAAGGTCAGCTGGCCTGCCAGCCGGGCGGCATTGTCCACCGCCGCGTCATAGCCGCGGAACAAGCGGCGCATCTCGGTTTCAGAACGCAGCCGCTGCTCGCCGTTGGCCAGAGCCGCGCGGCCCAAGCTCTCCACCTTGCAGCGCAGGCGGATGGCGCTGAGCACATCGCAAAGACGGCGGCGGCTGCCGTGATGCATCCGCGGCGCAGCACTGGCCAGCGGCGACAGGTTCAGGTGTCCGGCGAGTTCTGAGAGCCGGGCAAACCGCGCCTGGTCGCCGCCATCATAGGCGGGCGTCATCAGCAGATGCATCCTCCCGGCAAAGCGGCGCGTCAGCCCCTCCATATGCGGCCCCCATCCGCCCGCGCCGCCGGGCAGATGTTCCGCCTGCGGCAGCAGCAGCAGGTGGAGGCCATCCGCAAACCCCAAAAGGTCGGAGAGATACAGGATGCAGCTGCCTTTCTCTGCCCTGAGCCGCCCGGTTGAGAGCAGCCGCGTCAGGCTGCCCCAGCCGGTGCGGTTCACCGGCAGCGCGATCATCTGCGGCGCATCGGCGAACATGAGCCGCGCCGCCGGGATCAGCCGCACGGTGCCATAGACCGGGAATGAGTGCGGCGGCGCGATACCCTCGGGACACGGCGGCCCGATGGGCGTGTTCCGCCGGTCCCAGGCCTGCCGCTCGCGCACCCGCCGGGCGATATCAGCGCATTCCGCATGGGCCCGCACGATGCCTGCCACCGAATTCTCATCCGCAACCGCCACCGCCCCGATCCCCAGCGCCAGCGCACGGGTCACGTATTCCTCTGGATGCGACGCCCCAGTGAGGAAGGTGAAGTTCGAGAGGCAGGCAAATTCGGCAAACATGAGTCGCATGGTATTCCCGTTTTGTTCTCATGTGGAGTCACCCTGAAAGACACCGGCCGGATTGCGGTGCCGCGCCGCGCGCCAGCGCGGCGCCAGGCCCAACAGCCGCAGGGCATTTCCAATGCCTGCACGGCTGGCGGGAGCCCGCCCCTGCGGCCTGCGGGATGCGCAAGAAACGGGTCGATCGGTCCCCATCCATTGAGGCATGCTCCAGGCAGCAAAGGAGTTTTCACATGACCAAGATCACCGCCCTTCCCACCGAAGATGTCCGCGCCCTGCAAGCGGGCGGCGCCGATGCCTATGGCCGCACGCCGGAGCGCGCCATCTCAGACGGCGGCGGCAACCCCTGCCGCCATTGCCTGAAATACATCCCCAAAGGCGCGGAGATGCTGGTCCTGGCCTACCGCCCTTTTCCTGAGACGCAGCCCTATGCCGAGACCGGCCCGCTGTTCCTCTGTGCAGATCGCTGCACGCGCCATGACGGCGAGGCGCTGCCGGAGATGCTGACCGGTTCCCCTGATTTTCTGATCAAGGGCTACAGCGCTGACGACCGCATCGTCTATGGCACCGGGATCGTCATTCCCCAGACAGAGATGATGGGCCAGGCAGAGGCTATCTTTGAGGATGACCGGGTGAAGTACATCCACATCCGCTCATCACGCAACAACTGCTACCAGGCGCGGATTGACCGGGGGTGAGAAGTGGCCGTTTGCCCCATAGAAGCCTCCTTAAGGCAAACGGCTTCACGAATGGCCCAACCGATCCCGCCGGGCCGCTGGCAGGCTGCAAGACTTTTGCCTGTTCCCCTGACCAGCTAAGGCCAAAGTTGCATTGTCAGCAGCGATGCGTAAGAAGGGCGGCAGGAGCGGCATAGAACCAAGATGATTGAGCCGCGTCGCGATGAAGCCCAGAAAAGCGTTATGTCCGCATTCCTCGTATCTGTTGACGAAACGACCGAACGCCTCGTCCTAAGAGAGCTACTGGAGTACTGCCATTCCATATCAGGGGAAACCTTCGACCACGCCTTCTCGGGGGCAGGCGAAGACCTGACAATCCTCCTGACAGCTTTTCATCTGGCCAAAGATACCGGCAGGGGATTCTCTGGCTTTCTGACAGACGAGGCTCTGGAAACCTTTGTTGGCGCCCTCCCCCTGGAAAGCCTGCCCTGCCTAGAAGATGCAATTGATGTCAGCATCGGTATGATCCTTCAAAACGGTCTCACTCCAAGGCTCTCAAAGGAGTGGCAGGTTCCTGCGCCGTTTTCAGGCAACCTCCGCGGCCCCCTCCGCCGTTTGGGCCTTATTGATCACGATGGGATCTGGACGGAAAAATCTATTCCGATCCAGATCCGCTCTGGGTTCCTGGACGGGACCGGTGAAACCGGCAGCCCCGAAGCACAGGCTCTGATCGAGGAATACGCCCGCAATTCGGTGCAGCACATGCCGCCGGCCATCAAATCCATGGTCCGCAGGCTCCACCCGTTTTCTCCGCAAGTTGACCGTTTTGAATGCGAGAGCGTTTTCGCAGACGCTTGGCGTTTCGGGCACTGGCTGAGCCAAACCCAGAAACGCCGCACGGCAAATCTCGGGCGGGATTTACTGGTGCATCATGTGCTGGATCAGATTCTGATAGACCGCCACAACGGTGAAACAGCCGCCTGTTTCGAATGAGCAGCTGCAAAACTGCGCTGGCACATCAGCGCAGTTTCGACGGGATGCCCGGGCCGCCTTGAGACTATAACCAGTTCACCCCGCTTTTGTCAGCGACAGGAAGACATCCTCCAGATCCGCCTCTTCCGTCTTCACATCGCGGATCGAAATGCCCGCGGCATGCACAGCGCCCAGTACGTCCTCGGCACTGGTCACACGGCTGCGGTAGCGCAAGCCTACAGCGCCGTCCGGGCGCAGTTCGGCCTCGATGCCGGCGCCTTGCGGCAGATCCGTGACCGGCACCGCGGGCTGCACCACCATGGTCTTGGCATCCAGCCGGCCCAAGAGGCTTGCCGTGGAATCCCGCGCCACCACCTCGCCCTGGTTGATGATGGCGATCTCGTCGCACATCTCCTCGGCCTCCTCCAGGTAATGGGTGGTGAGGATGATGGTCATGCCCTGCGCATTCAGCTTGCGGATGTTCTCCCACAGCATCTGGCGCAGCTCGATGTCGACGCCCGCTGTAGGCTCATCCAGCACCAGCACCGAAGGCCGGTGGACCAGCGCCTTGCCCAGCAGCAGCCGCCGCCGCATGCCACCGGAGAGGGTGCGGGCATAGGCTTCTGCCTTGTCCTCCAGCCCGATCATCCGCAGGATCTCGTCGCTGTGGCGCTCGTGCCTGGGCACGCCGTAAAGGCCTGCCTGCACCTCCAGCGCGCCGCGCGGGGTGAAGAAGGGGTCCAGATTCAGCTCCTGCGGCATCACCCCGATGGCGGCGCGGCTCTGGCGCGGGTTTGCGTCCTGGTCAAAGCCCCAGATCGTCACCTTGCCGGAGGTTTTGCGCACCAGGCCTGCCAGGATGTTGATTATCGTCGACTTGCCCGCGCCATTGGGGCCGAGCAGGCCGAAGACAGAGCCGCGCGGCACCGTCAGGTCGACGCCCTTCAGCGCGTGTTTCTCCGGATGGCCTTTGCGCCCGGCGTAGGTTTTACGCAAAGCTTCAATACGGATTGCGTCAGCAGACATCGCGGCTCTTGCCCCCGGTTTTTCCTTGGCTCATAAATGCGCCTAGCCGAAAACCGAAAGGACTGCCAGCCATGACCATCGAAGCGCCGGAAACCAGGATCGTTCACAGCCGCAAAGTGGCGTGCGACGGCAGCGAAGGCGCCCTGGGGCATCCGCGGGTCTATCTGCAGATCCCGGAAGAGCAGAACTGGGTTGAATGCCCCTATTGCGACTGCAAGTTCATCTATGAGGACGCGGCCAAGGCCGCGGAGTGATCCGGCTGCCGCTGCGGCTGCTGCTGGCAATTGCCGGAAGCGTCCTGGCCTATTTTATCGCCGCAGTGATTGGCGCAGTGCTGCCCGCAGGCGGCGGAAGCCGTCCAGCCGAAGACCGGCCGCACAGGGTCCTGATGGTTGCGGGACCGATCCACTATGATTTCCTGATCCCGCTGGACGCGCCTGCAAAGGCGCGTTTTGCGTTTCTGGAGACGGCGGGCCTGCAGCTTAGCCACCCGGACGCGCAATGGCTGCTTTTGGGCTGGGGCGCACGGGAGTTTTACACCAGCGCCGGCAGCTACCGGGATGTCTCGGCCAAGGCGGTGCTGAAAGGTGTTTTTGGCGATGCTTCCACCCTGCGGGCGGATGTTCTGGGCGCCATTGCCCCTGCGCAGGAACTGCCTGCGGTCTCCTTCAGCCCCGAAGAGTATGCGGCGTTCCTGGAGGCCGCCGCGGCCAGTTTCCGCCGCACGCCGGATGGGGCAGCGCAAGCCCTGGCGCATCCGGGCTTTACCGCCACAGACAGATTTTTCGAAGCCGAAGGCCGGTTTCATCTGCTGCGCACCTGCAACACCTGGGTGGCCCGGATGATCCGCGCCTCGGGCCGCCGGTTTGGCGCCTGGACGCCGCTGCCCTATTCGGTGTCCCTGTCGCACGCGCTGTTTCTGAAAGAGTGACCAGCCGGGCAAACCGGAAAATTCAAATTTTCCGGCCAAATTTCTTTGAAGAAATTTACTGCCGCCCGGTATGGTCCCGCTGTGTTTGAGGCAAAGGGCAGGCAGGGATGGCACAGCTTCTGATCATCTATCACTCGCGCACGGGCGGCAGCCGGCAGATGGCAGAGGCGGCGTTTGAGGCCGCGCATGGCGAGATTGAAACCGTGCTGAAGCGGGCGGAAGAGGCCGGGCCGGAAGATCTGCTGGCGGCGGACGGCTACATCTTCTGCGCGCCAGAGAATCTGGCAGCCCTGTCCGGCATGATGAAGGAGTTCTTCGACCACTGCTATTACCCGGTGCTGGGAAGGATAGAGGGGCGGCCCTATGCACAAATGATCTGCGCGGGATCAGACGGCGAGAACGCCGCCCGGCAATGCGCACGGATTGCCACCGGCTGGCGGCTGAAAGAGGTGCAGCCGCCGCTGATCCTCTGCACTCATGCGCAGACGCCGGAAGCGATTCTGGCGGAAAAGGCGATCCCGGAGGATCAGCTGGAGGCTTGCCGGGAGCTGGGGCTGGCAATGGGAGCTGGTCTGGCGATGGGGGTGTTTTGAACCCTGGCCTGGTCAGTTGACAAACCAGAACTCGCCAAGCCGCGTACCGAAGGCACCATGCATCGCGCGGTAGGTGCCGTCGGGCAGCCCCCCTGCCGAGGCGCATAATTCCTGGCCGCGGCGGAACTCTGCCCAGCGGCTGCAGATCCGGCCGTCCTCCAGCCACCAGCTGCCGGTGTCCTCGCCCAGCCGCGGAATGCTGACCTCAAACGTCCCGTCCGCCCGCAGGACTGCGGAGCCGGCAAAGCTCAGCCGTTTGAAAGCGATCTTGCGGTCCTGCGCCAATAGCGCCTGCATTTCATCAGCATCCAGCATCCGGACGTCCTCGCGGCAGGCAGTCAGAAGCAGAAACAGGGAAACCAGGGCAAGTCTTTGCATCATCCCAGTTAGCTGCTGCTGCGGCGGCCATGCAATCGCGCGGCCGCCAGGGCGGATCACATCTGCGTGGCTGGAATGCTGGCAGCAGAGGGCAACAGGGCGATTGCGGATGACGGCCGGATACTGAATAACACTGTCCAAACCACCATGCGCGAATGAACCGGGGAGCAGCACTATGAGCGGGACACAATTCGGCAAAGGCTGCCATCTGCATCTGATCGACGGCTCGGCCTTCATCTTCCGTGCCTATCACGCGCTGCCGCCCTTGACGCGCAAATCCGACGGGCTGCCGATTGGCGCGGTATCGGGCTTTTGCAACATGCTGTTCAAGCAGGTCGAGGACAACAAAGGCCCGGATGCGCCGACCCATGTGGCGGTGATCTTCGACCATTCAGGCAAGTCGTTCCGCAACGAGATGTACGACCAGTACAAGGCCAACCGCCCGCCTGCCCCCGAGGACCTGGTGCCGCAGTTCCCGCTGACCCGCGACGCCACCCGCGCCTTCAACATCGCCTGCAAGGAAATCGAAGGCTTCGAGGCTGACGACATCATCGCAACTCTGGCGCATCAGGCGCGGGATGCCGGCGGGCGGGTCACCATCATCTCGTCCGACAAGGACCTGATGCAGCTGGTCGGCGGCGGCGTCGAGATGCTGGATGCGATGAAGAACAAGCGCATCGACAGCGACGGCGTGGTGGAGAAGTTCGGCGTCGGCCCCGATCGAGTGGTGGATGTGCAGGCACTGGCGGGCGACAGCGTTGACAACGTCCCGGGCGCGCCCGGGATCGGCATCAAGACCGCCGCCTTGCTGATCAACGAATACGGTTCTTTGGAAGAACTGCTCGACCGGGCGGAAGAGATCAAACAGCCCAAGCGCCGTCAGACGCTGATCGAGAAGCGGGATCAGATTGAACTCAGCAAGAGGCTGGTGCAGCTGGACTGCAATATGGAGCTGGACTTCACCCTGGATGACCTGGAGGTGAAAGAGCCGGAAGGCGAGACTCTGCTGAACTTCCTGAGCGAGATGGAGTTCCGGACCCTCACCAAGCGGCTGGCCGATCAGCTGGGCTTGGATGCACCGGCGATCCCCGAGGCCCCGTCTGCCACGGCTGAGATAGCGGCGCCGGAGGCGGTGCCGTTCGACAAGGAGAAATACGAATGCGTCCGCGATGCGGCGGCGCTGCAGGTCTGGGTTGACCGGATCCGCGAGCGCGGCTGGGTGGCAGTGGATACAGAGACCACCGGATTGGACGAAATGGTTGTCGATCTGGTCGGCATCTCGCTCTGCGTCGAGGCAGGCGAGGCCTGCTATATCCCGCTGACCCATAAGGCCGGCGGTGACGATCTGTTTGGCGGCGAGGGGCTGTCAGACGGGCAGATGCCGCTGGAGGAAGCGGTTGCGATGCTGAAGCCGGTTCTGGAAGACCCGGCGATCATCAAGATCGGCCAGAACATGAAATACGATGCCAAGATTTTCCACCGCTACGGGGTGGATGTGGCGCCGGTCGACGACACCATGCTGATGTCTTATGCGCTGCATGCGGGCATGCACGGGCATGGCATGGATACGCTGTCGGAGCGCTATCTGGATCACACGCCGATCCCGATCAAACCGCTGCTGGGGACCGGCAAGTCCGCGATCACCTTTGACCGGGTGCCGATTGACGACGCGGTGCCTTATGCGGCCGAGGATGCCGACATCACCCTGCGCCTGTGGCAGCTGTTCAAGCCGCAGCTGCATCAGGAACGGGTCACGACGGTCTATGAAACGCTGGAGCGGCCGCTGGTGCCGGTGCTGGCCGACATGGAGCGCAACGGCATCAAGGTGGACCGCGATACGCTCTCGCGCATGTCCAATGCCTTTGCCCAGAAGATGGCGGGGCTGGAGGCGGAGATTCACGAGCTGGCGGGCGAAAGCTTTAATGTCGGTTCCCCCAAGCAATTGGGTGAGATCCTGTTCGACAAGATGGCGCTGCCGGGCGGCAAGAAGGGCAAGACCGGCGCCTATGCCACCGGCGCCGATATCCTGGAGGATCTGGCAACCGAGCATGATCTGCCCGCGCGGGTGCTGGACTGGCGTCAGCTGAGCAAGCTGAAGTCGACCTATACGGACGCGCTGCAGGACCACATCAATGCGGAGACGGGCCGGGTGCATACGTCTTATGCCCAAACCGGGGCGAGCACCGGCCGCATGGCCTCGACCGATCCGAACCTGCAGAACATTCCTGTGCGCACCGAGGAAGGCCGCCGCATCCGCGAGGCTTTTGTGGCGGAAGAGGGCAATGTGCTTTTGTCGCTCGACTACAGCCAGATCGAGCTGCGCATTCTGGCGCATATGGCCGGGATCGATGCGCTGAAGGCGGCCTTTGCAGAAGGCAAGGACATTCACGCGATGACGGCGTCGGAAATGTTCGAGGTGCCGCTGGAGGAGATGACGCCGGAGATCCGCCGCCAGGCCAAGGCGATCAACTTTGGTGTGATCTACGGCATTTCGGGCTTTGGCCTGGCGCGTAACCTGCGTATCCCGCGCAAGGAGGCGCAGGGTTTCATCGACCGCTATTTCGAACGCTTCCCCGGCATCCGCCGCTACATGGACTCGACGGTGGAATTTGCCAAGGAGCATGGCTACGTGCAGACCCTGTTCGGGCGCAAGATCCACACGGCGGAGATCAACGCCAAGGGGCCGAAGGCGGGCTTTGCCAAACGCGCGGCGATCAATGCGCCGATCCAGGGGACGGCTGCCGATGTGATCCGCCGTGCGATGATCCGGATGCCGGAGGCCATCGCCCATCTGCCCGCCCGGATGCTGCTGCAAGTGCACGACGAACTGCTGTTCGAAGTGCCGGAGGCGGCGGTGGAGGAAACCATCGAGACCGCCCGCCGGGTGATGGAGACAGCTGCGGATCCGGCGGTGCATCTGGACGTGAAACTGGTGGTCGATGCGGGCCGCGGCCAAAACTGGGCCGAGGCGCATTAAGGCAGGCGGGCCCCTCCCGCCCGGCTTCGATCTAACGATCTCATCCCGTTGGGCATAGCGCCGCTGACGCGGCGCGGGATATGCCGGACCGCTGCCACTCCGGACCAAGAGAGCCGTAAGACCCGTGCGTCCTGCGCGGCTTGCCCGAGACGCAACCCGCGGGCAAGCCCATCCGGCACGCCATCAATTCAAACCTGCCTTTATGGACTTTTCATCGAACCCCCTTCCGCCGCGCTAGCGGCGCCACGCCCAACGGCTTCTTCTGCATCTTTGATGCTGATTGAAGCGGGCGGGAGCGGCCCCTTTTGGCAGTTCAGCTTCCGGCGGGCTGTTTCACCACTTTTGCCACCAGTTTGCGCACCAGGGGGGCCGCCGTGAAGGCTACGGCAAAGGCGATTGGCCAGCTGAGGCCCCAGGCGCTCATCCAGGCGCCGGCAAACTCACTCCCCAGGCCCAGCGTCTTCCAGGTTGCCACCCCCGTCACGATAAAGGACATCAGACCTGACAGGAGCAGGCTGAACAAAAGCGGCGCAAAACGGGCTGGCAGCATAAGCGGTGTCCTTCCTGTAATCCCATCCACCTTATGCAGGCTGCCCGGCCGCCTTTCAATTCATGAATGTGAGCCGGCCAGCAGCGGCTCAGCGCATCCACCCGAGACTGTCCTCGGTCCGTTTGGTTGAAGGCGCATACTCAGCACTGACCCAGCCTTCATAGCCGCTGGCGTCGATTGCAGCAAACAGCTGCTCGAAGTCAACCGGCCCGGTGCCCGGCTCGCAGCGCCCTGGCGCCGCGCCGATCTGCACATGCACGGCGTGCTGCCCGAACTCGTCCCAGACTTTCGCGGCATCCCCGTGGATCAGCTGCGCATGATAGGCATCGTATTGCAGGCCGACATTGGGACGATCCACCGCTGCCAGCACCTCCATCGCCAGGTTGTAGTCATCAAGGAAGTAACCCGGCTGGTCGCCGCTGTTCAAAGGCTCGATGGTAAACTGCTGGCCCGGCGCCCGGTCGGCAGCCCATTGCAGATTTTCGACAAAGGCTGCCTGCGCCGCCTCGCCCTTAGCGTAGCCGGCCATTACGTGGATCCTGCCTGCCCGCAGCGCCTCGGCATAGCGCAGCACCCGGCGGATGTCGCGCTGGAAGCGGTCAATACCCTCAGGCACCGCAGCATAGCCGGGCATACCGCCGGTGTAATTCGGAGGCGGTGCATTGATCAGCAAAAGCTCCAGCCCGTTGGCCAGCAGGGCCCGCTGGGTCTCCTTGGCGGCGAGCTCGTACGGATAGAGGATTTCCACCGCCTCGAACCCGGCAGCGGCAGCCGCCCTGAACCGATCAAGATAGGGCAGCTCGGCAAACAGCATCGAAATGTTGGCTGCGAATCTGGGCATCTGGCTCCTCCGGGGCTTCTCCTGGCTTCACGGTGGTTTATCCCGCGCAAAACCGTGACGCCAAGAGAGAGAAAACGACGCATTGTCGCTTTCCCGCAAGACTTGGGAGCAGGATTCGGATGCAACTGCAGGAAACCGGCGTATTTCCGCTGGATTCCCGAAGGATAGCAGTGATGACAATGAGCCCTGAGCGCCTGTCCGCAGGCCCTTCTGCTTCGCCGCGCGCGCAGGCGCTTGGCGGCAACGCCCTGGCGGCGGCAGCAATGATCACCTGGTCGGCCGGCTTTCCGGCTGCTGAGGTGCTGCTGCAGACCTGGCCGCCGGTGATGTTGCTGGCCGCACGGCTGGTTCTGGCGGCCAGCGGTATCCTGCTGTTGTGGACCGTGCGCGAAGGGGTGCAGACGGTGCTGCGCGCGCCCTGGCGCAAAGGGCTGATGATCGGCATCTGCGGCTTTGGCCTCAGTGCCTTTCTGCTCATTCAGGCGCAGGTGCTGACCAATGCGGTGACCGCGGCGCTGATCTGTTCTGCCGCTCCGGTGATCGGCGGGGTGATCGAAATGCTGCAGGGCCAGCGGCGGCTGGGAGTGCGGTTCGCGCTTGGCGCCGTGGCGACAGTCATTGGCGGCGTGATTGCCACCAGTTCGCTCAGCGGCGCAGAGCTGGGGTTGGGGGCCGCGGCGGCCGCAGGCGCAATCACGCTTTACACCTGGGCGAGCTCTGCCGCGGTGCGCGAACTGCCGGATCTGTCGCCCTCGGGGCGCAGCGCGGTCACCATTTGCGGCGGGCTTATTCTGGCAAGCGTGCTGACCGCAGGCACCGCTGTCTTAGGCGGAGAATGGCTGCCGAGCGCGCCGGTGGATGGCTACCAGCTGCAGATGCTGCTGATTTTCGGCCTGGTTTCGGTGATGCTCAGCCAGCTTTTGTGGCTGTCGTCGGTGGAGCGGCTGGGGGTGGCGCTGGCCTCGTTCCACACCAATCTGGCGCCGTTTTACGTGATGATCCTGATGCTGTTCCTGGGCGAAAGCTGGGAGTGGCCGCAGGCAATCGGCGCCGCGGTTGTCGGGCTGGGGGTGATTGTGGCCCAGGACAAGCGGCCCAAGCTGGCGGAGCCGGTGAGCGGCAGCCAGGTGTAAAAACCCGAAGAAAACCTCTGAGGGCGGCGCCTGACCCTGGGTGGGTGCGAAGCGCGCTCTCCGTTTTGCCGGAGGCAAACCTTCGGTTTGACGGGAGGGTCGGGCGCTGCCCGGCCTATCGGCCGGGCAATGACTCTGCAGGACGCCTAAGCGCTTATTCTGCTTCCAGTTCCGCCGACGCGATCAGCGGGAAGAATTCACCGCCGGACCACACCCCGAACCAACCGCCGTGATGCTCGCCAAGCTCCACCAAGCGGTAAAAACTCTTGCGGTCGATCCGGGCCTCCAGCCCTGCGCGCACCATCACGTAAGGAGACGGCTCGCCGCTCTCTGCATCGCGCTCGACCCGGATCGGGGTCTCCGGGCCCGCTGCGGCGGTGTCCTCGACATTGGTAGTGAAGGTGATCACCTGATCGCGGCCCTCTCCCGCTGTATCGAAATCCACCGCAACAAAGGGCGCGTCCTCAACCGTGATGCCGACCTTCTCAACCGGTGTGACCAGGAAATACTTGCCGTCCTCCAGCTTCAGGATCGAGGCGAACAGTTTGACCAGCTCAAACCGGTTGAACGGCGTGCCGAGGTAGTACCAGCTGCCATCCCGGGCTATGCGGATGTCCAGATCACCGCAGAACGGCGGGTTCCACAGGTGGACGGGCGGCAAACCCTTGCCTTTCCTGGCCGCTTTCACCGACGCGGCGAGGCCTTCGGCACCGGGTGTCACAGCTTTTTGTCCGCTCATTGCTTTTGCCATTTCCTGTCAGCACGATAGAGTAACAGCATATATCCTGGAAACGAGGAATGACATGCCTGAAACCGACGATCTGCTGGCCGGCATCGAGGCGCTGGAAGCCAAGCTGAAACAGGCCCGCGAGTCGATCACCAAGCGATTCATCGGCCAGGAGCGGGTGGTGGACCTGACGCTGTCGGTGCTGCTCTGCGGCGGCCATGGGCTGCTGATCGGCCTGCCCGGGCTGGGCAAGACCCGGCTGGTGGAGACCTTGAGCACGGTAATGGGGCTGGATGGCAGCCGGATCCAGTTCACCCCGGATCTGATGCCTGCGGATATTCTCGGCTCTGAGGTCTTGGATACCGCCGAGGACGGGCATCGCTCGTTCCGCTTTGTACCCGGGCCGGTGTTCTGCCAGCTCCTGATGGCGGATGAGATCAACCGGGCGAGCCCGCGCACCCAGTCGGCGCTGTTGCAGGCGATGCAGGAGCGGCAGGTGACGGTGGCGGGCGAGGACCGCCCCTTGGGCGCGCCCTTCCATGTGCTGGCCACCCAGAACCCGATTGAGCAGGAAGGCACCTATCCCCTGCCCGAGGCGCAGCTGGACCGGTTCCTGCTGCAGATCGACGTGAATTATCCGGACCGCAAGACCGAGCGCGATATCCTGCTGGCCACTACCGGGGCGGAGGAAGCCGAGGCCTATCAGGTGTTTACAGCGGCTGAGCTGATCGCGGCGCAGACCTTGCTGCGGCGGATGCCGGTGGGAGACTCGGTGGTCGAAATGATCCTCGACCTGGTGCGCGCGTTCCGGCCCGAGGAAGAGGGCGTTTCCGAACGCGTGGCGCAGACTGTGGCCTGGGGGCCGGGTCCGCGGGCGGCACAGGCGCTGATGCTGGCGGTGCGGGCCCGCGCCTTGCTGCACGGACGGCTGGCGCCAAGCACTGAGGATGTGCTGGACATGGCCAAGCCGGTGCTGAGCCACCGGATGCAGCTGAACTTTGCGGCCCGGGCGCGTGGCGACAGCCTGACGGCTCTGATCGAAGACACTGCAGCGGATCTGGCCCGGACCGGAGCCGCCGCGTGACCAGGCCCGCCGCCTCTCAGGCTGCAACCGGATTGCGGCACCGCGCCGAGGCAGAGGCCAGCGCCTTTCCGCCCTTGCTGGTGCAGGCCCGGCATCTGGCGGGCTCAGTTCTGATGGGCGAGCATGGCCGCCGCCGGGCCGGTCCCGGCGATGACTTCTGGCAGTACCGCCCGGCGCAGCCCGGCGACAGCCGCCAGATGATCGACCACCGGCGATCCGCCATGGGCGACGTGCAGTATGTGCGCGAGCGGGAGTGGCATATCTCGCAAACGGTGCATCTGTGGGTCGATACCGGCGCCTCCATGCGGTTTTCCTCCTCGCCCAAACTGCCGCAGAAGATTGACCAGGCGCGGCTTCTTGGGCTGGCCGCCTCGGTTCTGATGGTGCATGGCGGCGAGCGGGTCGGCCTTACAGGCGGCAGCCTGCCGCCCCGGCGCGGCAACGTGCAGATCCTGCGGCTGGCTGAAGCACTGTCCGATGACGAGGAGGAGGATTATGCCCCGCCCAACGACCGCGCGCTGATCCCGCATGCACGGGCGCTGTTCATCTCGGATTTCCTGGGACCGTATGAGCCAATGGAGCAGGCGCTTTCCAAAGCCGCAGCACGCGGGGTGCGCGGAGTGCTGCTGCAGGTGCTGGACCCGGCGGAGGAGGCCTTTCCGTTTTCCGGCCGCACCCTGTTTGAAAGCGTCAAAGGCGGCGTTACACATGAAACATTGAAGGCCTCGGCGCTGCAGGAGCGCTATCTGGACCGGCTGGCGGAACGGCGGGATGCGCTGGAGCGGCTGTGCCATGAGGCCGGCTGGCGGTTCGGCCAGCATCACACCGGCGACCCGGCGCAGGCTGCGCTGATGTGGCTTTACCACGCTTTGGAAAGAACCGCGCCATGACGACGATTGCGGGCATCGGCTTTACCGCGCCCTGGCTGCTGCTGGGGCTGCTGGCGCTGCCGGTGCTGTGGCTGCTGCTGCGGGCAATTCCGCCGGCGCCGAAACGGCAGCCGTTTCCGGCGGTGACGCTTCTGCTGGGTCTGAAGGACGACGAGAGCCTATCGGACCGCACACCCTGGTGGCTGCTTCTGCTGAGGATGCTGGCAGTGGCTGCCGCGATTGTTGGCTTGGCGGGGCCGGTGCTGAACCCCTCGGCTGAGGAAAGCGGCGGCAGCGGGCCCTTGCTGGTTGTGATGGATGCCGGCTGGGGTGCTGCTGCGGGCTGGAAGCAGACCAGCGCCCAGGCGGCAGCGCAGCTGGAGGAGGCCGGACGCGCCGGGCGGCCGGTGGCCGTGCTGCGGCTGACCGCACCGGAGCCATTGCAGTTCCGCGCCGCCAGCGACTGGCAGCGGCAGCTCGCGGGGCTGGTGCCCCTGCCCTGGCAGCCGGGGCCGGAGCAATTGCAGGGCGCCCTGGCAGCGATTGACGGCGCCGAGGGCGGCTTTGACACGCTGTGGTTCAGCGACGGGCTGGAATATGCGGGGCGGGGCGGGCTGATCGAAGCGCTGAGCCGCCGCGGCGATATCGAAGTGTTCGAACAGCCGGTGCCGGTACTGGGGCTGCTGCCTGCGCAATATACCGGCGGCAATATCGAACTGACGGTGCAGCGCAGCCGCGCCGGGCCTGCACAGGAGGTCACGGTGCTGGCGCAAGGCGTCGACCCGGGCGGCACCCCGCGCAGCCTGGCAGCACTGCCGCTGCGCTTTGCTGACGGTGGCCGCACGGCCTCAGCCGAACTGTCTCTGCCGGCCGAATTGCGGGCGCGGCTGTCGCGGTTTGAGATCCGCGATATGAAATCTGCCGGTGCCGTGGCACTGACTGATGACAGTCTGCGCCGCCGCGAGGTGGCACTGGTGTCGGCCCAAAGCGAGGATGAGGGCCTCGCCCTGCTGTCGCCGCTGCATTACCTGCGCCAGGCGCTGCTGCCCTCGGCGGAACTTCTGGAAGGCGCGCTGGCGGATCTGCTGCCTGCCAATCCCGATGTTATCGTGCTGGCCGATGTGGCGCGGCTGGCGCCCGCGCAGGAAGAGGCGGTGATCGAATGGGTGGAAAGCGGCGGGCTGCTCTTGCGCTTTGCCGGGCCGCGGCTGGCAGCGAGCGATACCGCCCGCGCGGGTGAAGAACCGCTGATGCCGGTGCGCCTGCGCATTGGCGGGCGCAGCATCGGCGGCGCAATGAGCTGGGGGGAACCGAAGACTTTGGCGCCTTTTGCCGAGGGCTCTCCGTTCTATGGACTGGAAGTGCCCGGCGAGGTCTCGATCAGCTCGCAAGTGGTGGCGCAGCCCGACCCCGAGCTGGCCGCGCGCGTGATTGCTGAGCTGGCCGACGGCACGCCCCTGGTGACCCGCAAGACGCTGGGCCAGGGCCAGGTGGTATTGTTTCACGTGACCGCAAATGCGGAATGGAGCAGCCTGCCGCTGTCGGGCCTGTTTGTCTCGATGCTGGAGCGGCTGGCGGTGTCCTCCTCGGCGGCGCAGCCGGATGCGGAGGACCTGGAAGGCACCACCTGGACGCCGGTTGAAGTACTGGATGGATTTGGCCGCATCGAGGCTGCAGAGACGCTGCCAGGCGTCAAGGGCCCGGATCTGGTGGCCGCGCCCGCGGGGCCGGAGCTGCGGCCGGGGGTCTATGACGGCGGGCGGCGGATGCTGGCCCGCAACGTGCTGCGCCCGGACGACGAGCTGCTGGCGGCGCGCTGGCCTGCTTCGGTTGAAGTCAGCGGCTATGACGCACCGCAGGAGCTGCCTTTGGGAGGCGCACTGCTGACGCTGGCGCTGCTGCTGCTGGCGCTGGATGTGCTGGGCACGCTGCTGGTCTCGGGCCTGCTGGGCGGCGCCCGCACTGCAGCACTGGCCGCAGCGCTGGGGCTTTCAGCACTGGCGCTGCCGCAGGGTGTTCAGGCTCAATCGCCGCCGGCGGCAGAGGATTTCCGGGCCGCGGAACTGGCCTCGGAACTGGTTCTGGCGCATGTGCTGACCGGTAACACTCAGGTTGACCGCATTGCCGAAGCGGGCCTGCGCGGGCTGTCGGACACGCTGTTCTTCCGCACTTCGGTGGAGCCGGCCAATCCGGCGGGCGTGGATCTGGAGCGTGACGAGCTGGCATTCTATCCCCTTCTTTACTGGCCGGTCACCCGCGACCAGCCGCTGCCCTCGTCCGAGGCCTATGGCAAGCTGAACGCTTATCTGCGGGCAGGCGGGATGATCCTGTTTGACACCCGCGATGCCGATCTGAGCATCTCGGGCGCCACCAGCCCGGCGGCGCGGCGGCTGCAGCAGATTGCCCTGCCCCTGGATATTCCGCCGCTGGAGGTGGTGCCGGAAGATCACGTGCTGACCCGTGCCTTCTATCTGCTGCAGGCCTTTCCCGGGCGGCACAGCCGCGGGCCGGTCTGGGTCGAGGCGGCGCCGCCAGATGCGGAGCAGGCCGAGGGCATCCCCTTCCGCAATCTCAATGACGGGGTGACACCGGTTGTGATCGGCGGCAACGACTGGGCCGCGGCCTGGGCGGTGGATGAGAACGGCCGCCCGCTGCTGCCGGTGGGGCGCGGCTATGCCGGCGAGCGGCAGCGCGAACTGGCGTTCCGTTTTGGCGTCAACCTGGTGATGCATGTGCTGACCGGCAATTACAAATCGGACCAGGTGCATGTGCCGGCACTGCTGGACCGGCTGGGGCAATAGGAGCGTGAGATGACACAGACGATCCTGTTTGACCCGCTGGTGCCCTGGCCCGTGATCTGGGCCGCGGGCGGCATCACCCTGGCGGCGCTGATCCTGGGCTTGTGGAAGGGGCTCTCGGGCTGGGCTCTGCGGGCGCTGGCAGCTTTGGTGCTGCTGGCGGCCCTTGCCGGCCCGGTGCATCAGAGCGAGGACCGCGCGCCGCTCAATGACATCGTGATTGTGGCTGAGGATCAGACCGCCAGCCAGCAGCTCAGCACCCGGCCTGAGCAGATGGCGCGGGCGCGCACCCAGCTGAAGGCTGCCCTGGCAGACCGGCCCGGGACCGACGTGCGCTGGGTCACGGTGGAAGACGGGACCGGCGATGAGGGCACCCAGCTGATGGAGGCAATTGCCGGCGCGCTGGCGGATGAGCCGCGGGCGCGGGTGGCGGGCATTATCGCCCTGTCGGACGGGCAGGTGCATGACGCAGGCCAGGTGGTGGCCCTGCCCGCGCCGATGCATCTGCTGCTGACCGGCCGCGCGGAGGATTGGGACCGGCGGCTGATCGTCAAGAACGCCCCCGGCTTTGCCATCATCGGCGAGCCGGTGAAGCTGACCCTGCGGATCGAGGATCAGGGTGCGGTGCCGGAACCGGGCGGCTTTGCCGAACTGGAGATTTCCGTGCGGGGCGAGGAGCCGCAGCGGTTCACCCTGCCGGTGGGCGTGGATTTCGAGCTGCCGATGGTGCTGCAGCACGGCGGCCGCAACGTGATCCAGTTCAGCGTGCCGGAGGAACCCGGAGAGCTGACCGCGCGCAACAACACCGCTCTGGTGCAGATCAATGGGGTGCGCGACCGGCTGCGGGTGCTGCTGGTCTCGGGCGAGCCGCATGCAGGCGGGCGCACCTGGCGCAACCTTCTGAAATCCGACAGCGCGGTGGATCTGGTGCATTTCACCATCCTGCGGCCGCCGGAAAAGCAGGACGGGGTGCCGGTGGAGGAGCTGTCGCTGATCGCTTTCCCCACCCGCGAGCTGTTCCTGGAGAAGATCGACGATTTCGACCTGATCATCTTTGACCGCTACAAACGGCGCGGCATCCTGCCCGCGGTTTACCTGGACAACGTGGCGAATTACGCGATGGGCGGCGGCGCCGTTCTGGTGGCCGCCGGGCCGGATTTTGCCAGTGCCGACAGTATCTACCGCTCGCCGCTGTCGCTGATCCTGCCGGCCGAGCCTTCCGCCCGTGTGCTGGAAGAACCCTACCGGCCGGAAGTGACCGATCTGGGCAAGCAGCATCCGGTGACCTCGGGCCTGGAAGGCACCGGGGACTGGGGCCGCTGGCTGCGCCAGATTGAGCTCAGGACGCCGGAGGGCCATGTGCTGATGAACGGGGCGGGCGCGCGGCCCCTGCTGGTGCTGAACCGGGTTGGCGAAGGCCGAGTTGCGCTTTTGGCCTCGGACCACGCCTGGCTGTGGAGCCGCGGCTATGAGGGCGGCGGGCCGCAGCTGGAGCTTTTGCGCCGTCTGGCGCATTGGATGATGAAGGAGCCGGAGCTGGAAGAGGAGGCGCTCTGGGCCGAGGCATCAGGCCAGCGGATGCGCATCCTGCGCCGCACGCTTGCAGGGCAGGCCGGGCCGGTCACGGTGACCAATCCGGATGGCTCCACCGTGGAACTGGAGCTGCGCCAGACCGCACCGGGCCAGTGGGAAACCCGGTACGAGGGGCCGGAACAGGGGCTTTACCGGCTGGAGGAAGGCGGCGAGACCGCGGTGGCCGGGCTGGGGCCTGCGGCGCCGAAGGAGTTTGAGGAAACCATTGCCACCGGCGCTGTTCTGGCACCGGTGCTGGCGCCTTTGCGGGGCGGAGTGCTGCGGCTGGAGGACGGCCTGCCTGCCTTGCGCAGCGTGCGCGCCGGGCGGCCCGCAGCGGGCCGCGGCTGGATCGGCCTGACGCCGCGGGAGGCCTATGAAACCCTGTCAGTGAGCCAGGGCCCGCTGCTGCCGGCCTGGCTTGCGCTGGCGCTGGCGGCGTTCTTCCTGGTGGCCGGCTGGCTGCGCGAGGGGCGGCGCTGAGCTTTTGCGCTCTTGCCGCAGCACATTGTTCTATCCGCCAAAGATGCGCTCCCGCCCATCATCGGGTTCCTGCCGGAATCCGTGCCGGAGCGGAATACCTCTGCTATCTGGCGGCTGCCGCCCGCCCCTGGGCCGGAAATCGTGGCTTTAGTCAGCAAAGGACGCTGAGACGGAAGGATTGCCTGGAAGCCCCTTGTAGATGACCCGGACCCCGCCACTAGTTTTCTGCGGCGGGAACAAAGGGCCGAAAGAGCCAACGGAAATCAGGTCGCCCGCCTTGAAAAAGACCCCCTTGGAGCGCAGCCATAGGACCGAGTTCACCGGGTTGCCCAGCACCGCACGGCCCGGTGCCTGCACCAGAACATCTCCTGCGCCGTCGTGCATCGTGACATCCATCTCTTCCAGCATGCGGGCCATCGCGGCGGGATCCTCTACCGGCACCAGAGGGCCGAGTACGCCAAGCCGGGCGCCCACCCCCATTGCCGTGATGGTCACCGGGGTAATCGGCTCTCCCTTGGCCAGCGCCAGATCCGGAAGCTCAATGAACGGGCGGATAGCGGCGGTATGGGCCAGCACTTCCTCAGGCGTTCCTGCCGTATTGATCCCGGCGTCCTTGACCACCAGAACCAGGTCCGCCTCCACCATCGGCACCGCGCCCCAGGGCACCTTCACCGTGGCGCCGGTGTCCAGCATCATGTTTTCATAAAGCAGCCCTTGCACGGGTTCACCGGCGCCAAAGCGTTCCTGCGCGGGCCGGCTGGTGAGCCCTGCTTTGTAACCGGTGACCGGCCCCATGTGCGGTGTCAGCGCGGCTGCGAGCTTGGCCTGCGAGCAAAGCGCATCTGCCATGCTGCCGCCAGGGGACAGAGCCTTGGCCGGTGTCCTGGATGTGTAGCTGCCTACAAATGCCGCGATTTCTGCGTCCGTTGCACAAGCCGCCCAGGCGGCGGGGGCTGCAAAAGCCACGGCGCAGGCCGCGAACAGGGGTTTCAGCATGAAGAGGCCTCAGCAAACACGGTGTCAATCAATCCGCAGGTTAACCCGGTCGGAGCGGCCAGCGCTATCGACAATCACCAGAGAGGAAAAGCCGGGGCCGGGGCTGGGCACCGGGAACTCGCGGCGGCGCTGGCCGGAGAGAACCGGCAGACCGTCAGCCAGCACCAGGAAGGGCGCGGTGCCGCCGCGCAGTTTCAGGGTCAGGCTGCCGCCGTCCAGAGCCAGGCGGGCGCCCTCGGGCGGGAAGACCAGTTCGGGCGCTTCAGCGCTGCCGTCAAATGCCGCGCTGCGCGAACGGAAGCGCTGCAGCGGCGGCGGCAGTTCAGCGGAGCTGACGATCAGCGCTGCGGGCGGCGGCGGCGGCAAAGGTTCCAGCGCGGGCTTCAGACGGCCGAAGGCTTCGAACAGGACCGGGGCTGCCAGATCGCCGCCGAAGATGCCGGGCACCGGGGTGCCATCGGCGCGGCCCATCCAGATGCCGATCACATGACGCCCGTCCCAGCCGATGGCCCAGGCGTCGCGGTGGCCGTAGGAGGTACCTGTCTTGTAGGCGATGGTCCCGGCCTTGGCACCTGGAGGCACCGGCAGGCCGCGCAGGATATCTCCTACCTGCCAGGCGGCCTCGGCTGACATCACCCGTCCGGCCCGCAGCGGCGGCCCGCCTTGCAGAACCTGCAGGCCCGGCCCCTGCCCGCCTGCGGCCAGCCCCGCATAAAGCTGCACCAGGTCCTGCAGGCTGATCCCGACACCGCCCAGCGCCAGCGCCAGCCCCGGCGCGCCGCCCGGCAGCCGCGGACCGGCACCGCCTGCGCGCATGGCCGCCATCAGCCGCGCCGGGCCCAATTCCTGCGTCAGCTTCACGACAGGGATGTTGAGCGACAGCTGCAGCGCCTCGCGCACCCGTATGTCTCCGCGGAAGCTATTGTCGAAATTCTGCGGCGCGTAGCCATCGAAATTCACCGGCCCGTCGTGGATCAGCGTTTCCGGATGCGCCAAGCCCTGGTCGAAGGCGAGCCCGTAGACCAGCGGTTTCAGCGTGGAGCCCGGAGAGCGCACGGCCAGGGTCATGTCCACAAATCCGCGCCGTGCCGTACCGGCATAATCTGGCGAGCCGGCCAGGGCCAGCACCTCGCCGGTTTGATGGTCGGCCGCTATCAGCGCAGCCGAGAGCTGCGGGCCGCTGGCACGCACGGCCTCTGCCAGCAGCTGCTGCATCCGGGATTGCACCGCGCCGTCAATGGTAAGGCGGTGCTGGCGCTTGCCGGGATGGGCTGCGGCCACCCGGTCCGCCAGATGCGGCGCCAAACGCGGGAAAGCAGCCATGCGGTGCGGCAGCGGAGTGCGGCGTGCAGCCTCGGCGTCTTCAATGGTCAGAACGCCTTGGCGCTGCATCCGCGCCAGCACCCGGTTGCGGGCGTCCTGCGCGGCCTCTGGGAAGCGGTCAGGACGGCGGCGTTCCGGCGATTGCGGCAAGGCCACCAGCAGCGCAGCCTCTGCCGGCGTCAGCCGCCCCGGCTCTTTGCCGAACCAGGCATATGCAGCCGCGCGGATGCCCTCTGCCGCGCCGCCATAGGGGGCGTGGGTCAGGTAGAGGGTCAGGATCTCATCCTTGCTGAGGCGGCGCTCCAGCGCCAGCGCCACCCGCATCTGGCGCAGCTTGCCGGACCAGCGGCCGGTGCTGCCGTCTTCCAGCAGGCGCGCCACCTGCATGGTGAGAGTGGAGCCGCCGGAGACCGTGCGGCCGTTCCACAGCGCCTGACCCGCGGCGCGCAGGAGGGCGACGGGGTCGACGCCGGCATGGGAATGGAACCGCTTGTCCTCGTAGCGCAGCAGCATCTCCAGGAAGCGCGGATCGGTCTGGTCCGGACGGACCGCAAGGCGCCAGAGACCGTCGCCCACAGGGTAGGCACGCAACAGCCTGCCGTTGCGGTCGAGAACTTCGGTGGAGGTGTCCGCAAGGGTGAGAGGGAGGCTGGTATTGTCGATCCAGCTGTCGAAGCTGCGCCATGCGGTGAATGCCACGGCAATCAGCAACGCCAAGCTTAGGGCACGGCGGCTCCATCTTTTGCCTGGCCGATGGCCGGACAGCACCCGTCCCTTCCCGCCGGGCCGGGCGCTGCCCTCAGGTTTTTCCCGCCAGCGTTTCACTGTACAACCACGCGCCCCGTTGCTGTGCGGGCGCGGTAGGCGGGCCGGTACATGTCCTCGACCGAGGCTGCCGGATGGTGGAAACTGCCCGGTGTCACCGCTCGGGCGATATAGGCCAGCGTCACCGGCGCGCCGCCGCGCACATCCACTGCGGCCAGGAAACGGTCGCTGCGGAACTCGGCGTGACCGGCCTCGGCCAGGTTCAGCCAGTCCAGATCACGCAGATCGCCGGAGCGCAGCATGTTGGGATTGTCGATCTCAAACCCTGCGGGCAGCGGGTCGTTGACCATCAGCCGGGCGCCGGTTTTCTCATGCGGGCGAACCTGCAGAACGGTGACAAAGCGCATACCAGCCTGCACCGCCTGGATATCCAGCGGCTGGCCTTCCAGCGAGAAATAGCTGCGGTCGATTGTGTAGCCGAAGCCTCCCGCGGCAGGTGCAGCTTCGGGCACGCCCAGCGTGGTCAGGGTGATCTCAGCCGTGCGCCCGCTGGCGGCGGTCAGGGCCAGCTCCGGTGTTTCCAGCCCGCCTGCTGCCTGCACAAAAGGCCCCTCCACCGGCTGGCCGTTGACCAGCAGGCCCGAATCCTCGGGCCGCTGCGCCAGGGCGTGGGCCGCCATCAGGGTCCAGGCGGCTTCCTGGGTGGAGCGGCGGCTGGAGGCCTGCACGATCCGGGCCGACAGGCTGCTGCGGTCCACCACCTCCGAACCGGCCTCGGCCGCCAGCGCCAAAACACCGGCGGTGTCGCGCAGGGCGGTGCCGAAGTCGGCGCGCCACAGGGCGGTGTCCTCGCGGCCTCCTTTCAGCATCTGCGCGGCGCGGGCGAACATCCGGTCGGCGCGGCGCTGGTCGCCATAGGCCGCCAGTGCCGCCCCCAGCTGGGCGGCAGCAAGCGGGGTGGCAAAGGCCTTGCCCTTCACATCGGCGTAATAGCGCAGATCACCCATTTGCGCGGCGCCTTCGCGGGCCAGCACCAGGAGCGCATAGGCGATCTCCTCGCCGCCCTTGTCGAAGTCGGGGGCATAGTTGATGCGGTTGCGCAGGTTGTCCATCGCCTGGGCGAAGGCCTGCTGCGGCACCTCATAGCCTTGCGCGCGGGCGCGGCTCAGGAAGTCGCTGGCATAGGCATCCAGCCAGAACTCGCCGCTGTCGGCCCGCCACATGCCAAAGGCACCGCTGGGCGCCTGCCGGGTCAGCACCTTGCGGATAGCGGCGTTGATCCGTTTGTCCACTGCCGGGCCATCGCCCAGCCCCGCCGCACCGGCAACGCTGCTGAGGTAGAGGAGCGGCAGCGCCTTGGAGGTCACCTGCTCGGTGCAGCCGTAGGGGTACTGGTCGAGGTCAGCGAGCAGCCCCGGCACATCGAACTTGGCCAGCGGACCGGAGGAGATGGTTGCACGGGCGGTGCCGGGACGCAGGCCGGTGAAGACCTCTCCGTTGAACAGGAAGGTGTCGCCGCCCGCCAGAGTGAAGCGGCGGGTCTGCGCCACCACCGGATCATTGGCCCGCACTGGCAGGCGGAGGTCCTGGCGCAACTCCTGCCCGTCCGGGGTGATGAGGGTGAGGGTCAGCTGGTGGTCGCCAACGGTTTCCGCAGAGACCGGCAGCTCCAGCACCGCCTTGCCTTTTTCCGCCAGGGTAACAGCGGCAGGGAGGCTGCCCAGCGAAAGGCCGCCGCCGGTGCTGGCCGTCAGCGCCATGTCTCCTGCCGGACCGTCGGCGTGCACGATTTCTATGCGGGCGCGGCTGACATCGCCTGGTGCCAGGAAGCGCGGCAGCGACGCAGTAACCACCACCGGGTCGCGTACCAGCATGTCGGCTTCCGCCTGGCCCACGGCTTTGCCCGACCAGGCCACCGCCATCAGCCTCACCGTTCCGTTGAAGGCCGGCAGGTTCAGGGGGAATTCCGCCTCGCCGTTTTCGTCCACGCGCAGTGGGCCTGAGAACAGCGCAACCAGGTCCTGGGTGGGCGGCGGCGACTGCATCTTGAGACCGCTGTCCGCATCGCCGCCGGAGCGGATCCTTCCCATGGCGCCATTGCCGGGATCAATCAGCCGGCCGTAGACATCGCGCAGCTCCATGCCGAGGCGGCGCTGGCCATAGTAATGCGTGCTGGGGTCCGGGCTGTCGAAACCGGTGAGATTGAGGATGCCGAGGTCAACCGCTGCAACGGTGAGCCAGACTTCTTCGCCTTCGTCCGCACCATCAACGCGGAGCTTCGCCACCTGGGTGCCGCGCGGGCGGGCCACGTCCGGCACATCAATCGCAACCTGCAGCTGCTGGCCCGGCTGTGTTACAGCGGCATGGGCCAGGCCGAGAGCGCGCAGCGGGCTGCGGCCTTCTTTGCCTGCCACAGGCTGGATCACCGTTGCGGTCACATAGGCACCGCTGCCCCAGTCCTGCGTCACGTCCAGCGGGATCACGGTTTCGCCCGCGGGCACGTCAACCGCCATCCGGTGGATCAGCCGGTTCGAAACCACCGAGACCAGCGCCGTGCCTGCGGCCTGCGGCACGATGCGCAGGCGGGCGGTGTCGCCGGGAGTGTAGTTTTCGCGGTCCAGCGACAGCTCCAGCCGGGCCGGCGTGTCCTGGCTGCCAGCGGGCGCGTACCAGCCGGCGTAGAAGTCCAGCGCCGCGGAGGCATAGCTGCCGTCGAGGCGTTCCACCACCAGCTCATAGCGGCCCCACTCAACCGGTTGCGACAGCGGCAGGGGATCGCTGCCCAGCTGCGCCTCGCCCGTTGCAATGCGGGTCCGGCGGGTGACCGGCTCCCAGTTCCAATTGCCGTAAAGCTGATACCACTGGTAGCGGGTCTCAACCCGGTTCAGCGTCCACTTCACCCGCATCGGCATCGGCGTAAAGTCCGGCGCCAGGGCGATCATCTCAAAGCCGGCCTCCGCACCTTCGGCGGCCACCTCGTCAAACAGCGGCTTGATGCCGATTACGGGGCCTGCGGGTTTCACCGGCAGCTCAAGGCTGCGTTCCACAGGCCGCGCGGCGCCATCGGCAACGCGGGTGGTCAGCGCAGCAAGCAGCGGTTTGCCTTCGGCCGGGATGGTGTCCGGCAGGCCGGCCGGGAAGGCCGCATGGCCATCGGCACCGGTTTCCTGCCCGCCGAAATAGGCGGTTTGGGCTGAGGAAGGTTCATCATAGCGGCCGAACTGGAAACCCGGCCATTGCTCCAGAGTGCTGGCAGCGGTGAGACGGATATCGCCTTCCACTTTAAGCCCGGCCCCCGGCGCACCGAACAGGTAATCCGCTTGCAGGCTGATCTGCGCGGCACCGCCGGGCTGGAGGCTGTCTGCATTGGCAACATCTTGGTCAAAGTCGATGCGTTCCGGCAGGAAATCCTCGACCAGGATCTGGCGGGAGGCCAGAGCGGGTGCTTTCAGGTCGCTTTTGATCTCGATCCGCCAGGTGCCGCGCGGGGCGGCGGGGCCGGTCGCAAGTGCAAAGACATGGCCGCCCTTTTGACCGGCGGCGGAGGTCTGGCGGGTGTATTCCACCCCGTCCGGGCGCAAGAGGACCGCGGTCAGCGGCAGACCGTCGATGGCCTGGGCCCTGCTGTCGCGGGCCAGCGCGGTCACATGCACGGTTTCGCCGGCACGGAAGGCGCCGCGGGTGGTGGCCAGGAAGACATCCACCGGACCTGGCGCAGCACGGCCGGCAACGCCGCGGTCGGAGAGGTCGAAGGCCGCGTCGGTCAGTGGCAGGAAGGTGAAATCATCCGCTCCGGCCTGCGCGGTGATCAGCGCGGGCGCACCGCCGCCGGAGCCGCGGATCAGGCCGGGGGCAAAGCGGACGTAGCCGCTGGCGTCGCTGGTTTCCGTGGCCAGAACTTCGTTGGCGGCAGAGATCAGGCGGACCTCGGCGCCTGCATGGGGCGTGGCATCCGCCAGCCCCTGCACCTGCACATGCAGCCCGTCGCTGCCGGACATGGTGCTGAGGCCAAGGCCGGTCATCACAAACCACTGCGTGGCGCCGGCATCATCATAGGGATCGGCGCCCGGCACCCGCGCAGTCAGCGCGTAAAGTCCCGGCTTTTGCCCTGACAGAGCCTGGTCCAGCGGCAGGCGGCTGGTCATGGCCTGGTTGAGGAACGTGTCCACTTCGGCGCTGCCCTGCCAGATCTCTTCAGCAATATCGGAGGCAAAGTGCTCATCCTCCCAATGGGAGAGCGGCTTGGCAAAATACCCCTCCTGCAGGGTGCGCAGCACATTGCGGCTGCTGACCCGGCGCAGCCGCAGGTCCAGCTCCGTCAGGTTCACCGTCTCCACCGGCAGCGCGGCTTCACCGCCCGCGGGCAGCACATAAGCCCGGCCCGGGAAGCGGACCAGCGGAGAGCGGTCGCGCACGTAATGGGTCAGCTCCACATCCTTGTAGAGCTGCTCGCCGCTGGCCGCAGGCAGGCCGCGGCGCAGGGTCAGGCGGTAGCGCTGGCCGTGCTCCACCCCGTCAAAACACAGCTGCCGCCCGGAGGCGCTGACCGCCAGGCCGCCCTGCGGCAAACGGACATAGTTTTCGTAGTCCGTGCCAGCCTGTTCCAGATTTTCGGAGAACTCGGCGCAGATCCGCGGTGCGGCACTGTCGCTTTCTACGGTGGAGCCGGTGACCCGGAAGCCGTATTTGGCAATGGCATCGTCCAGCCTTCCGGCCGGGACAGCCCCCGGCGCAAGATCTTCGGCCAGGCGCAGCAGCGGGATCATGCTGCGCCCCTGCCCGCGGGCTTCCTGCGCATCGGCGGCAGCAGCCAGTGCAGCAGCCTGTTCCGCAGGATCATCGGCCCGCAGGTAGCTGTTGAGGGCCGCAAGATAAGCCTCCTGCCGGAACCGGCGCTGCTGCCGGCTGCTGCTGCGCTCCTTGGAGGCGCGCAGGAGGTAATCCGAGAAACGGGTCCAGTCGCGCGCTGAATCGGTCAATACCACCGCCTGCCCCATCCAGCGCAGGGCAGCAAGCGGATCGCCTGCGCGAATCAAAGAGCGGGCCGCCGCAACAGCCTCTGCCGCGTCATTGGCCGCCAGCGGATATTCGAGCCCCAGCGACCGGGACAGATCCACCGCCCGCTGCAGGTCCTGCGTCCCGATGGCCGTAAGCCGGCCGGCACGCTCCTGTGCTGCGGCCGCAAGCCCGGCAGGCGCCGGCTGCTTCACCGCGGAAAGCGCACCTTCGTAAGGACTGGGCTCCTGCAGCACCGATTTCGGGAAACAAGCGTTGGAGCGCTGGTTAAACACAAAACCAGTGCACTCGGCCTGCGCCGAACAGGCCCGCGCACAGGCGGCCTGATCGGTGTCGAACAGCGGCTGCAGGTCGGATCCGAAGAAATCTGTGTTGGCAAAAGACTGATAGCGGAACTCCGGCACCGCCGGCCCTGCACGAACGGCGGAAAAGGAAATCAGAAGTCCAAGGCAGAAAATGGAAAAACAGGCAAAAAGACGCGGCATGGCACCCTCCAATACTGGGTGCAGGCTGGCACGGGCTTAACGTCATAGCAAGATTCCACCGCGTAACACGATAGGAGCAGCCCTGCTGCCGCATGCGTGCGGAAATTGCCGCGCGCTGTTCGTGTTATCGTATTGCCGGAGTTCGCAGGGATGAGCCTTGCAGAGAAATTAGCGGAAGAAAGGCGGGCCCGGCTGGCCGCCGAACGGCTGCTTGAGCTGAAGCAGGCCGAGCTTTCCGCCGCCAACCGCAAACTTGGCCGCCATGCGCTGGCCTTGACCAAGCAGATCGGCCAGACCCAGGCCGAGGTGGCCACCGTCCGCGACGAAAACGAAAAGGTCAAATCCGACCTCAACACCGCCAATGAGAAAATCGAAACCGCGGAACGGCGGCTGTGGCATTCGATCCAGGCGTTCCAGGACGGGTTTGCCTTCTTTGATTCCGACGGCACCCTGATCGGCGCCAATACGGCGTATCTCAATATTTTCGACGGGCTGGAGGAAGTCACACCCGGCATCTCCTATATGCGCATCCTGCAGCTGCTGACCGATGAGGGCCTGATCAATACCGGCGATATGAGCCCGCAGGACTGGCAGACCATGATGACCGAACGCTGGCAGCTGCCGGCGCCGGAGCCAGTCGACATCCAGCTATGGGATGAGCGCTATTTGCGGCTGATGGACCAGCGCGGCCATGGCGGCGACGTGGTGTCGCTGGCGCTCGATATCACTTCAACGGTGCGCTACGAAAAGGAGCTGCGCGATTCCCGCGCCCGCGCCGAGGCCGCCAACCGTGCCAAATCCGCCTTCCTCGCCAATATGAGCCACGAGATCCGCACGCCGATGAACGGGGTGGTGGGCATGGCCGAGCTGTTGAGCGATACTGAGCTGGACGAAGAGCAGCGCCTCTACGCCAACACCATCAAGAACTCGGGCGAGGCGCTGCTGGTCATCATCAATGACGTTCTCGACTACTCCAAGATCGAGGCCGACAAGCTGGAGCTGCACCCCGAACCCTTTGACCTGGAGCGCAGCCTGCATGAGGTGGTGATGCTGCTGCAGCCTTCTGCACGGGACAAGGGGCTGGCGCTGCTGGTGGATTACGACCTGTTCCTGCCGACCAAATTCGTGGGCGACCCGGGCCGCATCCGGCAAGTGCTGACCAATCTGGCCGGAAACGCGGTGAAATTCACCAAGGAGGGCCACGTGACCTTGCGGGTGACCGGCATCTCCTCGCCGGACGACATGCAATGCGCGGTGCATGTCACCATCGAGGACACCGGCATCGGCATCCCGGAAGAGAAGATTGAGCATATCTTCGGTGAATTCAATCAGGTCGAGGACGAGCGCAACCGCAAGTTCGAAGGCACCGGGCTGGGGCTGGCGATCTCGAAGCGGCTGATCGAGATGATGGGCGGCGAAATCTGGGTCGACAGCGAGGAAGGCAAAGGGTCCTGTTTCGGGTTCCGCCTGCCGCTGCCGATGGAACGCGTCCCGGAGCAGCCCGCGCCGCAGCTGCCGAGCACGCTGCGCCATGTGCTGCTGGTGGATGACGTGCCGCTCAACTGCGAGATCCTGCAGAAGCATCTCCTGATGCTGGGCATTCAAGTGAGCACCGCAGACTCCGCAGCCGCTGCGCTGGCAGCAATGCGGCCGGAGATCAATCTGATCATCAGCAGCCACAGCCTGCCGGCCCTGGATGGCGTTCAACTGGCCAAGGATCTCAAGGCCGGTCCCTGGAGCGGGGTGCCGGTGCTGCTGCTGAATTCCGGCCCGCAGGCCGCCAATGACCCAGAAATCCGCCAGCTTGTGAACGGGGTGCTGCAGAACCCTGCGCCGCGGGATGATCTGTTCCGCCAGCTGGCTAAGCTGGGCACCAGCCCTGCCGGAACCGAGGCCGAGACCGAGACCGAGACC
>NZ_JWLD01000040.1 GCF_000813725.1 Leisingera sp. ANG-Vp
CTTTCTGGCCCGCTTCAGCAAACACCGCCTTGACCAGCCCCGGCATCGGCGCCTCGATCACATTGCTGTCGCCGCCCGCAGCCGCGTCGCGGTCCAGCGGATCAAGTGCTGTGAACTCCAGCCCGTAGGCATCATGCACGGTAATCAGAGATCCCGACTGAGAAACCGCCGGCATCCGGCGCTCATCAATGCGCCATTGCTCCTGGCTGCGCTCGGCCACAACAGTTTTGCCGTCAACACTCCACAGCTGCCGGTCCGGCCCGTCCACCTGCACATCAGCAGTGAACACTTCTCCTGCGTGGGACAGGGTGACCGCCCGGTGCAACGGTCCCCAAAGCGTAAACCCTGTCTCCGGCGCGGCCTCCGTCAGGCCGAGCGCCGCCATGCCGGCCGCAGCCTTGTGGCGCAGCTCCGCTTCCGGCGCTGCGGTAAGCGAATCCAGGTCCCGGGCAATCAGGCCGGTGTCCACATCGCCGGCCGCAAACCCCTCATGCGCCGCCAAAGCACCAAGAAAGGCCAGGTTGGTGACGGTGCCGCCTACCTGTGTATCCTCCAGCGCGCGTGCCAGCCGCGACAGCGCCACCTTGCGGGTGGAGCCATGCACGATCACCTTGGCAATCATCGGATCGTACCAGGGACTGATGGTGTCGCCCGCCCGCACACCGCTGTCGGCGCGGCATTCCGCCGGGAAGGACAGATGCGTCAGCGTGCCGGTCGCAGGCAGGAACCCCTTGGGCACATCCTCCGCGTAAAGCCGCGCCTCAAACGCATGGCCGGTGATGGTGAGGTCTTCCTGCTTCGCAGGCAGGCTTTCGCCCGAGGCAACGCGCAGCTGCCATTCCACCAGATCGACGCCGGTGATCAGCTCCGTGACCGGATGCTCCACCTGCAGCCGGGTGTTCATTTCCATGAACCAAAACCCGTCAGGCCGCAGCCCGTCTGAGCCATCAACGATGAACTCAACCGTCCCTGCCCCCTTGTAGCCGATTGCCTCCGCGGCACGCACACCGGCCCGGCCCATCGCCTCGCGCATTTCCGCCGTCATGCCCGGCGCAGGCGCTTCCTCGATCACCTTCTGATGGCGCCTCTGCAGGGAGCAGTCGCGCTCGAACAGATGCACCGCATGCATCCCGTCGCCAAACACCTGCACCTCAATATGCCGCGGCTGCTGGATGTATTTCTCGATCAGCACATCCGGGTTGCCAAAGGCCGTGGTCGCCTCGCCCTGCGCGCTTTTCAATGCGTCAGCAAAATCATCATGCGTCTCGACCAGCCGCATGCCCTTGCCGCCGCCGCCGGCAACCGCTTTGATCAGCACCGGGTAGCCGATCTTTTCTGCCTCGCCAGCCAGAAATCCCGGATCCTGCTTGGCACCGTGATACCCCGGCACAACCGGCACCCCGGCCTCCTCCATCAGCGCCTTGGCGGCGTCCTTCAGACCCATCTTGCGGATCGCGTCTGCCGAGGGCCCAATAAAGGTGAGCCCTGCCGCCTCCACCGCTTCCACAAACTCCGGGTTCTCGGACAGAAAGCCATAACCCGGGTGGATGGCCTGCGCTCCGGTTGCCTGCGCGGCCCCGATGATACGGTCGCCCAGCAGATACGACTGTGCCGGGGCCGCGCCGCCGATGTGCACCGCCTCATCCGCCAGCGCCACATGTTTCGAAGCCGCATCGGCATCGGAGTAAACCGCTACCGTCCGCACCCCCATGGCGCGGGCGGTTTCCATCACGCGGCAGGCAATCTCTCCGCGGTTGGCAATCAGGATCTTGTCAAACATCGGAGGTCCTCACATCCGGAACACGCCAAAGCGCGTCTCTTCAATCGGGGCATTCAAGGCGGCGCTCAGCGACAGCGCCAGCACGTCGCGGCTCTTGCGCGGGTCGATAATGCCGTCATCCCACAGGCGGGCCGAGGCATAAAGCGGGTGGCTCTGCTCTTCGAACATGTCGATGGTCGGCTGCTTGAAGGCCGCCTCTTCCTCGTCGCTCCAGCTGCCGCCCTGGCGTTCAATGGCATCGCGCTTCACCGTTGCCAGCACCCCTGCCGCCTGCTCGCCGCCCATCACAGAGATGCGGGAGTTCGGCCAGGTCCACAGGAACCGCGGGCTGTAGGCACGGCCCGACATGCCGTAGTTGCCGGCGCCAAAGGAGCCGCCAACCAGCATGGTGATCTTGGGCACATTGGTGGTCGCCACCGCCGTCACCATCTTGGCGCCATGGCGGGCAATGCCCTCGTTTTCATACTTCCGTCCCACCATGAAGCCGGTGATGTTCTGCAGGAACACCAGCGGGATCTTGCGCTGGCTGCACAGCTCCACGAAATGCGCCCCCTTTTGGGCGGCCTCCGAGAACAGCACGCCGTTGTTGGCAATGATGCCGATCGGGCAGCCCTTGAGGTGGGCAAAGCCGGTCACCAGGGTTTCACCGAACCGCGGCTTGAACTCGTCAAAGCGGGAGCCGTCGACCAGCCGCGCAATCACCTCGCGGATATCATACGGCGTGCGCAGATCGCCGGGCACCACGCCGAGGATCTCTTCCGGGTCATAGGCCGGCTCTTCCGGGCTGGCCCAGTTCACCGTCAGCGGCTTGGTGATGTTCAGCGACTGCACTGCACGCCGTGCCAGCGCCAGCGCGTGGGCGTCGTCCTCTGCCAGATAATCCGCCACACCGGAGAGACGCGTATGCACGTCGCCGCCGCCCAGGTCTTCGGCGCTGACAACCTCGCCCGTTGCAGCCTTCACCAGCGGCGGACCGGCCAGGAAGATCGTTCCCTGCTCCTTCACGATAATAGTCACGTCCGACATCGCAGGCACATAAGCCCCGCCCGCGGTGCAGGAGCCCATCACTACCGCGATCTGCGGGATGCCCTTGGCCGACATCCGCGCCTGATTGTAGAAGATGCGGCCAAAGTGATCGCGGTCCGGGAAAACCTCATCCTGGTTCGGCAGGTTGGCGCCGCCCGAGTCCACCAGATAGATGCAAGGAAGGCGGTTTTCTTCGGCAATCTCCTGCGCCCGCAAGTGTTTCTTCACCGTCATCGGATAATAGGTGCCGCCTTTCACGGTGGCGTCGTTGCAGACCACCATGACTTCCTGACCATGCACCCGGCCGATGCCCGCAATGACGCCCGCAGACGGAGCGGCACCGTCATACATGGCATGCGCCGCCGTAGCGCCGATCTCCAGGAACGGAGAGCCGGGGTCCAAGAGGTTCGCCACCCGGCGGCGCGGCAGCATCTTGCCGCGGCTTTCATGGCGGGCGCGGGATTTCTCACCGCCGCCCATGCGCGCGGCCTCCGCCGCCTCACTGATCTGCGCCAGGGCGTCCAAATGCGCCTCGCGGTTCTGCTTGAAGCCGTCCGAGGAGGGCATCGCCTTGGATGTGAGTTTCATGCCACACATTCCCCTTTAAAGTGATCTTTTTGCCGAGAACAGCAGAGACTCAAGCAGGCAATTTTGCTAGATGCCGTGCGTCTTCTGACTTCCCTTGGATCATCCCATGTTTTTCTTTGCCGTTCAAAAAATCTGACACGTCCTCCGAACCGTCGGTTTGGAAACTTGCAGCAATTCTTCTGAGAACCTGAGCAAAGAAAGGTCCGTACGCTGTACGGGTGCCCTTCATGTATGTCCGCTTTACAACGCGTTGCGTCGACGTTGATGCGCGCAGCAGCACCGGTGTATTCACCGCTGCCTATGATCTGTTTTATGACCGTTCCGATCTTGCCAAGTATTGGCAGATGGACGAGTTGCGCCGTGTGCTTGACTGGTTCAATGACCACCTCAGTACACCGCAGCGCTTTTTTTACCGCCCCGGTTCCAAATCTGAGATCAGCGGGGTTTGCTGGTTTCGGGACAGCGCCAAAGACCACGTTTCTCAAGCACGCTATCTGGCTTGGCTGGTAAGTGATCTTGGCACCCCCGTTGAAGAACTCCGGCACAAGTCGCCCGGCCGCATTCTTTGGGAAGACGAGTTTCAAGTTGTCGCGAGCAAACACCTGAAAAACTGACGTTATGCGGGGGGAATTCATCGTTCCATTCCCCCTGCAGCCAGCGCCTTCAATTCCTTGCGGATTACCTTGCCGGTCACGGTCATCGGCAGCGCGTCCAGGAACGCCACCTCACGCGGGTAGGAATAATGGGCGAGGCGATCTTTGACGTAGTCCTGCAGTTCCTTTTCCGATGCCTCTGAACCGGCTTTCAGCACCACATAGGCCTTGACGATTTCTGTGCGCAGGGGATCGGGTTTGCCGACCACGCCCACCGTCGCCACCGCCGGATGAGTCAGCAGGCAATCCTCGATCTCCGCCGGGCCAATGCGGTAGCCGCCCGAGGTGATCACATCATCCTCGCGGCCGACAAAGCGCAGGTAATCGCCTTCCCAGATCCCCCGGTCACCGGTTACCAGCCAGTCGCCGCGGAACTTGGCAGCGGTTTCTTCGGGCCGGTTCCAGTATTCCAGCAGCATCGAGGCGGACCCGCGGCGGATGGCAACGTCGCCTTCGCCCGTCGTGGGATTGCCGGCCTCATCGATCACCGCCAGCGCATGCCCCGGCACCGCCTTGCCGATACAGCCAGGGCGCGGATCGAAATCGGCAGCACAGGAAGAGGCCACCATGTTGCACTCGGTCTGGCCGTAGAATTCGTTGATGGTCACCCCCAGCTGCCGTCGGCCCCAGGCGAGCATCTCGGCGCCCAGGGGCTCTCCACCGCTGGCAACAGAGCGCAACGCCCGAAGCCCCTGCCCCGCTGCCTTCAGCATCCTGAGTGCGGTTGGCGGGAAGAAAATGTTGCGCACGCCAGCCTGTTCGATCAGCTCCGCGCAGGCTTCCGGCGTGAACTTGTCCAGCCGCGCCGCCACCACCGGCACGCCCAGCGCCAGGCCCGGCATCAGCACGTCGAACAGCCCGCCGATCCAGGCCCAGTCCGCCGGGGTCCAGAGGCAGTCGCCTTCCTGCCCCAAGTGATCGTGGCTGATGGACACGCCCGGCAGATGGCCGGTCAGCAACCGATGGCCGTGCAGCGCGCCCTTGGGGCTGCCGGTGGTGCCGGAGGTATAGATCAGCACCGCTGGCGTCCCCGGCGTGGTTTCGGCAATGGGCACCGGGCCGCCTCCGATCCCGGCGCTGTCCGCCATTACCGCTTCGGCAAGATCGCCCAGCAGCCCTGCCCCTTCCGCATCGGTGAAGACAAAGCGAACCCCCGCATCGCCGGCGCGGGAGGCCAGCGCATCGCGCTTGAAAAGTTTGAACAGAGGCACTGAAATGCCGCCCGCCTTCCAGATCGCCAGATGCGCCGCCGCGCACCAGGTAGACTGGCTGAGCAGCACCCCAACCCGGTCGCCCGGCTGGATACGGCCGAGCAGGTAGCGGGCGAGTCCGTCCGTCATCTCCGTCAGCGCGCCATAGGTGATGTCCTGCCGCCCCGGGCCTGTCATATCGATCAGGGCCACGGCCTCCGGCGGCTGCGCCAGACACTGCGCCGCCATGTTCAGCCGCTTTGGCAAGTCCCAGCTGCCATCGGCGCGCAGCCCCGGAATGTTACGGAATTCATGCATCTTTAGACATTCCCGAAACGCATAGCAGCTATGCTATTTTTCGCCGCCTTTTCAATGGGTAGGCGGCTGGATTCTTGATTCAGATCAGAGTGCCCGGCGGCTTGCGGGTGCACCACTGCCGGGCAAACAAAAGAAAAGGGACGCACCCCATGAAACGCATGGTTTCCGCTCTGGCACTGACTTCCGCCCTTGCCGCCCTGGCGGCCCCCGCTCTGGCGCAGCAGCAGGGCGACTGGACCGTCGGCGTCGGCATCGCCAATGTGAACCCCAAGTCCGGCAACGGCACCCTGGCCGGTGCTGCGGCGGACATTGACGACGGCACCGCGCTGTCGCTGACGTTCGAGTATTTCTTCCGCGACAACTGGGGTGTTGAACTGCTGGCCGCCTCGCCGTTCTCCCATGACATCAGCCTGAACGGCGCTTTTGCCGCCAAGGCCAAGCAGCTGCCGCCGACCATCTCGGTCAACTACCACTTCCCGACCCAAGGCAAGATCAAGCCGTTCCTCGGCCTCGGCCTGAACTACACCACCTTCTTCGAGGAAGAGACCGCGCTTGGCACCCTTGAGCTGGACGACAGCTTTGGCATCGCCGTCAACGCCGGCGCCGATTACCAGATCTCCGACAACGGAGCGCTGCGCTTCAACCTCCGCTGGATGGACATCGACACCGACGCCACCCTGAACGGGGCCGGCATCGGCACTGCCGAAATCGATCCGGTTGTCGTGAACGTCGCTTACGTGCACCGCTTCTGATCCTTCAGTTGAAATACGCTGGCAGGCCGCTTGATGCCTGCCGGCAAACCAATTGCCGTTACTCGCCGAGCCAGGCGGATTCCAGGTAGAGCGCCTGCTCCCCTGTCAGCCGCATCAGGCAGCTCAGCACCGCCGGCCCGCCGCCGCTGCCGCCGCCCCATTGCGCTCTCTCGAACTCGCAGGTGGTATCACGGTAGGTGATCCAGGCCCGCTGCATCTGTTTCAGAGCGGGTTCGGTTCTGGGCGCTGACGAGCCCCATTCCGCCAAATCCGCGTCCGACGCCTTCGCCTTGGCCCGCAGGATCTTGTAGGCGGCATTCAGACGGGCATCCCAGTAATCGCGTTCCTGATCCAGGCAGTCCATCATCCCGATGGTCGTGGACCCGCCGGAAGTCTCGCCCATGCACTGCTGCGCAGACAGTCCCAGGCAGCTGCGCTTGGCTTCCGGCGCAGCCGCCTGCGCAACACAGGCGTCCGTGGCAGCAGGAGAAAACCGGACCTCCTGCGCGGCCGCGGGCCCCGCCAGGATAGCAGCTGCCAGCAGGACCGGACGCATTACATTGTCCCCATCAGCTCGCGGCCGATCAGCATACGGCGGATTTCGCTGGTGCCGGCACCGATTTCCATCAGCTTGGCATCGCGGAAGATGCGCCCCACCGGGTTGTCGGAGAGATAGCCCGCTCCGCCAAAAGCCTGCACCGCCTGATGCGCCTGAGTCATCGCCACCTCGGAAGCATAAAGGCAGCAGGCTGCGGCGTCCTGGCGGGTCACCGTGCCTTTGTCGCAGGATTTGGCGACCTCATAGACATAGGCCCGCGCCGAATTCATCGCCGTGTACATGTCAGCGATCTTGGCCTGCATCAGCTGGAAGTTTCCGATCGGCTGGCCGAACTGCTTGCGCTCCGCCATGTAGGGCATCATCTCATCCATGCAGGAAGCCATGATGCCGGTGCCGATCCCAGCCAGCACCACGCGCTCATAGTCCAGGCCGGACATCAGCACCCGCACACCCTTGCCCTCTTCCCCAAGAACGTTCTCGAAAGGAACTTCGACATCTTCAAAGATCAGCTCAGCCGTGTTGGAGCCGCGCATGCCCAGCTTGTCGAAATGCTTGGAGGTGGAGAAACCCGTCATTTCCTTTTCGATCAGGAAAGCAGTGATACCTTTGGAGCCCGCCTCCGGATCTGTCTTTGCGTAGACCACCAGGGTATCGGCGTCAGGACCATTGGTGATCCAGTACTTGTTGCCGTTCAGCCGGTAGTGGTCGTTGCGCTTCTCCGCGCGCAGCGACATTGACACCACATCCGACCCTGCGCCCGCTTCGGACATCGCCAGCGCGCCGACATGCTCGCCGGAGAGCAGCCGCGGCAGGTATTTCTTCTTCTGCTCCGCGTTGCCGTTCAGCTTGATCTGATTGACGCAGAGGTTGGAATGCGCGCCATAGGACAGCGAGACAGAGGCGCTGGCGCGGGCGATCTCTTCAATAGCCACCGTATGCGCCAGGTAGGACATGCCGGCGCCGCCGAACTCTTCCGGCACGGTGATCCCCAGGAGGCCCAGCTCCCCCATCTCCTTCCACAGCTCAGCCGGGAATTCGTTGTTCTGGTCGATCTCCTGCGCCATCGGCTTGACGCGCTCCTGCGCCCAGCGGTGGACCGCGTCGCGCAGAGCGTTGACGTCTTCGCCCAGATCAAAAGTCATGCTTGCATTGAACATCCCGCAAATCCTCCCGGGAACAGCGATTATATGAACACTTGTTCAATTCAATAAACGAGCCCACGATTCGCGTCAACTGCAGCGCAGCACCGACAGCCGTGACGTGAGGTTCACTCCCGCACGCCGACACAAAAAAGCCCGCCTCCCTTCTGAGAGACGAGCCAGATCTTTTTTCCGTAAAACGGACAAGCAGCCGCGGTTCAGGCGCCCTGATACACAGCGCTCACTTCGGCGCGGATAATCCGGGCGATCTGGGTGCAATCTTCCAGGCTGAAGGTCAGCGGCACCCGCATGTCGATGATACCTGCCAGCACCCGGTCGCTTTTCGGCAGGCGCGGTGTGTCGGCATAGCGCCAGCTGTCATAGCGGGAGGTGAAGGCCACAGGCTCCGGCGTGCCGAACCATTTGAGCTCCACCCCGCGGGCGGCGCAGCGCCGGACAGCCTCCTGCACAGCCTCTTCGCTCCAGTCCAGCAGCAGAAACTGAATGGAAGAACCGACGTAGACCTCTTGTTCCGGGCGCTCCACAACGGTGAGGCCCGGCGTACCCCGCAGGCCTTCTTCTACGGTGCGGTAACGCTCGTTCCAGCGCTCCGCTTGGGTGTCCAGGTCGCGCAGCTGCGGCCGCAGGATAGCGGCCCGCAGGTTGTCCATACGGCCAGAGATATTGGGGGTCTCGTACTTCACCCGCTCAAACACTTCCGGGCCTGGCGCCGCCAGATGGCGGCCATACAGCATGTAAGAGCCGGACATCATGATGGCGCGGGCGGCAATCTCTTCGTCATCGGTGATTAGCAGCCCGCCCTCGCCCGAATTAACGTGCTTGTAGGTCTGGCAGGAATAGCAGCCCACCGCGCCATGCTTGCCCGAGAGCACGCCGCTCCAGGATGCCCCCATGGTATGGGCGCAATCCTCGATCACGGTGATGCCGGCACCGTCGCAGATCTCCATCAGCCGGTCCATGTCGCACAGATGCCCGCGCATGTGGGACAGCATCAGCACCTTGGCCTGATCCGCCTTGGCCGCCAGGTCGTCCAGATCGATTGTTAGATCCTCGGTCACCTCGACAAACACCGGCTCTGCCCCGACCGAGGCAATCGACCCCGGCACCGGCGCCAGCGTGAAGGCGTTGGTCAGAACCTTGTCGCCGGGTTTCACGCCCACAGCCCGCAGAGAAGTTGCCAGCGCATAGCCGCCGGAGGCCACCGCCAAACAGTATTTCGCGCCCATCTGAGCCGCGAATTCCTGCTCCAGCAATGCGGTTTCGCCCGCTTCGCCCTCGGCCACATTGTAGCGGTGCAGCCGTCCGTGGCGGAGCACCGCCAGTGCGGCCTCGATGGCGTCTTCGGGAATGGGTTCCTGCTGGGTGAAAGACCCGGTAAATGTCTCGCTCATGCGCCGTTTGTGAGCCGCCGCCCGGCAAGGGTCAAGAGGCAAGCTGCAAGGCCGGAAATCTCGAAGCTAAGTTGCGAAATCACGCAATCAGCCGGTCAGCGACCTCCAGCAGGTCTTCGAACCGGTCGATCAATGCCTCGGGCTTCAGCGCCGCCATGTCAGCCCCCGACGGGCCAAAGGTCACCAGTACGGACGGCACACCGGCAGCCGCCGACGTGTTGCGGTCTGTATCGCTGTCGCCCACCAGCAGCGTGCGCGCCGGATCACCGCCTGCCCGCCGCGCCGCTTCGAACAGCGGTTCCGGATCGGGCTTGCGCACTGGCAGCGTGTCTGCCCCGATCAGCGAGGCAAAGGCATCGCGCACGCCAAGGCTCTGCATCAGCTGTTCCGCCAGCGCTTCGGGCTTGTTGGTGCAGATGCCGACACCATAACCTGCGGATTTCAATGCCTCCACGGCCTCCATTGCGCCAGGGTACATCACGGTGTGATGGTCGATGGCATCGCGGTAAGCCTCCAGCAGCACCGGGTAAAACTCATCCACCACCGCCGGATCAAACTGCCCAACCCGCTTCAAGCCCGCGGTCAGCATCATCCGCCCGCCGCGCAAAGCAACCGCGGCATCTTCGGCAGGCGTCAGCACATCGCCCAGCCCCATCTGGCGGAAACAGGCATTGGCCGCGGCCAGCAGGTCGCCGGATGTATCGGCCAAAGTTCCGTCCAGATCGAAGATCACTGTTCGCATTTCTGGCCCTTCCCGGCGAATTTCCGCCGCTGCATGTTGCAGCCCGCAACCTTGTTTGATGGCGCTGTCTCTTGCGCCCCGCCCCTCAGCGGATAAAACGGGAGCGCTAAAAAGACAAAGAGAAAAGCGATTATGAGCATTGCCCTTGTCATCCTGGCGGCCGGAAAAGGCACGCGGATGAACTCCGACCTTCCCAAAGTCCTGCATCCGATCGCACAGGCGCCTATGCTGGAGCACGCCATGGCCGCAGGCCGGGCGCTGGAGCCGGAACGCACGATCGTGGTGGCCGGTCATGGAGCCGAGGCAGTGCAGAAGGCGGTTGCCGGCATTGACGAGACGGCTGAGGTGGTACTCCAGGAGGAGCAGCTTGGCACAGCACATGCGGTGGACCAGGCGCGGACGGCGCTGGAAGGCTTTTCCGGCGATGCGGTGGTTTTGTACGGCGACACGCCCTTTGTCAGCGCTGACACGCTGGAGCGGATGGTCGAGGCCCGCCAGCGCGCCGATCTGGTGATCCTGGGGTTTGAGGCCGCCGATCCGGGCCGCTATGGCCGTTTGGTGATGGACGGCGACAGCCTGGAGCGGATTGTCGAGTTCAAGGACGCTTCTGAGGCCGAGCGCGCCATTTCCTTCTGCAATTCCGGGCTGATGGCCTGTGATGCCCAGGCGATGTTCGATCTGATTGCCAAGGTCGGCAATGAAAATGCCTCGGGCGAGTATTACCTGACCGATCTGGTGGAGCTGGCCCGCAAGGAAGGCAAATCCGTCACGGCTGTCTCCTGCGACGAGGCTGAAACGCTGGGCATCAACTCCCGCGCCGAACTGGCGCAGGCGGATGCGCTGTTCCAGGCCCGCTCCCGGGCGGAACTGCTGGATCTGGGGGTCACACTGATGGCGCCCGAAACCGTGTATCTCGCCTTTGACACCATTGTCGGCCGCGACACCGTAATCGAGCCGAACGTGGTCTTCGGCCCCGGCGTCACAGTGGAAAGCGGCGCGCTGATCCGGGCATTCTCGCATCTCGAGGGCTGCCACGTAAGCCAGGGTGCCAAAGTCGGCCCCTACGCCCGCCTGCGCCCAGGTGCCGAGCTGGCCGAAAACACCCACATCGGCAACTTTGTCGAGATCAAGAACGCCGAGATCGCCGAGGGCGCCAAGGTCAACCACCTCAGCTACATCGGCGACGCCTCGGTGGGCGAAGCAACCAATATTGGCGCAGGGACAATTACCTGCAACTATGACGGCGTGATGAAGCACCGCACCGAGATCGGCGCACGGGCCTTTATCGGCTCCAACACCATGCTGGTGGCACCGGTCCGGGTCGGCCATGAGGCAATGACGGCCACCGGTGCAGTGGTCACCAAAAATGTCGATGACGGCGATCTGGCCATTGCCCGCGCCGAGCAAAGCAACAAACCGGGCCGCGCGCGCAAGCTGATGGACATGCTGCGCGCCAAGAAAGCCCGCCTGCAGAAGGGAGCCAAGTGATGTGCGGAATTGTCGGCGTACTGGGCAATCACGAGGCTGCTCCAATCCTGGTCGAGGCGCTGAAGCGGCTGGAATACCGCGGCTATGACAGCGCAGGCATTGCCACAGTGAACAAAGGCGAGCTGCGCCGCCGCCGCGCGGTAGGCAAGCTGGTGAACCTCTCCGACCTCCTGGTGCATGAGCCGCTGGCGGGCAAATCAGGCATCGGCCACACCCGCTGGGCCACCCATGGCGCGCCCTCGGTCAGCAATGCCCACCCGCACCGCGCCGGTGCCGTTGCGGTTGTTCACAACGGCATCATCGAGAACTACAAGGAACTGCGCGCCGAACTACTGGACTGCGGGCTTGAGTTCCGCACCGAGACCGACACCGAAACCGTCGCCCTGATGACCGAGCGCTACCTGCAGGAGGGTCTTTCCCCAGTTGAGGCCGCCTTCAAAACGCTGGATCAGCTGGAAGGCGCTTTTGCTTTGGCCTTCCTGTTTGACGGCCAGGAAGACCTGATCGTCGCGGCCCGCAAAGGTTCTCCGCTGGCGATCGGCCATGGCGACGGCGAAATGTTCGTAGGCTCGGATGCCATCGCGCTGGCACCGCTCACCGACCGGATCACCTATCTGGAGGAAGGCGACCGCGCCGTCGTCACCCGCCAGGGCGCCGAGATCCGCAGCTCGGCAGGCGCGCTGGTCAACCGCGAAACCAAGACCATCCAAATTGATGCGACCCAGGTCGACAAGGGCGGCCACAAGCATTTCATGGCCAAGGAAATCGCCGAGCAGCCGCATGTGATTGCCGAAGCCATCCGCCACTACCTGCCGGTCGAGGAAGATGCCGTGCGCCTGCCCGGCGAAGGGGTGGATTTCTCCGGCATCGAACGCCTGACCATGGTCGCCTGCGGCACCGCCTATTACGCCTGCGTCACCGCCAAGTACTGGTTCGAGCAGATCGCCCGCCTGCCGGTCGAGGTCGATATCGCCTCCGAGTTCCGCTACCGCGAACCGCCGATCCCCGGCAACACGCTGGCCCTGTTTGTCTCGCAATCGGGCGAGACCGCCGACACCCTGGCGGCCCTGCGCTATTGCCACGAAAAGGCAGACAAGATCCTGTCGGTGGTCAATGTCTCCGAAAGCTCCATCGCGCGGGAAAGCGATCTGGCGCTGCCGATCTTCGCCGGACCGGAAATCGGCGTCGCCTCGACCAAGGCCTTCACCTGCCAACTGACGGTGCTGCTGGCGCTGGCGCTCAAGGCCGCCTGCGACCGCGGCCATCTCAGCCCGGATGAGATGGCGGAATACGCCACCGCGATCCGCGGCCTGCCCAACGTGCTCTCCTCTGCGCTGGAGCAGAACGAGCCAATCCGTCAGGCGGCCCAGAAGGTCAGCGAGGCACGCGACGTGCTGTTCCTGGGCCGCGGGCTGATGTTCCCGCTGGCGCTGGAAGGCGCGCTGAAGCTCAAGGAAATCAGCTATATCCACGCCGAGGCTTATGCGAGCGGAGAGCTGAAGCACGGCCCCATCGCGCTGATCGACAAGCACATGCCGGTGGTGGTGATGTCGCCGCGGGACTCGCTGTTCGACAAGTCGGTCTCCAACATGCAGGAGGTGCTGGCACGCAAGGGCAAGGTGCTGATGATCTCGGATCAGGACGGCATCGACGAGGCCGGCGACGATGTCTGGTGCGCCATCCGTATGCCGCGGGTGAAGGAAGCGCTGACACCGATCCTTTACGCAATCCCGGCGCAGCTTTTGGCCTATCACACCGCGGTGGCCAAGGGCACCGATGTGGACCAGCCCAGAAATTTGGCGAAATCCGTTACAGTGGAGTGATTTATGGCAAAGCAGTTTCCGCAGATCGAAGAGGCGCACCGGAAGTTCATTGAAGAACAGCACATGTTCTTCACTGGCTCCGCAGGTCCTGAAGGCCGGGTGAACATCTCGCCCAAAGGCATGGATTCGCTGCGGGTGCTGGGGCCGGACCGGATTGCCTGGATGAACCTCACCGGCAGCGGGAACGAAACCGCGGGCCATCTGCTGGAAGTGAACCGGATCACCCTGATGTGGTGCTCCTTCACCACCCGCCCGATGATCCTGCGCACCTACGGCACTGCCAAGGTGCTGCACGTGGGTGATGAAGGCTGGGACGAACTGGCAGCCCTGTTCCCTGCTCACCGCAGTGCCCGGCAGATCTTCGATGTTTCAGTGGACATGGTGCAGACCTCTTGCGGCTATGCGGTGCCGTTCATGGAATTCCAATCCGACCGCGACACCATGCAGAAATGGGTCGACGGCAAGTCGGACGGCGACATCCGCGCATATTGGGAAGAGAAGAACCAGGCCACCATCGACGGCAAACCCACCGGCGTGCCGGTGTAGCGGCCTGCAAGGACAGACATGCTGGATCCCTATCTTGATGAATTGAAGGCCCAGGCCGAACCCGGCCGGGCCGAGGGCATGGCAGCCTATCACAAACAAAGCCGCGAAGTTCTGGGCGTCCCCAACCCGGCCACCAATGATCTGACCAAGTCCTGGCGCCAGTCGCTGGATGTTGAGCAGCGCGTGGCTCTGGCCCGCGCCCTTTGGGACACGGATATCTTTGAGGCCCGCATTGCCGCCGCCAAGCTGCTGACCCAGGCGCGGATCAAAGAGGACGCGGCGGTCTGGGACCTTCTGCAGTCCTGGGTGCCGGATTTTGACAGCTGGGCCATTGCGGATCACGCCTGCTCGGCCATCTCAAAACGGCTGCTGGCGGCGCCTGAAAGGCTGGACACGGTTGAGGCCTGGACCCAATCGGACCACATGTGGTCGCGCCGGGCGGCACTGGTCGCCACTCTGCCCTGGGCCAAGATGAACAATCTGAAACCGGCGGATCAGGCGAGCCGTGAACGCATTCTGGGCTGGGCTGCCTCTTATGTGCCGGACCGGGACTGGTTCATCCAGAAAGCCATCGCTTGGTGGCTGCGCGACCTCAGCAAGCATGACGCGGAGCGCACCCGCGCTTTTCTGGCGGAACACGGCGAAAACATGAAGGGTTTTGCCCGCAAAGAGGCGGCTAAGTACCTGAAAGACGCCTAACCCTGTTGCCGTCCCGCCCGGCTGCCAGCCGGGCAGCGCCCAACCTCCCCCACGGGAGGGCGATGCCCTTAGCGCAGTGCATCGCCGTTAGACGGGTTGGCCTTGCGTTGAAGGCACCAGCCATCACCCCGCAGGCAGCACCTGCACCTCGGCCAGCTCGGTCAGCGGCAAGCCCAGCGCCCGCATAGCACCGATCGACAGGCGGCTGCCGCCGGACTCGGCACCCGGGATCGGCTTCAGTGTCAGCACCACCTGCGTATTGCGGCTGGTGCGGATCAGCGCCTGCTGCTCGGCCGCCACCAGAGGCGTCTCCATCCACAAGCCCGGCAGCGACGGGTCGCCCAGCGAGGCCACCGTGGTGGCCGACCCGCGGAAGGACGGCGCGGAGGGCGACGACGGCGCCAACGGCTCCGCCTCAACTGTATCCACGCCGGAAACCGGTTCCAGGATCGGCTCCTGCGGCGCCGCCGCACCATCGGTGCTCTTGCCGCCAAGAATTGCGGAATTGAGCTGGATGCCGTTGCACGCCGCCAGCAGGGAAATCGAAGCAAGGGAAAAGACTGTCATACGCATGCCGCGACCCTAGCCGTGCCTGATGCGCTTTGCCAGACGTAAAAGCCCCGCCCCCCTTGCCGCGGGCGGCAGCCGGCTTTACCTAGGAGGCATGACGGCTCCGCTTATTGATCCCTTCGCCCGCGCAATCACCTATTTGCGCCTCTCGGTCACCGACCGCTGCGACTTCCGCTGCGTTTATTGCATGTCGGAGAATATGACCTTTCTGCCTAAAAAGGACCTCCTGACGCTGGAGGAGCTGGACCGGCTCTGCTCCACCTTCATCCGGCTTGGCGTGGAGAAGCTCAGGATCACCGGCGGCGAACCGCTGGTGCGCCGCGGCATCATCAGTTTCTTCCAGGCGATGAGCCGTCATCTGGAAAGCGGCGCCCTGAAAGAGCTGACGCTGACCACCAATGGCTCGCAGCTGGTGAAATACGCCGATGACCTCTATGCCGCCGGGGTGCGCCGGGTGAATATCTCGCTCGATACGCTGGACGAGCAGAAGTTTGCGGATGTCACCCGCTGGGGCCGCCTGCCGCAGGTGATGAAAGGCATCGATGCAGCGCAGAAAGCCGGCCTGCGCGTCAAGATCAACGCGGTGGCCCTCAAGGGCTTCAACGAGGAAGAGCTGCCGAAAATCACCGCCTGGTGCGCCGAACGCGGCCTCGACCTCACCTGGATCGAAGTGATGCCGATGGGCGAGGACTTTGATGCCATGGAACGCATCGGCCAGTACTGGTCGCTGGAAGAGGTACGGGCGGAATACGAAAACCACTATACCGTCACCGATCTGGCCGAACGCACCGGCGGCCCGGCCCGCTATGTGCGGCTGGAGGAGACAGGCCAGAAGATCGGCTTCATCACGCCGCTCTCCCATAACTTCTGCGAAAGCTGCAACCGGGTGCGGGTCACCTGCACCGGCGAAATCTACACCTGCCTCGGCCAGGAAGGCAAAGCCGACCTGCGCGCGCCCTTGCGCGCCAACGAAGAGGGCACCGGCGTGCTGGAGGCTGCCATCCGCGCCGCCATTGGCGACAAGCCGCGCGGCCATGACTTCGATTACTCCCGGCAGGAAGTCGGCGGCCAGATGAGCCGCCACATGAGCCACACCGGCGGCTGACCATGTCCAGCACCCCTGCGCGCCCGACGCTGCTCTATTCCCTTTACTGCGGGGCCAGCGCCCTGATTGCGCCCTTTGCCTGGCGCAAGGTTGCAGCCAAGCTGCGCGACTACGGCCTGCCCGAGGAGCGCGTGCGCGAGCGCCTGGGCCATGCTTCCCTGCCCCGCCCCGCCGGGCGGCTGATCTGGTTCCACGCAGCCTCGGTCGGCGAAAGCCTCTCGGTGCTGACCCTGATCCAGCGGATGGGAGAGCAGGCGCCGGACGCGGAATTCCTGATCACCTCCGGCACGCCCACCTCGGCTGAGCTGATTGCCAAACGCATGCCGCCGCGCTGCCGCCACCAGTTTCCGCCGCTGGATACCACTGCCGCGGTGGACCGGTTTCTGCAACATTGGCAGCCCGATCTGGGCGTGTTTGTCGAAAGCGAGCTGTGGCCGCAGATGCTGGTGCGCGCCCGCAAGGCGGGCTGCTCGCTGGTGCTGCTGAACGCGCGGCTGTCGGACCGCTCGGTAGCGGGCTGGAAAAAACGCCCCGGCACCGCGCGCTATATCCTGGATCAGTTTGATCTTTTGGTCACCCAAAACCAGAAGACAGCCACCAACCTTCAGGCAATGGGCGCTGCAGCCGGCCGCATCCAGCCCGGCAGCAACCTCAAAGCCGTGTCAGCACCGCTTCCGGTCGATCAGGACACGCTTTCCAAAGTCCGAGACGATATCGGAGGCCGTGCCGCCTGGATCGCCTCTTCCACCCATGAGGGCGAGGAGGAGATTGTTCTTGAGGCACACAAGGCCTTGCTTCAGCAGCACCCGGACCTCTGCCTGCTGCTTGCGCCCCGCCACCCGGAGCGCGGAGATGCCGTGGAAAGCCTGATCAGGAAGGCGGGCCTCAGCTGCGCCCGGCGCAGCAAGGGTGTGATGCCCGGCACCACGACGCAGGTCTATTTGGCGGACACCCTGGGCGAGGTCGGCACCTGGTATGCGCTCAGCCCGCTGGTGTTCCTGGGCGGCTCTCTGCGCGAGATCGGCGGCCACAACCCGTTTGAGCCGATGCAGGCCGGCGCAGCCGTCATCACCGGAACCGGCCACTACAATTTCGCCGAAACCTACGGCGAACTGACCGCGCTTGGCGCTGCAAGAGAGGTCCGCTCTGCCAGTGAACTGGCGGATCAGGTTGCAAAGTGGCTGGACCAGCCCAAGGCATTCGACGCTGCCCGCACAGCCGCCGCGCAATTCATGTCCCGGCAGTCGGACCAGCTGGACAAGACAGTGAACGCTCTGCTGGCCCTTCTTCCCGCAAAAGGAGGCCGTGATGGCCAAGGTTGACGCCGGCACAATCGAGGTCATCGCACCGAACTTTAAACGCCGTCTCTCCGGCGTCACCTCGACCATCGTGCGGCTGGTGCCGCTGCAGCGGCAGCAGATTGCCATTGCCACCGCAGGCAGCGGCCTGCCCGGGGATATGCCGCATCTGTCAGCCGCCCAATTGATCTCCATGCCCCGCAGCGGCCCTGCCGGCGTCCGGGTCTGGCACGCACGCCGCAATGTCGAGATGCTGGGCGGGCTGGCGCTGAAGTACCTCCTCGGCAAGCGGCTGAAACTTCTGTTCACCTCCGCCTCGCAGCGCCATCACTCCGGCTACACCAAATGGCTGATCTCCAGGATGGACCGGGTGATCGCCACCTCTGCCAAAGGCGCGGCCTATCTCGATAAGCCGGTGCAAGTTGTGCATCACGGCATCAACACTGAAGAATTCTCGCCGCCCGCCGACAAAGCCGCCTTGCGCCGGGATCTGGGCCTGCCCGAAGACGCCATCCTGATCGGCTGCTATGGCCGGATCCGGGCGCAGAAAGGCACCGACGTCTTTGTGGATGCCATGCTGGAGGTGCTGAAGGCGCACCCCAAGGCAGTCGGCCTGGTGATGGGCCGCGCCACCGAAAAACACGTGGCGTTCGAAAAGGACCTGCGTGCCAAGGTGGAGGCTGCAGGACTCTCCGACCGCCTGCTGTTCCCGCCCGAAGTACCGGTCTGGGAGGTGTCCCGCTGGTACCAGGCCCTGGACCTCTACGTCGCCCCGCAGCGCTGGGAGGGGTTCGGCCTCACCCCGCTGGAAGCCATGTCCTGCGGCGTGCCGGCCGTGGCCACCCGCGTCGGTGCCTTTGAGGAACTGATTGCCCCAAATGAAACCGGCCTGCTGATCGACCCGGGCGAAACCGCCCAGATGGTGGAGGCGATTAACGAAGTGCTTGCAACCGAGGGCCGCCTGCAATCTTGGTCAGCCGCTGCGCGCAAACACGCCATGACCAACTTCGCCCTTGAAAAAGAGGCGGAAACGCTTGTCTCAATCTACCGCGAGCTGCTGGAGCATTAACGCCGCTCAATCCCGCTTCTTTCTGGTTAAAATACCCTCGGGTGTGAATTGAGCCGCAGGCTCAAGAGGGGGCAGACAGCCCCCTCCCCCGGCTCAACTCAGGCAGCCGGCATCCGCTGCTCGACGATCTCCGCCCACCAGCTGCAGCCCGCGGGAATAGCATCGTCGTTGAAGTTGTACTCCGGGTGATGCACCATCGCGGTATCGCCATTGCCCATCAGGATATAGGCGCCGGGGCGCTCCTCCAGCATGAAGGCAAAATCCTCGCCGCCCATCACCAGCGGCGCCTCGTCGCAGGCCCCTGAGACGCTGGCCGCAACCTTGGCCGCAAACTCAGTCTGCTCATCATGGTTCGCCATCACCGGATAGCCGCGGTGATAGGTGATATCCGCACTGCCGCCAAAGGTCGCCGCGATGCCGTTGCAGACCTCCTTGATGCGGGTCTCGGCCAGGTCGCGCATCTCCTTGGACATGGTGCGCACGGTGCCTTTGATCTGCACCTTCTGCGGGATCACGTTGAAGGCTTTGGACGAAGTCTCAAAGGAGGTGACCGAGACCACGATCTGATGCACCGGGTCCGCGTTGCGCGACGCAATGGTCTGCAGCGCCAGCACCGCCTGCGCCGCCAGCACCGTGGTGTCGACGGTCTCATGCGGTTTGGCGGCATGGCCGCCGCGGCCTTCGAAAGTGATGTCAAACTGGTCGGTCGCCGCAAAGAAGGAGCCCGGACGGATCGAGAATGCCCCCACCGGCTGGCCCGGCCAGTTGTGCAGACCGTAAACCTCCTGCACGCCCCAGCGGTCCATCAGCCCGTCGTCGCACATCACCTTGGCGCCGCCGCCGCCCTCTTCGGCGGGCTGGAAGATCACCACCACGGTGCCGTCGAAATTGCGGGTCTCGGACAGGTACTTAGCGGCGCCCAGAAGCATTGCAGTGTGGCCGTCATGACCGCAGGCATGCATCGCGCCAGGGGTCTTGGAGGCATAGTCCAGCCCGGTCTGCTCATGGATCGGCAGCGCGTCCATGTCGGCGCGCAGGCCGATCACCTTGCCGGAGCTGTCCGCCTTGCCCTTGATCACCCCCACCACGCCGGTGCGGCCGATGCCGGTCACCACCTCGTCGCAGCCGAAGGCCTGCAGTTTCTCGGCCACCAATGCGCTGGTGCGGTGGGTTTCAAACAGGATCTCCGGGTTTTCGTGGATATCCCGGCGCCAGGCGGTGATTTCATCCTGCAGTTCGGCAAAGCGGTTCTTGACCGGCATCTTTCACTCCTTCGAGGTTGTCTCTCCCGCGCCCTCAGGCCGCGGGCATTCTTCGTTCCACCAGCTCGGCAAACCAGCTGCATCCCAGCGGGATCGCATCGTCATCAAAGACATAGGCCGGGTGGTGGCACATCTCGGTGTCGCCGTTGCCCAGGAAGATATAGGCGCCCGGACGCTCTTCGAGCATATAGGCAAAATCCTCGGACGGCATGATCGGCGGGGTGTCGGCAGTGACCTTGGCGGCAACGGCTTCAGCTGCCTCCACCGCATGGGCGGTGCCGGTCTCGTCGTTGATGGTCGCAGGATAGCCCGGCACCCATTCAACTTCAGCTTTGGCGCCAAAGGCCGAAGCGGTGTCCTCAGCCACCCGGCGCACCCAGGTTTCGGCCTGCGCGCGGTATTCCGGGTCCAAGGTGCGGACGGTGCCCTGCAGACGTGCGGTATGGGCAATCACATTCGACGCGGTACTGTCGGTTTCAAAAGTGCCAACGGTCAGCACCACCCGCTTGATCGGATCGACATTGCGCGAGACGATCGAGTGCAGCGACACCACAATCTGCGAGGCCACCAGCGTTGTGTCGATTGCATCATGCGGTGCGGCGGCATGGCCGCCTTTGCCGGTTACGGTGACGTTGAACTCATCCGACGAGGCCATCAGCGCGCCGGGGCGGATGGCAAACTCGCCCACCGGCAGGCCGGGCATATTGTGCAGGCCATAGACCTCCTGGATGCCCCAGCGGTCCATCAGACCGTCGTCGCACATGGCCTTGCCGCCTGCGCCGCCCTCTTCGGCGGGCTGGAAGATCAGCACTGCCTTGCCGTCGAAATTCCGCGTCTCAGCCAGGTACTTGGCAGCGCCCAGCAGCATCGAGGTATGGCCGTCATGGCCGCAGGCATGCATCACGCCCGGCGATTTGGAAGCATAGTCCACGCCCGAGGCTTCCGGGATCGGCAGCGCGTCCATGTCAGCGCGCAGCCCGATGGCGCGGCCCGAGGTGTTGGTCTTGCCCTCGATCACCGCCACCACGCCGGTCTTGCCGATGCCGGTGGTGATATCGGTGATACCGAACTCCTTCAGCCGCTCGACCACAAAGGCCGCGGTTTCATGCACTTCGTACATCAGCTCGGGGTTCTCGTGCAGATGGCGGCGCCACGTGGTGATTTCGCCGTGCATCTCGGCCAAACGGTTCTTGATCGGCATGGTGCCCTCCCCGGCAGGTTCCGTTGCGGCAGACTGTCGATGATAAAACTTGCTTTCGCAAGTATCCCCGGGCTGCCCGGACGCCGCGGAACTTGGCGGCGTCCTTCTGTGTTAGCATCTGATCATGAAACCGCAGGTTTCAAGGCGGCGTGTCAGGCCTGCAGCCTCTCCACCAGGCGGCGCATGAAATCATGGCCCGCGTTGAACTGCGCCACGGTGATGTATTCATTCGGCTGATGCGCCTGGGCGATGTCGCCCGGGCCGCAGATCACGGCTGAGTAGCCCGCCTGCTGAAACTGCCCGGCCTCGGTGCCGTAACTGACCACATGAGAGCCGTTGTCGCCGGTCAGCAGCCGCACCAGCGCCTCCGCCTCGCCCTCCTGTTCCGGCACCAGGCCGGGAACGTCAAAGCTCTTCTCGATGCGGATGCGGGACTCGGGATGCACGGCCTGCATTTCCGCCTCAACCTCGCGGACCTTCGCAAAATAGGCCGCTTCCCAGTCCGCTGCGTCCTCTCCGGGCACCACCCGGAAATCCATCACGAACCGGCAGTCCTTGGCGGTGATGTTATGGGCCGTGCCGCCCTCGATCATGCCGACGTGGCAGGTGGTCCAGGGCGGCGTGAACATCGCCTGCACCTCACCCGGCTCCTGCGCCATGTTCTCGGCGTTCTTCCGGTTGGCCCACTCAATCAGCCGCGCCCCCTGCATAATGGCACTGACACCGGTGTGCATGAGCGAGGAATGCACCTCGAACCCTTCCAGATGCGTGGCATAGCCGGTGCCGCCCTTGTGGCCTGTGACCGCCTTCATCATGGAAGGCTCGCCCACAATCACCGCCGAGCCTTTGGGCAGCACCGGCTGCATTGCCTCGATCATCGGCGGCGCGCCGGTGCAGCCGGTTTCCTCGTCAAAGCTCAGCGCCAGCTGCAGCGGGCGTTTGACGCCTTGGGTATGCGCCTCGACCAGCGCCCAGATGGCCAGCGCGTCGTAGCCCTTCATATCGCAAGTGCCGCGGCCGAAGTATTTGCCGTCTTTCTCCACCACCGTGAAGGGATCACTGTCCCAGGGCTGGCCGTCCACCGGCACCACGTCGGTATGGCCCGAAAGCACCACGGCGCCCTCTTCCCAAGGGCCCGCATGGGCAAAGACCGCCGCCTTATGGGTTTGCTCCGGATCCACCCAGCGGTGGCTTTCGATGCCGTGGGAGGAAAGGTACTCCTGCACCCAGTCCACCAGCGGCAGGTTGGTGTCCCGGCTCACGGTCGGAAAGGAGACCAGCTTTTGCATGATCTCCAGCGGCGTCAGTTTTGCGGCCATGTTCAGTATCCGCTGTCGGTGGTCAGGACGAAATGCCCGGGTTCCAGCTCCAGGTATTCCGAGGGTTCCGGCTGATAGCCCACCTCATGGATCGGCGACGGGATCGGTTTGAAGTTCAGCTCTTTTTCGGACTTGCGCTGGCGTGGGTCGGCAATCGGCACCGCCTTCATCAGCGCTTGCGTATAGGCGTGCAGCGGGTTCTCGAAAACACGCTCACGCGGGCCGATTTCGACGATGCGGCCCAGGTACATGACGCCGACCTGATGGCTGACCCGCTCCACCACCGCCATGTCGTGGCTGATGAACAGGAAGGAGAGACCCAGTTCCGCCTGCAGCTCCATCATCAGGTTCAGGACCTGCGCCTGCACCGAGACGTCCAGAGCCGAAACAGCCTCATCCGCGACGATCAGTTTGGGGTTCAGGGCCAGCGCGCGGGCAATGGCGATGCGCTGGCGCTGGCCGCCGGACATCTCGTGCGGATAGCGGCGCATAAAGCTGCGCGGCAGATGGACCCGGTCGAACAGGCTGGCGACGCGGTCCTGCAGTTCGGAACCCGAAGCAAGGCCGTAGTTGCGCAGCGGCTCGGCCACCTGATCAATCAGCTGCATCTGCGGGTTCAGGGAGGCAAAGGGATCCTGGAAGATCATTTGCATGTCCTGGCGCGCCTTGTGCATTTCGGAGGCACTGAAATCCAGCACATTGCGGCCTTCGAAATTGACCTGACCGGACAGCGGCTCCACCAGCCGCAGGATCGAGCGCCCGGCCGAGGATTTGCCGCAGCCGGATTCGCCCACCAGCGACAGGGTCTGGCCCTTGAAGACCTTGAAGGAGACGTCTTCCACTGCGTGAACATTCGAGATCGTCCTGCGCAGCAGACCGCCTTTCACCGGGAAGCGGGTGGTCAGGTTCTTCACGTCCAGCAGCACCTCATCAGTGCCTTTGATCGGCTCGATCCTCTGGTTTTCGACACCCATCAGCTTCATCGGCTCAGGGTAATGCTTGCCGCGCATCTCGCCCAGTTTCGGCACCGCTGCCAGCAGCGCCTTGGTGTAGTCGTGCTGCGGGTTCTCGAAGATCTCTTCGACAGTGCCTTCCTCAACCTTGTTGCCGCGGAACATGACCACCACGCGGTCGGCCATCTGCGCCACCACCGCCATGTCATGGGTGATGAACATCACCGCGGTGCCGGTCTCGCGCTTCAGCCGGTCCATCAGCGCCAGGATCTCTGCCTGGATGGTCACGTCGAGCGCGGTGGTGGGCTCATCCGCGATCAGCAGGCGCGGCTCGCAGGCCATCGCCATGGCGATCACCACCCGCTGGCGCATGCCGCCCGACAGTTCATGCGGATACTGCTTCAGGCGCCGTTCCGGCTCAGGGATGCGAACCTGGCGCAAGAGTTCCAGTGCGCGTTCCTCAGCCTTGGACTGGGACATTTTCTTGTGGATGCGCAGGCCCTCGGTCAGCTGGCGGCCCACAGTGAACACCGGGTTCAGCGCGGTCATCGGCTCCTGGAAGATCATGCCGATCTCATTGCCGCGAATCTGCTTCATCATTTCCTGTTCAGAGGCCGCCAGATTGGTCTCGCCGCCCTCGCGCCGGTTGAACAGAAGTTCGCCGCCCGCAATCTCGCCGCCGCCGAACTCCACCAGCCGCATCAGCGACAGCGAGGAGACCGACTTGCCCGACCCGGATTCGCCGACGATGCAGACAGTCTCGCCCGGACTTACCTCAAACGAGACATCCTCGACGCCGACAACCGGCCCGTCCTTGGTCTGAAACTCCACGCGCAAGTTTCTTATGGACGCAATTGCGGTGTCCAGCATGACGGCTTCCCTATCTGTCTTTGCTCAGGATTGCACAGGGCACTGGCCCCGGCCTTGAGGAGTAAACTCTACTTCGCACAAAAAAGCTCATGCAAATAATGCATAAGGATTCCAAAATTGGAATTTGCAATTTCTAAGGAACTAGTTTTCGATGACATCAGTGGCTTCCTGCATGGCGCCGCGCGCCGGTGCGCCCGGCAAAATGTTAAGACTGCTTAGTTTTTTACGTTATCCGCGCTGCCTGCAGGCGCAACATCTACCACTCCGCAGCGATGCGGCAAATTTCCGGGCCGCTCAGCCCGGCAGACAAAAAGACAGAAAACAAGGCACAAAACGTGTCCGACAAGGAGAGTGTGATGAAAGTCAAAACCCTATTGATGGGTGCCGTGGCCGCGGCCTCCCTGGCACCTGCTGCGTTCGCCGAGCGCGGCTCGGACGGCCAGGTTAATATCATCTACTGGCAGGCGCCGTCGATCCTGAACCCGTTCCTGTCCGGCGGCACCAAGGACATCGACGCCTCTGCGCTGGTGATCGAACCGCTGGCCCGCTACGACCCGAACGGCAACATGCTGCCCTATCTGGCGACCGAGATCCCGACCGTCGAAAACGGCGGCGTGTCCGAGGATCTGACCTCGATCACCTGGAAGATCGCCCCTGGCCTCAAGTGGTCCGACGGCAGCGCCTTCACCGCGCATGATGTGAAGTTCACCGCCGACTACTGCATGCATCCCGAAGGCGGCTGCGCGCAGGTGACCAAGTTCGAAGGCGTAACCAATGTCGAAGCTGTTGACGATCTGACCGTCAAGGTCACCTTCGACAAGCCGACCCCCTTCCCCTACGGCCCGTTTGTCGGCGGCGAAAGCCCGATCATCCAGAAGGCCCAGTTCGAGAACTGCATGGGTGCCAAAGCACCGGAATGCACCGAGGCCAACTTTGGCCCGATCGGCACCGGCCCGTTCACTGTGGATGAGTTCAAGCCGAACGACGTGATCACCATGTCGGCGAACCCGAACTACCGCGACCCGGCCAAGCCTGCCTTTGCCAAGGTGCTGTTCAAAGGCGGCGGTGACGCGACCGCAGCCGGCCGCGCAGTGATGGAAACCGGCGAGTTCGACTATGCCTGGAACCTGCAGCTGGCGCCCGAAGTGATCGCCCAGATGGAAGCAGGCGGCAAAGGCACCCCGGTTGCCGGCTTCGGCCCGCTGGTCGAGCGCATCATGCTGAACCAGACCGACCCGAGCCCGGAGCTGGGCCCGGACGAGCGTTCCGTGAAACGCGGCCACCCGTTCCTGAACGATCCGGCCGTCTACAAGGCGATGTCGCTGGCCATCGACCGTCCGCTGCTGGTGGAAATCGGCTATGGCAAGGCCGGCAAGGTCGGCTGTAACTGGGTTCCGGCCCCGGCGGCCTTCAACTCGGACACCTTCGACTGCTCTGTTCAGGACATCGATGCCGCCAAGGCGATGCTGGAAGAGGCGGGCTACAAGGACACCAATGGCGACGGCGTGCGGGAAACCCCGGACGGCAAGCCGATGAAGATCCTGTACCAGACCTCGACCAACGCCGTGCGTCAGGACTTCCAGGCGCTGATCAAGGAATGGTGGAGCCAGATCGGCATCGAGACCGAGCTGCGCAACATCAACGCCTCGGTGTTCTTCGGCGGTGACCCGGGCTCGCCCGACACCTTCCAGAAGTTCTATGCCGACGTTGAAATGTACGCCAACACCTTCAACGGCACCGACCCGCAATCCTACCTGGCCAACGGTCTGTGCGACAAGGCTCCGACCCCGGCCTCCCAGTGGCAGGGTGAGAACATCTCGCGCTTCTGCGACTCGGAGTTCGACGAGCTGCATGCCGAGCTGACCAAGACCGCAGGCCTGGAAGCCCGCGCCGAGATCGGCAAACGCCTGAATGACATCATGGTCGAAAAAGGCGGCATGATCCCGCTGGTCCACCGCGGCCGTCTGTCGGCACACTCCAACACCCTGGGCGGCGTCAACCTGAACGTCTGGGACAGCGAGATGTGGAACGCAGCCGACTGGCACCGCATCAAGTAAGCTGAGCTTGCCTCACAGGGGCCCTGGCGTTACGCCGGGGCCTCTTGCCATTCAGGTCCGGTTACGTTTTACCGCCCGCGCATGAATTGGATCTGAGGCCCCCTTGCCCGCTCCGAACTCACTACACCTTGCAAAGGCGCTTACCTGATGCTGACCTTTACAATCCGGCGGCTGGTGCTGGCAGTTCCGACACTGCTGTTCATCAGCCTCGTGATCTTCCTGCTGCTGGAGCTTGCCCCGGGCGACCCGATGGCGCAGGTTCCCCTGACCGTTCCCCCTGAAGTCAAAGAGAAAATGCGCGAGGCGCTTGGCCTCGGCCAGCCCATGCATATCCGCTTCTGGAAGTGGATCGTGCAATTCTTCTGGATCGAGCCGCAGGTGCTGATCGACCATTACCTGGGCACCTCCTTCTCCGCAGGCGACCTGCGGGTGATCTCCTGGCAGACCCGCTCGCCGGTGATGGACATCGTGATCCAGCGAATCCCCCAGACCCTGTGGGTTGTCGGCACCGCCTATGTGGTCGCCATCCTGATCGCGCTGCCGATCGGCATCTACTCGGCCTACCGCCAGTACAGCTGGTTCGACCAGCTCGGCACGTTCGTGTCGATGGTCGGCTTCTCGGTGCCGCCGTTCTTCTCGGGCGTGCTGGTGATCGTGATCTTCTCGGTGCAGCTGGGCTGGTTCCCATCGATTTATGACACCACCCATGTGGTCGACAGCTGGGATGCCTTTGTCTACCAGCTGAAACAGATGATCATGCCGGTGATGGTGCTGGCGCTGCAGATCACCGCGCAGCTCAGCCGCTTCATGCGCGCCTCGATGCTGGACAACCTCAATCAGGACTATGTGCGCACCGCCCGGGCCAAAGGCCTCAGCGAATACGTGGTGGTGATGGTGCATGTTCTCAGGAACTCGATGATCCCGGTGGTTACGGTGATTGCGCTCGGCATTCCGTCGATCTTCGGCGGTGCCATCATCACAGAACAGGTTTTCAAGGTGAACGGTATCGGCCAATTGCTGATCGGCGCTATCCAGGCCAACGACCTGCCGATGGTGCAGACGCTGACTTTCATCTTCGCGGTGCTGATCGTGCTGTTCAACCTGATCGCCGACGTGCTGTACGGCATTCTTGACCCGAGGATCCGCTATGACTGAGCTTAGCAATCCGCAACCCGCCAAGCCGCCGCGCAGCCAGTGGCTGGACGTCTGGGACCAGTTCAAGTCGCACCGCGGCGCACTGATGGGCGGGGCACTGTTCCTGTTCATCATCCTGGCGGTCTACCTGGGCCCGTTCTTCTGGGAGCTGGAAGCCACCCAGATCAACATCCGCCACCGCAACCAGGGCCCCAGCTGGGAGCATCCTTTCGGCACTGACCAGCTGGGCCGCGACATGCTGGCCCGGATGATGGCAGGCGGCGCAACCTCGGTTTCCGTAGGTCTGACCGCGATGCTGCTGGCGCTGTTCCTGGGATCTTTCATCGGGGTGATGGCCGGCTTCTTCAAAAAGCTCGACGGCCCGCTGATGCGCCTGACGGACTTGTTCCTGGCACTGCCGCTGCTGCCGCTGCTGCTGGTGATGATGCTCTTGTTCCGCGAACCGCTGAACGCAGCCTTCGGCCCGGAGCAAGGGATCTTCATCCTGATCGTGATCTCCATCGGCGTGACCAGCTGGATGCCCACTGCCCGCATCGTGCGCGGCGATGTGCTGGCGCTGAAAGAGCGCGAGTTTGTGATGGCAGCGCGCTCCATCGGCACCACCAACAGCAGCCTGATCACCCGGCATATCCTGCCCAACGTGCTGTCGCCGATCATGGTCTCGGCAACCCTGGGCATCGCCACTGCGATCATCACCGAGTCGTCCCTGTCGTTCCTCGGCCTCGGTTTCCCGCCGGACTTCCCGACCTGGGGCCGCCTGCTGTTTGATGCCACCGACTATCTGCAGCAGCACCCAGAGCGGGTGTTCTGGCCCGGCATGGCAATCTCGCTGACGGTGCTAAGCGTGAATTACCTGGGCGATGGCCTGCGCGACGCGCTGGACCCGCGGATCCGCGGCCGCTGAGGCGGAACCCCCGCACATATTCAAATAAAAACATGACTATTGGCCGCCCAGTCCCGGGCGGCCAATTTGTTTTGCAATACTACAGTTTCAAAAACAAAACCCCGAAAAGAGCCATGAAGGCGGAACACCTTCCCCAACCCGGAACGCAACCGGCGGCCGTACGGGCTTGCCCAAAACACCGGCAGACGTCATTTCGGGAAAATATTCCGCTTTTCCGCCTGGTGACTGCAATGTTCGAAACATTTGGCTTTGAAGAGACCACTCCGCAGGAGGTTTCCGTCTGGTTTGCCCTGGGCATCGGCATTCTGTTCGGTGTGCTGGCGCAGCTCACGCGCTTCTGCTTCCGCCGTGCGCTGGTTGGCGACGACCGGCGCCAGGCCGCCGGTATCTGGGCCATGGCCCTCGCCGCCGCCGTCATTGGTACCCAGGCGTCTGTGGCCATGGGCTGGATCAGCTTTGCAGACCACCGCCTGCTGGCTGGCGATCTTCCAGTTCTCGCCATCATTCTCGGAGGGCTGATGTTTGGTGCAGGCATGATCCTGACCCGCGGCTGCGCCTCGCGCCTGCTGGTGCTCAGCGGCAGCGGCAACCTGCGCGCTCTGCTGGTCATAGCGGTCTTTGCCATTGTGGCCCATGCCACACTCAAGGGCGTGCTGGCGCCCGTCCGCACAGCGCTTGGCTCGGTGACGCTGCCGCTGGCAGAAAACATCTCCCTCGCCGCCCTGCCCGGTGGCCCGCTGCTGTGGAGCACCCTCATTGCCGTGGCCGCCGTGCTGCTTGCGCTGCGCTCCGGCAGCAGCCTGGCGATGCTGGCAGGCGGTGCGCTGATCGGAGCGCTGGTGCCGCTCGCCTGGGTTGGGACCGGCTACGTGCTGTTTGACGAATTCGATCCCATTCCGATGCAGAGCCTCTCCTTCACTGCCCCGGCGGCGGACACGCTGTTTTTCTCCATCGCTTCCACCTCCATCCCGGCAGGCTTTGGCCCCGGGCTGTTCGGCGGTGTGGTGCTGGGCGCGCTGGCAGCGGCGCTGCTCAGCGGCGGTTTTCAGTGGCAGAGCTTTGAAAGCCCGCGCCAGACCGGCCGTTACCTGACCGGCGCGGTAATGATGGGCGTAGGCGGCGTGCTGGCAGGCGGCTGCACCGTGGGGGCGGGTCTCGCGGGCATTCCAACGCTCAGCGTTGCCGCCCTGCTGGCCCTGGCAGCCATTGCCCTTGGCGGGCTGGGCATGAATGCCGCGCTTAGTGCAGCTTCTTCCGGATCCGCCGCACACCCAGCCAAACCAAGCCAACAACCGGCAGAGTGATCAGCGCCGTCAGCGTGCCTTTGCTGATGTCCAAGGCCGCAGCCAGCGGATAAAGCGCATAAGCTGCCAGCGAAACTGCGTAATAGCTGATCGCCACCACCGACAGCCCCTCAACCGTGTGCTGCAGGCGGAGTGCCAGATCGGCGCGCCTGTCCATGCTGGCCAACAGCGCCTGGTTCTGCGCCGAACGCTCTACATCCACCCGGGTTCTGAGCAGCTCCCCTGCCCGGCGCGCCCGGTTTGCCAGAGCCTCCAGCCGCTTCTCGGTGGATTTCACCGTGCGCATGGCCGGCTCAAACCGGCGCAGCATGAACTCCTCCAGCGTCTGGAAACCCTTGTGCCGCTCCTCCCGCAGCAGGCTGACACGCTGGTTAACCAGCGCGTCATAGGCCCCGGTAGCGCTGAAGCGGAAGGCAGAGCGTGCTGCCATTGCCTCCAGTTCTGCCGAGACTGTCAGCAGCTGCGACAGGGTCTGTTCGGCCGGGACAGAGCCGCCGGTCATCTCCACCATCATTTCGCTCAGATGCGTATCCAGCGCGCTGATGGTCGGCGTGAGGCCGCGGGCGCGGGAGAAGCCGAGCATCGCCATCGCCCTGTAGGTCTCAATCTCGCACAGCCGCTGCACAATCCGGCCGATGCGGTTATGGCCGGTGCCCGGCGAAGTGAAGACGGCAAAGCGCATGTGCCCTGCCGGATCGATGCGGAAATCGCCGCCGATGACGGCGCTGCCGCTCAGCACCTGGCTCACCGCCAGGCTCTCCGGCACCAGCCAGTCCTGCAGGATGGGCTTCAGGGCTTCGCCTTCGGGACGCGGCAGGACCCGGACCATCGCCGAGGTCACCCGCTGCCCTGGCGCCTGCTCCAGCCAATCCGCAGGGAACACTTCGAAATCCGCCGGGTCAAAGGCCCGGGCGCTGACTCCGTTGGAATAGGCGGTGTAGCTGACAAATTCGGTGTGCTGCTCCCACTTCAGCATGTGGCGCCCGATCTGCGCCATGTGATGGGTGGCGCCAGGCTGCGGATGCGGCGCACCGTGCCGGTCGAGCAGATCCTTCAGGTGCACCAGATCCAGCATCCGGTCCCGGTGCTCGGCCTCGCTAGGCTGCTTCACTGCAAGGTAAACCACCGTGCAGGGGCTCGACATGGCGGGAAAAGGGCGCGCGTGCAGCTCATTGGTGAGCTGATACCGCAAGGGATGGTCCTGGATCGGGGGCATGACGGTCTCCGGGGCAATGCCGGCAACCATAGAGACTCGATCAAAACATGTACAGAATTGTTTTATTTCAATACGTTAACTGGATACAACGGTATGCAGAGGCAAGGTTTGAGGGGGCTCTGCCCCCGGCCTGCGGCCTCCCCCGGGGTATTTGCAACCAGAAAGAAGCGCGAAGAAAAAGGCGCCCGGTTTGGAGCGCCTTTTCTTTTCGTTTGGCCTGGCCGTCTTAGCTGATCATGGTGAGCAGCGTATCGAGGCTGGCCTTGGCATCGCCGTAGAACATGCGGGTGTTGTCCTTGAAGAACAGCGGGTTCTCGATGCCCGAATACCCCGTGCCCTGGCCGCGCTTGGAGACAAACACCTGTTTCGCTTTCCAGCACTCTAGCACCGGCATGCCGGCGATCGGCGAGTTCGGGTCTTCCTGGGCGGCCGGGTTCACGATGTCGTTGGAGCCGATGACGATGGCCACATCCGTCTCCGGGAAGTCCTCGTTGATCTCATCCATTTCCAGCACGATGTCGTAGGGCACCTTGGCCTCGGCCAGCAGCACGTTCATGTGGCCCGGCAGGCGGCCTGCGACGGGGTGGATGGCAAAGCGCACGTCCTTGCCCTTGGCGCGCAGGCGGCGGGTCAGTTCCGCGACATTCTGCTGCGCCTGGGCCACCGCCATGCCGTAGCCGGGGATGATGATCACTGAGTCAGCGTCCTCTAGCGCGGCAGAGACACCGTCGGCGTCGATGGCGATCTGCTCACCCTCGACTTCCATTGCCGGACCGGTGGTGCCGCCGAAGCCGCCCAGGATCACCGAGACGAAGGAGCGGTTCATCGCCTTGCACATGATGTAGCTGAGGATCGCACCGGAAGAGCCGACCAGCGCGCCAACCACGATGAGGAGGTCATTGCCCAGGGAGAAGCCGATCGCTGCCGCGGCCCAGCCCGAGTAGCTGTTCAGCATCGAAACCACGACCGGCATGTCGGCACCGCCGATGCCCATGATCAGGTGATAGCCGATGAACAGCGCCGCCAGGGTCATCAGCATCAGCGGCAGGAAGCCGCCGGTGTTGAAGTACCAGATCAGGCAGAGGAAGGAGAGGCCCGCCGCGCCTGCGTTCAGCATATGGCCGCCCGGCAGTTTGGTCGCCGCAGAGGTGACCTTGCCCGCAAGTTTGCCAAAGGCAATGACCGAACCGGTGAAGGTGATGGCGCCGATGAAGATGCCGAGGAAGAGCTCCACGCGCAGGAAGGCGATTTCCGCCGGGCTCTTTTTGGCGATCAGTTTGGCGAAGGATCCGAGGTCATCGGTGCTGGCAGCCGCCGCCACGTTGCCGATCTCGAAATGGGCGATGAAGCCCACGAAGACTGCGGCCAGGCCGACCAGCGAGTGCATCGCGGCAACCAGCTGCGGCATCTCGGTCATCTGGACCTTCTTGGCGACATAGGTGCCGATGATGCCGCCGCCGGCGATCAGGATCAGCGACAGCAGCCACAGGCCGGAGCCGGGGCCGATCAGGGTGGCAAAAACCGCCAGCCCCATGCCGGCAATGCCGTACCAGACTGCGCGCTTGGCGCTTTCCTGGTTGGACAGCCCGCCGAGGGACAGGATGAAGAGAACAGCCGCAACAACATAGGCGGCGGTGGTGAAACCAATCATAAGTCCGTCCCCGCTTTAGGATTTCTGGAACATGGCGAGCATGCGCCGGGTGACGAGGAAGCCGCCGAAGATGTTGATCCCGGCCATGAAGACCGAAAGCGCCGCCAAGAGGATCACCAGGAAGGAGCCGGAGCCGATCTGCATCAGCGCGCCCAGGATGATGATCGAGGAGATCGCATTGGTGACCGCCATCAGCGGGGTATGCAAGCTGTGCGCAACGCCCCAGATCACCTGGAAGCCGACAAAGCAAGACAGCGCAAAGACGATGAAATGCTGCATGAAGCTGGCGGGCGCAAAGAGGCCCACCAGCAAGAGCAGCGCGCCGCCGCCCACCAGCATCGAGACCTGGCTCTTGGTCTGCGCCTTGAAGGCTTCGATTTCCTGCGCCCGTTTCTCTTCCGGGGTCAGTTCCGGCACCGTTTCCTTCGGCTTGGCCGCAATCGCCTGCACTTTCGGCGGCGGCGGCGGGAAGGTGATTTCGCCCTCAAACGCCACGGTGGCGCCGCGGATCACGTCGTCTTCCATGTCGTGGTTGACCTGACCGTCTTTCTCCGGCGTGAGGTCAGCCATCATGTGGCGGATGTTGGTGGCATAAAGCGACGACGACTGCGCCGCCATGCGGCTGGGGAAGTCGGTGTAGCCGATGATGGTGACGCCGTTCTCGGTGACGACCTTCTCATCCGCCACGGTGCCTTCGGCATTGCCGCCGCGCTCGGCAGCGAGGTCGACAATCACCGAACCCGGCTTCATTGCCGCGATCATGTCGGCGAGCCACAGCTTGGGGGCGTCGCGGTTGGGGATCAGCGCGGTGGTGATGACGATGTCCATCTCCGGCGCCAGCTCGCGGAACTTGGCCAGCTGTGCTTCGCGGAATTCCGGAGAGGAGACCGAGGCATAGCCGCCGGTGGCCGCGCCATCCTGCTGCTCTTCCTCAAAATCCAGATAGACGAATTCGGCGCCCATCGACTCGACCTGCTCAGCCACTTCCGGACGCACGTCGAAGGCGTAGGTGACCGCACCCAAGGAGGTCGAGGTGCCGATGGCGGCAAGACCCGCCACGCCTGCACCCACCACCAAAACCTTGGCCGGGGGCACCTTGCCCGCCGCCGTAATCTGGCCGGTGAAGAAGCGGCCGAAGTTGTTGCCTGCCTCGATGACGGCGCGGTAACCCGCGATATTGGCCATCGAGCTGAGCGCATCCATTTTCTGCGCCCGCGAAATGCGCGGCACCATTTCCATGGCGATCACATTGGCGCCCTTGGATTTGGCCAGCTCCATGCCTTCTTCATTCCCTGCCGGGTTAAAGAAGGAGATCAGCGTCTTGCCCTTGGTGAGCCGCTTCAGCTCGGTCGCATCCGGCTGCCGCACCTTGGCGACGATATCCGAGGCCTTCCACAGCGCTGCCGGGGTCTTGATGATCTCAACCCCAGCTGCCTCATAGGCCGCATCGGAAAAGCCTGCCGCCGCGCCGGCCCCGGTCTCGATCGCGCAATCGTAGCCCAGTTTCTGCAGCTGCTTGGCGGAATCCGGTGTCATCCCGACCCGGTTCTCACCTGCAAATGTTTCTTTTGGTGTTCCTATTTTCACCCTGTAGGTCCCCCTCGTCTTGCCCGTGCCAGCAGTGCCCAGGTACGGATCACAATAATTTCCATTACAACGCGCAACATTATTGCGCAAGGATTTTGCCGCATCGCCGCAATTTTACGCCGCAACGCCGCATTGACATCACATCCAGCGGCGCACCTTCTTCTCGTAACGCGCCCAGTCGGCCCGGAACGTGCGCCGCATCCGGTCCTCTTCCGGGATCACAAACCGCTTTTCCAGCACCCAAAGGAAGACCGGGATCAGCGGCAGCGACAGCACCGCGTCGAACCACAGTATGAGGCCCGCGAGGATCAGCACGTCGCCCAGATAGATCGGATTGCGCGAGCGGCTGAAGATCCCCGTTTGCACCAGCCGGCTGGGGGTCTGATGCGGGATCACGGTGGTCTTTTGCCGCCGCATCTCGGTAATCGCGAGCAGTGCCAGCAGCAGGCCGCCGCCCAGCAGAATGCCGCCCAGGAAATCCGCCCAGGCGCCACCGAAGGACAGCCCGAATGCAGCATGTTTTGCCTGCAGCCAGGCAATCAGAACACAGCCCGCCAGCCAGGCGGGCGGCACATCCAGCCACCGCATCACGCCCTGCCCTTTTGCAGATTATGTCCTGAAATCACGCACATCGCGGGCAGTCTTTCCTCATCCAGCCAGGCCGTCCAGACCTCTTCAACCAGGACTGAAAATTAAGGACAAATTGCCCCTGATGCCGCATTAACGGCGAATCTGTCCCGACTTGCGGCATGATCCTGCACAAAATCCCCCGAATGCCTAAGTATATTTATGTGTACTGAGGGTGCAGGGGCTTATTCCCACTCCATTTCCTCAAAAACGCGGCCTGCGTTCTTTGTTGCCAGCTCCTCGAATGTGTCGAGGCCTTTCCAGCGCTCCTGGTCAACATAATATGCGTTTGCAAGGTCTCCGCCCGCCTCGATATGGGCACCGATCTTGCCGCGCAGGTCGGTCAGATAGTCGAGCGTGTAGCGCCGCACCTGCGGCAAATTGGTCGGATGGCCGTGGCCGGGGATTACATAGGCGGGATCGAGGGGTTCCAGCTTCTCCTGCCAGGTCTCAATCCAGCATTTGGTGCAGGTGTGCGGGAAGACCGGCAGCATCCGCTCGTGAAAGGCGATGTCGCCGGCAATCAGTAGGTCCCACGCGGGGATCCAGACCTGGATGTCGCCAGGATCATGCGCGGGGCCAAGGTGCAGCACCTGCATCTCCACCCCGCCTAAGCTCAGATCATAGCGGTCCTCAAACGACATGTTTGCATGCTCGACACGCGTCTCACCGGCGCGGTCCTTGTTGTAGCCGCGCATGCGCTGCAGGATCATGTCGCTGTTTTCCTGCGTCTCGGCAATGGCCTCGGCATGGGCCAGCACATCCACCCCCTGATCGCGCCAGTAGCCATTGCCCAGCATCGCGTGGCCCTGGCCGTTTTCGTTGATCACCAGCACCACCGGCTGATCGGTCACCTTCTTGATTTCCTCATGCAGAGCTTTGGCCAGTGCATCCGACGCGCCGGAGTTCACCACCACCACGCCTTCGGAGGTCACTACAAAGGACAAGTTATTGTTATGGCCCGCGTTTTGATAGGTCGGCGGCGCCGTTGCACCTATGGCTGAAAAGACGTTGGGAATGACTTCCACCGGCTTGGAGTAAAGCTCGGATTGCGGGTACTGGTCGGCAATGTCCTCGCTGGCGAAGGCGGCGAATGGCAGCAGCAAGGCAAAGGCGGCAAGGGTTTTCATCACATCTCTCCCTGATCATCTGCCGCAACATTCACACATGCGAATATAACTGTAAACGCCTCAATGCGCGGCGTGACGGCACGGCGGGGTTGCCAGAGGCTTCTGCACGGATAGGCTGATCCGCAAACAGGGAGGCGAGGTCATGAGCTTGCAAGGCAAACACGCGCTGGTCACAGGCGGCGGCACCGGCATCGGGCTGACGATTGCTCAGGCCCTGGCTGCTGAAGGCGCCCAAGTCACCATCACCGGACGCAGGCAGGAGGTGCTGGAGGACGTTGCAACGGACGGCTTGCACCCGCTGGTCATGGATGTGCGCGACGAAGACGATGTGGCCGCCAAGGCGGACGCTGCCGTAGAGGCCCGCGGGCCCATCCAGATCTGCGTTGCCAATGCAGGCATCGCCGAGGGAGCAGCACTGCACAAGACCACGATGGCGTTCTGGCGGGACATGATGGCGACCAACCTGGACGGCGCTTTTCTGACTATCCGGGAATCCTTCAAGTCGATGCGGCAAACCGATTGGGGCCGGGTGATCACGGTGTCCTCGATTGCCGGGCTGCGGGGCCTCAAAGGGGGCGCCTGCTATACCGCGAGCAAACACGGGCTGGTCGGCCTGACCCGCGCGCTCAGCGAGGATTACCTGGGCACTCCGTTCACCTTTAATGCGCTTTGCCCCGGTTATGTGGACACGCCGATTGTCGAGCGCAACATCACCTCGATTGCCCAGCGCGCCGGGCTCAGCGCGGTGGAGGCGCTGGATGTGATGGTCAACGCAAACCGGCACAAGCGGCTGATCGAGCCTGCCGAGGTCGCCGCCGCAGCCCTATGGCTTTGCGGCCCCGGGTCCGGTTCCGTGAACGGCCAATGCATTGAAATCGCTGGAGGGCAAACCTGATGAACCGAAAGGAATTCAATACCTTCTGCGGCACTTTCCCGGCGGCTGAGCATGTGGTGCAATGGGGCAATTCCGACGTCTGGAAAGCAGGCGGAAAGCTCTTTGCGGTCTGCGGCTGGGCCGATGGCCAGGACGCCTTTACCTTCAAGGCAGGCGAAATCGCCTATGAGGTCCTGCAGGAACGCCCCGGCGTCCGCCCCGCGCCATACCTGGCCTCACGCGGCATTAAGTGGCTGCAGCAGTTTGATGACAACGGGCTGTCGGACGCAGAGCTGAAGGAACAGATCACTCTCTCCTACCAAATGGTGACTGCAAAGCTGTCCAAGAAGAAGCGCGCCGAGTTCGGCATCCCCGATCCTCAGCCCGCGTCCCGGCAGGACTGAACCCGGCCGCCACTGGACACAACGGTTCAGATCATATAGCAAACCTAAAAGCTTTAAGCTTGAAATACCCATCAGACGCGAGGCTCCGATGACCGATTTTGCCGCAACCAAGGCGATGTTCGACCTGCCCGAAGGGGTGATCTATCTGGACGGCAACTCGCTGGGCCCCCTGCCCCGCGCTGCCACCGAACGCGTCGGGAAGATGATGCAGGACGAATGGGGCCAGATGCTGATCACCGGCTGGAACAAGGCTGGCTGGATGCAGAAGTCGAAGGACCTGGGCGACCGCGTCGGCCGCCTGATCGGCGCCGAGCCGGGCCATGTGATCATGGGCGACACCCTGTCGATCAAGGTGTACCAGGCGGTGGCCTCGGCACTGGAGCTGAACCCGGGCCGCAAGGTGGTGCTGTCGGACAATGGCAACTTCCCCTCTGACCTTTACATCGCGGACGGGCTGCTGAAATCGCTGGGGCCGGATTACGAGCTGCGGGTGGTGGACCCGGAATCGGTCGAAGAGAACATCACCGACGAAATCGCGGTGCTAATGATCACCGAGGTGGATTACCGGTCGGGCCGCAAGCACGACATGAAGGCGCTGACCGCCAAGGCGCATGCCATGGGCGTGCTGACGGTTTGGGACCTGGCGCATTCCGCCGGCGCGGTGCCGGTGGATCTGGCGGGCTGCGAAGCCGATTTTGCAGTCGGCTGCAGCTACAAGTACCTTAACGGCGGCCCCGGCGCGCCCGCTTTCATCTATGTCGCGCCGCGCCATGCGGAGACTGCCCGCCCGGCGCTCTCCGGCTGGCTGGGCCACGAGGCGCCTTTTGCCTTCGACCTTGACTACCGCCCTGGCCACGGCATCGACCGGATGCGCGTCGGCACCCCGCCGGTGATCCAGCTCACCTCGCTGGAGGCCGCGATGGATATCTGGGACATGGCGGATATGGATGCCGTGCGCGCCAAATCCATGGAGCTGTGCGATCTGTTCATCGCCGAGGTGGAGGACCGCTGCGTGGGGCTGAAACTGGCCTCCCCGCGCGACGCCGCTTTGCGCGGCAGCCAAGTGTCGTTCAAGTTCCGTGAAGGCTATGCCGCCATGCAGGCTCTGATCGACCGCGGCGTGATCGGCGACTTCCGGGCCCCGGACATCATGCGGTTCGGCTTCACCCCGCTTTACATCGACGAAAGCGATGTACGCGCGGCTGTGGCGATCATGGAAGATGTCATGGCCAATGCTCTGTGGGACCGCGCCGAATACAAAACGCGCCACGCCGTCACCTGATGCGCCTGCGCTCCTCATACCATGTGCCGCTCTGCCGCCCGGCGGGCTGGGTTGCGCTGTGGCGCCGCCTGGCCCAATGCGGCACCCTGAACCGGAGAAACCATTCCTTTCCCTAAGCCGTGATATACTCAGGAAAAGGAATGATCCGATGACCCAACCCTATGACCCCGCCGATGAAGGCGCCCAGATGTCCTTTGACGGGCGCATGTCCTATGGCGACTACCTGTCGCTGGACATGCTGCTGAATGCCCAGAAGACATGGACCAATACTCATGACGAGATGCTGTTCATCATCCAGCATCAGACCTCCGAGCTGTGGATGCGGCTGGCCATTCATGAACTGACCGCCGCCCGCGAGCGGCTGCAGAGCGGCAAGGCGCATCAGGCGTTCAAGATGCTGGCACGCGTCGCGCGGATTTTCGAGCAGCTGAACTCCGCCTGGGACGTGCTGCGCACGATGACACCGTCGGACTACACCGCTTTTCGCGATGAATTGGGGCAGAGCTCTGGCTTTCAGTCGCATCAGTACCGGCAGATCGAATTCATGCTGGGTAACCGCAACAAGGCAATGCTGCGGCCCCACGCGCACCGGCCCGACGTCCTGGCACTCTTGGAAGCGGAGCTGGCGCAGCCCTCGCTTTATGACGTGGCGCTGCAGGTGCTGTCGCAAAGCGTTGCGCTGCCGGAAGGGGTCTTGAACCGGGATGTGAGCGAGGCCTATCAGCCGCACCCCGCAGTGACCGAGGCCTGGACCCAAGTCTACCGCGATACCGAGAAGCATTGGGAGCTCTATGAGCTGGCTGAAAAACTGGTGGATTTCGAAGACTACTTCCGCCGCTGGCGGTTCAACCATGTCACCACGGTGGAGCGCGTGATCGGCTTCAAGCGCGGCACCGGCGGCACCGGCGGCGTCAGCTATCTGAAACGGATGCTGGAGGTGGAGCTGTTCCCAGAGCTTTGGCATTTGCGCACCGAACTCTGAGCCAGCAGTAAAAGAAGCAAAGGCTCCCGCCCGTCATCAAGGGGCGGAGCCCCTTTCTTCCCGTTGGGCCCGGCGCCGCGCCTTGGGCGCGGCGGGCCTGGCACCAGGCCGCCCCCGGATTGTCAGGGCTCCAAAGCCTGAGCACACAGGGCGGCATAGCTGGAGACGTCAGTCCGGTAGGCAGCATATCCAGCAGCCGATTTCTTGATCCCCTTGAGGCAGGCGCAGATCACCCGCGCCATGTCCGCAGGCGGCGCCGGCAGGCTCACACGGCCCGCCTCTGCTTCAGCCGTCAGCCAGTTGGCATAAAGCGAACTCAATGCAGCTTCGCCTTCCTCGATACTCTCTCCCGCGACGCTCACTGAGGTTTCCAGCAGCTCCATCCCGTGCGGCGAGGACATCATGGCTTCCATTGCTTCGCCGCCATGCCCGGCAAATGCCGCTGCCAATTTGCTCTTCAGATCCGCATCCGCAGCCAATGCTGCTGCGATCTCCGCCTGCGCCCGGGCATAATAGCCCTGCACAAGAGCGCGGAGGATCGCCTCCTTGTTCTTGAAATGCAGATAGACCGCGGGCCGCGACATGCCCGCCCCCTTGGCAATGTCATCCATCGAGGTCTTGCGGAATCCATATGTGGAAAACGCCGTCCAGGCGGCGGTGAGGACCGCCTGCTGCTTCGGATCTATGCCTGCCATGTTCATAAAACCGCTTCTGACACCTGTTGTAAAAAATGTCAATTGACACTCTGACACATTTGCCTATTTTTGTCACAACGCCACAGCCCAGGAAGGCACAGCCATGTCCACCACGCTACGCATCAACGGAAAGAACCATCAGGTAGAGCTGCCGGACGAGGTGCCCCTGTTGTGGGTGCTGCGCGATGAAGTGGGCCTCACGGGCACCAAATTCGGCTGCGGCGTCGCGGCCTGCGGCGCCTGCACCGTGCACATCGATGGCGAAGCGGTGCGCTCCTGCCAGGTGGCGCTGTCGGATGTCTGGGGAGACGTGACCACCATCGAGGGCATCGGCACGCCGGAAGCCATGGCAGCCATCCAAAAGGCCTGGGTCGATCATCAGGTGGCCCAATGCGGCTATTGCCAGTCCGGCCAGATCATGCAGGCGGCGAGCCTGCTGGCAGAGAACTCCGCCCCCTCCGATGCCGAGATTGACGAGGCGATGCAGGGCAACCTCTGCCGCTGCGGCACCTACCCCCGGATCCGCACCGCAATCCATGCCGCGGCGCAAGCGCTGCAGGAGGCATAACCCATGGCCAGCATTGCAAAAATCGCCCGCCGCACGTTTCTGATCGGTTCTGCCGCCATCGTGGGCGGCGTGGCCTTTGGCGCCTATTACGTCAGCCGCCCGGCGCCCAACCCGCTGAAACCGGGCGAAGGCGAGGCCGCGCTCAATCCTTTCGTTCTGATCGACCAGAACGGCGTCACCCTGTTTGCGCCGCGCGCCGAAATGGGACAGGGGGTGAAGACCAGCTGGGCAGCACTGATCGCCGAAGAACTGGATGTCGAGCTGGATCAGGTGCGCGTCCTGCACGGGCCTGCTGCCAAGGCCTATTACAACTCGGCCTTCATGGCGGATGCGCTGCCGGGCAAAGGCTACGACACCAGCAATTTCAAACACTCCATCGGCGAGGCGCTGGGGCATCTTGGCAAGGTGCTGAGCCTGCATGGCACCGGCGGCTCCACCTCGATGAAGGACGGGTTCAAGCGGATGCGGCTTGCCGGCGCCTCGGCCCGCGAGACGCTGAAACAGGCTGCGGCAGAACGGCTCGGGCTAAGCCGCAGCCAGTTCAGCACCGCCAATGGCGCAGTGATAGCACCGGACGGCACCGCAATCCCATACGCCGATTTGGCCATGGAAGCGGCAAAACTGGAACCGGTCGAAGCAGATCTGCGCCGCAAGAGCGCGTGGCGGCTGATCGGTAAATCCCAGCCGCGCCTGGACATGGTGGAAAAGGCCACCGGCACCGCAGAATTCGGCATCGACGTGCGCTTGCCGGGGATGAAGTTTGCCGCGCTGCGGATGAACCCGCGCCAAGGCAGCGGCATGAAAGGCTTTGACGCCTCAGCCGCCAGCGCCATGCCCGGGGTGGAGAAAGTGATCGATATGGGCGCCGGTGTCGCCGTGGTCGCCAGCAACACCTGGCTGGCCATGCAGGCGGTTGAAGCGATCGAAGTGGAATGGGAAGACGCCCCCTATCCGCCGGAAACCGATCAGGTCTTTGCCCGCATCGCCGAAGCCTTTGATGATGAGCCTAACTCCGTCATGCGCGACGATGGCAATGCGGATCAGAGGCCCGAAGGCGCAACCGAACTCACAGCAGAGTACCAGGTTCCCTATCTGGCCCATGCCACCATGGAACCGATGAACGCCACGGCGCTGCTGGAAAGGGACAAGCTGACCGTCTGGTGCGGTAATCAGATGCCAACTTTCACCCAGTCAAAATGCGCAGCTGAGGCAGGCCTCGAGAGCGAACAGGCGGACATCCGCACGACTTACCTGGGCGGCGGCTTCGGGCGCCGGGTGGAGTTCGATTATGCAGTGCTGGCAACCCGTGTGGCAAAGGCAATGCCCGGGGTGCCGGTGCAGCTCACCTGGAGCCGCGAGGAGGACATGCGCCACGACATGTACCGCCCCGGAGCCATGGCCCGGATGCGCGGCGCGGTGAAGGACGGCCAGGCAGTACTGCTCGACGGCAAGGTGGCCGCAGCCTCCCCCACCCATCAGGCCATGCAGCGGCTGGCGGGCTTTACCCCTTCCGGCCCCGACAAGGTGCATGTGGAGGGCTTCTTCAACCCGCCCTATGCAATCCCGAACTTCCGTATGGCGGGCCACCTGTCGGATGTGCAGATCCCGATCGGTTTCTGGCGCTCGGTCGGCAACAGCTTCAACGCCTTCTTTGTCGAAAGCTTCATCGACGAGATGGCCCATGCGGCCAGCACCGACCCGATGGACTTCCGTCTGGGCCTTGCACGGCAGGAATGGGCGCCTGCCGCCGGCGTGCTGGAGGCGGTCAAGGAGATGTCCGGCTGGACCGGTCAAACGCCGGAGGGCACCGGCCGCGGCGTCGCCATGTGCTACAGCTTCGGCACGCCGGTGGCCGAGGTTATCGAAGTGGTGGAGGAAGAGGGCTCCATCCGCATCGCCAAGGCCTGGATTGCCTGCGATATGGGCCAGGCTGTCGACCCTGAGATCGTCAAGGCGCAGATGTTCGGCGGCATGGCCTACGGGCTGTCGGCGGCCTGTTTTGGCGAGATCACCTTCTCGGACGGTGCGGCTGAACAGGGCAACTTCCCGGACTATGACGCCCTGCGCATGCACACGATGCCGGAAACCGAAGTCCAAGTGCTGGAGACTCAGGCCCATATGGGCGGTGCCGGCGAGCCGGGCACCCCGCCAGCGGCGCCTGCGCTGGCAAATGCTCTGTTTGACCTCACTGGCAAGCGCGCGCGGCAGCTGCCCCTGATGCACATGTTTGATCTGCTGATCTGACCGGGCCGGCGGCCTGCAGTTCAACAGCAGGCCGCAAGCGCCGGTGTCAGTCCAGGATCTTGACCATCCGGTAGTTGTGGATCTTCAC
>NZ_JWLD01000041.1 GCF_000813725.1 Leisingera sp. ANG-Vp
GGCTGATTTCTATGGCGGGGCAAGCGGACGCGGAAGGGAATGTGTCTGCTTGCTCCCGTTAGAACCCTTCAGTTCCCGACGTTTGCGGGGGCGTCCATCAACGGGGTACAGATTTGGGGCGGTTGTCAGGTTCTAGTTTGCCCCTTTTAGCTTAAGAGCAGAGCAAGGACTTGCGGAAACCCGGGAAGCCGCGGGCAGCGAGCGGCCTTGGCGCCAAAGCAAACAGACCTTGAGTGCCAGAATGGCTGAGCCAGCAAAGATCTCAATTTCAAGTTGAATACAGCTTTCGGTGCTTCAGTATCGGCTTGCGCAGGCGGAGCCTGCAATAATAGAGATATGTCTGAGGCTGCCCTGCAGGGGGCGGGCCCGCAACGAAGGACGATGCTTCTGATGAATCCCTATGAGAGTGTTCCGCCCCGCGGTTTCTGGCGCACAGCTGTTGCCGACAAGAACATGCTGGATATCTCAGGCCTTTGGGTTCCCAAATTCCGGGTAGCCCAGGACAGCCGCGTGTCAACCTACGGGTCGTGTTTCGCGCAGCATATCGGCCGGGCCTTGGCGGCAAGAGGGTTCAGCTGGTTCCGGCCGGAAGAGCGGCCTTTCGGGCTGTCCGATGACAATGCGGCTAAGTTCAATTACGACGTGTTCTCCAGTCGCACCGGGAATATCTATACGGCGACGCTTCTGCTGCAGTGGCTGAAATGGGCCTTTGGCGGCGCAAAGATGCCGGATGAGGTCTGGGAGAAGGATGGCCGCTGGTTCGATCCGTTCCGGCCCAACGTCGAACCCGGCGGTTTTGCCAGCAAGGATGAGCTTTTGCAGGCCCGGGCGGTCACTTTGGAAGCCTTCCGGCGCAGCGTTGCCGAGGCTGACGTTTTTGTCTTCACGCTGGGCCTGACCGAGCAATGGCTGAACAAGGCTGAGGGCTATGAGTATCCGATGTGCCCTGGCACAGTTGCTGGAACTTTCGACCCGCAGGTGCATCAGTTCAACAATTTGGTTTTCGGCGGGGTGCAAAGTGCGCTTCAGGACGCGCTGAAGCGGATGACCACCGTTAATCCCGGCCTGAAAGTTATCTTCACCGTTTCTCCTGTGCCGCTCACGGCAACCAAGTCCGGAAAGCATGTTCTGGTTGCAACGATGCAATCAAAATCGATCCTTAGAGCGGTCGCGGGCCAAATGGCCGACCGGCGCTCCTATGTCGATTACTTTCCGTCATACGAGATCATCAACAGCGCGCCCTTCAAAGGGGCATTCTTCGAGCCAAACCAAAGAAATGTCGCCATGCCGGGGGTCCGGTTCGTGATGGATACCTTCTTTGGCAGCCAGGCGGAAACCTTTGGCGTCCGGGGCCAGCCGGCAGGGAGAGCGGCGCTGAACAGTCAGGCTGATTTGGTTTGCGAAGAAGAAATCCTGGCAAAATTCGGCGGTCAGAAATGAAACTTTGTGTGATTGGCAGCAGCCACTGCGGGGCGCTGGTGGATGCTTGGCGGCAAATCAGCGGCAACTGGCCGGACGTCTCCCTAACGTTCTTTGCAGCCCCGAGGGGGAGCATTAGGCAGCTGGCGGTGAGAGATGGCAAGCTGGTTGCGATGACGGACGATGTCCGCGACATCCTGAAGGTGACCTCCGGGGGGCTGGAGGCTTGCGATCCGAACCAGTACGACCGCTTTTTGTTCTATGGCCTGATAAGCCAGCCATACCCGCGGCAATCGGACATAGATTATTCCGTGGCAGTGCGCGAAGCCGCTTTGAAGGATCGCGGCAGCCGGAGCCCTGCCGTAAAGCTTGCGGGCCAGCTGCGGACCGTCACCGGAAAACCGGTCGATGTGGCTGCTGCACCGTTCAAAGTGCCTGTCCCCGGGGTGCCGGCGGCCCAATGGTCTTGCCCGCATCAGGCCGAAACGGCTTATCTCCAGGGCGCCTTGTTCGACGGGCTGGACGCAAGCCTGATCGCTCAGCCCGATTCCACGGTGATCGAAGGCACAAGGTCCACTTTCCCGGAATATGCAAAAGGATCGAAGAGGCTGCAGATTGACGCTGAATCAGAGCCTGAACAGCATCCAAGCGGTGAAGTCACCCATATGAACGCGCAGTATGGGCAGATCTGGCTGGAGCACTATCTTCCGATGGCTGTTTCCTAACCCCAGCAAACAAAACAGGCGGAGAGGGTATCTCTCCGCCTTTTGATTTCAGCCGCGGCCGCGGTAGGGCGGCACGCCCTGGTCCGGGATCCACACGCCTTCGGGCATCGGGCCGGTCTGCCAGAACACGTCAATCGGAATACCGCCGCGCGGGTACCAGTAGCCGCCGATGCGCAGCCATTGCGGCTCCAGGAAGTCCGCCAGGCGGCGGGCGATGGAGACGGTGCAATCCTCGTGAAAGGCGCCGTGGTTGCGGAAAGAGGTGAGAAACAGCTTCAGCGATTTGCTTTCGACCAGCCATTCACCGGGTACATAATCGATCACCAGATGCGCAAAGTCCGGCTGGCCGGTCATCGGGCAGAGCGAGGTGAACTCGGGCGCGGTGAAGCGCACGTTATAGGCCACGTCTCCTTGCGGGTTCTGGACCCGTTCCAGTTCCGCCTGTTCCGGGCTTTGCGGCACGATGGTGTCGCCGCCCAGCTGCTTCAGGTTGCTGTAGATGCTGTCAGACATGTCAGGTTCCTATCTTCAGACGCCGCGCTTGTTGCCCCAGACCAGCACATGCAGCTGGGGCAGGACGCGGGGGGTGAACCAGCCGTCGCCGGTTACTTTTTCGATGAGCCACAATAGCCGGTCAGTGGCCTGCTGCAGGTCGACGGGCAGATCCGGGTCTACTTCCGGGTTGCCGGGCTGCAGGTACAGCGGCAGCTCCGGGTGGCGCTCCGCTGCGGCCTTGGCCCAGGCGTAATCCTTGTCGTCAAAGATCACGATCTTCATCACCGTCTGGCCGCAGCCCTTGGCGGCTTCTAGGCATTTGTCGAAGGCCTTCCAATCCACCTTCTCGCCGCTGGAGGGCGGCTTGGGGCTCAGCACCAGCGTATCAAGATCCGCAAACCACGGCTTGCTGACCGATCCCTGGGTCTCGCAGGCAAAGCGGTAGCCTTCGGCCTTGCCATAGGCGATTACCGGGGCAAAATCCTGGATTGCCGGGTTGCCGCCGGAGATCGACACCGTCAGCGGCTTGCCGCCTGAGAGGCGCCGCACCTCGCCCATGACTTCCTCGGGCGCCATCACAGCCCAGTCGTGGCGGTAGGCGCTGTCGACCGCATGCATGCTGTCGCACCAGGAGCAGCGGTAATCGCAGCCGCCTGCGCGCACAAACACCGTGGGCTCTCCGATCAGGGCGCCTTCGCCCTGGATCGTGGGGCCGAAGATTTCCGCGATGCGCAAGCTCATGGCCCGAAACCCGGTCTGTACTCGGCCCAGGTCTTGGGCGTCTCCGAAACCTTCACAGCCGTCACTTCTGGCCAGCGAGCATGGCACCAGTCGTAGAAATGCTTGGCCATGTTTTCTGCGGTCGAATGGCAGTCCAGCACGTCGTTCAGGTGCCGGTGGTCGAAGGTGCCGTCGATGTAGTCCTTCAGCGGCTTCAGCTCGTGATAGTCGCGCACAAAACCGTCGCTGTTCAGCTCCTTGCCTGCCAGTTCAACCACCACAATGTAGTTGTGCCCGTGCAGCCGGTGGCACTGGTGATCACATGGCAGATGCGTCAGCTGATGCGAGGCCGAGAAGTGGAACTCCTTGGTGATCCGGAACATCAGGCGCCGTCCTTGCCTGCAATGGCGGCTTTCCAGAAATCCGGGTCGGCATAGTCTGTCGGATCTTCGACACCCGCCAGGTGGAAGGCCTCGCGCCGCTCCACGCAGGTGCCGCAGCGGCCGCAGTGCTTGTCGCCGCCCTTGTAGCAGGACCAGGTCTCGGCAAAGGGCGTGCTGTGCTTGGCGCCGGCGGTGACGATGTCACCCTTGGTGCGGTGTACAAACGGGGTATACAGCCGCACGTCCGCATAGCCGTCCAGTGCCGCGCGCTGCATTGCGTCAAACGCCTCGGTGAAGGCCGGGCGGCAGTCCGGATAGATGAAGTGGTCGCCGCCATGCACCGCCGTGGCCACAGCATCGTCGCCATTGGCAGCGGCAATGCCATAGGCGATGGCGAGCATGATGGCATTGCGGTTCGGCACCACAGTGACCTTCATGGTCTCTTCTTCATAGTGGCCGTCCGGCACGTCGATGTCGTCGGTCAGGGCTGAGCCGGAAAGGGCGGCGCCGATCCCGCGCATGTCGATGATGTCATGCGGCACGCCCAGCCGTTCGGCAGCGGCGGCGGCATAATCGAGCTCTTTGCGGTGGCGCTGGCCATAGTCGAAAGAGACAAGACGGGTCAACTGATGCTCCTCAGCGACCATATGGGCAAGCGAAACGGAATCCAGCCCGCCCGAGCAGATAACGATAGTCTTCATGTTTGAACCCTTGTTTTGGTGACCGGGTAGGCTGCGACCGGTGCCGCGCATATAGCCGCGCGCGACTTAACGCGCAAGAGGCGGGCGGATAGCGCACATTTGCAGGTGATGTTGGAGATTTTTGAAAATGTCTTTGGGTCGGGCCAAAGGCCCGGCCCGCGCCCGACCCTCCCCACGGGAGGGCGCTTGTGCGCCCACCCAGGGCCGGGCGAGGGCCTCATGTTCTGCACTACAGGGGAGGCAGCTCTCCCTCCAGCCAATCCAAGAACGCCCGCGACGCCGGTGTGCTGGAATGGCTCGGCGGCGGTAGCAGGAAGTAGTTCTCAAGCAGCTCTGCCGAGTGCTCGTGGGCTTTCACCAGTTGGCCGCTCTCCAGCAGCCCGCCCGCCAATGTGTCATGCGACATGGAAATGCCAGCGCCATTCACCGCAGCGGTCATGGCAATCACGTAAGTGGAGGCCAGCTGGATCTCATGATTGCGCTCAAACGGCAGTTCCTGCGACTTGAACCACGCGCCCCAAGAGCCTGTGACCCCAGCACAATCCAGCAGAGTCGCTGTGGTGAAATCCACCTCTCCGCCCTGATAGCCGGGAGCGCAGACCGGGTAGAACCGGTCCCGCGTCAGCCTTATGGCTGCTGCTGACATGTCAGCTGGGCGGCCAAACCGGATCTCGATCCCGGCGGAGCCGGCATGGCGCTCCGGGTCCCAGATCGGCGTCACGATGTTCAGCACCAGCCAAGGGTATTTTTCATAAAGCCGCGGCAGGCGGGGCGACAGCCAGAACACCGAGAACGCCATATTGCACTGCAAAACCAGATGCCGCCCCTGATCGCCGCCGGTGAAGGCCTGGGTGCCGGCCGCAATCAGGTCAAACGCCTCGCGCACGATCGGCATGTAATTTGCCCCGGCCTCGCTGAGCTCCAGCGCGCGGGTTTTGCGGATGAACAGCTCGCGGCCCAGAAAGTTCTCCAGGCTCCGCACATGCTGGCTGATTGCCGATTGCGTCAGGTTCAACTCGCCGGCGGCGCGGGTGAACGACAGGTGCCGGGCACTGGCCTCAAAGGCGCGCAGCCAGGTGAGCGGGGGCAGGGAGGAAGAGGGCGATCCAGGGGAAGACATCGACGCATGACCTATGCATTAGTTCAATTAATGCATTACGCTTGAATCAATCGTTTGTCAGCAGCGATTGCGGCTGGCACCAATGGGGTAGCAACTTTTGGGAGGCGCCAGAATGAACAAGCAAGCGGATTTGAGCCCGAACCTCACCCATTGGCAGGAGCGCGTCGACATGGCCGCGGCGTTCCGCTGGACCGAACGGCTGAACATGCATGAGGCGGTGGCGAACCACTTCAGCCTGGCGGTGAACGAGGACGGCAGCCAGTTCCTGATGAACCCGAACCAAGTGCATTTCAGCCGCGTCAAGGCCTCGGACCTGCTGTTCCTGGACGCCAACGACCCCAAGACCATGGAGCGCCCCGACGCGCCGGACCCGACCGCCTGGGGCCTGCACGGCTCGATCCACCGGCTGTGCCCGCATGCGCGCTGCGTGATGCATGTGCATTCGATCCACGCCACTGTTCTGGCCTGCCTCGCCGACAGCACCCTGCCGCCGATCGACCAGAACACCGCCACCTTCTATAACCGCTATGTCGTTGACGGCGAATTTGGCGGTCTGGCTTTTGAAAGCGAAGGCGCGCGCTGTGCCTCGATGCTGAGTGATCCGAAGGTCAAGGTGATGATCATGGGCAATCACGGGGTGCTGGTAATCGGCGACACCGTCGCGGATACCTTCAACCGCCTCTACTACTTTGAGCGCGCCGCTGAGACTTATATCCGCGCGCTGCAGACCGGCCAGAAGCTGCGGGTGCTGAGCGATGAGGTCGCCGAGAAAACAGCGCAGGAACTGGAGGATTACCCGGATCAGGCGGAGCGCCACCTGGCCGAACTGAAAGCAATCCTCGACGACGAAGGCTCCAATTACGCCAGCTGACAAAGCTGAGGGGAGGGTAAAGCACTGAGGGCAGCGCCTGACCCTGGGTGGGCGTGAAGCGCCCTCCCGTGGGGAGGGTCGGGCGCTGCCCGGCCTGCAGCCGGGCGGGTGCTGACCGCATGGCCTATCTCCCCTTTTCAACGGCGCCTAACGGCGTTCTGTCTCCTCGACGAAATCATAAGGTGCTCTGCCGCAAACCCGCGCAGCTGCCGCCTGCACAGTCCCAATCACTTCTGCAACTCAGCCATCCAGAAGGGTCCAGATGCCTGACTACGTCCCTACAAATGCCGCTTCCTCGGGCGTGAAGCTCGACAAGAAGACGCTGAAATCCATCGCAGCCCGCAGCGACAGGCCTGGCCTGATCTATATTGCGCAGTGGATCGCCTTCCTGGCCGCCACCGGCACGCTGGTTTGGGCCTCGCTTGGCTCTATCTGGATGTGGCCCGCGATGCTGCTGCACGGCATCTTCCTGACCGTCCCGGCCTATTCCTTCAGCCATGAAACCGCACATGGCACCGCTTTCCGCACCCGCTGGCTGAACGAGACGGTGCTGTGGGTCACCTCGCTCCTCTACATGGAGGAACCGCTGCACCGCCGCTACACCCACACCAACCACCACACCCATACCTGGTGGGTGGGCAAGGACAGCCAGATGCCCTTCGACACGCCGATGGGCTTTGGCGGCTGGCTGGCCGAGATCACCGGCTTTGCGCTGTTGCGCTTTCACATGCAGGTTTTCGTGCATCTGGCGGTGGGCCATTACACCGACACCATGAAGATGGTCACACCCGAAGGCGAGTTCGCCAAGATGACCCGCAACGCGCGTATCATGCTGGCGATCTATGCGCTGATCGCCGCGGCGCCTTTCCTTGGCATCTGGTGGCCGGTCTGGCTGATCGTGATCCCGCGGGTTCTGGGCGCGCCGGTCATGCTGCTGTTTACCTTGATCCAGCATGTGGAGCTGCAGGAGAACTCGCCCTCGATCCTGGAGAGCACCCGTTCATTCCGCAGCAACTGGCTGGCCGAGTTCCTCTATATGAAGATGAACAACCACGTTGAACATCACCTCTACCCGCAAGTGCCTTTTCACGCGCTGCCGAAACTGGCCGAGGCGGTGCAGGAGCAGCTGCCGGAGCCGGACCCGGGCTTCTTCAAGACCAACCTTGAAGTGATGTCTGTGGTGCTGCGCCGCTCGCTGGGCCGCCAGACCAAGGCTGCCACCATCCGCCAGGCGCCGCATATGATCACCGACGGCGGCCCGGTGGAGCGCGTTGCGCAGCGGACCATGTGAACATTTGAATTTCAGGAGCCGAAAAGCATGAGCCAATGGATTGACGCCTGCGCCACCGATGACATCGACGAGGAAGACCTGATCTCCTGGCAGCACGAGGGCAAATCATACGCGATCTACAACACCGAGAAGGGGTTCTTTGCCTCTGACCTGATGTGCACCCATGAGGAGCAGAGCCTGGAGGACGGGCTGGTGATCGACTGCGTCATCGAATGCCCGCTGCACGGCGGCCGCTTTGACATCTGCACCGGCAAGGCGCTGTCGGCGCCGGTGCATCAGGATCTCAAGACCTACCCGGTCAAGGTCGAGGGCGGCCGGGTTTTCGTGGAAATCGGCTGACCAGTTCCTCCCCGGATCGTCAGCTGCCGGCGGCCCTTCGGGGCCGCCCTTTTTGATTGGTGTGCCATCTGATCCTGATCAAGGCGGCAGCCGGCCGCTCTTCCTATGCCTGTATCCAAAGAGACTCGGCAGCTATAGGAGAGACCCCATGTTGCGCCTTGCATCCGTTCTTTATTCGCTGATCGGCAGCAGCCTGGCAGGCGTTGGCGTGATCGTGGTCCTGGTCGCGGGCATGAGCACGGTTCCGGCCATCCTGGCCTCGGCAGCTATTGGCGCGGTCCTGGGTCTGCCCGTGGCCTGGCTGGTGGCCAAGCAGCTTTACGCCCGCGGCGCCTGACGCGGTTCAAGCGTTCAGGAACACCCGTGCGGCGGCCTCGAATTCCCGGGGCTTCTCGGCGTGCAGCCAATGGCCCGCGCCGGGCAGCTTGGCAAAGCGGGCGGCAGGGAAGCGGGCGCGGATCAGATCGCGGTGCTCCGGCAGCACATAGTCCGACTCGGCGCCTGACAGGAACAGCGCAGGGCCGCCCCACGACGCCTCCATCCCGGGGAAGGACATGATGTTCGGCATCTGATCCGCCAGCGTGTCCAGGTTCAGCTTCCAGCGCTTGTTCGGAATGTCCAGCGACTGGGTGAAGAAGCTCTGCAGCGCGGGTTCCACCCCGGCCTCTGCCAGCTGCGCTGCAGCCTCGGGGCGGCGCTGAATGGTTTCCAGATCCACCGAGCGCATCGCGTGGATGTACTGGATCTGCGTGTGCCCATAGGCAACCGGCGCAATGTCCGCCACCACCAGCCGGCGCACGGCTTCCGGGTGGTTCAGGGCCAGCGTCATTGCCGCCTTGCCGCCCATTGAATGGCCGATCACATCCATCTGCCCGCCATGGGCGTCAATCACTTCGGCCAGATCCGCCGCCAGCTCCGGATAGGTATGGCTGTCCGTCCTCGGGCTGTCGCCGTGGTTGCGCATATCCGCAGCCACCACCAGCCGCTCGTCCGACAGGCGCTTTGCAATGACACCCCAGTTGCGGGCCGAGCCATAAAGCCCGTGGGCAATCAGAAGCGGCGGTTTGTCCGTGGCGGAGCCATGTGTGATCGTGTTCAGCATGACGCCTTGATAGCCGCGCAGGCAAAGGCTTGCCACCCCCCATTGAGGCAGCATGGCTGGCAGAGTAGGGTGGCGCAGAATGCAGCAAGGGGAGAGTGCCGGTATGGCCGCCAGCCTGGAACAGGACATCGAAGACATCTGTGCGCTTTTGAAAGAGCGCGAGCATGCCTCGGGCGATCTGGCTGCAGCCCTGAAGCGCGTGCGCCGCCGTATCCCCCGCCGGATCTACAAGCAGGGCATGAAGATCGCGGATGCGCTGCCGCTGCTGGATCATCCCAAACTGCGGCTGACCGTCGATGAAAAACCGCTGCGCGGCGCGGCCCGTGAGGTGAAGGCGCATCTGGAGAAAATCGACCTTGCCGACCGGCGCAAAGGCTTCTGGCTGGGCGTGCTCGGCAGCATGGCCTTTTCCGTTCTTGTTGTGCTGGCCCTGCTGATCATTGTGCTGCGCTGGCGCGGGCTGATCTGATTTCCCGCTTTACGCCGCTTGTGCCGTCAGTATTTTGAACGTGGTTCAAATTGAAGGCGGAGCGCCATGGCAGGCAAAGTGGAAGCGCGCAAAGCGGCGCTGCGGGAAAAACTGGTGGAAGCGGCCGAGATCCGCATTGCCCGAGATGGGGCAGGGGCGCTTCGGGCCCGGGATCTGGCGCAGGACGCTGGCTGCGCACTGGGCGCGATCTATAACGCATATGACGATCTGACCGCCATCATCATGGCGGTGAACGGCCGCACCTTCCAGCACCTGGGGGCTGCAGTCGAAGCCTCCGTCGCTGATGCGGATCACGAACCGCCCACGCAGCGCCTGATCCTGATGAGCAATGCCTATCTGCGGTTTGCGGCTGAGAACACCAACCTGTGGCGGGCGCTGTTCGACCTGCAGATGACAGCGGAAGGGCCGGTTCCGGATTGGTATCTGCAAGCGCTGGAGGGGCTCTTTGCCAATATTGCGCGCCCGGTGGCGGAGCTGTTCCCTGGCAAAGGGGCCGAGGAAACCGGCTTGATGGTACGGGCGTTGTTCTCCTCGGTTCATGGCATTGTGCTGCTGGGGCTGGAGCGGCGGATTTCCGGCGTGCCGCCGGAACAGATCGAAACGATGATCGCCCAGGTTCTTGGTCAGATCGGGCCCGGATAGATTTTTTGAACATCGTTCAAAATAATTCTTGAACGATGTTCATGAATGTGCGATCACTCTGCTTGTGAACGACGTTCATAAAGCGGAGGAAGCGATGTTTACCACTCTGAAGACCCTGATCACCGGTGCCAATGCCCGGGCCGAAGAGCAGCTGCGCGAGACGTTCTCGATTGAGCTGATCACCCAGAAGATCCGCGAGGCGGAGGCAAACCTGAAGGCAGCCAAGCTGACTCTGGCCAGCCTGATCCAGCGCCAGCGCGGCGAGCAGCGCCAGGTGGAGGCGCTGGAAGCGCGCATTCAGGACCTGATGGGCCGGGCCGGAGAGGCACTGGAAGCAGGCCGCGAGGATCTGGCCCAAAGCGCCGCCCAAGCCGTGGCTGAGATGGAAAACGAACTGGCTGTGCGCCGCCAGACTCTGGACCGGCTGGAGATGCGGATCCTGCAGCTGCGCCAGTCGGTTGAAACAGCCAACCGCCGGATCACCGATCTGAAACAGGGCGCTATTGCCGCCCGCGCCACCCGGCGCGAGCAGGACATCCAGCGCCGCATCCGCAAACATGCGGCTGGCGACAGCCCGGTGGAAGAGGCTGAAGCGCTGATCGGGGAAGTGCTGCAGCGCGATGACCCGTTCGAGCAGGGCGAGATCCTGCGCGAGATCGACGGCGAGCTGAACAACACGACCATCGCCGATGATCTGGCCGACGCCGGTTTCGGCCCCCGCAGCCGCAGCACCGCCGCTGATGTGCTGAGCCGCCTTCAAAGCAAGAGCTGAGCGGAACACCGCACTTTCAGCACCTGAAATGCAAAGCTGCAAACCCGATTATTACTCTGGAGACATTCAATGATGACCGACAGCACCGACAACAAACTGATTATCCTGCTGAACCTGGCCGGCGTGGGCCTGGCCTACGGGATGCTGGGGATTTCCCTCTGGCTCTCCACCGAAGTTCCGCTGGCCACCAAGGGCTATTGGGCCATGGGCGTTCTCTTGCTGACGCTGAGCCTGATCAACGTGGTGAAGTACCGCTTTGACAACCGCTCCAGCGAAGACCGCATCCGCAAGATCGAGGAAGCCCGCAACGAGAAACTGCTGGAAGACGCGCTGAAGGATCAGGACACCTCCTACTGATCTGCAAACCCAGCAGGCAAACCGCTCCGGTGCTCGCCGGGGCGGTTTTCTGTTCCGGCGGCCTGGCAGGGACTGATGCAGGGCTGGGCGGGAGCGGCTAAGTCTCCGGCCCCTGGAGCTCAAGGAATTCAGGCGGCACGGTTTTGCACAGCCAAACGCGGTTTTCCGACATGTAGAACTTATGCCCCTGCAGCTGCATCTTTGCTGCGTCGACTTGCAGAATGACCGGCTTGCCATGGCGCATTCCAACCTGTCTGGCAGTGCTGGTATCGCTTGAAAGATGCACATGCTGCCGCTGCATCGGCAGCAGCCCCTCCTGCAGGATTATCGTCACAGAGGTCTGCGCGGTTCCGTGAAACAGAAGGTCCGGCGGCAGTGCCGGCTCCAGCCCAAGGTCCACATCGATGGAATGCCCCTGGTTGGCCCGGATGAAGGTGCCGCAGGCAGAGATTGAGAACCGCTGTTTGTTATTGCGGCGCACAGCCTCCTCTATCTCCGCGCGGGTAACTGGCGGCTTGGACCGGGCAGTGATCTGGGCAATTGCCACCCAGCCGCTGGCATCCATATCAAGCTGCAAAGCAGCGGGATTGTGACGCAGGAGGTAGCTCAGAAATTTGCTGGTTTGCTTTAAAGAATCGTCTGTCATGCGGCCATTTTCCTCTGCCCCTCGCACAGGTCCAGCCCAAATCAGCGCCAATGAAACTCTCCCGCCCCTTTCCGGCCTGCCGCGGGCAGCGCCCCTGATA
>NZ_JWLD01000042.1 GCF_000813725.1 Leisingera sp. ANG-Vp
TTTGCCTTGGCGCGGCGGGGACCGGGTGGCAGGCATGGATCAGGGGATGGAGGATGCGGACCAGCTTTTGCTGGTATGGTGAGCCCAAAGCCCCCTCAAACAAGAAAGCCCGCAGTCCTTGGAACTGCGGGCTTTTCCTTTTTGCACTCCGAACCGCTCAGTGGCCGCCAAGGATCCCAGTCTTGACCGAGTAATCCACCGCGATCTCGTATTCCGGGTCGTCATCGCTGTCGACCATCAGGTGGCCTGCCTTGGTCAGCAGCTGGTGGCAATCGCGGCTCAGATGCCGCAGCACCAGCTTTTTGCCCTCCGCCTCATACTTGCCGGCCACCGCTTCGATCGCCTGCAGCGCCGACTGGTCCACCACCCGGCTGCGGGCGAAGTCGACGATCACATGCGCTGGGTCTCCAGCCACATCAAACAGCTCGATGAACCCATCGGTGGAGCCGAAGAACAGCGGTCCTTCGATCTCATAGACCTTGGCGCCTTTGTCGCTTTCGGACTCGCGGGTATAGGCGTGGATGCGGCGCGCATTGTTCCAGGCATAGGCCAGCGCCGAGACAATCACGCCCACAACCACAGCCACCGCCAGGTCCGACATCACGGTGACAACCGTCACCAGAACGATCACAAAGGCGTCCATCATCGGCACCTTCCGCATGATCTTAAGGCTGTTCCAGGCAAACGTCCCGATCACCACCATGAACATCACGCCTACCAGGGCCGCCAGCGGGATCTGCTCGATCAGCGGCGAGGCCACCACGATGAACAGCAAGAGGAACAGCGCCGCGGCGATGCCCGCAATCCGCGTCCGGCCGCCCGATTTCACATTGATCATCGACTGGCCGATCATCGCACAGCCGCCCATGCCGCCAAAGAAGCCCGTGACCACGTTGGACGCGCCCTGCGCAATGCACTCCTGGCTTGCCCCGCCGCGCTTGCCGGTGATCTCGCCCACCAGGTTCAGCGTCAGCAGGCTCTCGATCAGGCCGATCGCCGCCAAAATGACCGCATAGGGCAGGATGATCCACAGCGTCTCCAGCGTGAAGGGCGCAAGTGCCGTGCCATAGAGCCCCTCACCCGTGCCGAACGGATTGTGGAAGCTCGGGAAACCGCCCTTGATCGAGGCCATATCGCCCACGGTCGGCACGTCGATGTTCAGCGCAATGACCAGAACCGCCACAACACCGATGCCTGCCAGCGGCGCCGGGATCACGGATGTGATCTTCGGCATCCCCCAGATGATCAGCATGGTGAGGCCAACCAGCCCCAGCATCATGTAAAGCTGCATCCCGCTCAGCCATTCCGCACCGCCTGAACCCGGTACCTTGAACTGCGTCAGCTGCGCCAGGAAGATCACGATGGCCAGACCATTCACAAAGCCAAGCATCACCGGATGCGGCACAAGGCGGATGAACTTGCCCCAATGCATCACACCCGCGATGATCTGCAAAATGCCCATCAGCACCACGGTGGCAAAGAGATATTCCACACCATGCTGCGCCACAAGCGCCACCATCACCACCGCCAGCGCGCCGGTCGCACCCGAGATCATCCCGGGCCGACCGCCGAACACCGCGGTGATCAGACCCACCATGAAGGCCGCATAGAGGCCGACCAGCGGATGCACCCCCGCCACAAAGGCAAAGGCGACGGCCTCCGGCACCAGCGCCAGCGCCACGGTCAGGCCCGACAAAAGCTCCGTGCGCACGCGGCCCACGGTAAAGCCCTCGTCCTGCATGATCGAAAGATTGGGCGGGGAAATCTGCTTGGCCAGCAAAGCCATGGCTGCGCGTCTCATAAGGTCTACCTGTGCTCGGGAGGAAAGCTGTTGCGCCCGCCCCTAGCGGAAATGCGCCTTTGGGGCAAGGGCGCGGGCCTTCCGCAGGGAATACCGCGTCTGCGGGACGCAAAGAGGCCACCCTCCCTGCTGCAACCGTCCGCGCGCGAGGTATCTGCTCAGACGGACCGGGATAAAACTTTAGCGCTTGTTACAGCTTCACCGCTCGCCCCGCCTTGAAAATACGCCCCAAGCCGCCGATGATCCCCCTATTCGGTTTGAAGGATTTGAGATGCAGCGATTTACAAGCTGGGACGAGATTGAGCCCACCGAGGCGGAGCGGAAGCTAATGCAGGCCGCAATGGCCGGTGAATTCTGCCACTGCAGCCCCGAGGGTCAAACCCCGCCAGAGCCAGCGGATTGGTCGTCGCTGCCCGCTGACCGCCACATCCGCGCCGATGTGCTGCGCTTCTTCCTGCGCGGCGGCTGTGCAGACAGCCAGGTCACGGAAGTCGGCGTTGCCCTGGCAGGCGCGCTGATCAGCGGTGAATTAAATCTGATGGATTGCGAAATCCCCGGCAACATGCTGCTGCACAATTGCCGGTTTCAGCATGGCATCTACGCTACCCGCTGTAACGCTAAGACAGATTTCCGGCTGCGCTCGTGCAAGCTGCCGTTTCTTGCAGCTGACGGACTTAAAGTCGGCGGACAGCTGGACTGTGAGGGCGCCGAGTTCAAGAACCAGGGCGGAGAGGCGCTGAACCTCCAGAACGCTGAGATTAGCCAAGACCTGTTCCTCCGCTCCGTAAAAATTTTTGGCGCGGCGGATCTGAAGCACCTCAAAACAGGAGGTGAACTGTCCTGCGAAGACGCAGACTTCCAAAACAAGGGCAGGACCGCGTTGAATCTCCAGAACGCAAAGATTGGCCAAGACTTGTTCTTTCGCAATCAGGTAAGGGTACAAGGGGTCGTAGATCTGACCACTGCACGCTGCGGTGACTTGGTGGATGATCCTGACTGCTGGCCGGACGGTGCACCAGACGGTGAAAACTACATCCTTGACGGGTTCACCTATCGCCGTCTTCACGGCCCCACCGATGCCCGCATTCGGCTCAACTGGCTGGCGCAGGGCGACCACTGGGAGGGGGAGTTCTACCCCCAGCCCTACAAACAGCTCGCCAAGGTGCTGCACGATATGGGGCATGAGGCGGATGCGATGAAAGTCCGCGTCAAGCTTGCCTGCGAACTGCGGGCAGAAGCACGGCGGGAAGCTATTCCGAGGTCACCCGCCTTTGCATTTCTGCGCCCGGCGAGACGCGGCGCGCTTTGGATCTGGCACGGGCTTTCCTTTTTACTAACTGCCCACGGATACCGCCCTTGGCAGTCCCTTTTTGCGCTCGCCCTTTTGATTGTCATGACTTCCATTCCAACAAAGCAGGCCTGGGAAGAAGGCAGCTTCGCCCCAAATTCCAGCGTGATCCTGAACTCGCAAAGCTGGGCAGCCTATGCTTCAGCTTACAACCACCCGCCGCACCCGAACCAGGCGCAGGACTGGAGCCAAACCTCTATCCCGGGCCGCGATTGGGAGAGCTTCCATTCTCTTGCCTATGCCGCCGATGTGGTGATCCCCATCATCAACTTCGGCCAGACCGACGCCTGGTCCCCTTCGACCGAGCGCGGCCCCTGGGGGTATCACCTCTGGTGGCTGCGCTGGCTCTTCGCAACCTTGGGCTGGATCGTCACCGCCCTTGGCGCCGCTGCGCTGACCGGGATCATACGGCGCGAGTAGGCCTCTCGCCCTTTCCTCTTTCCAGAAACATCCCCGCCGGAGGCTCCCGCGCTTGCAGCACCCCCCGGTGTACGAGGGGTGCACGGCCGGTGCACGCTTGTCACCCCCTGTTTATCAGCTTGGGCTTGCCAAATCCGGCGCCGCTTGCGCATATCCCAGACAACAGCATCAGGAGGGCAGCACGTGACCGCAGCAACACCCCGTGAAACCATGATTGCCGTGATCGGCGGCTCGGGCATTTATGAGATCGACGGGCTGGAAGGCGCCGAATGGGTCTCGGTCGAAACCCCCTGGGGGGCGCCGTCGGATCAGATCCTGACCGGTTCGCTGGACGGCGTGAAAATGGCCTTCCTGCCCCGCCACGGCCGCGGCCATGTGCATTCCCCGACCGAGGTCCCCTATCGTGCCAATATCGACGCGCTGAAACGGCTGGGCGTGACCGATGTGTTCTCGGTCTCCGCTTGCGGATCGTTCCGCGAGGAGATGGCACCGGGCGATTTTGTTGTTGTGGATCAGTTCATTGACCGCACCTTCGCGCGCGAGAAGAGCTTTTTCGGCACCGGCTGCGTCGCCCATGTGAGCGTCGCGCACCCCACCTGCGAACGTCTGTCGAATGCGGCGGAAGCGGCGGCGCGCGATGCAGGCGTCAACGTCCACCGCGGCGGCACCTACCTGTGCATGGAGGGGCCGCAGTTCTCCTCGATGGCAGAAAGCAAACTCTACCGCGAGCAATGGGGCTGCGATGTGATCGGCATGACCAACATGCCCGAAGCCAAGCTCGCCCGCGAGGCGGAGCTGTGCTACGCATCCGTTGCCATGGTCACGGATTATGACAGTTGGCATCCCGAGCATGGCGCAGTGGAAATCACTGAAATCATTGCGACTTTGCAAGGCAACTCCGCCAATGCCCGCGAGCTGGTCCGGCGCCTGCCCGGCCTCTTGGGCCGCGAGCGCGCCGATTGCCCGCATGGCTGCGACAAGGCGCTGGAATATGCCATCATGACCGCCCCCGAGAAACGCGACCCGGCGCTGCTGGCCAAGCTGGACGCGGTGGCGGGCCGGGTGCTGGGCTGACCCCAAGCAGCAGGCCACGGGAAGTTGGGGCGGCCCCAAGGGCCGCCCCTTTTTTGTGCGCTGCAGTTCCTTTTTCAGCCGGCAGAATATGCCCGCAGATTTCAGGGCCTTCAAATGCGCTTTCAGGGATTGGGCATAGCCCGCTTGCTGGCCTGCTGTCCGAGAACTTCCGCATCGCCGCACTGCTCCTTCCTGAAAACATGCCCTCTCGCTGTTCACAAATGCGCTGGAGGGCCGGGCCGCAACGCTGTTTGCGGCACTGGCCGGGATTGGGAAGCGTTGGGGCGGCTGGAGGGTTCTCTCACCTCAGGCTGGCTCTTCGGATACTCCTTGGGGTTCTGCGCGCTGCCGATGGTGCTGGCCCGGGTCTGGCCCCTGGTTGCCAAAGGCCGGCCGTTTGAGGCGCTGATGCGCTGGAGCACGAGCTTCCCCGTTGACACGCGTGCATTTCCGGGGATTGCTGCAAGCGCACCAACAGCCCGGAGAGACCCATGGACCTGAACCTTTGGCTGGCCTTCAGCGCCGCTTCCATCGCCCTTCTGATGATCCCCGGGCCGACCGTGCTGCTGGTGCTGAGCTATGCGCTTTCCAAGGGCCGGCAGGTGGCGGTGGCCTCGGCGCTTGGGGTGGCCCTGGGGGATTTCATCGCCATGAGCGCCTCGCTGGCCGGGCTTGGCGCGCTGGTGATGGCATCTGCCACGCTGTTTTCCGTGCTGAAATGGGCCGGTGCCGCCTATCTTGTCTGGCTGGGGGTAAAGCTCTGGCGCAGCGCGCCGGAAGCGGCAATCGAGCGGTTCAAGCCGGACAGCAGCGTCGAGGCCCGCGGCGTCTTTGGCCATGCGGCGGCGGTGACGGCGCTGAACCCGAAATCCATCGCCTTCTTCATCGCCTTTGTACCGCAGTTCATCCGGCCGGAAACCAGCCTGGCGCCGCAGTTTGCCGTTCTGATCGCAACCTTTGTCGGACTCGCGGCGCTGAATGCGCTGGCCTATGCGCTGCTGGCAGACAAGCTGCGGCGCTGGATTGCCAAGCCCGCAGCCGCCGCCGCTGTCACCCGGACCGGGGGATTGGCCCTCATCGGCATGGGGGCCGCCACCGCGCTGCTGCGCCGCCCGGCCTGAGCAGGAGGCAGAGCCGCACCGGCGGCGTTTGATTTCGCCGCCTGCGGACGCTAGGCTTCAGGGGCATCCTCCCTCCGGCTCCGGATGATCCCTTGCAACGCAACCCAGTACCGTCCCATGACAGTAAACCTCCACACCGCCCGCAACCTGCTGACCCGCCGCCGCCGGGACTGGCGCGGCGCGCATCTGGCCTGGCTGCCCTCCAGCCTTTACCGCAGCTACCTGTCACGCCGCAAAATCCGGCACGGCGGGTAACAACATCAGGTACCGGCATCATAGCCTCTTGCATGAGGCCGCCGCTTCGGCCACACCCCGGCTGGCCCGGGGCTGAAGCCGGGCGACTGTTTCATTTTCCGCCAAGGGGAGCCGTCCCATGCCCAAGAAGCCTGACGTCAAGGACTACATCCGCACCATCGTGGACTTTCCCCACGAAGGGATCATGTTCCGCGATGTGACCACCCTGTTTGCCGATCCGCGCGGCTTCCGCATGGCAATTGACCAGATGCTGCACCCCTACGCGGGGGAGCAGATCGACAAGGTGGTAGGCCTTGAGGCGCGCGGCTTCATCCTGGGCGGCGCCATTGCGCACCAGCTGAGCGTGGGTTTTGTGCCGATCCGCAAGAAAGGCAAGCTGCCCGGCACCACCATCAGCCAGGAATACAAGCTGGAATACGGCGAGGCGATTGTCGAGATCCACGACGACGCCATCAAACCGGGCGAAAAGATCCTGGTGGTTGATGACCTGCTCGCCACAGGCGGCACGGCCGGCGCCGGCATCAAGCTGATTGAACGGCTGGGCGGAGAGATCGTCTCCTGCTCCTTCATTGTCGACCTGCCCGAGCTGGGCGGCCGCAAACTGCTTGAGGCGGCAGGCATGGATGTGCATGTGCTGTGCGAGTTCGAAGGCCTGTGACCTCTGACTGCGGCCTCTGCTGCAGCGGAGTGCTCCCGCCCGCTTCAGCGCATTTGAAAATGCGCATTGCCGGTTGGGTATAGCCTTTCAGGCTCCTGAAGGAGCCTGAAAGGCGCGCCGCGCTCTTGCGCGGCGCCGGGCCCAAAGCCGCCAGGCTGCCCGGCAGGGCCGGGCAGCCGCGGGTGCGGGAGCCCCCCCTGATGTCCTGAAATCAGCCCCCAGCTAGCACAGCTCCGGGGTTCATGATGCCATTCGGATCCAGCGCCTGCTTGATGGCCCGCATGGCGGCCAGCTTGACAGGGTCGCCATAGCGCTGCAGATCGCCGGTCTTCATCCGCCCCACCCCATGCTCGGCGCTGAAGGAGCCGCCAAAGGCATGGACCAGATCGTGCACGGCTTCCTTCACCGCGTCCCGCACAGCGTGGAACTCATCGCGAGAACGGCCTTTGGGCGGGAAGACATTGTAGTGTAGGTTGCCATCCCCCAAGTGTCCAAAGCAGTTGATGCGGAAGTCTCCCAGCGCGGCAACCGCCTTGCCGCCTTGTTCGATAAAGGCAGGGATTTCTGAGATCGGCACCGAGATATCGTGGCTGGAAACAGAACCCACCGCTTTGTTGGCCACCGGGATGTGCTCACGCACGGCCCAGAGCCCCTGCCGCTGCGCCTCGGACTGCGCAATCACACCATCAGCAGCAAGGCCTGCGTCCAGCGCGGCCGCAAACAGATCTGCCAGCGCTTCATCCGCATTCAGGCCGCGCGGCAGGCCCAGCTCAATCAGCACGCACCATTCCGGCGCCTCCGCAAAGGGCTGACGGATCTGCGGCTGGGTTTCCGCCAGAAACGCCAGCCCCTGCCTGTGGATCAGTTCAAAGGCGCTGACTGCCTCGCCAGCCTGGCTGCGCGCGAGCGCCAGCAGCGCAATGGCGGCCTCCGGGTCCCTGACGGTGAAAACTGCCGCGCCCTGCCCTGCCGGAACCGGGGAGAGCTTCAGCGAGGCAGCCGTGATCATTCCAAGAGTGCCTTCGGCGCCGATCAGCAGGTTCTTCAGATCATAACCGGTGTTGTCCTTGCGCAGCCGCGACAGGCCATGCCAGATCTCACCCGACGGCAGCACCGCCTCCAGCCCCAGGCACAGGTCGCGGGCATTGCCGTAGCGCAGCACGTTCACCCCGCCTGCATTGGTCGAAAGATTGCCGCCGATCCGGGCCGAGCCCTCAGCAGCCAGCGACAGCGGAAACAGGCGGCCTGCCTTCTGCGCCGCAGCCTGCACATCCGCCAGAATGGCGCCGGCTTCAGCGACAAGGACATTCTCCTGCGGGTACACCGCCCGGATGGCCGACATCCGTTCCAGCGAGATGACCAGCGGCGCTGGTCCATCGGGCTTCACCTGGCCGCCAACCAGGCTTGTGCCGCCGCCATAGGGAACAACCGGCACGCAGGCCGCATTGGCTTCCCTCAGCAGGATAGAAACCTGCTCCACCGTCTGCGGCAGTGCCAGAACACCGGCCTGCCCCTGGTAGCGCCCGCGCGGCTCTTCCAGGTAGCGCGGTTCAGGCGGGCGCAGTACGCTTTCCGGCAGCAGAGCGGAGAGACGGGCGGCAAAAGCGGGATCGGCAGGGGTCAGCGTCATGCCTTATCCATGGCGCAAGCTGCACCCGCAGGCAAGGAAGGTCATTCGCCGGCTTCCAGGTACCGGGGCCGCAGCACATGGATCGTGGGGCGGCTGGGCAGGCTGCGCAGGGACACCGTCAGCGTGCTGTTCCCTTCATTGACGACGCTGAACTCCGGGCCGACCCGGGCCAGGAAGCGTTCCAGCGAGTAATCCGTGAACCAGTGCATCGGGATGATGACCGAGGAGCGCAGCCGCCCCAGCACCTCCAGCATCTGATCCAGCGGCAGGGTGATGCCGCCATCCACCGCTGCCATCACCACATCCAGCCGTCCAAGTGCTGCGAACTGCTCCGGTGTCGGCACATGGTGCAGATGGCCGAGGTGGCCGATGCAGAGGCCTGCGGCCTCGAAGACAAAGATCGAATTGCCGAGCGGCTCTACCCCGCCGAACATGTTGCGGATGTCGGTCGGAACGTTGCGGATCAGCATTTCTCCGAGGTCCAGGTGGTGCTGAGCCCCCGTTCCGGCAGGCCCCCACCCCTGCAGCACATGCGGGATCGCCGGGTCCGGATGTGCGGTCCAATGGGTTTCATGCGCGTGGTTCATGGTGACCGCATCGGGGATCAGCGGCGCGGAGCCGGTGAAGCCGGTGAAATCGGTCACCACATTGAGCCCGCCTTCAGTCCTGAGCAGGAAGGAGGCATGGGCAATGTAGCGGATATGGACGCTGTCCCGGGAAACAGGATCCTGCCAGCTGGCCTTCTGCAGATACTCCAGCCCGTCCGTGCTTTCGGCCAGGGCGATGCAATGGCTCGCCCGCCGCTCCTGTGCATGCAGAGCACCGGCAAAAAGGGTCAGGCAGAGAAACCAAAGAAGAGCGCGCATGACGCAGGTTCTAGGGCGTATTTTCCCGCTGTCAGCCTTTTGGGTGGAAATTCCTCTCAGAGGCCCTCCCGCCCGCTCCTGCAGAATTTGAAATTCTGCCTCGCAGTTGGGCATAGCGCCGGGCCGCCGGCCCGGCGCGGGCGGTTCGCTTTCGCAGCCGGTTCTTCCGGCCGCAAGGCCGGACAGCGCCGCGCCTCAGGCGCGGCGCTATGCCCAACGGGAGCGGTGCATCACAGATGCACCAGCGACGGGCGGGAGTTCCTGAATCCGGCTGTGCAGATGATTGCGGTCAGGCCTGCCCGGCCAGTGTCTTGCCGCGGCGGTCGTGGCGCAGGGAGGCATAAAGCACATGGGTCCGCCAGCGGCCGTTGATCTGCAGATAGGACTGGGCAACGCCTTCGTATTTGAAGCCGGATTTCTCCAGCAATCCGCGGGACGCCTGGTTTTCCGGCAGGCAGGCGGCCTCGATCCGGCTGAGGTCCAGCTTGCTGAAGGCATAGTGCACCACCGCGCCAATCGCCTCGCGCATGTAGCCCTGACGGGCAAAGCTCTGGCCGGTCCAATAGCCCAGGGTGCCGGATTGCGCCGGGCCGCGGCGGATGTTGTCCAGGGTGATGGCCCCGACCAGCTGGCTGTCCTCCCGGCGGATCAGGAACAGCGGCAGCGCAGTGCCGCCGGAGACTGAGCGGCGGGCCCAGTAAACCCGGTTGGTGAAGCTCTTGCGGCTGAGATGATCCGCCGCCCAGCTGGGCTCCCAAGGCGTGAGATAAGCCTGGCTTTGCAGGCGCAATGCCGCCCAGCCGTGAAAATCCGCATGCACCGGCGGCCTGAGAGTCAGGCGCTCGGTTTCAATACGGACCTTGCGGCGGTTCAGCAGCATCAGGCGGCGCGCCTCTCCTGCAGCCTCTCCAATGCGGGGGCGCCGTCCACCGGGCCGTAAAGCGCAAGTGCTGCAGGTGCTGCTACCGCCATGGTCTCGGCCAGCTCACGCACGTCTTTGGTGGTGACCGCATTGATGCGCTCCACCGTGCGCTCCAGCGACGGCACCTTGCCCCAGATCTGCACCAGCCGCGCCAGACGCTCGGCCCGGTTGGAGGGGCTTTCCAGCCCCATCAGCATGCCGGCCTTCATCTGGGCGCGGGCGCGCTCGACCTCGGCATCGTTCATATCATCCGCAGCGCGCTTCATCTCGTCGATGGTGATGCCTGCCAGCTCCGCCAGCTGCTCGCCCGAGGTGCCTGCGTAGACGGTCATCGAGCCGGTATCGGCATAAGACCCTGCCTGCGAGAAGATCGTGTAGCACAGGCCGCGTTTTTCGCGCACCTCCTGGAACAGCCGCGAGGACATGCCGCCGCCAAGGGCGCTGGCATAGATCTGCGCAGTGTACATCGACTGGTCGCGGTAGCTGGGCGCCTCAAAGGCCAGCGCGAAATGCGCCTGTTCCAGATCCTTGACCTGCCGTGCCTCGCCGCCGGTGAAGGTGGCACCTTCCGCAGTGAAATCGGCTTTCGGCTCCATGTGGCCGAACAGACGCTCGGCCAGTTTGACCAGTTCATCGTGATCCACACCGCCAGCGGCTGCGAGGATCATCTGGCCGGGACCGTAGTGCTCCGCCACGAAGCCCTGCAGGTCCTCGCGAGAGAAGCTGCTGACGCGTTCTGCCGGGCCCAGAATAGTCCGCCCCAGCGGCTGGCCGCGGTAGCTTTCCTCCTGCAGCCAGTCAAAGATCACATCATCGGGCGTATCCAGCGACTGGCCGATTTCCTGCAGGATCACCCCGCGCTCAACCTCGATCTCGCGCTGATCGAACACCGGATTCAGCAGGATATCCCCGATCACATCCACCGCCAGCGGCACGTCGTCCTTCAGCACACGGGCGTAATAGGCCGTCACCTCGCGCGAGGTATAGGCGTTGATATAGCCGCCTACATCCTCGATCTCCTCGGCGATCTGCAGGGCCGAGCGCCGCTTGGTGCCCTTGAAGGCCATATGCTCCAGGAAATGGGCGATACCGTTCTGCTCAATCCGCTCGTGGCGGCCGCCGGCGCTTACCCAGATCCCGATCGCCGCGGATTCCAGCCCCGGCATATGCTCGGAGACGATGCGGAACCCGTTGGCGAGTGTGTGCTGCTGTACGGTCAATGCGCGATGTTCTTTCTGATGTGATCCTCAAGGGCAGCCAGATCGTTTGCGATCCGGGTCACCCGTTCCGACCTCTCATACAGGTCGGACATGCGCGGCGGCAAGGGCGGATGGATACCGCTGGCATCTTCCACGGCTGCCGGGAATTTCGCCGGATGCGCAGTGGCCAGGGTGATCATCGGCACGTCTGCGCTTCGGTGCTCATTGGCGACCTTCACGCCGACCGCGCCATGCGGGCAGAGCAGCTCGCCCGAGGCTGCCAGTTCGGATTTGATGGTGGCCAGAGTCTCCTCCTCGGAGGTGCGGCCCGAGGCATAGGTCTCGGACAGCGCCTGCATCGCGCCCTGCGAGACGTCAAAACCGCCGTTCTTCAGCTCATCCATCAGCTGGGCGATGGCCTTGGCATCTTTGCCATAGGCGTAGAACAGGGCGCGTTCGAAGTTGGAGGAGACCTGAATGTCCATCGACGGCGAGATCGAGGGCTGGGTGTCACCCTTGTAATAGCCCTGCCCCGACAGGCAGCGGTGCAGAATGTCGTTCTGGTTGGTGGCAACCACCAGCTGGTCGATGGGCAGGCCCATCTGCTTGGCGATGAAGCCTGCAAAGATGTCACCGAAGTTGCCGGTGGGCACGGTGAAGCTCACCTTGCGCTGCGGTGCGCCGAGGCTCACGGCAGAGGAGAAGTAATAGACCACCTGCGCCAGCACCCGGGCGATGTTGATCGAATTGACGCCAGCCAGTTTCACGCCATCGCGGAAGTCGAAGTCGTTGAACATGTCTTTCACGCGCGCCTGGCAATCGTCGAAGTCGCCATCAACGGCCAGCGCATGGACATTGGCGTCCTGCGGCGTGGTCATCTGGCGGCGCTGCACCTCAGACACACGGCCGTGCGGATAGAGGATGAAGACATCGACATTGGACAGGCCGCGGAAGGCCTCCATCGCCGCCGAGCCGGTATCGCCGGAGGTTGCGCCTGCGATGGTCACCCGGTCGCTGCGGCGCTCCAGTGCGGCCTGGAACAGCTGGCCGATCAGCTGCATGGCGAAGTCCTTGAACGCCAGCGTCGGGCCGTGGAACAGTTCCAGCAGGAAATGGTTCGGCGCCAGCTGCTTGAGCGGTGCGCGGGCGGCGTGGCCGAAGCCTTCGTAGGCGCGGGCGATGATGCCGCGGAATTCCTCATCGGTGAAGCAATCGCCGATGAAGGGGCGCATGACGCGGAAGGCGGTTTCCTCGTAGGACAGGCCCGCCAGCGCCGCGATCTCATCCTGCGGCATCTGCGGGATTTCGGCCGGCACATAGAGGCCGCCGTCACGGGCCAGTCCGGTCAGCATGGCGTCTTCAAAGGTCAGCTCGGGCGCTTGGCCCCGGGTCGAGATATATTTCATCGCCTTCAGCTCTTTTCAGTTCAGGAGCGGCTGCGCCGCAGGAAATAGACAGTCATCGCGGCCCAGATAGCGGCCAGCGAAAACCAGGTGATCGCGTATTGCAAGTGGTTGTTCGGGATGGAGGCCGTGTTGACGGGAACCGGCAGCAGCCCCGCCTCCCCCTCCGGGTTCGCGCGCAGGACGATCATCACCGCTTCGGTGCCAAGCTGTGCCGCCATCTTTCCGGTGTCGCGGGCGTACCAGATGTTGCCGGCCAGATCCGGGTCAGGCGTGTAGCTGTCGGTCTCCTGCGGCCAGTGGATGTTACCATCAATGCCGGCAGGGCCGGCCAGGCGTGCGGCCTGCTTTTCCTTCACCGGGACAAAGCCGCGGTCGATCAGAACCTTGCGGCCATCCGCCAGGGTGAAGGGGGAAATCACCCGGTAGCCAGGGCCGATATCCTTGACCGAGGTGAGCACGTGCAGCTCCTCTGACCCGATCTCCCCTTCCAGGCGAACCGGGAGGTACTTGTCCGCTTCGGGGTCGAACTGGGCCGGCAGGGAGGCGGAAGGTGCCTCTGCGATCCGCGCATCTATGGTGGCGAGGATATTTTCCTTCCAGGCCTTGCGCTGCAGCTGCCAGGTGCCGAGGCCGGTCAGAACGGCCAGGCCCGCGCCGCTGATGATCAACAGGAAGATGACACGCCGCATCGACGCTGTGCTCCGCTTCAAAGTTCAGGGCGCGCAAGGTGTCCCTTGCGCGCCCCGTGTGTGACTTCAAGCCTGCGGATAATCAACCGCAAACATGTAACCCATACAAACCGCCCTTACAGGCCCGCGGTGCCCCAGATGTAGACAGCCACGAAGAGGAACAGCCAGACAACGTCCACGAAGTGCCAGTACCAGGCCGCGGCCTCGAAGCCGACGTGCTGTTCCGGAGTGAAGTCGCCCTTCATCGCGCGGATCAGGCAGACGGTCAGGAAGATGGTGCCGATGACCACGTGGAAACCGTGGAAGCCGGTGGCCATGAAGAAGTTCGAATAGAACTCGTCGCCGCCGAACTGCCAGCCTTCGTGCAGCAGGTGGTAGTACTCGTAGCCCTGCAGGAAGGTGAAGGCGATGCCGAACGCGATGCCGATGGCCAGGCCCTGCACCAGCGCTTTGCGGTCGTTGTTGTGGACCAGCGCGTGGTGCGCCCAAGTCACGGCACAGCCCGACAGCAGCAGGATCAGAGTGTTGATCAGCGGCAGGTGGAACGGGTCGACCGGCAGGATTTCCGGCGCGATGTACTCGGTGCCGATATAGGTCTCCATCGGGTAGATGGCGTGTTTGAAGAACGACCAGAACCAGGCGAAGAAGAACATCACTTCGGACATCACAAACAGGATGAAGCCATAGCGCAGGCCGATACGCACAACCGGGGTGTGGTCGCCCTGTTTGCTTTCCTTGACGACTTCCGACCACCAGGCGAAGGCCGAGTACAGCACCAGCACCAGTGCGCCCCAGAACAGATAGGACGTGATGCCCTGCATCCACAGCACGGCGCCGAACAGCATGAAGAAGGTGCCCAAGGAGCTCAGCAGCGGCCAGATCGACGGCGGCAGAATGTGATAATCGTGATTTTTAGCGTGCGCCATTTAAGTGTCCCTCACCTAGCGGCCTAGTTCGTGGTTGAGCCTGCCCCGGTGTTTTCCCCGGTATCGAGGGCTGCGTATCCCTCGGGCAGATCGATTTCATTGAACGTGTACGACAGCGTGATCGTATGCACGTATTTTGCGTCCCGGTCATCAATGATTTCCGGATCAACATAGAAGGTCACGGGCATCTGCACCCGCTCCCCCGGCTGAAGCACCTGCTCGGTAAAGCAGAAGCAGTCGATTTTTTCGAAGAAATAGCCGGCCTCGTACGGCACCACATTATAGGATGCCTGGCCCGCTACCGGGCGGTCGGTCGGGTTATAGGCCTCGTAGAAGGCAAGCCCGGTTTCGCCCAGCTTGATCTCCATCTCGCGCACCACCGGCTTGAACTCCCACGGCATGCCGAGGGCCTTGGAGGCGTCGAAGCGCACCTTGATGGTCTGCTCCAGCACGGTGTCGGAACCGGCACTGGCCACCTGAGTGACACCGCCAAAGCCGGTCACCCGGCAGAACCAGTCGTAGAACGGCACCGAGGCCCAGGAGAGGCCGCCCATCAGGACAACCACGCCGACCAGCTGCACAACGGTTTTCTGGGGCCCCTGCAGCGCCATCAGTTCTGCGCCTCCTGCGTTTCCGGGAACTGGAAGCCGGAGGAAGTCACCTTGACCATAGTCAGCACCATGATCAGCACCACAAATGCGGCCAGCAAGATGCCAACGCCCTTGTTGAGGCCCGAGCGGCGCTTGTGGATCTCGTGTTCCTTGTGCAGCGCCATGTTACCAGCCTCCCAGCCCGAAGGGTTTCAGCAGAGCTTCGGCCAGGATGGCGCCGAAATGCAGGAACAGATACAGCAGCGACAGTTTGAAGAAGCTGCGCTCAACCTTGAAGTTGTCGGCTTCGGAGTCGTCCTCGTCGCGGCGGGTGATCTTCCAGGCACCGTGCAGGAACATCGCGTTCAGCACCAGGGCCACGGCCAGATACAGCGGGCCGCCGATGCTGGAGAACGCGGTGCCAACGGCCAGAACGGCCAGCAGCACGGTATAGGCCAGGATGTGGAGGCGGGTCGAGCGGCGGCCGTGGGTCACGGTCAGCATCGGCACGCCCGCGTCGTCATAATCCGAACGCATGAACAGCGCCAGCGCCCAGAAATGCGGCGGCGTCCACATGAAGGTCAGCAGGAACATCAGCCAGGGTTCAACCGACATGGTGCCGGTTGCGGCGATCCAGCCGATCACTGGCGGGAAAGCGCCTGCGGCGCCGCCGATCACGATGTTCTGCGGCGTCGCCCGCTTGAGCCACATGGTGTAGATCACCACGTAGAAGAAGATGGTGAAGGCCAGGAATGCACCCGCAAAGACGTTGGCGGCCAGCGCCAGCATGATCACCGACAGGCCCGACAGGGCCAGCCCCAGGGCCAGCGCCTCGCCTGCCTCGACCTTGCCGGCCGGGATAGGGCGCCCTTTGGTGCGCTTCATCACCTTGTCGATATCAGCATCCCACCACATGTTCAGCGCGCCGGAAGCGCCGCCGCCGATGGCAATGAACAGGATGGCGCAGAAGCCGACAACGGGATGCACGCCAACGGGAGCTGCCAGCAGGCCGACCAGAGCGGTGAACACAACCAGCGACATGACCCGCGGCTTCAGCAGGGCGAAATAATCGCCGAAGCTGGCCTCGTCTTCATATGCGCGGCTGGCGTTGATGCTTGCGTCGGTCATCTTGGGTCCTTTGGCGGCAACAGGTGCGCATCGCTGCGCACCCTGGTCTTTTTTCTGAAACATATGGAGCTCCCTCAAGCTCCATATAGCCAGTTATCAGTTCGAGGCGACCTGGAAGGCCTGCGGGGTGCCCGCCAGTTCTTCCTTGGTGGCAGCCAGCCAGGCATCGTATTCGGCCTGGGTCACGACCTTGACGGTGATCGGCATATAGGCGTGATCCTTGCCGCACAGTTCGGAGCACTGGCCGAAGTAGACGCCTTCCTTGCCTTCGTCGACGTTGAACCACAGTTCCGCCAGACGGCCGGGAACCGCATCCTGCTTCACGCCGAAGGCCGGGATGGTCCAGGAGTGGATCACGTCGGCTGCGGTCACCTGCATCACGATGGTCTTGCCCGACGGCACCACAACCGAGGTGTCGGTGGCCAGCAGGAACTCGTCCTCGTTAAAGCCTGCGTCGACCAGCTTGGCCCGCATCGCGTCATCCAGCACAAACGGGGTGACGTCGGCGTCGGCCGGGCGGGCGTCAGTGTCGAGGGTCGACGGGTTGCCCAGCATGTAGCTTTCGAACTCGACGCCTTCGTCGACATATTCATAACCCCAGTACCACTGGTAGCCGGTCACCTTGATGGTGATGTCGCCTTCGGGGATTTCCTGCTGGGCAAACAGCTGCGGCAGCGAGAAGGAACCGATGAACACCAGAACCAGGATCGGGATCACGGTCCAGGCGATTTCAATCGGGGTGTGGTGGGTGAACTTGGCCGGTGTCGGGTTGGCGCGGCGGTTGAAGCGGACAATCGCCCACAGCAGCAAACCTGCAACAAACACGCAGATCACGGTGATGATCACCAGGATCATCCAATCCAGTTTATGGATCCCGTCCATCAGCGAGGTGGCCGCCGGCTGGAAGTTCAAGCCGCCGTCGACCGGCTTGCCAATGGTTTCCAGGCCTTCTTGCGCTGTGGCTGGAAGGCTCGAAAGGCCGGCGAAAAGGCCCGAAAGCATCAAAGCGTTTTTCATGTTCTGTCCTGATCGGTTGATCGCATGTTCCTGCGGCAGCACGAATCACAGGAATCAATGATTCCACAAAACGCACCTGCCCCGTTGTCTTTGACGCCGCTTAAAATCATATTCAGAGGCACAGATAAAGAGGCAGCCAAGCGTCAAACCGTCGCTTTCTTGATTTAGATCAAAAATTCTGAGGACCGTGCCATGGAAAACCCAGCCTTCCGCCCCTTTGAAACCGCGCTTCCAGAAGATGAGGCGCTGGCCTGCCTGCGCGACGCGCTGAACGGGGCCGAAGATGGCGAGATCTTTGCCGAACGCCGCAAGTCCGAGGCGCTGTCCTTTGACGACGGGCGGCTGCGCAGCGCCAGCTATGACGCGTCCGAGGGATTCGGCCTGCGTGCCGTGAACGGCGATGTGGCCGGCTACGCGCATTCCACCGATGTCTCCATCGCCTCGCTGCGGCGGGCCGCAGAGACGGCCAAACTGGCTGTGGGCGACGGCGGCGGCACCTACTCGGATGCGCCTCAGGCAACCAACACCAAGCTTTACACCGATGCCGATCCGATCAGCGCCATGCCCTTCCCGGTCAAGGTGGAGACCCTGCGCGAAATCGATGCCTATGCCCGCGATCTGGACAAGCGCGTTGTGCAGGTGTCCGCGTCCCTGGCCGCATCCCTGCAGGAAGTGGAGATCCTCCGCGCCGACGGGGCGCGGGTCAGCGACATCCGCCCGATGGCGCGGCTGAACGTGTCGGTCATTGTTGAAAAAGACGGCCGCCGCGAGAGCGGCTCGGCAGGCGGCGGCGGGCGGCTGGGGCTTGATGGCCTGGTCGACCCCAAGCACTGGCAGGCTCAGGTGCAGGAGGCGCTGCGGATCGCGCTGGTCAATCTGGACGCGGTTCCCGCGCCTGCCGGCGAGATGGATGTGGTGCTAGGCCCCGGCTGGCCCGGCATCCTGCTGCACGAGGCGATCGGCCACGGGCTGGAGGGCGACTTCAACCGCAAGGGCTCATCGGCGTTTGCCGGCCTGATGGGGCAGCAGATTGCCGCCAAAGGCGTCACGGTGCTGGATGATGGCACCATTCCGGACCGGCGCGGCTCGATCACCGTGGATGACGAAGGCACCCCAAGCCAGAAGACCGCGCTGATCGAAGACGGCGTGCTGGTCGGCTTCATGCAGGACCGCCAGAACGCGCGGCTGATGGGGGTTTCCCCTACCGGCAACGGCCGGCGCCAAAGCTATGCCCATGCACCGATGCCGCGGATGACCAACACCTATATGCTGGGCGGCGAGGCCGACCCCGGCGATCTGGTGGCGGGAATCAAGGACGGCATCTGGGCCGTGGGTTTTGGCGGCGGCCAGGTGGACATCACCAATGGCAAGTTCGTGTTCTCCTGCACCGAAGCCTACCGGGTGAAGGATGGCAAGGTCGGTGCGCCGGTCAAGGGCGCCACGCTGATCGGCGACGGCGCCACTGCCTTGAAGCAGATTCGCGGGCTTGGCAACGACATGGCGCTGGATCCCGGCATGGGCAACTGCGGCAAGGCCGGCCAATGGGTACCGGTCGGAGTCGGACAGCCATCGGTTCTGATGGGCGGTCTGACGGTGGGCGGCTCAGCCGCCTGAGGACGTCACTCCAACTGGCCTATTCCCGATTGAAGCTAAAAGCCACGGCCCGGACACTTGTGCATCCGGGCCGGTTTGGTTTTGAAACGCGCTCGCAACCATAGGGTGAAGGTCAATTCTACATTCACTTTGGTTACTCCGGAAAATTTTCGAGGAATTTCCAAAAAACCTCACCACGTTCACCACCTGTTAACCAGCCTAAGGTTAATTCTGGTTCTGCAAACAGGCGGAGCTGCGGATGACTGAAGAAGCATTTTCTTCCACTCACCCCCCACTCCCACCCACCACGGAAGATACGCAGTATTCCTGGCTTCGTCTGTTGCGCTCCAAGCGGGTAGGCCCGGTGACGTTTCACCGGCTGCTCGCCGAATACGGTTCAGCGCAGAACGCGCTGGATGCGCTGCCCGAAGTGGCACGCTCCGCAGGTATCAAGGGGTATGAAACATGCCCTGCCAGTGCGGTGGACGCCGAAATTGAGGCCGCAAAAGCCGCCAAAGCGCGGCTTTTGTGCTTTTCGGATCCCGGCTATCCCCAGCTTCTGAAGGGCTTGAAGGATGCGCCGCCGCTCTTGTGGGCTATCGGCGACCTGTCAGTGCTGAACCGGCCGATGATCTCGCTGGTCGGCGCCCGCAATGCCTCCTCGCTGGGGCTGCGCATGGCACGCTCGCTGGCGCAGAGCCTGGGCGAAGCGGGTTACACAGTGGTCTCCGGCCTGGCCCGCGGCGTCGACACGGCGGCGCATCAGGCGGCGCTGCCGACCGGCACCGTCGCAGTTCTGGCAGGCGGTGCCGATGTGATCTACCCCGCGGAAAATGCCGGGCTGGCCGAACGCATCAGCGAAACCGGTCTTTGCCTGTCCGAGCAGCCGATGGGCATGACGCCACAGGCCCGCGACTTCCCCAAGCGCAACCGGATCATTGCCGGTCTGCCACGGGCCGTCGTGGTGGTGGAGGCGGCAGCAAAGTCCGGGAGCCTGATTACCGCCCGGGACGCCCTGGACTATGGCCGCGAAGTGCTGGCGGTCCCCGGGCATCCGTTTGACGCCCGCTCCTCCGGCTGCAACCGGCTGATCCGCGACGGTGCGGTCCTGATCCGCGACGCAGCCGACGTGCTGGAGGCATTGCCACCGCAGGAAACCGCTGCTGCCGCCAAGGATGCTGCCCCGGCAGCCAGTTTGCAGCAGGCACTGGCGGAATTGCCGCCGCCACCGCCCCAGCGGCGCAGCCTGGCGGAGACCCACGCCCTGCATCAGCAAATTCTTGGCAGGCTGGGCCCCACGCCCACGTCTGAAACCGACCTGCTGCGCGACCTCTCCCTGCCGCCGCAGGATCTGGCTCCGGCACTGACCGATCTCGAACTTGAAGGCACGATCACCCGCCAGCCCGGCGGCCTGCTGTCCAAGGCCCTGCCGGAGGACAAAGACTGACACCCCCTGCCCCGCCAAACGCCCGGAAACGGCGCTGCAAAGCCCCCAGTGCAAGCCGCCGCCGCGGCAGAGCAAACACCGCCTTTACCGCCGCGTCCATTGCACCCGGATTGACAATCCCCCCTTGCGCCCCACATCTTGCCCCGCCATAGAACCCGCAGAAGCGGTCCGAAGAGGTATCAGAATTAATGCCAGTTGTTGTTGTCGAATCCCCGGCCAAAGCAAAAACAATCAATAAATACCTGGGCTCCGGCTATACGGTTCTGGCGTCATACGGCCATGTGCGCGACCTGCCGCGCAAGGATGGGTCGGTCGATCCTGACGACGGTTTTGGCATGACCTGGGAGGTCGGCGCTGATTCCCGTAAACATGTGAAGGCCATTGCCGACGCGCTGAAAGAGGACAATGCGCTGATTCTCGCCACCGACCCCGACCGCGAGGGAGAGGCAATCAGCTGGCATTTGCAGGAGGCGCTGACCAAGCGCCGCTCGATCAAGAAAGACACGCCGGTCAGCCGGGTGACCTTCAACGCCATTACCAAGGAAGCGGTGACCGAGGCGATGAGCAAGCCCCGCCAGGTCGACATGCCGCTGGTGGAGGCCTATCTGGCGCGGCGTGCGCTGGACTATCTGGTCGGCTTCAACCTGTCGCCGGTTTTGTGGCGCAAGCTGCCCGGCGCCCGCTCCGCGGGCCGGGTGCAGTCGGTCTGCCTGCGGCTGATCGTCGAGCGCGAGATGGAGATCGAGGCCTTCAATGCCCAGGAGTACTGGTCCGTACGGGCACAGCTGGCCACCCCGCGCAGCCAGGAGTTCGAGGCGCGCCTGACCGTGCTGGGCGGCGAGAAACTGGATAAGTACTCGCTGAAAAACGCCACCGCAGCGGAACTGGCGGTGCAAGCGGTCGCGTCGCGCAGCCTGTCGGTGCTGTCGGTGGAGGCGAAGCCTGCCGCCCGCAACCCCTCTGCGCCCTTCATGACTTCGACCCTGCAGCAGGAAGCCAGCCGCAAGTTCGGCATGGGCGCGCGCCAGACCATGAATGCAGCGCAGCGCCTGTATGAAGCGGGCTACATCACCTATATGCGGACTGATGGCATCGATATGGCGCCGGAGGCCGTGCAGGAGGCCCGCGCCGAGATCGAAAAGCGCTATGGCGCCGAATACGTGCCCTCCTCTCCGCGGATTTACAAGAACAAGGCGAAGAACGCTCAGGAAGCGCACGAATGTATCCGCCCGACGGATATGAGCCGCGATGCCAAGGCGCTGAAGGTCACCGACGACGATCAGCGCAAACTCTACGACCTGATCTGGAAACGCACCCTGTCCTGTCAGATGGAAGGCGCCCGGCTGGAGCGCACCACCGTCGACATCGGCTCGGACGACCGCCAGGTGGTGCTGCGTGCCACCGGCCAGGTGGTGCTGTTCGACGGTTTCATGCGGGTCTACGAGGAAGGCCGCGATGACGTCTCGGATGAAGACGACAAGCGCCTGCCGCAGATCATGCAGGGCGAGGCGCTGAAATTTGCCTCCTCCCTGGCAGCACAGGCTGACAAGGCCGGCAAGGACGCATCAGTGCTGTCCGAAAGCGGCGCCGTGCTGGCGCTGCAGCACCACACCCAGCCGCCGCCGCGCTATACCGAGGCCACCCTGGTCAAGCGGATGGAAGAGCTGGGCATCGGCCGGCCCTCGACCTATGCGTCTGTGATCACCACCATTCAGGACCGCGAGTATGTCCGCAAGGAGAAAAACCGCCTGTTCCCCGAGGACAAGGGCCGGATCGTCACCATCTTCCTGCTGAACTTCTTCCGCAAGTACGTGGGTTACGAGTTCACCGCCAATCTGGAAGAAGAGCTCGATGACGTGAGCGCCGGCGACCGCGACTACAAGGATCTGCTGGGCAAGTTCTGGCGCGATTTCTCGGCAGCGATCACTGAAACTTCGGATCTGCGGATCACCGAAGTTCTGGACGTTCTGGATGACGCGCTGGCGCCGCAGCTTTACCCGCCTCGCGAGGATGGCACCGACCCGCGCAGCTGCCCCAAATGCGGCGCGGGCCAGCTGCATCTGAAAACTTCGCGCACCGGCGGCTTTGTCGGCTGCGGCAACTATCCTGAGTGCAACTACACCCGTCCGATCTCAGGCGAGGGTGCCGAGGGATATGAACGCATCCTGGGCGAAGACAACGGGGATGAGATCCACCTGAAGTCCGGCCGTTTCGGGCCCTATGTGCAGCGCGGCGAAGCCACGCCCGAGAACAAGAAGCCGCCGCGGTCGTCGCTGCCCAAACAGGGCAAGGATTTCCTGCCCGGCTGGGGGCCGAATGAAGTCACCCTGGAACAGGCCCTGACCCTGCTTACCTTGCCGCGCGAAATCGGCCAGCACCCGGATGGCGGCGCCATTCAGTCCAACCTGGGCCGGTTCGGGCCGTATATCGCGCATCAGCTGCCGGACGAGGAGAAACCAGTTTATGTGAACCTCAAAGACACATTGGATGTCTTTGAGATCGGCATGAACCGGGCGGTTGAGATGCTGGCGGAGAAGCGCGCCAATCCGGGCCGCGGGCGCGGACGGGCTGCAGCCAAGCCGCTGAAGGAACTGGGCGAGCACCCCGAGAGCGGCGGCGCCGTCAACATCCTGGACGGGCGTTACGGGCCTTACGTGAAATGGGAGAAGGTGAACGCCACACTTCCCAAGGACGTGGAGCCCAAGGACGTGACCATGGAGATGGCCGTGAAGCTGATTGCGGAGAAGTCCTCCAAAGGCGGGAAGAAAAAAGCGGCCCCAAAAAAGAAGAAAGCCGCATCCAAAAGCTGAGCTGCAGGCTGTTCACCTGCCCATGCAGCTGCAGCCTGCGGCAAAACCGCCGCGGGCTGAATAATTCCCAGTGCTATAGTGTTTTCTTGTGGAAGGGGCGCAGCTGGCGCCCGAACACAGGAGAAAACATATGCTCAAAACCTTCATTACAGCTGCCGTATTGAGTGCCGCCGCCAGCGCGGCTGCACTGGCCGGCGGGCACATCAATTCAGCCAAGGCAGATCTCATCAATGCGGATGGCGAGATTATCGGCGCTGCACATCTGACCCAGGGGCCGAACGGCGTTCTGCTGCATCTCAAAGTGTCAGGCCTGACCCCGGGCAAACACGGGCTGCACCTGCACAGCCATGGCACCTGCGACCCGGGCACCGGGTTCAAATCTGCAAAAGGCCATGTGGGGAAAGTTGAAGGCGCGCACGGGCTGATGAACCCCGAAGGGCCTGAGCCGGGCGACCTCCCGAACCTCTTTGTCGCGGCAGATGGCACCGGCGAAATGGAAGCCTTCACCAGCCTGGTCACGCTGGACGGCGGCGATCATGCTCTGCTGGATGCCGACGGCTCCACCTTCATCATTCATGAAAACGGCGATGACCATATCAGCCAGCCCATCGGCGGCGCCGGTGCGCGGGTTGCCTGCGGCATAGTCACCGCGGGCTGAAACACCTGCCGGGCGCGTACCGTAGAAATACGTGCCCGGCTCCGTATTCGTTGACTCTCCCCCGTCCGGGCGCCAGAAATCGCTGCAACCGGCATAATGGGAGATCTCCATGAAAAAGGTATATTCCAGCGCCGCTGAAGCACTCGACGGTCTGCTTCACGACGGCATGTTCATTGCGGCGGGCGGCTTTGGCCTCTGCGGCATCCCCGAGCTTCTGCTGCAGGCGATCAAGGATGCGGGCACCAAGGACCTGACCTTTGCCTCCAACAACGCGGGCGTTGATGACTTCGGGATCGGTATCCTGCTGCAGACCCGCCAGGTGAAAAAGATGATCTCCTCCTATGTGGGCGAGAACGCGGAATTCATGCGCCAGTACCTCAGCGGCGAGCTGGAGCTGGAGTTCAACCCGCAGGGGACCCTGGCCGAGCGTATGCGCGCCGGCGGCGCAGGCATCCCCGGCTTCTTCACCAAGACCGGCGTCGGCACTGTCATTGCCGAGGGCAAGATGGAAAAGCAGTTTTCCACCGGCCCTGACGGCGCGATGGAAGACTACATCATGGAGGAGGGCATCTTTGCCGACCTCGCCATCGTGAAAGCCTGGAAGGCGGATGAGACCGGCAACCTGGTGTTCCGCAAAACCGCCCGCAACTTCAACGCGCCGGCCGCCACCTGCGGCAAAATCTGCGTCGCGGAAGTGGAAGAGATCGTGCCCACCGGCTCGCTGGACCCCGACTCGATCCACCTGCCCGGCATCTATGTGAACCGCCTGATCCAGGGCAATCACGAGAAACGCATCGAACAGCGCACCGTCCGTCAGAAGGAGCAAGCATAATGCCTTGGGACCGCAATCAGATGGCGGCACGCGCCGCGCAGGAGCTGCAGGACGGCTGGTATGTGAACCTCGGCATCGGCATTCCGACACTGGTCTCCAACTACATCCCCGAGGGTGTGGAAGTGACCCTGCAGTCGGAGAACGGCATGCTGGGCATGGGCCCCTTCCCCTATGAGGGCGAAGAAGATCCCGACCTGATCAACGCGGGCAAGCAGACCATCACCGAACTGCCGCAGACCGCCTATTTCGACTCGGCGCAAAGCTTTGCGATGATCCGGGGCGGCAAGATTGCCATGGCGATCCTGGGCGCGATGGAGGTGGCCGAAAACGGCGACCTGGCGAACTGGATGATCCCGGGCAAGCTGGTCAAGGGCATGGGCGGCGCCATGGACCTGGTTGCGGGCGTCGGCCGCGTGGTTGTGGTGATGGACCACACCAACAAGCATGGCGACAGCAAGGTGCTGAAGGAATGCACCCTGCCGCTGACCGGCAAGGGCGTTGTCGACCGCATCATCACCAATCTGGGTGTGCTGGACGTCGTCGAAGGCGGGCTGAAGATTGTCGAACTGGCTGATGGCGTCAGCGAAGACGAACTGCGCACCGCAACCCAGGCTGCCATCGTCGGCTGATCCATCCCGGAAGAAATGCAAAAAGGCCCGCCGGTTTCCCGGGGGGCCTTTTTTGAAGTTTCGGGAGTAGGCTGTCCTGATCAGACTCCGGCAGCGGCGCCCGGCCTGGCACGGGGGCGCAATGTGTGCCACACCGCGCCTTCCGGCGGGTTTATGATTTCCCACATATAAACCCGCTTGTCGTACCAGTTGACGATCTTTTCCCCGCCCTCTTCAAACACCACAACGCAGTAGCTGCCATCTGCCGGGTCGCAGCTGTCCTTGCCCAGCCAGGTGACTGTGATCGGGTCCACCAGATGCCGGTTGAACAGAACCATGGCCTTGGTCTGTTTCCCCGAGATGTATAGCGCACCTGCAAACAGACCTGCCGCCAGCAGGATAAAGCCAGGGCCTGAGAAATTCCGGAACGGGTTCGCTTTGGCGATACCCGGTGCAAAAGCCACAAACACCATCCGTCCGAAAAAACCGGCAAATGCAATGAAGCCAATCAGCATAAGCTTGCTGGTCAGCCCTTGCGAGCCCACGGCAACCGCCGAGGGATCAATACCCAAATCCAATGTCTTTCTCCAATGTCTTGCAAAACCTGAAAATGCAGGCCGGGAACTGCCCCTTTCGGCAGCATAATCACCACCCGAGCAGGGAGGTGCAAATTTATCGAAAATTATTGGTTAATCAAACCGCTGCGGCTTCGGCCGCCGCTACTTCATCACCCGGAAAACGCAGCCGTCGGAGATCAGCTCGGGCGGCGTCAGGCAAAGGCCCCGTGCTACTTGATAGGCCGCCAGGACCTTGGGAACGTAGTCGCGGGTTTCGGCAAAGGGCGGCACCCCCTGATGGCTGCGCACCGCACCTTCGCCTGCATTGTAGCCGGCCAGGACCAGAATCGGGTCGCCATCGAATTCGCCCATCAGCCAATCGAGGTACTGGATGCCGCCGGAAATGTTCTGCTGTGCCTGCAGCGGATCGGAAACGCCAAAGCGGGCAGCGGTATCGGGCATCAGCTGCATCAGCCCCTGCGCCCCGGCTGTGCTGACAGCATCCGCCTTGCCGGCGGATTCGACGGCGATCACCGCAAGAACCAGCGCAGGCGACACCCGGGTGCCGGCGCTTTCGGTCAGAATCTGCACACCCCGGTCCTGTGCAATCTCCTGCATCAGCTGCAGCCGCGGCGCCGCCAGGTCCTTGGCGCCCGTCAAAGCCAGCAGAGCGCTCTCCAGCCGTCCCGGCCCCGAAGCCTCGATACCGGGCGTCACCTTGTCCCAGAACCAGCCGTAGCGTCCGGCCGTCTGCGCGCCCCTTTCCGGAGCAGCCCCCGCCGCGGCCGCTTCCGGTTCGGATGCCGGTTCAGGCGCCGGCTCGATCTGAATGGTGATACGCTTGCCCGTTCCCGGCGCAGGCGGTTTGACCCGCTTGGCCTCGAATTGGGGAAAAGGCGCCGGCTGCTGCTCCTGCCCCGCTGCGGTCAGAGGCATGGTGCAGGCAGCAAGCGTAGAAACTGCGGTGCGGAAAGACATTGCCCGGCCTGCCTGTGGTTTTCTTTTGCTGCAGACTCAGGAATTCAGGCAGCAAAATCCAGCTTTTCCGCCCCGAAATCTGGCGCATTCGCCATATTTGCCCCCGCCTGGCGCGGATTTACCACGCGCCCCAACACGGTAACGAAAAATTAATCTCACAAAATCAACCGATTAGTGAATTTCTTGCCGAAAAGTAAAAATTGGGCGGCAATTTCCGGTTTTCAGCCCAAATCCTGCCACGCTGCGCTGGCTATATGTACCCATCCAAGCCGGACAGTGGTCGAGCAGGTGAGAGAGCAGACCCTGGCGAGATGGCGGGATAACGCAAATTCTGAGATCCTTTGGAGGGACCAAACCATGATCAAATTCTTCAAGAACTTCCGCAAAGACGAATCCGGCGCCGTGACTGTGGACTGGGTTGTGCTGACCGCAGCCGTTGCTGCTCTGGGCGGCGTTGTCTACACCGCCATCGAAAACGGCGCATCGACCCTGACCACCAACACCGGCTCCTACCTGGCGACCAAAGGTCCGACCGACTCCTAAGTTCTTCGCGGCAACGCACCAAGACACCGGGCCGCCCTGCTTGCAGGGCGGCTTTTGCTATTTGTACGCCCCGGCTTGACCAAAGGAAGCGGAGCCAGGCGCCATGTGCCGCGTGAAACATGCTGGCACACAAAGCCTGCACAAACTCTCCCTTGCGGCACAAGAGCCAGGGCCAGCCCCCTCGCAGCGCAGAGGCGCCAGACACGGCGAATCCGTTAACATTGCGCCGCGCAGAAACGCCCCACTGCTGCCACATTCACATGGAACCAGTTGTTCTCGCGGTCAAAGCACTGCACTTTATTAAACAATATCAATTACTTAATTGCTTCTTCGGAATTTCTTCACTTTTGGGCAAAGATTAAGAATTTGCGCCGCACTCATGCCCAAATCGCAAAGCTTAATAAGCCTATCCCAGGACGGGCGAGCCAGAAAGAGAGAGCTGGCCACAACCCCGGACTGGCGAAACCCTATTATTGAGATCCTTTGGAGGGACCAAACCATGATCAAATTCTTCAAAAACTTCCGCAAAGACGAATCCGGCGCCGTGACTGTGGACTGGGTTGTGCTGACCGCAGCCGTTGCTGCTCTGGGCGGCGTTGTCTACACCGCCATCGAAAACGGCGCATCGACCCTGACCACCAACACCGGCTCCTACCTGGCGACCAAAGGTCCGACCGACAGCTGATCTGCTGAGAATCGCATAGCGCTGCGCCCGGCGGTTTCCGGGCGCAGTTGCTGCAGACTGCCCCTAAACGCAGTGAGGTTCATATCATGAAGAAACTATGGTCATACATTGCGGGAGATGACGGTGCCGTAACCGTCGACTGGGTGGTTCTAACTGCTGCTATGGTTGGATTGGCGGTTCTGATTGCCGCTTCGATGGAAGACGGTGCCATGGGCCTGGCCAATATGCTGGCCACCTATATGTCCAATTGGTCATTCAGCTGAGACGTATAATACGCCTGCCGGCCAAGCAGGGCGCAAGCTCATTTGCTGCCTGACAGAACGCTCAGAATTCCGCAGCAGTTTGAACAATACAGCAGCCGGTTCCACCCGTGGGACTCCGGCTCAAGTTGATGAGAGGTAACGCAATGCGAGCAGTTTTCGGACTTGTGCTGATTGTCGGTGTCGCCCTCGCCGGCGGCGCCGTCATGATGGCGAAAAACTACATATCAGCCTATCAGAACGAATTGGCGCGCGAACGCGCTGCCCGTGCCGAAGCAGTGCCGACGGTGGATGTCTATGTCGCCACCAAAGCACTGAAATACGGTGAACGGCTGTCCAAGGAAGCGGTTCGTGCGGTGCGGTGGCCGGAAAATGCCATCCCCGAAGGCGCCTTTACCTCCCTGGAGACCCTGTTCCCGCCGGAAAGCGGCGACAAGCTGCGGGTGGTGCTGCGCGCCATGGAAAAGGATGAGGCGGTGATGGCCATCAAGGTCACCCGGCCTGGCGAAGATGCCGGCATCACCTCGCGCCTGGCCCGCGGCATGCGCGCCTTTGCGATCAAGGTCGACGTCTCCTCGGGTGTTTCCGGCTTCCTGCGCCCTGGCGACAAAGTGGATGTCTACTGGACCGGCGTGATGCCGCGGGCCGGCGGCACCCATGGCGAAGTCACCCGGCTGATCGAAACCAATGTCGAACTGGTGGCCGTGGACCAGAGTGCCGGCGGCGACATCAATGAAGCGATTATTGCCCGTACCGTCACGGTCGCGGCGCACCCTGAACAAGTGGCCGCCCTGGCGCAGGCGCAAACCACCGGGCGGCTGTCGCTCGCCTTGGTCGGCGCTGGCGACGATACCATCGCTGCGGTTGTCGAAGTGGACCAGCGCAAACTGCTGGGCCTGGGTGCTCTGGAAGCGCCGCAGGAGGTGGAACAGAAGAAAGTCTGCACCATCCGCACCCGCCGCGGCGCTGAAGTAGTGGAAATCCCGATCCCGTGCACCAACTAGGAATTCCATTTCCTTGCAAGCTGTTACCAGCATCAGCCGCCTCTTCCAAGCGAAGGGCGGCTGATTTGCGTGTTGCCCTGGCTCCACAATGGGCGGGCCTAGAGAATCGCTCCGAAGCCATTGATTCTTGCAATAATTCAGGATCTGCAGCACAGTGCCCGAAAGAGCGGGCAAAAAGACCCGGATTTTGAGGCGTGATCGGAAAGGCAGGTCACATGGCAATTCGAAGGTTCGTAGCGGCGGCCCTGATGGGGCTATCGCTGGTTGGCATGCCGCAGGCGGATGGGGCATCAGCGCAATCCTTGCGGGTCGTAAAAAAGGGCACGGCAGCAACGCTGGATGTGCCCATGAACCGCGCGGTAGTGGTGGAAAGCGAAACACCCTTTGCGGAGCTCAGCATCGCCAACCCGAGCATTGCTGATATCTCTTCGCTGTCTGACCGCACCATTTACGTGCTGGGCAAATCGCCCGGCCTGACCACACTGACATTGCTCGACGGCTCCGGCCGGCTGATCACCAATGTCGACGTGCGCGTCGCCGCGGATGTGACCGAGTTCAAACAGCGGCTGCGCCAGATCCTGCCCAATGAAAAAATCGAAGTGCGCACCGCCAATGACGGCATCGTGCTGTCCGGCACCGTTTCCAGCGCGGCCCGGCTGCAGCGGGCGCTTGACCTGGCCGAACGCTATGCGCCGGAGCGGGTGAGCAACCTGATGTCGGTTGGCGGCGTCCAGCAAGTGATGCTCAAGGTCCGCTTTGCCGAAATGCAGCGCACCGTTTCAAAATCGCTGAGCGCCTCGCTGGGCTTTAATGGCGGTACCGGTAATGGCCGCACCGGCGGCGTCAACACCTTGAACACCTCTGGCGCGCTGGCCAACTCGCTGGCCGGCAATATTCCGGCGGCCAACAGCAACACCGGTGCCTTCCTGTTCGGCTTCAATGCAGGTTCCGTCCAGGTCAGCCTGCTGCTGGAAGCGCTGGAGCAGAAGGGTGTTGTCCGCACCCTGGCCGAGCCGAATCTCTCTGCCCTGTCGGGACAGGAAGCGAAGTTCCTGGCCGGCGGCGAATACCCGGTGCCGGTGGCCCAGGAAGACGGTGTCATCACTATTGAGTTCAAACCCTTCGGCATCGAGCTGAACTTCATTCCCCGGGTGGTCGACGGCGATCTGATCAATCTGGAACTGAATGCCGCGGTTTCGGCCATCGACCCTGCCAACTCACTGACACTGAACAACTTTACTATCGACGCCTTTTCCCGGCGCGAGACCTCGACAACGGTTGAGATGCGCGATGGCGAGAGCTTTGCCATCGCCGGCCTGATCAGCGACGAGTTCCTCGACAATTCCTCGCAGCTGCCCTGGCTGGGCGACGTGCCGGTCCTGGGCGCCCTGTTCCGCAGTGCTGATTACCAGCGGGAGCAGACCGAATTGGTGATCATCGTCAGCGCCCATCTGGTCACCCCGACCCGCGGCGAAGCCCTGACCCTGCCGACCGACCGTGTGGCACCGCCTAGCGAAAAGGATCTGTTCCTGTTCGGACGCACCACCCGCACCAAGAACGGTCCGGCTGCAGAAGTGGCGAAGCAGGATTTCAACGGCTCTTACGGCTACGTGCTGGACTGATAAGGAGTGGCACAGATGATCAGAACCGCTGCAATTCTCGGCCTTGTCCTGACTGCTGCCGCCTGCGAGCGGGAAGCCGGGCGCGAACTGAACAGAAAAGGCACCTTCGGCGAGGCCACCCTCAACAATGCAGCGGTTATGAGCGGCGAACGCAGCTATGCCATCCAGCTGGCGGGCAGGTTCGCCAAGGAAGTGCCGACCACAATCAACTTTGACTTCGACAGCTCCCGCCTGGATAACGCAGCCCGTGCCGTGCTGGACCGTCAGGCGGTTTGGATCAAACAGTTTCCTGAGGTGCGCTTCCGCGTCTTTGGCCATACCGACGCAGTTGGCAGCAATGCCTACAACAAGGCGCTTGGCCTGCGCCGCGCCCGGGCAGCGGTGAACTACCTGGTCTCGCGCGGCATTGGCCGCAACAGGCTGGAGGCCGTGGTTTCCTTTGGCGAAACTCAACCGCTGATCGCCACACCCGAGCGCGAACGCCGCAACCGCCGCACCGTCACCGAGGTGAGCGGTTTCCTGAAGCGTCATCCGACAGTTCTGGACGGTAAATACGCTCAGATCATCTACCGCGAGTATCTGGAAAGCGCGGTTCCGGCCACGACGCTGACTGAGCAGAAATCGCTGGAACGCACGCTGGAGTAACTGTTTCCGTTGCCTTCCACTGCCCAAGCGCGTCCAAGGTATTAACAATTCCCTATATTTGGGGCTTTTTGGCCCCAATATCGCCCAGATTGCCATCGACATTGTTTCCAAGAGGCGGACTGTGCCCAAGGCCCGGTCAGCCCATGTGAACAAGGATGATGGCAATGAGCGGAATGCCGCAAACAGAGACACCTGCGATTGTTGCCTGCACGATCAGCCGTGACGTGCAGAATTTCGACCTTCTGATCGAAGACATGGAAACCGCCCTGGGCGAAGCTTGGGGAGACCTGGGCTTTACCGAGGCGCTGGCCTTCTTTGCGCAGGCCGAAGCGGAACCGTTGCAGTTTGTTGCGCTTGCCATCGACAGCGCTGACGAGGGCGACCTGCCCTTGATGGGTGAGATTATCACCCAGGCCAAGGCACGCGGCATCAAGGTGATCCTGATCGCCGAAGACGTGACCCCGGCTGCCCTGCACACGCTGCTGCGCCAGGGCGCGGACGAGTTTGTCCCCTACCCGCTGCCGGAGCAAGAGCTGCAAGCAGCCATCGAGCGCCTGCAAGAGCCGGAACCCGTAGCAGCGGCGAACCCGCATCAGCTGCAGACCGGCAACCAGCGCGAGGGCGCGGTGGTGGTCTGCCACGGCCTGGCTGGCGGTTCCGGCTCCACCACCATGGCGGTGAACCTGGCCTGGGAACTGGCGGCACTCAGCGAACAAGAAGAACCCAGCGTCTGCCTGCTGGACTTCGACCTGCAGAGCGGTTCGGTCTCGACCTACCTGGACCTGCCCCGCCGCGAAGCGGTGATGGAAATGCTCAGCGAAACCGAAAGCATGGATGAGGAGCTGTTTGGCCAGGCCCTGCAGCCGTTTCAGGAAAAACTGCAGGTTCTGACTGCTCCGTCCGAGATGGTGCCGCTGGATCTCTTGTCGCCCGACGACATCGCCCGGGTGATTGAAATGGCACGCAGCCACTTCGACTTTGTCGTCATCGACATGCCGCACACGCTGGTGCAATGGTCCGAAACCGTGCTGAGCACCGCCCATGTGTATTTTGCGCTGATCGAACTGGATATGCGCTCCGCTCAGAACGCGTTGCGGATGAAGCGGGCGCTGCAGTCCGAGGACCTGCCGTTCGAGAAACTGCGCTTTGCCCTGAACCGGGCGCCGAAGTTTACCGACCTCACCGGCAAAAGCCGGGTCAAGCGGATGGCGGAATCCTTGAGCATCTCGATCGATCTGCAGCTGCCCGACGGCGGCAAGCAGGTGCTGCAGAGCTGCGATCACGGGCTGCCGCTGGCCGTTTCGGCCGCGAAGAATCCTTTGCGCAAGGAAATCGCCAAGCTGGCAGCCTCGCTGCACGAGCTGGGCCGGAGTGAAGCCGAAGCCGCCTGAGCGGTTTGAACTGGGGGTGAGTTGATGTTTTCCAAATACAAGAAGCAAGCGGCCAAACCAGCCACACCTGCACCGCAGCCGGCCGCCGCGCCGGCCGCTGCTGCCGCTGCGCCTGCCGCCAGCCTGCGCCGCCCGGTCCAGCGCAAGGCTGCCGAAGCCGCGCCAATGGACAAAGAGCGCAAGCGCAAGGAGCGTCTGAGCGAGATCAAGATCCAGCTGCACCGGGAATTGCTGGAAAACCTGAACCTGGCAGCGCTGGAAAACGCCGTCGAAGCAGAGCTGCGCAGCGAGATTGCCTCGATTGCGACCGAAATCCTGGCTGAGAAAAGCATCGTCCTGAACCGCGAGGACCGGCAGCAGCTGAACAAGGAGCTGTACGACGAGGTCACCGGCCTGGGTCCGCTGGAGGCTTTGCTGCAGGACGACACTGTCAGCGATATCCTGGTCAACGGCCCGCAGCAGATCTTTGTCGAACGCAGCGGCAAGCTGCAGCTCTCCGACATCACCTTCAAGGATGAGAAGCACCTGATGCGGATCATCGACAAGATCGTCTCTGCCGTGGGACGCCGGGTCGATGAATCGAACCCCTATGTGGACGCCCGTCTGGCGGATGGTTCGCGCTTCAACGCGATGGTGCCGCCGATTGCGGTGGACGGATCGCTGGTTTCGATCCGGAAATTCAAAAAAGACAAGCTGGGCATTGATGACTTGGTGCAGTTCGGCGCCTTCACCGAAGAAATGGCTGCATATCTGCAAGCCGCTGTCTCGACCCGCCTGAACGTGATCGTCTCCGGCGGTACCGGCTCCGGTAAAACAACCACGCTGAACGCGCTGTCGTCTTTCATCGACAATTCCGAACGGATCCTGACCATCGAGGACACTGCGGAACTTCAGCTGCAGCAGACCCATGTGGGCCGGATGGAAAGCCGCCCGCCCAACGTCGAAGGCAAGGGAGAGGTCTCTCCCCGCGACTGTTTGAAAAACGCACTGCGGATGCGTCCCGACCGCATCATCGTCGGCGAGACCCGCGGCGAGGAAGTGATCGACATGCTGCAGGCGATGAACACCGGCCACGACGGCTCGATGACCACCATCCACGCCAACAACGCGCGCGACGGTATCTCCCGCCTGGAAAACATGATTGCCATGGCCGGGATCGAAATGCCGCTCAAGGCGGTGCGCAGCCAGATCTCCTCGGCGGTGAACCTGATCGTGCAGGCCTCGCGCCTGCAGGACGGTTCGCGCCGGATGACCTCGATCACCGAAGTCACCGGCATGGAAGGCGATGTGATCTCGATGCAGGAAATCTTCCGCTTCCAGCGGGTCGGACTGACCCCGGACAACAAGATCATCGGCCATTTCACAGCCACTGGCGTGCGCAGCCATTTCTCAGAGCGCTTCCGTCTCTGGGGCTTTGACCTGCCGCCGTCGATTTATGAACCCACCGTGATGGAGGCGCGCTGATGCAACTGAGTGCAGAACCGCTTATCTACGGCTTGATTTTCTTCGGGGTTCTCGCCCTGGTCGAAGGCATCTATCTGTTCACTTTCGGCAAATCCATCAGCCTCAACAGCAAGGTCAACCGCCGGCTGGAGATGATGGAAAAAGGCGGCAACCGCGAACAGGTTCTGGAACAGCTGCGCAAGGAGCTGGGCCAGCACGCCAGATCACAGTCGATCCCGCTTTATTCGCTGCTGTCGGACCGGGCGCAGAAAGCCGCCATCGCCTTTTCTCCCAAACAGCTGATCCTGATCATGGCGGGGCTGGCAGGCATTGCCTTTGTCGGGCTTAGCATCGGCACCTCTGCCCCCCTGCCCGTCAAGGCGCTGGGTTCGGCCATCATCGGCGTCGGCGCGGTATTCTTCTGGGTCAACAAGAAAGCCGCCAAGCGGATGGCGATGATCGAGGAGCAGCTGCCTGACGCGGTGGAACTTATGGTGCGCTCACTTCGCGTTGGCCATCCGTTCACTTCCGCCATTCAGATCGTCGCCAATGAGGTCGAGGACCCTCTCGCCACCGAATTCGGGATCATCTCCGATGAATGCGCCTATGGCCGCGATGTTGGCGAGGCGCTCAAGGAAATGGCCGAGCGGCTGGATATGCAGGACATGCGGTTCCTGGCCGTTGCGGTGACGATCCAGCAGCAGTCGGGCGGCAACCTGGCCGAAGTGCTCGCAGGTCTCGCCAAGGTGATCCGCGCCCGCTTCCGGCTGTTCCGCCGGGTCAAGGCCATTACCGCCGAAGCGCAATGGTCGGGCAAGTTTCTGTCAGGCTTCCCGCTGTTCTGCCTTATCGGCATCCTGGTCAAGGATCCGAACTACTATGACACCGTGCTGGACCACCCCTGGTTCATCCCCGCCTGTTTCGCCGTCGGCGTGATGCTGACTGCCAACCTCTTTGTCATGCGCATGCTGACAAACATCAAAGTCTGAGGAGGCGCCGATGGAGTTTCTGACCGGAATCAACGACTACTTGACTGCAAACTTCGGTGACCTCGGCCCGCTGCTCGCCCTTGGCATTGCCGGTCTGTTCATGATCCTGCTGGCGGTTCCCTTGATGCTGAACCAGCCCGAGGATCCGCTGAAGAAGCTGCAGAAGAACATCGCGCCTGAAACCCGGACCAAGCCGAAGAAAGAGCGGCTGCGCCAGGCCGACCGCAACGAGCAGCTGCAGAAATTCGCCAGTTTCCTGGAACCGCAGAACGCCGAAGAGCTCTCTGCGATGGAGCTGAAACTGCGCCAGGCGGGCTACCATTCCAAGGACTCGGTACGGCTGTTCCATTTTGCCCAGTTTGCCCTTGGCCTTGTCGGCCTGGGCTGCGGGCTATTCTTTGTCTATGTGCTGAATGCCGATATGGACTACGACAGCCAGCAGATGGCAATCCGCATCATCGGCCCCGGCGTGGCTGGCTATTTACTGCCCAAGTATTGGATCACCCGCCGGATTGAGGAGCGCAAGCAGAAGATTACCGAAGGTTTCCCGGACGCGCTCGACATGATGCTGGTCTGTGTTGAAGCAGGCCAGTCGCTGGACCAGGCCATTGTCCGCGTCGCCAAGGAGCTGCACGCCTCCTTTCCGGAACTGGCTGAAGAATTCGAAGTCGTTGCTTACGAAATGAAGGCGGGCAAGGAGAAGGACAAGGTTCTGCGCGACATGGGCACCCGCTGCGGTGTGCAGGATGTCTCCTCCTTTGTCACTGTGATGATCCAGTCCGCCAGTTTCGGCACCTCGATTGCGGACGCCTTGCGGGTTTATGCCGGGGAAATGCGTGACAAGCGTGTGATGCGCGCCGAAGAGGCCGCAAACAAGTTGCCCGTGAAGATGACCCTTGCCACAATGGGGCTGACGGTGCCGCCCTTGCTGATCATCCTGGTCGGCCCGTCGATACAGGGCATTATGAACATGGGCAACGCAGGACCCCAGTAATGAAGACAAAGCCACGGGCACCGGCTGCCCGTTTGCTGCCAGCGGCTGCCGCCGCCAGTGCCCTTGCACTGGCGGCGGCTTGCGCGCCGGGCGGGCTGAAACAGGACAAGGGAAGCCCTTGGGCTCCCGGCGCCGATCACCGCCGCGAGGCTGAAGACGGGCTGTTGGTCGGCAACCGGCTGATGGCCGCGGGTGAGCATGAACTGGCGCTGGAAGCCTTTACCCGGGCCGCCCTCGACCAGGGGCTGACCCCTGAGGTGCTCTCTGGCATGGGCTCCGCCAAGCTGGGCCTCCGGCGGCTGGGCCAGGCCGAAGAGCTGCTGCGCCAGGCGGTGGACGCGGATCCTGCCTGGCCGGAGCCGATGAACAACCTCGGTGTGGTGCTGATGGAGCGCGGCAAAACCGCGGAAGCCGTGCAGGTGTTCCAGCGCGCCTATGCGCTTGACAATGGCGAAAGTGACGCAATCCGCGATAATTTAAGGCTGGCACTCGCAAAACTGGAAAATCCTGCGCATACTGAGCCTCAAAACGAAGATTATAAATTGGTGCGGCAGGGCGGCGGCAGCTACCTGATTCGCCAGACACCATGATCGAGGCAGAGCAGTAAAAAGGACGCACCAATGCGCCAGCAGTTTTTCCTATCCGCTTCTCTGGCAGGGGCGCTGGTCTTGTCGGCCTGCGCCGAGAAAGCCGATGAAACCGTGGAACGGGCCTTTCAGGAAGTAAACGTCATCGACGAGAGCAATCTCAACGATGTCATGCTGACCGTCGCCGACCCCAACGAGGCGGTCGCGCATTTCCAGCGCACTGTCCAGAACAACCCGGAGCGGATCGATCTGCAGCGCGGCCTGGCGCATTCGCTGATCCGCGCCAAGCGCACCACGGAAGGCACCGCCGCCTGGAAGAAAGTCGTGTCGATGAAAGGTGCAACCAGCGAAGACCGGGTGCAATTGGCCGGCGCGCTGGTGCGCAGCGGCGAATGGGACGCCGCCAAGGCAGAGCTGGACCAGGTACCGCCCACCCACGAGACCTATGAGCGCTACCGGCTGGAAGCGGTGGTTGCAGATGCCAGCAAGGACTGGAAGCGGGCGGACAGCTTTTATGAAATTGCCGCCGGCCTGACCACGACACCCGCAAAGATCATGAACAACTGGGGCTATTCCAAGCTGACCCGCGGCGACTTCGCCGGGGCCGAGCGGTTGTTCGGCGAGTCGATCCGTCAGGATCAGGCTCTGTTCACCGCCAAGAACAACCTGGTGCTGGCCCGCGGCGCGCAACGCAACTACACTCTCCCGGTGATCCCTATGCAGCAAACCGAACGCGCACTCCTGCTGCATACCCTGGCGCTGTCCGCGGTAAAACAGGGCGACGTGAAAACCGGTGAAGGGCTGCTGCGCGAGGCCATCGACACTCATCCCCAGCATTTCGAGGAAGCCGCCAGCGCGCTGGCAGCCCTGGAGAACGGCTGACCCATGCACTTCCCGGCCCATGCCGCCCTGTGGTTCCTGCCCTTTGTGCTGCCGCTGTGCTATACGGTCGCGCTCACAGACCTGCGCGGCATGCGCATTCCCAACTGGACCGTTGATGTTCTGGCGGTGATCTATGTGGTGATTGGCGCAGTCGTGATGCCCAGCTGGAGCGACTACGGCTGGCATTTGCTGCATTTGCCCGTCGGCATTGGCCTTGGCTTCCTGTTCTACGCGGCCGGAGCCGTGGGCGCAGGCGATGCCAAGTTCGCCGGCGCCGCGGCACCGTTTTTCGCACTTGGCGATCTGCGGCTTCTGATGGTGATCTTTGCCGCCACCCTGCTGGCCGGCTTCACTGCCCACCGGATCGCCAAATACACCCCGCTGCGGCGTCTGGCACCGCACTGGCAAAGCTGGGAGACGGGCAAGAGCTTTCCAATGGGCCTGTGCCTGGGCGGAGCCCTGGCGATCTACCTGCTCCTGGCAGCCTTCCACGGGAGCTAAGCCGCTCGCCGCCTGCAGCCCGCAATTCCGGCAGCCCCATAAAACTTATCCGCTTTTCCTACCGCCTTCCCGGAATTGGCCCAGCTCTGCCCCGCTGCTGCCACAGTCCTGAATAGTCTGTTTCCAAAGCGCGCCCCGTTTCAGCGGCGCACGAATCCGGAGTTCAGGAGCAGGCACCGCCATGAATATGCAGAACCTCACCGTGATGGCCCCTCCCGCCCCCCGCGGACTGGAGCAGATGCAGCTGCCGCTGGTGATGATGCGGGACATCCTGCTCAAGACCATCTTCCGCAAGAACGTCGAAAACGTGACTGAAATCGCCGAGGCGATCTGCCTGCCCTCATCTGTCACCCAAGAACTGGTCGACATTGCCCGCGAGCAGAAACTGCTGGAGGCCACCGGCACGCTCAACGCCAACAGCGGCAATGAGATGGGCTATCAGCTGACCGACGCCGGCAAGGCCCGGGCTCTGGATGCACTCAGCCAGTCGGAATACTTCGGCGCCATGCCGGTACCGCTGGATATCTACCGCGAACAGGTCAAGCGCCAGTCGATCCGCAACATTCAGGTGACCCGCGACCAGCTGACCAACGCAATGGGTCATCTGATCCTGCCCGACAGCCTGCTGGACCACCTTGGGCCCGCTGTCAGCGCAGGCCGCTCGATCCTGATGTACGGCCCGCCCGGCAACGGTAAATCCTCGATCTCCAACGGCATCCGCGACGCGCTGGGGGATCACGTCTACGTGCCGCGCGCCATCGAGTACTCTGGCCAGGTCATCACCGTCTACGACCCGATCGTGCACACCGAAGTGGAGCAGGAGCCCGAAGATCCCAACGCCTTGCGCCGCCGCAGGAGGTTCGACACGCGCTATGTGATGTGCGAGCGCCCCACCGTGATCACCGGCGGCGAGCTGTCGCTGAACATGCTGGATCTGGTCTACAACCCAACGGCGCGCACCTACCAGGCGCCGCTGCAGCTGAAATCCACCGGCGGCATCTTCATCGTTGACGACCTTGGCCGCCAGGCCGAGCCGCCGCAGGCGCTGGTCAACCGCTGGATCGTTCCCTTGGAGGAAAGCAAGGACATCCTGGCGCTGCAGTCGGGCGAGAAATTCGAGGTCCCCTTTGACACGCTGGTGATTTTCTCCACCAACTTCCACCCGAATGAGATCTTCGACCAGGCCGCGCTGCGCCGGATCTTCTTCAAGATCAAGATCGATGGGCCGGACCAGGAGAACTATCTCAAGATCTTTGCCTTGGTGGCCCGCAAGAAAGGCATGCCGCTGGATGAAGCTGCGCTGGTGCATCTTCTGAAGCGGAAGTATCCGACAATCGACAACGTCTATGCGAACTATCAGCCGGTGTTTCTGATCGACCAGATGATCGCGATCTGCGAATTTGAAGGCATCCCTTATCAGATGACACCGGAACTGATCGACCGCGCCTGGGCCAATATGTTCGTCAAAGACGAGAAGATCGTGAAGTAAGCCAGCCCAAACGCCGCCTGTTGACCTGACGCAAAAGCCGGCGAAACTGACATGCGTTCCTCCCGGGACCAAGGAAGGCTCCCGCCCGTCGTCAACCCGTTCTGCGAACAGGTTTCCTCCCGTTGGGCGTGGCACCGCGCCTTGCGCGGTGCCACGCCCAAGGCCGCCAATTGGTTCCGGCGCAGTCGGGGCATATGCGGGCGCGGGAGCGCTTCCGTCAGCGATTGGCAGCGCGCTGCGGCTGGACTAGACAGATAGCATGTCTCAGCTGCCTGGCATCATCACAGACTGGTTCGCGTCAAAAGGCTGGTCCATCCACCCGCATCAGCACGTCATGCTGGAGCAGGCTTCTGCCCCTTGCACGCTGCTCATCGCTCCAACCGGCGGCGGCAAGACCATGGCCGGCTTCCTCCCAACCCTAGCCGAGCTGGCGGAGGGCAGCCAGGACGGGCTGCACACGCTTTATGTCTCGCCGCTGAAAGCTCTGGCCGCCGATATCAAGCGCAACCTGCGCGCACCGGTCGAAGAGATGGGCCTGCCCATCCGCATTGACGACCGCACCGGCGACACGCCCGCCAGCCGGAAAAAGCGCCAGCGGGCCGATCCGCCGCATATCCTGCTGACGACGCCGGAGAGCCTCGCCCTGCTCACGTCCTACGAGGATGCCGCGCGCACCTTCAAGGGCCTGAAGCGCATTGTCGTGGATGAAATTCACGCCTTGGCGGAAAGCAAGCGCGGCGACCAGCTGATGCTGGCGCTGGCGCGGCTGCAGACTCTGTGCCCGGGCCTGCGCCGTGTGGGCCTGTCAGCCACCGTCGACGACCCGCAGGCCATTGCCGGGTATCTGGCCTGCCACCCGGACCCTTGCGACATCGTGCAGGCCGATCCCGGCCCGGCTCCGGACATCCGCATGCTCGAAACCGGAAACGCGCCGCCCTGGGCCGGAGGCGGAGCGGCCTATGCCATCCCGGCCGTGATGGAACAGATCAAGGCGCACAGGACGACACTGATCTTTCACAACACCCGCGCCCAGGCCGAGATCTTCTTTCACAACCTCTGGCTCGCCAATGAGGACGCCCTGCCCATCGGCATCCACCACGGCTCGCTTGACCGGGTGCAGCGGGAACGGGTCGAGGCGGCGATGGTCCGCGGCGAGCTGCGCGCCATCGTCTGCACCGGCTCGCTCGACCTTGGCATCGACTGGGGCGATGTGGATCTTGTGATCCAGATCGGCGCCCCCAAGAACGTTAAACGCCTGGTTCAGCGCATCGGCCGCGCCAACCATCGCTACAATGCGCCCTCCAAGGCGCTGCTGGTCCCCGCCAACCGCTTTGAAGTGGTAGAATGCCGTGCCGCGCTGGAGGCGGTTCGTGAAGGCGATCTGGACGGCGATCCGCGCGGTCCCGGCCCACGGGACGTTCTGTGCCAGCACATCCTGATCGCCGCCTGCGCAGGGCCGTTCGACGCCGATGAACTCTACACCGAGATGACCCAGGCAGGTGCTTACGCTGGCCTCTCCCGCCCCGCCTTCGACGCCTGCCTGGAGTTCTGCGCCACCGGCGGCTATGCACTGAAGGCCTATGACCAGTGGCAGCGCCTGCTGCAGCGCCCCGACGGCCGATGGCAGCTGCGCGACCCGCGCGCCACCCAGCGTATCCGCATGAACCTGGGCACCATCCAGGACGCCGACCTGATGAAAGTCCGCCTGAAACGCAGCCGCGGCGGCAAGCCGCTGGGCGAGATTGAAGAGGCCTTTGCCGCCACCCTCACCCCCGGCGACACTTTCCTGATCGGTGGTCAGACAGTGCGCTACGAGGGCCTGCGCGAGATGACTGTCGAGGTCAGCCGCAATCCGGGCAAGAAGCCCAAGATCGCAGTGTTCTCCGGCACCAAATTTGCCACCTCTACCCAGCTCAGCACCCGTATCCTGGAGATGTTCAAACAAGACAGCTGGCCCGCCCTGCCCCGCCACACGGCGGACTGGCTGGAACTGCAGCGCGAGGTCTCGGAACTCCCCCGGGCAGGGTCCCTGCTGATCGAAAGCTTTCCTCATGACTCCCGCGAGCACACCTGCATATACGGTTTTGCCGGGCGCAATGCGCAACAGACCCTGGGCCTTCTGCTCACCAAGCGGATGGAGGAGCTGGGACTTGATCCGCTGGGATTTGTCGCCACCGACTATGCCACGCTGATCTGGGGGCTGGAGGCACTGGCTGATCCCGCGCCGCTGTTCGAACTTCACGCCCTGCGCGACGGGCTGGACGGCTGGCTGGCCGGCAATGCAGTGATGAAACGCGCCTTCCGCGGCGCTGCCACCATCGCAGGCCTTATCGAACGCAACACGCCGGGCGCGCGCAAGAACGGGCGGCAGGCAACATTTTCCTCCGATATCCTCTATGACACGCTGCGGAAATACGACCCGGACCACCTGCTGATGGATATCACCCGGGAAGAAGCCCTGCGCGGATTGGTCGACTTTGGCCGCATCGAAGACATGATCGCCCGCATAAGGGGCCGCATCACTCTGAAGCGGCTGGAGCGTATTTCACCCCTTGCAGCACCCTTGCTGCTGGAGGTTGGCAAGGTTCCCGTCAAAGGCGCTGCCGAAGAGAAGCTGCTGCAGCGCGAAGCGGAAGCGCTGATGCAGCAATCCGGGCTGGCCGGGCTGGCGCAATAAGTCTTGCCTGCCCAGCCAGCGCCGCTAAGACCACTGCATGAACGGATTTGATTTTACCCTCGCGGGCGCCCGCCTCACCGCTCTTGGCTCCGGCGCGCTTTGGTGGCCGGAGCAGCAAGCCTTATGCGTTTCGGACCTGCATCTGGGCAAATCCGAACGGCACGCCCGGCGCGGCGGCAGCGCTTTGCCGCCCTATGAGACGCAGGACACCCTGTCCCGCCTGGCAGCTGTACTGGACGGAACCAATGCAAAAACCGTCCTGAGCCTCGGCGACAGTTTTGATGACGACGACGCCTCGCATGCCTTGCCCAAGGCTGAACAAAATCTTCTGGCCAGCCTGATGCAGGGGCGCCGCTGGATCTGGGTTGAAGGCAACCATGATCCGTCCCCTGCCGTATTCGGCGGCGAGCATGCAGCGGAGCTTAAACTCGGGCCGCTGGTGTTCCGCCACATCGCAGTTCCGCAGGCCGCAGCTGAGGTTTCCGGCCATTACCATCCCAAGGCCCGGGTGCGCGGCACCTCCCGCCCGGCTTTTCTGCTGGATCAGCACCGGCTGATCCTTCCGGCATTTGGCACTTACACCGGAGGCCTGCGCAGCACGGATCCCGTCTTGACGGAACTTATGGAGCCAAACGCACTGGCCCTTCTGACCGGGCCACGGCCAACGGCCGTTCCGATGCCGCGCTAGGTGGCGCAGCGTCACATGCACCTGCACGGTCAAGCCGGCCTATGGTGCAGGAAAACCTCCGGGAGACGCATGCATGACCGCCGTTGAAGACAAGATCCGCCTAAGCTTTGGCAAACAGAACATGATGCAGACGCTTGGCGCGGAAATCGAAAGTGTTTCGGACGGCGAAGTGGTGATCACCGCCCCGATCCTTCCAGGCAGCCGCCAGCAGCACGGTGTCGCCCACGCCGCGCTCAGCTTTGCAATCGGCGATACGGCTGCCGGCTATGCAGCGCTGACTAAAATGCCGGAAGACAGCGAAGTGATGACGGCAGAGATGAAGATCAATCTGCTGGCGCCCGGGGACGGCGATCTCCTGCGTGCCACCGGCAAAGTAATCAAACCCGGCCGCCGTCTGGTCATTGTCACTGCGGAAGTTCATGCGGTGAAAAACGGCCAGGAGAAGCTAACAGCCATCCTGCAAGGCACAATGGTTCCGGTAAAGGCCTGATCCCCGGCCCACGCCCTCTTCCCCCCCCAAAAAAAACACCCGCCGGAGGGGTT
>NZ_JWLD01000043.1 GCF_000813725.1 Leisingera sp. ANG-Vp
ATTCAGATGGGGCACTCCAGGTCAGCCCTGATGAAAGCGACGCTGTTTTGCGCAAACTCAATCAGGCCAAGTCGGCTGTGAAAACGCAAATTTGTAAACGCAACTGTAAACGGCAGGGCCGTTACATTGAGGGGAGTAATCTAAGTGCTTGATTTTAGGTGGAGGCGAGTACCGGAATCGAACCGGTGTACACGGATTTGCAATCCGCTGCGTCACCACTCCGCCAACTCGCCATCCGTGGTGTAGGGCGTGATTAATCACATGCCCGCGGCCGGTGCAAGAGGCGTTTTGCCTCCGCCAGGGCCAAAATTGCTTTTCTTTCCGGAACACTAGAATTCCACTTGAGCCAACTGCGGTCAAGGGCCGCGGTTCGAGGCGGCTTTGAGGAGGCCTTTGGCGATCAGTTCGGGCACGCCGGGCATCGCGCCCGCGACCGGCAGCACGATGCCGCCAAAACACGCGGCCTCCAATGCGGCAGGGAGGTCCTGTTTCACATGGTCTCCGGACTGGGCGAAGAACGGCAGGCAAACGGAGCGGGCGGGCATGGGCGCTGCGGCGGACTGGATGCTGGGGGCTTGCTCGACATATCCTAGCGAGACAGTGCAGCCAGGTAGAAGAGGGCGCAGCTGGGCTGCAAAGGCCTCGGCAGCCTCTGCCGCTTTTGGCCCGCGGGCGGAGCCATGGGCCGCCAGCAGAAGATGCAGCGTATTCAGTTCCCAGTCCTGTGTCTTTGCCGCGTCCATCACGGTTTGGGCGGCAATCTGCGGCAGCTCCGGATGCAAGCCGAACGGGAGGGTGATCCGGCAGCCGAGGCCTTTCAGGCGGTCAGGCAGCACCTTGGCGGTGAAAAATCCCTGGGACATGAAGAAGGGATAGATCAGGGCGCCCCCGGCTGCTGCCTCCTCGAGCCGCCCAGGGCTGGATAGCGTTGCGGAGCGGACTTCCCAGCCTAGCAGATGCGGCGCAACCGCCGACGCCAGCTGAGCCAGATCTGCCTCGGCCGGGGCAGGGGCGGAAGGCTGGCCATGGGCGGTGATGACGGCAATAGGCGGATTTGTGTTCACGGCAGGATTCCGAAGGCAGGGGACGGGGCCAGGCGGCTGGATTACGATGTTATTTGAGCGGCTTGCCAGGCCTTCTGCAAGGCCCGCAGAGTTTTTTACAGCCGGGTGAAGATAAACGAAACCAAGGTGGTTGACCTCACCGGACGCTTCCCATAAATCAGCAAATGTCCTGAGCGGGTATGGTGAAATGGTATCATAAGAGCCTTCCAAGCTTAAGGTGCGGGTTCGATTCCCGCTACCCGCTCCAGACCTTCCCGGCATCGCTGAACTGGTACGATCTGCCGCGGCGGATGCCTGTTTCCTTGCATATATTTAAACTGCTGAGTGCTTGACGCCGATAGTCTGCAGGGCCATGAACCTTGGCATATGCGGCGGGCGCGGGCCCGTGACAGCGCAAGACTGTTAAAAGGAACCGGAATGGCGCGAAAACAGGCGGCCCCGAACGCGGAGCAGGAGCGGGAGAGCTCCCGTAAAATTGGTGTGCTTTCGGCTTTGTGGCCGTTTGTGCGGCCCTACCGTTTGCTGATGCTTGCAGCCACATGCGCGCTGGTAATGACGGCGGGGCTGTCACTGACGCTGCCGCTGGCCGTGCGCCGGGTGGTGGACAATTTCCGGGTATCCGATTCTGAGCTCTTGAACCTCTATTTCAGTGCGGCTTTGGTGATTGCGGCTTTGCTCGCCGTTGGCACCGGTGTGCGCTATGCGCTGGTGACCCGGCTGGGCGAGCGGGTGGTGGCTGATATCCGCAAGGCAGTGTTCGACCGGGTGATCGGCATGAGCCCTGAGTTCTATGAGCGGATCATGACCGGCGAGGTGCTGAGCCGGATCACCACAGACACCACGCTGATCCAGTCGGTGCTGGGATCTTCGGTGTCAATTGCGCTGCGCAACCTGCTGATTTTTCTGGGCGGCATGGTGCTGATGCTGCTGACCTCGGCTAAGCTCACGATGCTGGTGCTGTTGATCGTTCCAGCCGTAATCGTGCCGATCCTGGTTCTTGGCCGCCGCTTGCGGGCAATCAGCAAGGAAAACCAGGACTGGATTGCCGCTTCCTCCGGCAATGCGGGCGAGGCTCTGGGGGCGGTGCAGACCGTGCAGGCCTTTACCCACGAGGGCGCCAGCCGGCGGCAGTTCGGCGAGATGACTGAGACAGCCTATGACGTTTCCCGCCGCCGCATTCAGACCCGGGCCTATCTGACCGTAATCGTGATCTTCCTGGTGTTCTCCGGCATCGTGGGTGTCCTGTGGATGGGCGCCAACGATGTACGCGCGGGGCTGATGAGCGAAGGCACCCTGATCCAGTTTGTGATTTATTCAGTGCTGGTGGCCGGCTCGGTGGCCGCATTGTCGGAGATCTGGAGCGAGCTGCAGCGCGCCGCCGGCGCGACTGAGCGGTTGGTGGAACTGCTGAATGCGGAAGACACCGTGCTGGACCCGGTTCAGGCACAGGCGCTGCCCGCACCGGTCAAAGGCGAAATCGAATTTGACAACGTGTCTTTCCGCTATCCGTCGCGTCCTGATGTCTCGGCGCTGGAGAATGTGTCGCTGACAGTGAACCCCGGCGAGACGGTGGCCTTTGTCGGCCCGTCCGGGGCAGGCAAGACCACGGTTATCCAGCTGCTGCAGCGCTTCTATGATCCGAACCAGGGTGCGGTGAAGCTGGATGGCGTGGCGCTGGACGATCTGCAGCGGGATGCCTTCCGGCACCACATCGCGATGGTGCCGCAGGACCCGGTGATCTTTGCTGCCTCGGCGCTGGAAAACATCCGCTTTGGCCGGCCGGATGCCTCGGATGCTGAAGTGGAAGCCGCCGCCAAGGCCGCCGCTGCGCATGACTTCATCTCCAAGCTGCCCGAAGGCTATGGCAGCTTTGTCGGTGAGCGCGGCGTGATGCTGTCGGGCGGCCAGAAACAGCGGATTGCCATTGCCCGCGCCATTCTGCGCGATGCGCCGGTGCTGCTGCTGGATGAGGCGACCTCAGCGCTGGATGCCGAAAGCGAACGCCTGGTGCAGGCCGCTGTGGATGAGCTGAGCCAGGGCCGCACCACGCTGATCGTGGCGCACCGGCTGGCCACAGTGAAAAAGGCAGACCGGATTGTGGTGATGGACCAGGGCCGGATCGTGGCGACCGGCACCCATGATGAGCTGGTGGCCCAAGGCGGGCTGTATGCGCGCCTGGCCAAGCTGCAGTTCACCGAAGGGCTGGCGGCGGAATAACTGCAGGCCAGCGTGAAACCTTTGGCGCCCCGGACAGGTTCCGGGGCGTTTTTGGTTGAAATCGGCCCAAGGCAAGGCTTGGCGCCACGTCATGCCGCAAACTGCCTTGGCGTGACCCTGAGCCGGTGCTTGCGAAAACACCGGTTTTCAATAGTCTGGGCTCAACGAGAATACCCCCGGTACAGCAGGGGGAACGGGGAGGAGATCTATGAGTTTTTCGGGAATTGCGGACCGCGACGCGTTGCAGAACGAAATGCCGTGGGAGGCGCGGGAGCTTCCGGCGACGCTGTACGGGCTTTTGTCGCGTACCGCCGGCAAATACCCCAGCAGCAAGGCGGTCAGCTATCAGATCTTCTCCGGGCCTCAGGACAAGGCGGAAACGCTCACCTGGAGTGCTCTGAAGGATCAGGTGAGCCAAGCAGCCAATATGTTCCGCTCTCTTGGCGTCGGCGAACAGGATGTTGTCGCCTATGTGCTGCCCAATTGCCATGAGACGCTGGTGACCATGCTGGGCGGTGCAGTTGCGGGGATCGTGAACCCGATCAACCCGCTGCTGGAGCCGGAACAGATCGCCTCGATCCTGCGCGAGACCAAGGCCAAGGTGGTGGTGACCCTGCGGCCCTTCCCCAAAACGGACGTGGCGCAAAAGGTGGCCGAGGCGGTGCGCCATGCACCTGGGGTGAAGACGGTGCTGGAAGTGGACCTGAACCGCTATTTGACGCCGCCGAAGTCCTGGATCGTGCCGCTGATCCGGCCGAAACTGGACGGCCACCCCAGCCACGCCGACTACCTGAATTTCTCCAAGGAAATGGCAAAGCAGCCGAAGACCTTGACCTTCGCTGACAGCGAAAGCGACCGGGTGGCGTGCTACTTCCACACCGGTGGCACCACCGGCATGCCCAAGGTGGCGCAGCACAAGTATTCCGGCCTGATCTACAACGGCTGGATCGGCCATACGCTTTTGTTCACCGAAGAAGACAACATCATGTGCCCGTTGCCGCTGTTCCACGTCTTTGCGGTGCATGTGATCATGATGGCAGCAATTGCTTCGGGCGCGCATGTGGTCTTTCCGACGCCGCAGGGCTACCGGGGGGATGGCGTCTTTGACAACTTCTGGAAGCTGATCGAGCGCTGGAAGATCACCTTTATCATCACCGTGCCTACCGCCGTCTCCGCGCTGATGCAGCGCGAAGTGGATGCGGATATCTCCTCGGTGAAAACCGCTTTCTCCGGCTCGGCGCCAATGCCGATGGAGCTGTTCAAACGGTTTGAGGGCGCTTCGGGCGTAACGATCATCGAGGGGTACGGGTTGACCGAGGCCACCTGCCTGGTCTCTTGCAACCCGACGGATGGCGAAAAGAAAGTCGGATCGGTCGGCATCCCGTTTCCCTACACTGATGTGCGTATCGTCAAGCAGACCAATAATGGCCCGTTGGAATGCGGCACTGACGAGGTGGGCGAGATCTGTGTTTCCAGCCCCGGCGTCTTTGCCGGCAACACCTATACCGAGGCCGACAAGAACGCGGATCTCTACTATCAGGACACCCACCTGCGCACCGGCGATCTGGGCCGGATCGACGGGGACGGCTACCTGTGGATCACGGGCCGCGCCAAGGATCTGATTATCCGCGGCGGCCACAACATCGACCCGGCGGAGATCGAAGAAGCGCTGCTGGGCCATGAGGCGGTGGCTTTTGCGGGCGCTATCGGCCAGCCGGATTCGCACGCGGGTGAGTTGCCCTGCGCATTTGTCGAACTGGTCGAGGGAGCTTCGGTCAGCGAGGCAGAACTGCTGGAATACTGCAAGGTGCACGTGCATGAGCGCGCCGCGATCCCCAAGCATTTGACGGTGCTGGAGGCGCTGCCGAAAACCGCGGTGGGCAAAGTGTTCAAGCCGGACCTGCGCAAGCATGCGATCACCCGGGTCTACAATGGCGCGCTGGAAGAGGCCGGGCTGGCGGCGCGGGTTGTAAGCGTCACCGATGACAAGAAACGCGGGCTGGTGGCGCAGGTCGCTGCCAACGGCAGCTCTGACGCGGAGATCAACGGCGTGCTGAACAATTTCACCCGCCCATGGGAGCCTGCCGCGGCAGCCTGAGCCCGGGAAACTGACGTGAGATTATTGGCGCCCTCCGGGGCGCTTTTTCTTTCAGGCATTCCATTTGCGGGAAACTCTGCCTAGGCTCTGAAAAAACAATGGCACCGGGAGGCTCGCAGATGGACTACGAAAAGCTGATCGACGAGGAGACCTGGGACTTTATCCAGAAGACCGGCGAGCTTTATCCCGACGACGCAGTCGACATGTCCATCGAAGAGCAGCGCCGCATTTACGACTCGATGGCGCGGGAGTTCCGGGTTCCGCGGCCGGATGTGGTCTCGGTTGAAGAGGTCTCGGCCAACGGGGTGCCGGTGCGGGTCTATACCGCGGGCGACCCCACCCGGACGGTGATGTTCTGTCACGGCGGCGGTTTTGTGGTCGGCGGGCTCGACAGCCATGACGACGTCTGTGCTGAAATCTGTGCTCAGACCGGCTACCGGGTGGTAGCGGTGGACTACCGGCTGGCGCCCGAGCACAAGCATCCCGCTGCGTTTGAGGATGCCTGGGTGGTGCTGGGCTGGATTGAAGCGGCCTATGGCAAGGGGATTGTGCTTGTCGGCGACAGCGCCGGGGCAAACCTGTGTGCTGCAGTGGCGCATCATGCCCGCGGCCGCTGCGAAGCAGTACTGGGCCAGGTGCTGATCTACGGCGCCTTTGGCGGCGATGTGAATCAGGGCTCTTACATTGAACATGCACAGGCGCCGATGCTGACCCGCGAGGACGTGCTTTATTATCACCGCATCCGGGCAGACGGGGAGCCGCCGCAGGACGACCCGCTTTATGCACCGCTGTCAGACAGTGACTTCTCTAATCTGCCGCCGACAGTGCTGGTGAGTGCCGATTGCGATCCGGTGCGTGACGATTCCCGGGACTACCGGGATTGCATTCTCGCGGCAGGCGGCAAAGCGCATTGGATCAACGAGCCGGGCCTGATCCACGGCTACCTGCGCGCGCGCCACAGCGTTACCCGCGCCCGCGACAGTTTCGAGCGGATCTCGGTCGCGGTTGAGGCGCTGGGGCAGGGGCTTTGGACCTTTGACGGGTAGCAGCGCTGCCTAGCCGGCATAATCCTGGCATTGCTCCTGAAACAGCGAGGTGTCCAGCCAACCACCGCTGGTGACCTGCCAGTCAGGGCCGGAAGTGGTGACATAGGTCCAGCTGCCGACAGGGATATGCGAATAGTTCACATTGTCGCCGGGGTCTATTTGCCCGACAAGCGGCGCATCCGGGCGGTGCCCGGCACGCAGTCCCATGACGGGCCCCAGCCAGCCGAGGCAGGCGCTTTCAAACTCATCGCGCACCGGCAGGTCCCACAGCTGGTAGCGCAGGAACAGATCATCCAGGTCCAGATAGGTCTGCTTATTGTTCACCCGGCAGCCGAAGCGCGCCTCCATTTCCTTTACCAGTGCCACCATCCGTTCGGCCTGGGGCGGCAGCGAGACGGATTTGCCGGTGCAGTCCCCATTGTTGAACACGGCCTGGCCCAGCGGAGAGCCAAAGCAGTAGCCAGCCCGGTCGATCACTGCGTTGCGGGTGAACCAAAGGTCATGGCAGGCATCGCTGGCCAATGCGGGGGAGGCTAGCAGGGAAACGGCAAACACAAGGGATTTCATGGCAATCCTTCCTGACAAATGAAAACGGCGGCTGAGTGCCAGTCTAGCACAAAGCCGCCGCGCAAGTGTCAGGGGCGTAAGGTCACTTAAGGAAGGACGCGTGCTTCATGGTTTCCGCGACCGGCGCGCCCAGCCGCGTGAGGATGGCCGGGGCCAGCTGGCGCTGGTCGATCACCTCGTCATGGTCAGGGCCATCTGCGTCGCCGAAGTAGTAAAGCGCGGTTTCCTGCTGCAGCGGGCTGCGGCCGCCGTGGTGGCCGCGCTCGTCCTGGCCGTGGTCGGCGGTCACGATCACCTCATAGCCCAGATCACGCCAGCGGGTGATGAAGGGCGCCAGCATCTCGTCCATCACGAAACAGGCGTGGTCCATCTCCTGGCAGTCGTGGAAGAACCGGTGGCCCATGCAGTCCAGCGTGCAGGTGTGCAGCATGCCGTAATTGAGGCCAAAGCGCAGGCAGAGATTGGTCAGGGTGCCGAACAGGTCGACATCCGACGGCGTCATCTGATTGTCCTTGCCGTAGCCGGTCATTGAATGGAAACGGCCGTGGTTGATGCTCTTGCTCTCAGGCTCGTCATATTCGATGTCGCGGACGTAATCGAAGGGATGGCGGTTGAAGAAGGAGGACCAGTAGCTGTGCGCCACGGCACCGGTCACGCCGCCGGCTTCGCGGACCTGCGAGAACACGTCTTTTTCCTTCAGGCGGAACACGTTGGCATTGCCGGTTGAGCCGTGAACGGCCGGCGCAACACCCGTATGGATCGAAGCATAGCAGCTGGCCGAGGTCGACGGCAGAACGCTGCGCAGTTTCCAGACGCGGGCATCGCCGCTGTCCACCCAGCCTTCCAGATTTCCGAACAGCCGGCGGAAATTGCGCCACGGCACGCCGTCCAGAATGATGAGGAGGAGTTTGTTGTCCATTCGCCGAATCCTTTTGCCTAGCGGACGCCTAGCTGCCGCATCTACGTGTCACTTTCTTGAAGGGCCATTCAAAAAGCGGACAAATGGTCTGAAACCGTCATTTTGGGAAGGATTTTCCAGGGAGATCCCGGGTTTCGCAAAGCGGGCGCATCAGAGGCCGGTAATCAGGACGTAACAGCCGGCCAGGATCAGCAGGCCGCCGGTGGCAGCGGTAAACAGCCGCCCATGGGCAAAATGCTTCTCGGCCAGCACATACAGCGCCAGGCCGGCGATCCAGTAGAGATTCATGATGCCGCCGGCAAACAGCAGCAGCATCAATGCCCAGCAGCAGCCCAGGCAAAAAGTTCCGTGATGGGCGCCCATCAGCAAAGCACCAACCAAACCTGTGCGGTTATGCGCGGTCAGAAAATGCACCGGCATACGGCAATGCATTAGGCAGGCGTGCTTGTAGGGGGTGAACTGATAGGCGCCCGCCGCCAGCAGCAGTGCTCCGCTAAGGGCACGGCTGCTGAGCGACATCATTGGGCCGTTTGACAGGCCAACTGTTTCCAGCCCCCACTGCATGGCGGTGGCTGCGATTGAGAACACTCCCCAGGCCAAAAGGTAGCCGCTCAGGAACAACAGGCTCAGGAGCGGCGCCAGGTCCGGCCGGACACCGGCTTTCTTGATGGCGGTGAACAGCAGCAGCACTGGCGCCGCGCTGGGGGTCATCATGGCGATCATCATGATCCACCACATCAGGAAGATCAGCACGGCATAAGACACCGTCCAGACGGTGCTGCCGCCCATCTGCATCGGCTCGCCGATCGGACGGGCCATGCGGGTCATCTCGACAGCGCTCATATCCATGCCGACGCCGAAGATGGTGTAAAGCGCGCTCAGCAGCACAACCAGGCCGGCGGCAGCGATGACGACGGCCCGGTCATGGCGGGCCAGCCGCTCTGCTGGCCCATCTATCTGCTGCTGCCCGCCCATGGCGGTTCAGGCCGCCCGCTGAACGCCTGCACCGGTCAGGTGCATCTCGACGACATGGGCGTGGGTATTGCTGTTCTTTTCCAGGCTGATGGCAGAGCCGGGCGTCTTTGTGCTGCCCCGCGCCACCGAGGCCACGTCGTATTCGAACCCGTTTGGCAGCTTGATCTGCACCGAATGCGGCGCGCCGGAGACGATGTTGGGAATCGGCTCCACCGAGGTTTCGCCGATACTTCCGGCCTTTGCATGGCCGATGCCGGTTTCCTTGTCATAGGTCAGGCTGACAGCGGCGCTGAGGGTTTCATGCTTGGTCGTGCACATGGCGTTGAAGACAAAGAACATTGTCGCGAATTCTGCGGTGTCCTGGCCGGTCATGATCGCCTCAAGCGCCGCCTTCTGATCCGCGGTGGCGCGTTCGTCGATGATCAGCTGCATCTCGCCGTTGCCCTCGTGGATCGGCCCGGGCCACTTGTAGATAGCCGCAGCCAGCAGCCCGTCCAACCGGGTATCCCCGTAATGCCCTTTGTCGATCCGGAATGTCAGCATCGCCTCGCAAGTGCCGTCATTGGGCAGCTGCGAGAACTGGCACGGGCAGCCGGGAACGCAATTGCAGTTTGCGATTTCAAATCCGTGAATGGCCCAGTCCGTCATGGCAGTCCCTCCTGTTCCGCCGGAAAAGCAAAACTGCCCGGAGGATTCGGGTTAGGCCTGCATGAGGAAACAGCCACGCTCAGTTATATTACTATTGCTTGCGGCTGGTTCCGCCGCATTCTCCCCGGTGGCAATAAAATACCACGAATCCCGGTGAAGCCGAATAAGAAAAAGCCCCCGCCCGGGGTGCGGGCAGGGGCCAGGCTGCGGAATATCCGCCGGTTCAGTTGCCGGCGCTTTCCATCTTGCGGTTGGCGATCACCTCTTCCAGCCAGCCCAGCCGCATCTCGGGGACGGAGCTCAGCAGCAGGTCGGTGTAATCGTCGAACGGCGGGCTCAGCACTTTGGACTTGCCGCCATAGCGCTGCACCTGGCCCTGGTACATCACCGCGATATTGTCCGAGATGGCGCGCACGGTCGCCAGATCGTGGGTGATGAACAGATAGGCCACATCTTCGATCTTCTGCAGGTCCAGCAGCAGCTTCAGAATGCCGTCCGCCACCAGCGGGTCGAGCGCCGAGGTGACCTCGTCGCAGATGATCATTTTGGGCTTGGCCGCCAGCGAGCGGGCGATGCAGACACGCTGCTTCTGGCCGCCGGACAGTTCCGCCGGATAGCGGTCGATGAACTTCTCGCCCAGCTCGATCTCATCCAGCAGCTCGATGATCCGCTTCTTCTTCTCGGCGCCGCGCATGCCGAAGTAGAACTCCAGCGGGCGGCCGATGATGGTGCCGACAGTCTGGCGCGGGTTCATCGCCACGTCCGCCATCTGGTAGATCATCTGCAGCTCGCGCAGGTCTTCGCGGCTGCGCCCCTTGAGATCCGGCGACAGCTTGCGGCCGGCGAACTCGATCTCGCCCTCGCGCGGCGGCAGCAGGCCGGTGATCACCCGGGCGAGGGTGGATTTGCCGGAACCGGACTCACCCACCACAGCCAGGGTCTGACCGGGGTACAGGTCCACATTCACGTTCTTCAGAACGTCGAACTGGGTGCCTTTGTAACGCGCGGTGACATTGCGCACGCTCAGCACCGGGTCAGGCGTCGGGGCCTTTTCCTCGTGCTCGATGGAGCGGACCGAAACCAGCGCCTTGGTGTACTCCTCCTGCGGATCATTGATGATCTGGTCAACATTGCCGTATTCGACGGTGTTGCCCATCCGCAGAACCATGATGTCGTCGCTCACCTGCGCCACAACCGCCAGGTCGTGGGTGATGTAGAGCGCGGCAACGCCGGTGTCGCGGATCGCTTCCTTGATCGCCATCAGCACGTCGATCTGGGTGGTCACGTCGAGCGCCGTGGTCGGCTCGTCAAAGACCACCAGATCAGGTTCCGGGCACAGCGCCAGCGCGGTCATGCAGCGCTGCAGCTGGCCGCCCGACACCTGGTGCGGGTAACGGTCGCCGATGTTGTCCGGATCCGGCAGGCCTAGCTTGGCAAACAGCACCCGGGCGCGTGCCTCGGCATCCTTGCGGGAGAACTTCTTCTGCTCCACCGCTGCCTCGACAACCTGGTCCATGATCTTCTTGGCCGGGTTGAAAGAGGCGGCCGCAGATTGCGACACATAGGTCACCTCGGCACCGCGCAGGCGGCGGATGTCCTTGTGGCCGCCTTTGAGGATATCGCGCCCGTTGACCCAGACCTCGCCTCCGGTGATTTTCACACCGCCGCGGCCATAGGCCATGGAAGCCAGGCCAATGGTGGACTTGCCGGCGCCGGATTCCCCGATAAGCCCCAGGACTTTGCCGGGCGCGAGGTCAAAGCTGACTCCGTGCACGATTTCGATGTCGCGGGGCTTTTCCCCGGGCGGAAAGATGGTCGCGCCGATTTTCAGGTCGCGGACTTTCAACAGGGTATCGCTCATCCGCGGCCTCCTTTCAGCGATGTGGTCCGGTTCAGCACCCAGTCAGCCACCAGGTTGACCGAGATCGCCAGAGTGGCGATGGCAAAGGCCGGGATCAGAGCCGCAGGAATGCCGTAGACGATGCCTTCCTTGTTCTCTTTCACGATGCCGCCCCAGTCAGCCTCAGGAGGCTGCACGCCCAGACCCAGGAAGGACAGGGTGGAGACAAACAGAACCGCAAAGATGAAGCGCAGGCCCATCTCAGCGATCAGCGGAGACAGCGCGTTGGGCAGGATCTCGCGGAAGATGACCCAGGCCATCTTCTCACCGCGAAGGCGGGCAGCCTCAACATAGTCCATCACCTCGATGTCCACAGCGACGGCACGGGCCAGACGGTAAACGCGGGTGGCATCCAGAAGACCCATCACCAGGATCAGGATCGGGATTGTCACCGGAGCCACTGACAGCACCACAAGCGCGAAGATCAGCGTCGGGATCGACATCACCAGATCAACGAAGCGCGACAGCACCTGATCCACCCAGCCGCCTGCAACTGCGGCAAAGAAGCCGAGCACAGAGCCAAGAGTGAAGGACAGCACGGTTGCTGCTGTGGCGATAAAGATGGTGGTGCGCCCGCCGTAGATCATGCGGGACAGCAGATCGCGGCCGATGTTGTCGGTTCCGAGCCAGTAATCGGACTCGGTAAAGCCTTCGGGGGCAATACCCAGCATGATTTCAATCCGGGAGGGCTCCCAGACGTCACCGACCACCTCGCCAACGCCGTAAGGCGCCAGCAGCGGGGCAAAGATCGCGGCCAGAAAGTACAGGGCAGTGAAGAACAGCCCGATCATAGCGGAAATGGGGATATTCTTCATTTCGGGTGCCTCAGGCGCGGGTTCGACAGGATGGCGACAATATCGGCGATCATGTTGAGGCCGATATAGACGGCGGCAAAGATCAGGCCGCAGGCCTGCACCACCGGCACGTCACGCTTGGACACATGGTCGACCAGATACTGGCCCATGCCGGGATAGACGAAGACCACTTCGATCACCACAACGCCGACCACCAGATACGCAAGGTTCAGCATTACAACGTTGACGATCGGTGCAACGGCATTCGGGAAAGCATGGCGGTAGATTACCTGAAATGCATTGAGGCCCTTCAGTTCAGCCGTTTCGATGTATGCGGATTGCATCACGTTCAGGATCGCGGCGCGCGTCATGCGCATCATGTGCGCCAGCACCACGAGGGTAAGCACGGCAACCGGAAGCGCGATGGAATTCAGCTTGTCCAGCAGGCTCATGCTGTCGTTGATCATGGCCACCGACGGCGCCCACTGAAGCTTCACGGCGACGAAATACATCAGCACGTAGCCGATCAGGAACTCGGGGATCGAGATCGAGGCGAGCGTGACGGCAGAGATCAGTTTGTCGGGCCAGCGGTCCTTGAAGCGGACGGCCAGAAGGCCAAGGAAGATTGCCAGCGGCACCGCAACCATGGCAGCCCAGAAGGCGAGGAAAAGCGTGTTCCAAAGACGGTTGCTAAGGGCATCGGCGATGTCCTGGCCGCTGGTAAGAGCAGTGCCAAGATCGCCCTGCATGGCACCGAAGAGCCAGGCAAAATAGCGTTGTACGGGAGGATCGTTCACACCCAGCTCAGCCCGCAGGTTGGCCAGTGCCTCCGGCGTTGCTGACTGACCCAGGATCGATTGAGCGACGTCGCCCGGCAGAACGATCGTGCCGGCGAAGATCACCACTGAGATGAGCAGCAAAAGAAGGAGGCTCAGCGCGATGCGCTGAGCCAGGAGTTTTACGATCGGAGACATATTAGGCTTTGACCCACAGCTTGCTGGCGGCATAGCCGTTCATCAGAACCTGGCCGGGGATGCCTGCGGTGAAGCCGTCGACCTTGTCGGTGGTTGCTTCAACGAAGTCATTGAACATCGGGCAGATCAAGCCGCCTTCGTCACGCAGGATGGTCGACATGTCGGCATACATCTGCGTCCGCTTGGCAACGTCCAGCTCCCCGCGTGCCGCCACCAGCATCTGGTCGAACTGCTCATTGTTGAAGCGGGTGTCGTTCCAGTCAGCGGTGGACAGGTAGGCGGTGGTGAACATCTGGTCCTGGGTCGGACGGCCGCCCCAGTAGCTGGTGCAGAACGGTTGAGCGTTCCAGACTTCCGACCAGTAGCCGTCATTCGGCTCGCGTTTCACATCAAGCTTGATGCCCGCACTGGACAGCGATTGCTGGAACAGGGCGGAGGCATCCGGCGCACCCGGGAAGGAGTTGTCCGAAGTCCGCAGAAGGATCGAGCCGTCGTGGCCGGATTTCTTCAGGTGGAACATGGCCTTGTCCGGATCGAACTCGCGCTGCTCCAGCTCGGTGTACATCGGGTAGGAGGCGTTGATCGGAGTGTCGTTGCCCACGGTGCCATAGCCGTTCAGGATCTTGTCGACCATTTCCTGACGGTTCATGCCGTACTTCAGCGCCATGCGCACATCGTTATTGTCGAAGGGCGCGGTGTTGCAGTGCATGATGAACACATAGTGGCCGGCCGCAGAGGTCGAGTGCACGGTGATGTTCGGTGCACGGTCCACCAGTTTTGCGGTCCGCGGCGGCACACGGTCGATCACGTCCACCTGGCCGGACTGCAGAGCCGCGACACGGGCGGTGTCATCGTTGATGACGATGATTTCCACGGTATCCGCGTTGCCCAGATCGCCCCAGTAGTTCGGGTTTTTCTCAGCCACGAAGCGCACGCCCATGTCGGCGGACTTCATGATATACGGGCCGGTGCCGATTGCCGCTGCCGGATCGTCATTGCCGCCGTTGGGCTGAACGATCAGGTGATAGTCGGCCAGCAGATAGGGCAGGTCGGCGTTCGGGCTGTCCAGTTCGAAGACAACGCTGTCGCCGTCCGCGCGCACGTCCTTGATGCCGCGCATAATGCCCAGTGCGCCGGACTTGGTGTCCTCGCCGCTGTGGCGCTCCATGGTCTTGACCACGTCATCGGCTGTGACGCTCTGACCGTTGGAATAGGTCACGCCGGAGCGCAGCTTGAAGGTCCAGGTGCGGGCATCGGCAGAGGCTTCATAGCTTTCTGCCAGCTTGCCTTCGATGCCGCCGTCTTCGGCCAGCTCAACCAGCGTTTCACCCCACAAGCGGGTGACCATCAGGCCAACGGTATTGGTGACCAGTGCCGGGTCCAGGCTGTCGGTGGTGGAGCCGCCCTGCAGGCCGAGGCGGATGGTGCCGCCCTTTTGCGGGCCTGCGGCCTTGGCTGCGGTGGACAGCAGCAGGTTTGCGGAAACAGCGGTAAAGCCCAATGCGGCGGCTTTGCCCAGGAAGTCACGGCGCGACAGTTTGCCTGCCGCAGCCTGGCTGGCCAGATACTGCATGTGTCTGTTCATAGAGTTCTCCCGATTGGTTGTGGTGCTGCGGGCACCTGTTTTTTGATTGGTGGTTCAAGATTTGCCGATTTGCTGCGGCCTCGCAAGCGTTATTCGCGAAAGCCCCGGCATGGCAGCACACGCACTCGTGAGCTTCCGCGAGGGGGTGTCGCCTTTTTGAGGCAAGGTGCCGTTTTTAGGTTCAAAGTGGATTGTAAATCAAAAAAACATCTGGAATGCGACAAGAAATTTTTGTGCCGGGAAATGACGGATTTTTTATGAATCTGCCCGGAACAGCCGCGAAACCGGCTCCTGCATCGACAGAATCGTTACTTCCTTGCCAAAAAACGTCACGGATGCCGTATCTGCCACAGGGAACGCCTGTTCCGCTGCGTCAAGTCTGCGCCAGGCAAGCCTTGACGCAGCAGCGTCTATGGCAGGGCGCGTGGCAAAGGAGATCAGGCGTCTTCTGTGTCCATCCAGATGGTGACAGGGCCGTCATTCAGCAGCCGGACTTTCATGTCGGCACCGAACTTTCCTGTCGCGGTCTTCACTCCCAGCCCGGCAAGCCGGCCGGCAAAATACTCATAGAGCCGCTCCCCTTCGGCGGGCGCGGCTGCGGTGGAGAACCCCGGGCGGTTGCCGCGGCGGGTGTCTGCAGCAAGGGTAAACTGGCTGACGATCAGCGCGCTGCCGCCGGTGTCCAGAACCGAACGGTTCATCTTGCCGGCCTCATCCTTGAAAATCCTGAGTTTTGAGATCTTGGCCGCCAGATGATCGGCCTGGGCTTCGCTGTCGCCCTGCATGGCGCAGATCAGGATCAGCAGGCCAGGGCCGGTCTCTCCAATGATTTCCCCGTCCACCGTGACCGAGGCTTCGCTGACCCGCTGTATCAATGCCCGCATGTTTTCCTGTCCTCTTTCAGTTTCAGCCGCGCCAGATGGTGAATTCTCCAAGGTCTGCCCGGCTGGTGCGGAAGCTGTTGGCCGGGTGCTCCGTATCGCTGTAGCCAAAGGAAATGGCGCAAAGGATGACCCGGTCTTCAGGGATGTCCAGCAGCTCATGCAGCAAAGGGGCAAAGGAGGCAACCGCAGCCTGCGGGATGCTGGCAATCCCTGCAGCCTGGGCCGCCAAAGTGAAGGCGGCAACAAATCCGCCGCAGTCCATTGCGCCATAGGGCCCAAGCTCGGCTGGCGAGGATAGAATTGCGCAATGCGGGGCACCGAACAGCCGGTAGTTTTCCATCATCTGCCGGGCGGAGCCGGCCCGGTCTCCTTTTTCGACCCCGACGGCCTCATACAGCGCCCAGCCGCAATCTCGGCGGCGCTGCTGGTACTCTGCGCTATAGCCTGCGGGGAATTCCAGATCGGGGCTGTGGCCGCCGCCCTGCGCGGCCTGCATCAGGGCCGCGCGCAGCCGCTCCGTCTCTGCACCGCTGCACAAGGTCACTTTCCAGGGCTGCGCGTTGCACCACGAAGGCACCTTTTGCGCGCAGCGCAGGATGTCTTCGATAACCGCCCGCGGCACGGGATCCAGGCGGAAGGCGCGGCAGCTGCGGCGCGCGGCAAACAGAGTGTCCAGGCTATGCAGATCAGGCGTCATGTTCATTCCCTCCGGCTGGCTGAACGACAGACTGACGCCCGAAAACCCGCGGCGCAAGCCGCTCTATTGCGCCGGATCAAGGCGGTGCCGCAGCGTCAGAGTTAAAATGGGGCGTATGTAGAAAGGAGGCTGAAAATGGTGGAAAAAACCGAACATGGCGGCTTCTGGCCGTCGTTGTATGATCCCTTCCGCAGCTTCGGGACCCGTCTTGCCGATTGGCTGGCTCCTGCTACCGAAGCCTCTTCCGGCAAGGAGGCCTACGATATCGCGATGGAGCTTCCCGGCGTCGCTCTCGAAGATGTTGATCTGACCGTGGACAACGGTGTCCTTACAATCCGCGGGGAGAAAAAGACGCAATCCGAAAAGAAAGGCGACACCTGGTACTTCAGCGAGCGCCAGTACGGGGCCTTCCGCCGGTCCTTCCGTCTGCCGGAGGATGCGGACGGGCAGGCGGCTGCCGCGCGGATGGAGGACGGCGTGCTGCATATCGCGGTGCCGAAGAAGGCGCTGGAACAGCCTGAAACGGCCCGCAAGATCGAGATCAGCAAGGGCTGACAGGGAGGCCGCGCGGGTTCCGGCTCAGAACCGGGGAAAGGAACCGGCCGGTCAGGAAGGGGGAGGCTGCTCCCCCTTCCGTCATTCAAGGCGCTACTGCTGGCTGGCCACCAGCGCGATGCCTGCGCCAACGGCCAAGGCCAGAAGCACGGCAAACGCAATCTTCCATGCTGAATAAGGCCGCTCGCCCTGCACCCGGCCGGACTGGCCATTGACCACAAACCGGTAGGTTTTGCCGCGGTATTTATATGCGGCCAGCCACACCGGCAGCAGGATGTGCTTGAAGGTCACCTCTGACACCTTGGTGTCGATATGGCTGATCCGCTGGCGGTCGCCGCCGATGTCAAAGCGCACGTCGCGCTCGATAACCCGGTCCATCTTCCGCCCGGCCTCGGCAAAACCGGCCTCCAGGTCCACTGTGTAGGCCTCGGCGCGGAAGCCTGCCAGATACTGCGGCTGATAAGGCTCCAGCTGCGACAGGTCCCAGGGCTCCAGCGCCTCGGTATAACGTTTGGGCAGGCTTTTCGAGGCCAGCACCAGCACGTCGTCAAAGAACCGCTGCACCCGGCCTGACGCCGGTGTCCAGCGCACCTTGGAGACCTGCCGGGTCTTTGTCTCGCCATCCTGCTGATAGGTTTCGGTCACGTAATAGACAGTACCGCGCTGGCCGGAATAGGCGCTGCGGGTCTGGGCGTCATATGTCCAGTAGGGCACATAAATGCCCTGCATGCGCCGTCCCTTGCGGGCGTATTCCTTAAGCCCGTTCGGCGCGAACCACAGCCGCCCCAGCCAAGTGCTCATTGCCTTGTGGGCTTCGCGTTCTGCGAAGGCAAAGGGCAGCACGCCTTTGGGTTTGATGTGGCGGTTCTCGCCCGTGCCGGTGACCACCGGGGTGGCGCAGAAAGGGCATTCCTTGGCATGGGTGTCCGGGTCGAACTCAACTTGCGCCGCGCAATTGGGGCAGGCGGAGACACGGGTCACTTCAATCTCCGCTTCCGGCAGCTGGTCGGCCACGGCGGCGCGGAAATCCAGCTCCTGCAGAGCGCCTCCCGTCCAGGGGCCGCTGCGGATGCTGTCGGTATGGCCGCAATGGCCGCAGGTCAGGGTGCCATTCGCCGGATCATAGGAATAATCCGCGCCGCATTGCTCGCAGGGGAAGCGGTGGCTCTCTTCATTGTTGGAAGCCGCAGAAGAGGGCGGCGGCGGGGGCATGGTCACGGGAGCAAGCCTGTCGTGCAGCGGAGGTTAAGGGAAAACGGGCGCAGGTCAGCCGGCCGGAGGCGGCGGCGGGGGAGGCGGCGGCAGGATGGTGAAGAGCTGCGCCAGCTCCATCACGTCGCCTGCTCGTTTCCAGCCGTCCTGGCCCGGCGTCCAGACATGGGTTTCCCGGGTCAGCGTGCCTTCCTGCGCAATCCGTCCCATCCGGGCTTTGGAGAAGGGCCCGGAGG
>NZ_JWLD01000044.1:0-88442 GCF_000813725.1 Leisingera sp. ANG-Vp
CCATGTCAGTTTCGGCGGGCACGCCCCGTCTCCTGCCGCTCGGACGGAGGGGGAGCAGCTAGACGGCAGAAAACAAGGTGGTGCGTGCCCGCCGGCGGACCGGGCTGCCGGTCCGCCATCAGCCGTGAGCCTTAGCTCAGGCCGAATTTCATCAGCTTGATTGCGGCAAAGTCGCTGACGTCGCCGCCAACACGCTTGGTCGCATAGAACAGCACATGCGGCTTGGCGCTGAACGGGTCGCGCAGCACCCGCAGATCCGGGCGCTCGGCGATGGTGTAGCCGGCGCGGAAGTCGCCGAAAGCGATCGAATAGCTGTCGGTTGCCGGGTCCGGCATGTCTTCGGCAATCAGCACCGGGTAGCCCATCAGGCGCGCGGGTTCCCCCGCGGCCAGCCCGTCGGACCACAGGAACCGGCCGTCGGCGTCTTTCAGTTTCCGCAGCATTCCCGCGGTCTTGGAGTTCATGATGAATGTTGCATTGGCGCGGTATTCCGCCCCCAGCGCATAGACCAGGTCAATGATTGCATCGCCGCTTCCCGCATCCGCGTCAGCGCCCGAGGCGACATAGCCCAGATTGCCCCAGGACCAGCTGTCATTGCCGACAACAGTGTGGTTCAGCATGCCGCGCGGCTTGTCGACGCCATCACCATTGATAAAGGCATCCGCCTCGGACCGGGCAAATTTGTCGGCGATGCGGCCGGCCAGCCAGCTTTCGATATCAAAGGCACTGTCGTCCAGCAGCCGCTGCGAGGCCTTCGGCAGCGCACTCAGCTCATGCAGCGGAATGGCGATGCGGTCGATGGTGCCAGTCGAGGTTTCCACTGACGGGTCGGTCTCGGTCGCCCAGCCCGCACCCATCTCGCTGTGGTCGATCAGAACATCATAGGAGGTCGCCTCCACATGCACCACCGAAGCCACCGCGCGGATCGAGGCCGAGGACTGCAGCACCGATTTCACGGTCTCAGCAGTCTGCGGGTCGACCAGGTAGCCGCCGTCGCTGTTGACAGCTGCGGACATCGCCTTGCCTTCCAGCTCCAGCCCGCGCAGGCCATCGTCTTCACCGCTGCGCAGGTAGGCGTTGAACGCCTTCTGATGCGGTGCGCCCGCGTCCTGGCTTGCGGCCAGGTGGGGGCGGTTCTGAGAGATTGTCTTACGGTCCAGCATGTTCACTCGCTCTTCTGCCTGTTTCAGCCTTGATTGCACATCGTCCTGAAACCCCTTGAATTCATGAAGAAAGCCTGTCATCGCCTGCTTGACTTCATGCGCCAGGGGCGCTGCATCCCCGGTGTTTGCCGGGAGGTCTTGATTGCTCATGATGGGTGTCCTGTTTTAGCTCTGGCCTGCCTTGAGGCCGTTGGTGATCTGCCGCAGGCCGTCAGCCAATGCCCGCAGTGCCTCGGTTTCAGTGGCCGCCGATTTGCCAGCGACCCGTGCGGTTGGCAGCATGGGGAAAGTGACCAGCGACACTTCCCACAGCTCCACCTGGGTCAGATGGCGGGAGCCGTCCTGGCCCCGGGTTGATTTCACCGTGCGGTAGCCGATGGAGAGGCCATCGATGGCGCCTGCCTCGATCAGCGCGGCGGCCTCGGCGCCCTTGGGTGTAGCGGTAAGGATGCGGCCCCTCACAAAGAGCCCGCGCTGGTCCTCGCGCACCTCATCCCAGACGCCAATCGGCTGGGCCGGATCGTGCTGCCACAGCATTTTGACAGTGCGGCCCTGCTCCTTCAGCGCCTTGAGCGACGCAGCATAGGCGCCGCGCTTGACCACATCACCGCCCTGATCAGTCTGGCCGAACAGGCTTGCGTAGCCTTTGATCTCAGTTGCATCCTTCAGCGAAAGATCCTCGCCGAAGCGCGCGAATTTATGTTCAAGCTGGGCCGTTCCCTGCATGATATCTGCCTCGCAAGTTATTGTTGTTACGGCAATTGCACCGTCAGAAAGGATTGGAACGCCTGTGCCAGGATCACCGCGGCCACACCGTAGACAGTGAGCCAAAGCCGCTTCTCCAGCCGCTCCATCATCTGCTCGATCCGGTCGAGCCGCCGGTTCACCGCCTCGTGCTGGATCTGAGCCACCCGCTCATGGGCGGACAGGCGCAGTCCCGGCGTGCAGTCGAACGCGTGCATCGGGTGCTCAGTCATCCTGCCTGCCCTTCGGTTGCGGCGCAGCCGGGGCTTCTGCGGGCAGCCCCAGCAGCTGCCGCTTTTCTGCAGTGGTGAGGAATTCGGCACCGGACACCCGGCGCCATTGCGCTTCGCGCTCGGCGGCCAATGCCGGCAGCTGGTCAAGGTCGGCTTTCAGGGTCAGCTCTTCACCGGTCCAGCCCGCCAGCCAGTCGGCCAGTGCAGCGGTCACTTTTGCCACCAGCGGCAGCACCGTCAGCCGGTAGAAGGCGCGGTTGGCCTCCTGGTAATTGGCGTAAGTCGCATCGCCCGGAATTCCCAAGAGCATCGGCGGCACCCCAAAGGCCAGCGCAATCTCGCGGGCGGCGGTGTCCTTGGTCTTCTGGAATTCCATGTCAGAGGGTGAGAAGCCCATCGGTTTCCAATCCAGCCCGCCTTCCAGGACCATCGGACGGCCTGCATTCTTGGCGCCCTGGAAATTCGATTGAATCTCGTCGCTTAGGATGCGGAATTGTTCCTCGGACATACGCCCGTGACCGTCCGACCCCTTCCAAACCAGCGCGCCGGAGGGGCGTGCTGCATTGTCGAGCAGCGCCTTGGACCAGCGCGAGGCTGCATTGTGAACATCAATCGCCATTGCCGCGGATTGCAGCGGCGACAAGCCGTAGTGGTCATCCTGCGGGTGGAAGCTCTTGATGTGGCAGATCGGAGATTGCACGCTGTCGGCGGTAAAACGATGCTTGCGCCCGCCCACCGCGTATTCAAATCCCTCAGGCCAGCCGTCCGGCCCCGGCACCACACTCATCCGGTCGGAACGCAGCACATGCAGCTCTTTGGGAGCCCCTTCTTCAGAGGCCACGGCCTCGATGTAAGCATTGCCGGAGAGCAGCAGATGGCCATAAAGAGCTTCCAGCAGCTCTGTCTGGCCCTGCGCCGGATTAGGGCGCTGCAGCAGTGTCAGCCAGGGATGGCTGTCAAAACGCTGCCGGCTGTCCTGCAGCACCAGCGGCACCGCGGCGGCGGCCTCGGCAATCAGGCGAACGGCCCGGTGGCCAACCGGATTGCCGGCAAAGCCGCTGCGGGTCAGGGACACGCTGTCGCGCGGGCTCCAGGCGACACGGCCCGCACCATGCCAGGACACCACACGGGCGGTCTGGCTGGCTTTCTGCTCCAGAGAGGTCTCCGGGGTTTCGGGCTTGTTGCGCCGCAGCAGGTCAAAGACCATGGTCCGCTCCTTGTTCCTCGGGTTTTGGCGCTGGCAGGCCCGGTGGCTCCTGCGCCTTTGCTGAGGAAGATTAATGGCAGAAAGGCCTGAACATTTGCCGAGGGGGGCGTACGCAGGGAATGCAACACCTGACCCTAGCGCGTTGTTTAAAAACAAGAACCGCCTGCAAATGACAGGCGGTTCATCTGTTTTCAAAGGGGCATCCGCTGACTGCGGCCCAGACCGGCACTCAGCTAGAGCATCCGCACTTGCGGCATCCTGCGGTGCGCCGCCGGCGCAATGATCAGCTCGTGCAGAGCCCAGACCAGCGCATCCAGCCGGTCGGGAGATCCTTGCCCCTGGAACCCCTGCGGAGTCATCTGGCACATCTGTTCCTCAAGGTCGCCAAGCCCAGGCAAATGCCTGACCCGGCCCTGCTCATACAACGCTGCAACGGGCTCTGCCCGCGCCGCCTTGCCTTTGCGGGCATGCAAAGCTCGGAACGGCACCAGCGGATCAGTCTGGCGCAAAACCGTCTCTACCAGCGCACCGCCCTGGTTGACCTCCGCGACCACCCGCTCGGCATCATAAAGGTCCCGGGCGGCGATCACGGCTTGCGCCCAGGCCAGCGGCCCCACGCCCTGCACCGTGCAGTCAGCCAGCACATAAGCCTGCCAGTTTTGCGGGTTGCCACTGGTTACAGCACCGGCCACGACAATGCCGCAGGCGTCCGAAGACTTGCCCGCGCTGACTGCCGGGTCGACAGAAACCACGACACGGTCCAACGGTGGAGCTTCGGCTGTCTGCAAAGCCTCCAGCCCAGCCGTGGACCAAAGAGCTCCTTGCACATCCGACAGCAGCACCCCGTCCAGTTCCTGCCGTCCAAGCCGCGTGCCAGCATAGCGCGCGCGCATTTCCTGGATGAAGGAAGGTGCGAGATTGGCACTGTTTGCCTCGGTCGGTGCATGGGTGCGGACGGTGCTCGGCGCAGCCAGCAGCCGCTTCAGCACAGGCGCGTTGCGCGGCGTAGTGGTCACGCAGGCGCGCGGGTCGCGGCCCAGGCGCAGGGCAAACTGCAGCATGTCCCAGCACTCCTGCCCCTTCTTCCACTTGGCCAGCTCATCCGCCCAGGCGGCGTCGAACTGGGGGCCGCGCAAAGCCTCCGGATCACTGGCGGAAAACGCCTGCGCCTCGGCACCGTTGGGCCAGGTGAGCTTGCGCTCGGAGGCTTTCCACTTGGGCTGCCGGTCCGGCGGTGAACACGCCAGGATGCCACTGTCGCCATGGATCATCACATCACGCACCTGGTCATAGGTCTCGCCCACCAGCGCAACCCGCCTGGACAGCCCCGCATCGCCAGGCCGCGGCCCTTCGACCTGGGACCGGACCCATTCGGCACCGGCCCGGGTTTTGCCCGCACCGCGCCCCCCCAGGATCACCCAAGCCCGCCACAGGCCTTGCGGCGGATGCTGATGCGCCAGTGCCCAGAAGTCAAACAGGTGCGGCAGGGCGCAAACAGATTTCCGGGACAGCTCATCCAGAAACAGCCGGATCAGAAACGGCTCTTGCGATGCCAGCCATTCGGCTTTCGACATCCTTGCGGGCTGCATCGAAGTCGAGTTCATGTTCGGATTTGAGCATGCGGTCGAAGTCTGCGCTTTGTTCTGCAATGGTCTTTCCTACCTTCTGGCAATCCCGGATCAGCTCGCTGAGCTTTCCAACCTGGCTTTTCACGCCGGTGGTTTCATCGGCACCGGTGGTTTCAAGCTGCTCCCTCAGCTCTTCGGCTTCCTTCCTCAGCCTGTGAATGGAATCCTGCAGGGACCGCAGCAGATCCGAAGTGTAAAGGACTTGCCGTTTGAAGACGGGACCGCTGTCCCGCCCGGTCTGGTAATCTGTCATTGATTTTGCCTGTCTCATGCGTGGTTGACCTGCACGAGAGAAAGAAAAACGGCCGCGGGGCAGAACCCCGGGCCGTCCGTATTTCTTCCAGCTGCAAAAACAACTTATACGCGATTTATTTGCAAAAGTCAAGGCTTACGCAAGGTAATGCAACCCAATGAACTCAGTGCAATGGGTGCACTTACTGTCCTTTGAGCTGTTGCAGAGCGCCTGCCCAGTCTTCGACATGGTAGCTGTGCACGACCTTGTCCCCGTCCAGCGTATGGATGTCGATCGCCAGAATATCGAAGCTCCGGCCTTCGCCATCCACACCGAAGAACGGACCATTCGGCGTGCCGGTGGAACGGCTACGGACGATAATGGAATCTCCGGCCTCGATCATTTCCTGGACTTCAAATTTCAGGTCCGGCACAGATTTCTTCAGGAAAGCTGCCATACCGGCCAGGCCCTCGCGGTTTTTGTTCTTGCCGGAGTAGTCGCCGGCACTTTCCCAGTTTTCCGCAAAAGCGTCCATGAAAGCTGCTTCGTGCTGTTCGGAGCCGCCGTTGCTGAGCAGATCATACAAGGTTTGAACAGAGGCCTTTCCGTCGGCCCATGCGGCTCCGGATGCCGAAGCAATAGCCAGAGCGGACGCAGCAATCAGTGTGTTCAGTCGTTTCATGTCATTTCTCCATATCGCTTAGCGGCAACGTGAAAGCCGGGCCGCGTTTGACATGAGCAACATGGACGCGCGGCCAGAATTCCATAAGATGGGACACATCGACTTCTTTGTTTGGAAATCTTGAATAATGATAGATCAGCTGCGGCAAATTGCGATTTTCGCGTCAGTGGTAGACACCGGATCGTTCCGCGGTGCTGCTGCCGCGCTGAACCTGTCGCCTTCCGTGGTGAGCCACCACATCAGCAAGCTTGAGGAAACGCTGGGAACGGCGCTGTTGTACCGGTCCACCAGGAGCTTGTCGCTGACCCATGAAGGCGAGCGGCTGATGGACAGCGCCCGGACGATGCTGGACGCCGCGGAAAGCGGTCTGCGGAATGTGTCGGGCGGCAGCAGGCAACCGTCAGGCGTCCTCCGGCTGACCGCGCCTGCGATGCTGGCACATTCCTTTCTGGCGCGGGAACTGGCAGCATTCTCAACCGATTACCCGAAGGTGAACCTGACGGTCGACTTTGCGGATTCCCGGCAGGATCTGGTGGGTGAAGGCTATGATATTGCGATCCGGGTCGGCTGGCTGGAAGACAGCGCCTTTCTGAGCCGGAAACTGTTTGAAGTGCAGCGCCGGATCGTGGCTGCACCAGAATACCTGAAAAAGCGCACCGAACCGCAATCACCAGAGGATCTCGCAGGCTGGGACTGGATCCGCCTCGCCCCGGCGCAAAGCATCCGGCAGAAATTCACAGGCCCTGGCGGCACCGTGCAGTCCGTCAGAATGCAGGCGCGCACGACCGTGAACGATGCCTTTGGCATGTACAGCCTGGCCCGTCAGGGGGCGGGTATCGGGATTGTGCCCTGGTTCCTGGCTGAGGAGGATGTCCAAGCTGGGCGTATGGCCCATGTTCTGCCAGACTGGAAAGCAGAGAAACTTGGGGTCTTCGCCGTCTGGCACCCAAACACCGCCAAGCAAGGCCTGACCCGGCTTTTCCTGGACAGGCTCATAAAGGCAGCCTCCAGCCAGGCTGCAGCAACTTGACCAAAACAAAAAGAGGCGCCCTCAGGCGCCCTTTTCTGATTTCCGACATCCGCAAGCCTCAGTTGTTCTGCTGCTGGGCTTCGATTTCGCGCCATTTTGCAACGTTGCGGTTATGCTCCTGCAGTGTCTCGGCAAAGGCATGGCCGCCAGTGCCGTCAGCCACAAAGAAGATGAAATCGGTCGCATCCGGGTTCACCGCCGCCTCCAGGCTTTCCATCCCTGGGTTGGCAATCGGCGTCGGCGGCAGACCCTCGATCACATAGGTGTTCCAGGGGGTTGCCCGGCGCAGCTCGCTTTGACGCAAGCCGCGGCCCAGCACGCCTTCACCCTTGGTGACACCGTAGATCACAGTCGGGTCGGTTTGCAGCCGCATACCGCGGTTCAGACGGTTGGTGAAAACCGAAGAGACCACGCCGCGCTCAGAGGCCACACCTGTTTCCTTCTCGATGATCGACGCCAGGATCAGCATTTCCTCGGGTGTCTTGACGGCAGCATCGGCAGAACGGCCTTCCCAGGCGGCATTCACCCGCAGCAGCTGGCGCTCCTGCATTTCAGCCAGTACTGCAGCCCGCTCAGTGCCTGCAGAAACTTCGTAGCTGTCCGGCGCCAGCAGCCCTTCGGCCGGGCGCTCGCCAGGATCGCCTGCCAGCACGTCCATCGCCTTCAGAGCTTCGACAACCTGCCAGCTGGTGACGCCTTCAGCCAGTGCAATGCGGTAGCGGGTATCGCTGTCCTGGCGGGTTTCGGTATATTCTGCGGGGACTTCACCAGTGCCAAGAATGAACTCAGCCTTCTGGGCAAATTTGTTGGTCGCAGGATCCAGTTCCCGCACCACCGCCTGGGTCCTGGTCACGCCGACACGGTAGACAATCTCGGTGCCGCAGGTCGAGGCGCCGGAGGTTGTGATCTGGGTAATGATCTCTTCCATCGAAGAGCCCGGCTCCACCAGAAAGCTGCCGGCCTTCAGCTGGCCGGTCTTCTCGCTGTACTTGGCACCTAGACGGAACATGGTGCCCGAAGTGACCGCGCCCTGGGTTTCCAGGTCGCGGCTCACCCGGGCCATGTTCGAGCCCCGTTCCACCCGCAGGCAGATCGCCGAATCCAGCGGCCCTTCAGCGGTGTATTGCGATTTGCCCCACAGGATGACGCCGCCCAGAAGGAACAGCGCCGCAATGAGGACTGTCAGCATATTGGAAGCGAGGCTGCGCCACATCAGCCGGCTTTCCCGAAGATGACCGACGCGTTGGTGCCGCCAAAACCAAAGGAGTTGGACAGCGCCACATCGATCTTGCGCTCGCGCTTGGCGTTCGGCGCCAGGTCAACCGCTGTATCAACAGCCGGATTGTCCAGATTGATGGTCGGCGGAGCGACCTGGTCACGGATCGCCAGGATCGAAAAGATCGCCTCAATTGCGCCCGCGGCGCCCAGCAGGTGGCCGGTCGCGGATTTGGTCGAGGACATGGTCACATTGCCTGCGTGATCACCCAGCAGACGCTCGACGGCGCCCAGTTCGATGGTGTCGGCCATGGTCGAGGTGCCATGCGCGTTGATGTAATCAATCGCCGACGGTTCCAGGCCCGCGTTTTTCAGCGCCGCTTTCATCGAGCGCTCGCCGCCCTCGCCGTCCTCGGACGGTGCGGTAATGTGATAGGCATCGCCCGACAGGCCGTAGCCCAGAACCTCGGCATAGATCTTGGCGCCGCGCGCCTTGGCGTGCTCGTAGTCCTCCAGGACCACGACGCCGGCGCCTTCGCCCATGACAAAACCGTCACGGTCGGCATCATAGGGGCGCGACGCTTTGGTGGGATCGTCCGCACGCTTGGTCGACAGCGCCTTGCACGCATTGAAACCGGCAATGCCGATTTCGCAGATTGCCGATTCCGCACCGCCAGCAATCATCACGTCCGCATCGCCGGACTTGATCAGCCGGGCTGCGTCGCCAATGGCGTGGGCGCCGGTGGAACAGGCCGTCACAACCGAGTGGTTCGGGCCTTTGAATCCAAAGCGGATCGAAACCTGGCCCGAGATCAGGTTGATCAGCGCACCGGGAATGAAGAACGGCGACACCCGGCGGGGGCCTTTCTCCTTGATCATCACGGCAGTGTCCGCGATCGAGGACAGGCCGCCGATACCGGAACCGATCATCACGCCGGTGCGCAGACGGCCGTCCTCATCCTCAGGCGTCCAGCCCGCATCACGCACGGCCATGTCCGCAGCTGCAATGCCATAGAGAATGAAGTCATCGATCTTCTTCTGCTCTTTCTTGATCACCCAGTCATCCGGGTTAAAGGAGCCCTCGGTGCCATCACCGCGCGGGACCTCGCAAGCATATGTGGTGGTCACGCCGCTGGCTTCAGCATCAAACAGCGTGATCGGTCCAGCGCCCGACTGGCCGTCCAGCAGCCGCGACCAGGTTTCTTCAACACCGCTGGCCAGCGGGGTGACCAGGCCCAGTCCGGTGACTACTACTCGACGCATTCCTTGCTCTCCTTTGCCTCGGCAATCCGTCCGTCCAAATAGCTTGGAATACACCGCGGGCGCAAGAGCGGGCTAAGCGGGGAGGCGCTGCTCCGGCAATCGGATTTTTGCGGGATAATAATAGAGCGGGAATGTTTGATTAACCATTCCCTTGTAGGTTGACTTTATCAAAGTGAAAATTTTGGCTTCCGTCCTCTAGGAATGCCACAGCGGGCTGGAGATCTGGGCCAATTTTGCTCCAGCCCGCTTTTTTTACTTTGAAGCAACCGGCCAGGTTCAAAGGTCCGGTACTGCCCCTTGGAAAATCTGTCAGAACGCAAACACAATCTGAACCTCATTCCCTAAGTTCTCCCGCTGCTTCGCTCCAGGTCCTGCGCCCGGCGTTTTGCCCCTGGTACGGCCTGCCGGCAACAGGACCCTAAGCCCGCGGACCGTCAGCCAGCCGGTCTCCCTGGCGGCGCTGAACGAATACCTCCGCGGGGCTGTTGGGAAGGCCCCGGCAGGCTCAGTGCGTTAACCGCAAATTCGCATCTCTGCATCATAATCCTGTTCCGAAGGAATGAAGGAACGACCACGCCATGCGTCAATGGCTCCACATAGCTGCCTTTCTGCTGGCCACTGCCCTCGTGCCTGGACAGGCCAGCGCAAGTTGTGCCGTCCATCAGGATCTGTCGAATCTGCACCGGGCATCCAAAGGGTTTCTCTCCTATCTTGCCTCAGGCAAAGGGGCGTATCACCTGCAGGACCTTCAAAGCTGGCTCCGCTCCCATCCCCCGGCTCCTCTGCGTCAGCGCATGCGCGCCGTCGGCATTCAATCCGTTGAATCCGACACCATACAGCTGCTTCAAAAGCAAACAGCGATTCTGAAGATCCTGGCGAGCCAGGGCCGCGAGGTTGCCCAGGAAAGTGCCCGCCATATGGGGGTGCATGAACTCACCGAAGAATTCGGCATCCAGGTGGAGGCCCTGCCCTGCGATCAGGTCAAGGAATCTGGTAACGGCAGCAAACTTGTAGCAGTTGGCGCCGATGACGCGCGCCAGCGGCAGCAAATGATCAATGCCGCTATTGCCTGGCTCTCCTTCTTGGTCCTGGGCGGCAGCCTGCTCTATTTCCTGGACCGGATCGGCATCCGCAGGATCCGCCGCACCAAACGCTACCCTTGCGCCGTGCCTTGCACGATTCAAGCCGGCGCAAAAGCGTTTCCCGCCCATCTTGTGGACCTGAGCCGGGCCGGCGCCAAGGTGCGCCTGGACGCGTCAGGCGAGGTGCCGGGACGGGTGATACTCACATTCGGCGGCTACACCATGCCTGCACAGGTGCGCTGGCAAACACCCGACTATTTTGGCGTCAAGTTTTCCAATGATTTCAACTTCCTGCAGCTTCACCGCTTGCTTGAGGCATTTCCGATGGAAGACGAGGATGCCCCTCGCTCCGCTGTCCGGGCGCGGCAGGCCTAGACATCCAGCAGCCAGACCGGGACTGTCCGGGAAAAAGGACCGCCCTGCTTCAACAGGACGGCCCAAAGCAATTGCGCCAAACCGGATCCCCCGGCAGACCGGCGGTTACTGAAGCTCAGCCACCGGTTCCGGTTCGGGACGCGCGACATCCAGCGCCTCCTCCAGGGTCAGTGTCTTGCGGAACAGCGCCCGGCTCACCATGGCGCCGGAGATGTTGTAGATATACTTGAGCCGCGAGATGTCATCCGAGCTGCGCACCACCCCATGAGCGATCACCGGCGTGCGTGACGTTTCCGCCAAACCGGAAATCAGGCCAAGCTGGGCTTCGAGGTCGGACATGTCGCTGTCGATGTCAGTGACAATGATTCCCGCCAGCGGCGAGGTATCGAAGGCCGCGATGAAGTCTGCAGGGGAAATCGCCCCGGCCTGGCGCCAGCCATCCGTCATCACCTGGCCTTGATACACATCGACCGCCAGCACGATCTGGTCCGGATGGTGTTTGGCCAATTCCTGCACCAGCTGCGGATCACGTGCCGCCAGGGTGCCGATCACAATCCGCCCGGCGCCTTTGTCGATCCATTGCTCAACGTGCTCGCGCGAGCGCATACCGCCGCCCAGCTGCACTGGAATGCCGGCGCCGCGAATGATGTCGCCAATCAGCTCTTCATTGCTGTAGTCGCCCTCAATCGCATTGAAATCGGTCACATGCATCCATTCCGCCCCGGCAGCGGCAAAGCTTTTGGCAGTTTCGACCGGGTCCACATGCCAGATCTGCGGCTCGTCCAGGCGGCCTTTCTCGAGGGTCACACAGCGGCCGTTCTGAATCTCCATTGTGGGGTAAATCATCATAGTGCCTATCTCCTCTGTTTTTGCCTCTTGGGTTCAGACTAGCACGGATTTTGGCTGACGATACGCCGTATCATGGCGATTTATGGAACAATTGCGGCGTCGTTTCCCCGGCCGCCTGATAGCGCAAACATTCAAGTGGTCAGATCGCCGCAAGAACAGATTCGCTGCCGTGGCGGCAAAAGAAAACGGCGCCTTCCCAGCTGGGAAGACGCCGCTTGATCCGGTCATCCGGAAGCGTGGCTTAGGACGCTTCGGAGATGAACTTGACCGCGTCGCCGAAGGTCTGGATGGTTTCGGCCGCATCGTCCGGGATCTCGATGCCGAACTCTTCTTCAAACGCCATCACCAGTTCAACGGTGTCCAGGCTGTCTGCGCCCAGATCGTCGATGAAGGAGGCGTTTTCGGTGACTTTGTCTTCTTCAACACCCAGGTGCTCAACAACGATCTTCTTAACGCGATCTGCGACGTCGCTCATGTCTCTTCCTCGTCTTTCAGGGCACTCTGCCCGGTTCTGCCCTTGCCCGGTCGGGCGGCGTGGTTTTTGCCCGGTGCGGGCGGTGTGATCCCCGCCGGGCGGGGACGGTGCGGCGTTTCCGTTAGGAAATGCCAGCGCGAATATGGGCCGCCTATAACATAGACCGCGGCCAAGGCAAACGTTTTCGCTTGGTCACTTGAGCCGAGGCAGCCCGCCTCTGGCCGCTATGAAGCGTGCAGATGGCCCCGCAATCAAGTCCTTGCAAGGGCGCCGCAGGAATTTTTTCGCAAATTCACCGTTTTTCAACCGCTTGGCGGCGGAAACAGACTGCGGAGGGCGGTCCTTGCTCAGGCGCTGCAACGGAAAAAGCCCTGCATTTGCCTGCAGGGCTTCCAAAACAACAGAGCGGATCTGTTCTCAGATCATCGCCATGCCGCCATTCACATGCAGCGTGGTGCCGGTGACATAGCCCGCTTCCTGGCTTGCCAGATACAGAACGGCAGATGCGATTTCCTTCGAATCTCCCATGCGCCCGGCCGGGATCTGGGTCAGGATCGCGTCCTTCTGAGTGTCGTTCAGCTTGTCGGTCATCGCGGTGGCGATGAAGCCCGGCGCAACCGCGTTCACGGTGATGCCGCGGTTCGCCACTTCATAGGCCAGCGATTTGGACATGCCGACCATGCCCGCTTTGGAGGCGGCATAATTCCCCTGGCCCGGGTTGCCGGTGGCGCCAACCACAGACGAGATGTTGATGATGCGTCCCCAGCGGGCTTTCATCATGCCGCGCAGCACACCGCGGCACAGGCGCATGGTCGAGGTGAGGTTCACGTCCAGAACGCTCTGCCATTCCTCGTCCTTCATACGCATGAACAGGTTATCGCGGGTGATGCCTGCGTTGTTGACCAGGATGTCGACAGAGCCCATCGCCTCAGCCGCCTGTTTCGGCAGCGCCTCAACCGACTCGGGGTCGGACAGGTTGCAGGTCACCACATGGGCGCGCTCGCCCAGTTCTGCGGCCAGCGCGTTCAACGGCTCTTCGCGGGTGCCGGACAGGGCAACGGTGGCACCTGCGGCGTGCAGCGCACGGGCGATTTCGCCGCCAATGCCGCCGGACGCACCGGTCACCAGTGCATTCTTGCCAGTCAAATCAAACATGTTCTTGTCCTTTAGGTCTGAACCCCGGCGCAGCCCGAGCCGCACCGGGAAAATCGGATTAGGCCTCTGCAGCGGCCTTGGCGTCATCGGGGGTGCCGACCTGGCGGCAGGCCAGCGCCCGGTCGATCTTGCGGATCATCCCGGACAGGGCCTTGCCTGCGCCGATCTCCCAGAATTCAGTGACGCCCTTGGCGCCCATCGCCTGCACGCTTTCGCGCCAGCGCACCGAGCCGGTGACCTGCTCGACCAGCAATTGCCGGATCTCATCCGGGCTGGTGACTTCGTCAGCGCGGACATTGGCGATCAGCGGGACAGCGGGGGATTTAATGTCAACGCCGGCCAGCGCTTCAGCCATTGCATCAGCGGCAGGCTGCATCAGGGCGCAGTGGAAGGGTGCGGATACCGGCAGCATCACCGCGCGCTTTGCACCTTTTTCCTTGGCGATCACTGCCGCGCGCTCTACCGCGGCCCTGGCACCTGAAACCACGACCTGGGTCGGATCATTGTCGTTGGCAGCCTGGCAGACTTCGCCCTGCGCGGCTTCTTCGGCCACCGCGCGCACGGCTTCCAAGTCCAGACCCAGGATTGCCGCCATCGCGCCCTCGCCCACCGGCACGGCGCTTTGCATCGCCAAGCCGCGGGTGCGCAGCAGGCGCGCGGTGTCCGCAACCGAAATCGCACCGGCAGCAGCCAGCGCGGAATATTCGCCAAGCGAATGGCCCGCAACGAACGAGGCTTTTTCAACTGTGACGCCTTCGGCCTCCAGCGCGCGCATGGCAGCCATCGAGGTGGCCATCAGCGCGGGCTGTGCGTTCTGGGTCAGGGTCAGGGTTTCGATCTCACCTTCCCAGATCAGCTGGCTCAGCTTCTCACCCAGCGCCTCATCCACCTCGTCAAAGACAGCCTTGGCGGCCGGATAGGCATCGGCCAGCGCCTTGCCCATGCCGATGGTCTGGGCGCCCTGCCCGGGAAACACGAATGCGATCGTCATTGAAGACCTCGTCTGTTTTAGCGTTTTGCCTGATGTAACGGCCCTTTCCCTTGCGTACAAGCAAAGCTGCACTTTGCGCACCAAACCTGTGCAGGAATGAAGGGCGCGCGAATATTGAACGGAACTGAGGTGTTGCTAGGTTGAGAGCAACTTCCGAAGACAAAAGGACCCCCTGTCCCATGCCCCGCCAGAACACCTTTCGCAGCTATGGCAGCATCGCCAAGACCTTCCACTGGCTGACCGCCCTGCTGATTTTCTCGGCTTTTCCGCTGGGCTATTTCGCCAACGAGCTGGCGCATGACATTCAAAGCCCCGGATTTGACGGCAGCCAGCTGGTGATCGAGCGGGCCACATTGCTGTTCTCACTGCATAAAACGATCGGTGTGGCCGTGTTTTTCACGGCGCTGCTCCGCATCCTGTGGGCGCTGAGCCAGCCGAAGCCCGGACTGCTGCATCCGGACCGCAAGGCAGAGGCGCTGGCGGCAGAGATGGTGCATTGGCTGCTTTATGGCTCGCTCGTGGCAGTACCGCTGAGCGGCTGGATCCACCATGCGGCAACCAGCGGCTTTGCCCCCATTTGGTGGCCCTTCGGGCAAAACCTGCCGCTTGTACCGAAGTCTGAAGCAGTGGCCGGTTTCTTTGGCGGCTTGCATTGGGTGCTGGTCTGGACCCTCGCTGTGTCATTGGGTTTGCACATTGCAGGCGCGCTGAAGCATCACGTGGCTGACCGCGATTCCACACTGCGGCGGATGCTGCCTGGCGGCAGCGACATGCCGGAACCGCCTGTGCAGACCCACAGCCTGGCACCGTTTTTTGCAGCTCTGCTGGTTTGGGCCGGCGCCCTGGGCGGCGGCGCTGTGATCGGCGTTTTCGGCGGCCATGACCAAAGCCAGGCAGAAGCGCATGATCACGCGGACGATGGTATAACCAGAACCCAAGCTCCGATTGTTGCAGCGCCTGTGCAGGCGGGCGCCTGGGCCGTACAGTCTGGCAAGCTTGGGATTTCTGTCACACAGATGGGCAGCGTTATCCAAGGCAGCTTCGGTGAATGGACAGCAGTGATCAACTTCGAAGAGCCCGCGGGTCCGGGTCCAGCCGGCGATGTGGATGTCACCATTGGCATCGCCTCTCTGGAGCTGGGCTCGGTCGCCAGCCAGGCCATGGGCGCCGATTATTTCGACAGCGCCAATTTCCCGACAGCCCAGTTCAAGGCGGAGATCGAAAAACTGGCTGAAGGCTACCAGGCCGCAGGCACCCTGACCATCAAGGGGCAGACCGTGCCGGTCACCCTGCCCTTTGATCTGAATCTGGAAGAAGGGAAGGCTGTGATGCAGGGCGGGCTGACATTGAACCGCCTGGATTTCGGCGTCGGCAAGAGCCTGCCCGACGAAAGTTCTCTGGCGTTTGCCGTAGATGTTGCGGTGGAGCTGGAGGCCAGCAGATCCGAATGATCCGAGAGCCTTCGCAGGTGCAGCCCTCCCGCGCCTGCGGATGCCCCGGCTGCGCCGGAACCTCCTGGCAGCCTTGGGCCCGGCGCCGCGCTGACGCGCGGCGCGCCACCGGTTCGCAGAAACGGCGGAACCCGTCTAAAACTCCGCTCCAGGTTTTCCATATCAATCTAAGGCAGGCCGGGACCCCGACCCTGAACCACGCTGCGGCCGGTCTCTGCAAATCTCCATTTCCATAGAATGGAACCGCGTTCAGGGGCGCTTCGGGCCGCGCAGGGCTGCTTCCCTGCAGCCTGTACAAGCTGCATGAGACCATCCTCGCCAGAAGGTTGAGCTTGGAAGTCACAAACAGGTCCTTTGCCTCACCTAACGCTCTGCGGACGAAGTACGCCAGGTTGCCTTCCACTCGGCAATCCGGTTTCCCTCATGAAAGAGATCAGTGCCGGTGCCGGTAATAGCCGCCATGGCGGGTGCGGTGACGGTGAATGCCCCGGTGGTGGTGCCGATGATGCCCGGCGCGGTGCCGCGGCCGGTGCGGATGGTAGGAACTTCGCGGCTGGTATGAATAATTGCGGCTGCTGTGATGGTGCTTGCGGTCGTCCAGGCTCTTGACGATGATACCCAGGGCGATCAGCCCGGCGATTGCGCGGGCGGCATCATCACCGGAACCGTGCGCCGCAGCAGGCGGCGCGAGCGCCAGATTGACGGCAAGCGCCAAAGCCGCGCCGGCCGATGCAAGATTGCCTAAGCGGAACATGGTGCCTCCTTTCCGAGGTGGCCGCAGGGGCCTCCTCAAGGATGCAACGAAGGGCAGCCGGTGGCCAATGAACTCCTGTCACGCTTTGGGGAGGGGGTCGAACCCCGAACCGATACCCAAGAAGGCGCTTCGGGCACAAAAAAGCCGCCAGCCCCGTTGGGGACCAGCGGCCTCTTCACCCGGTCCGGCGCTTAGCTGTCGGCTTTCATCGCCTCGATCGAGATCTTGATGTTCACTTCATCGCTGACGAAGGGTGCGAACTGGCCCAGGTTGAAGTCAGAGCGCAGCACGGTGGCGGTTGCGTCAAACCCGGCCCAGGGCTTTTTCGCCATCGGGTGCTCGCCGGTTTGGTTCAGCTTGGCATCCAGCACCACCGGCTTGGTCACGCCGTTCAAGGTCAGGTCGCCGGTGATCTTGGCAGTATTCTCGCCGGTCACTTCGATCGCGGTGGAAGAGAAGCTGACGGTTTCATCTTCGGTCGCGTCAAAGAAATCCTTGGTCATGAAGTGGTCGAAGCGAGCCTGCCAGCCGGTGAACATCATGCTAAGCGGCATGCTCACGCTGACGCTGGAAGCGGCCGGGTTTTCCTGGTCGAACATCACCTCGCCTTCAAAGCCCGAGAACATGCCCCAGGTGGTCGAAAATCCCAGGTGGTTGTAATCAAACAGGATCTGGCTGTGGCTGGCATCCAGAACATATTTCTCGGGCGCTGCGGCAGCACCGGTTGCAGCAGCGGCGGCCAGGGCGGCGGCAAGCAAAGTCTTCTTCATGGGGAATGGCTCCGTCTGTTCACTTCATGTGGCATCACATGTGGGGGCAGGCTTCCCAAAGGGGAAGCCCGCAAAATCCAACAGTATCTGTGAACGCGCGAACAAAAAAACCGGTGAATAAAGCGACGGAACCTGCCGGCCCGCGCGTGGAACCCTGTTCAGGACAGGATCCGCACCGCACCGCTCAGCTGGTCTCGCAGGTGGCTGCGCATCGCCGCCGAAGCAACCGGCAGTTCGATCAGCAGGCTTCCGTCCGTCTCAAACATCTGCACGGTGGCAGCGGTCAGCCGCACCCCGCCCAGGGTATCATAGCTGCGGCGCAGGACTGTGCGCGGGCGGCCGCGGCTGTCGCGCTGCAGCACCCGCAGCTCCCGGCGCACCGGGTCGAAACAGGCCTCAGGCTGGTTGGCCGGTTCATGGGCCGTCATCAGCACCAGCCCGGTCAGTAGGAAAGCAACAGAGACGCCGAACCGGATCAGGTTCATGTCCGGATCAACCCCGGCCCCCGGCGCCAGCCACAGACCGGTTGAACTGAGGATCATTGCAGCGCCAAGAACCCGCAGCAGAACAATCCGAACTTTCCAGTTTGCCTCCAGTCTCAGGCTGAGCGGCACAGCGCGGGCCGCAGCGCTGATTTTTCCGGCCCCGGGAACCCGGGAGATCTGCGGCGGGGTTTGATCTGTCACTGCCATGGGCCTGCCCTTTCTTAAGCTGCCTCTGCCGGGACATCCCCGGTGCCGCGGTGCTTCGCCGCGTTAAGGCTTCGTTAATAGTTGAAGAGCTGCAATTGGGCATGAATGAGGCGAGCCTGCGGTAAAGCCGCGGCGCGCACGGATGCAGGAGCTGAACATACGGTTTAACCTTGCTCTTTCGGCCCCAGCCTGTATAGGAGGCCTGCTTCCGCAACTCTTTCGATCCGCGCAGCCTCTCGTGACCTGGCAGCGGAAGCAGCAGATGCCCGGTCTATGAAATGCGCCTAGACACAAACAGGAGTTCGCATGCCACTCTATGAGCATGTCATGATTGCGCGTCAGGACCTGTCCAACTCGCAAGCAGAAGGCCTCATCGAACACTTCGGTGCTGTACTGTCCGACAACGGCGGCAAGCTGGTCGACCAGGAGTACTGGGGCGTCAAGACCATGGCCTACAAGATCAACAAGAACCGCAAAGGCCACTATGCCTTCCTGAAGTCCGACGCCCCCGCCGGCGCCGTTCAGGAAATGGAGCGCCTGATGCGTCTGCATGATGACGTGATGCGCGTCCTGACCATCAAGGTCGACGAGCACGCCGAGGGCCCTTCGGTCCAGATGCAGAAGCGCGACGAACGCGACGGCCGTCGCGAGCGCCGCTGATCAACGCTTGAGAAAAGGACGCTAAATCATGGCAGCCAAACCGTTTTTCCGCCGCCGCAAGGTTTGCCCGTTCTCGGGCGACAACGCGCCGAAGATCGACTACAAAGACACCCGTCTGCTGCAGCGCTACATCTCTGAGCGCGGCAAAATCGTTCCTTCGCGCATCACCGCCGTTTCGGCCAAGAAGCAGCGTGAGCTGGCCCGTGCTATCAAGCGCGCCCGCTTCCTCGCCCTGCTGCCCTACGCCGTGAAGTAAGGAGATCAGCAGATGCAAGTTATCCTTCTTGAGCGCGTTGCAAAGCTGGGCCAGATGGGCGACGTCGTAGACGTCAAACCCGGTTATGCCCGCAACTTCCTGCTGCCGCAGGGCAAGGCAAAAACCGCGTCGGAAACCAACATCGCCGCATTCGAGGCCCAGAAAGCGCAGCTGGAAGCGCGCAACCTGGAGACCAAGAAAGAGGCAGAGGCTCTGGCAGAGAAGCTGGACGGCCAGCAGTTCATCGTGATTCGCTCCGCATCGGACGCGGGCGCGCTGTACGGCTCGGTCACCCCGCGCGACGCTGCGGAAGCAGCCACCGCTGACGGTTTCACCGTTGACAAGAAACAGGTCGCCCTGATCGCTCCGATCAAGGAACTGGGCCTGCACTCGGTCTCCGTGAAGCTGCACCCGGAAGTCGAAGTCGAAATCAAGATGAATGTGGCCCGCTCGCAGGAAGAAGCCGAGCTGCAGGCATCCGGCAAATCGATCCAGGAGCTGGCCGCCGAAGAGGAAGCCGCTGCGGAATACGAGATCGCCGAACTGTTCGACGATATCGGCTCTGCTGCGTCTGACGACGACGAAGCACCGGCAGCCGAAGCCGCTGGCGAAGAAACCAACTGATCCGTTCCGGATTGGTTAGACACGGGAAAGGCCGCCTGAACGGGCGGCCTTTTTCTTTAGAAATTAACAACTTGCAAAGCTTTCTTAAGTTTTAGGAACTTCCCCTTAGCGGCGTAAACCATTCGTTTGCCCTTCGCCGCCACGATGGCTGCGGGTGAAAAGAATGGGGGTGCACCATGCAAGATGCATTGGAGCAGGAAGAACTGGCTCTGCGGCGCAGGCTGCTGTTCCGGCTGCTGCGGGGCCACAGGTTTGACCGGCCGGATTTCAAGACTGAAGCCATTTCGGATCTGGTGCCGCAAGGAATGATCAAGACTGGTGCGGAGCTGTTTGAAGCCGCCTGCCCCGCACGGATTCCTCAGAACTGATCCTCTTAGCTGGCAAGGCCCTGATCAAACTTCATGGCGCTCCGCAGAAAAATCTTGTGATGCTTCGTGTAATTGGCAGTAAGTTCCCGCCGTGACAGATCCCTTTAGCGGCAGGATTCATGCAGACACTTGCTCCATTTACCCGGGCCGGGATTTTTCCGGAGGCGGAATTGCCCGAAGGCCGGACGCTGCTGAATGAAGGCAAGCAACTGGCAGAACTCTGGAGAGTAGGCAAAAGCGCGTTTCACGCGGCCACGGGCTGCCGCAGCGAAGCAGAGTACAAGAGACGCCAAATGGCCGCGGGCCAGGTGATGCAGCATGCGCATCTGGGGTTCCGGGATCTTGCGCATTCGGTGGAAGCCACCGGAGCGGTCTATGAGGCCTGTCTGAAACGAGGTGCCCGGATCGACCGTTTCGGCATGTGCCTGGATTGGTCGATGGGCTTTCCGCGCGCGCAGCGCAGTGAACAGACCCGGGGCACCGGCATCCTTCTGAACAGCGATGAGGACTTTGCGCTCCTAACCCAGGCCGCCCCCGCGTCAATGCATTTTGGCGACTTCATGCTTGGGTTCCCGGCCGCTCTGGAAAACACCTGTTCGGCGCTTGCTGCCGGCGCCACAACGATCGGCAACCTTGGCCAGTACTTCACCTTCCGCCTGCCCGGCTACTCGGACGACGTGGAAACCACCGCTGCCACAGTCAAAGCGCTTGGCCTGATCGCGGCGCAGCCGGTTGAAGTGCTGGTGCATTCCAACCTCGATGACGGCTATGCCGCTGTCTACGAGGACCTGACCAGCGCCCTCGGCCAGGCGATGCTGGAGAAGTACATTGTCACCGATCTGATCGGCGCGCCGTTTGCAGTTTGCTACGGCCACCATTTCACCGAGCCCCTGACCCGGATCGCCTTCCAGCGTGCGCTTGCTGTTGTCTGCAATGGAGTGCCCGGTTCGCAGGTCTATGGCGCCACCGTGCTCTATAAGGGCAACCACGCCGAAAACTACGCTGGGCTTTCCTCATATCTTCTGGCTGACATCGCGGCCCAGCAGCTGCTGCCCACCGGCCACGCCGTGAACCCGGTTCCGGTTAGTGAAAATGAGCGGATCCCCGACGCAGATGAAATCATCGCGGCGCAATGCCACCTGAACCGGATGAAGACACTTGCCGGCGGCTACCTGCCGCTTCTGAACATGGTAGCCGCCGATCAGGTGCGTGATACCCTTCTGTCCGGAGCCGAAGGCTTCCGCAACCGGGTCTTGCAGGGGTTGCAGGAGGCCGGAATTGACACCTCTGACCCGTTTGAGATGCTGCTGGCCCTGCGCCGGACCGGCGCACGCGCATTAGAGCAGCGCTTTGGCGCCGGCCGACAGCGTCCCGACGTGCCCGGAAGGCGCCAGCCGGTTGTGGCTGCAACTACTTTTCAGGAGATTGAAGAGGAAGCAGCAGAGTTCCTCTGCAGCCCGGCTGGAGAAACTCTCAGCACCCTGGCCCGTCCCGGCCTTCGTATCCTGACCGCAACCACGGATGTTCACGAGCATGGCAAGATGCTGCTCGACACGGTCTTTGCCCGGGCAGGCTTTACCGTGGCAGATGGCGGCATCTCCAGCGACCCGGCCCATGTGGCCGCTGCTGCAATCGGAAACGGTGTCCAGGCCATTGCACTCAGCACGTACAACGGCGTGGCGCTCCGCTATGCCCGCGCCTTGTTGCAAGCGCTGGCACAAGAGGACGCAGAGATCCCCGTCCTGATTGGCGGACGCCTGAACGAAATTCCTGCCGCCAGCAATACCAGCCTGCCCGTAGACGTGAGCGGGGAGCTGCAGGAACTTGGCGCTTTCCCCTGCCTGGACCTCGATGCCGCCAGCCTTTGCCTGAAGCAGCTTCTTCAGCCTGCTGCGGAGGCCTGATCACAGCATCAGTAAGAAATTCCCTTAGCCTGGCTGAAACCGTCTGCGGATCGCGGCGCATTGGTAAGATGAGCAAGCCCAAGATCGCATCGCCAAAACACCGTGGTCCTGGTCTTTAGGCTTAGAACGTCAGGGACAAGGATTCCCGGCCAGCGCCCGGCCCGCCGCTTCGGAACTTGGTTATAGGGACCGCGGAAAATTGGGAAACAGCCGCGGCCCCCTCTGCCCGATTTGGTCAGCTGCCCCACAGGCGTGAGGGGCAAACTGCCCTGAGGGTTGTTTCTGCCTCAATGCGCACCCCCAACATGTAGTGTTTAAAGCTAATTAACAATTGAATTGATGCTAAAGTTTGACACAAATCCACAGCAACGGCCTAAGCGGCCCCCTCTGCAGCTAACCTGGCTTTCTCCGTCAGCCGGATGAGAGAAAAAGCGCCGCTTCAAATGTGTTCCGGTTGAAGCTCCAGCGCCCGCCTGTAGGCTGGCCGGAGATCCTGTTCCCGAACCCACCGGAGGCTAGATGAAACGCCGCTTTTTGCTGTCCCTGATCCTCGCCGCCGGCGCCCTGGCAGCCTGCGGCAGCCGTGCCGACGCGCCGCCGCCCGCCTTTGATCCGCCGCTCTTTCCAAATGAGACGCCTGAACTAAGACAGAAGATCAACCATTGGGCCGACCACTACGAGGTGCCGCGCAGCCTGGTGCACCGGCTGGCGGTGCGGGAAAGCACCCACCGGCCTTGGGCCGTGAACCGCCCGTATTACGGCCTGCTGCAGATCCTGCCCGCCACGGCCCGCTCGATGGGGTTCCAGGGCCAGCCCAAGGATCTGCTGGATGCGGACACCAACCTGAAATACGCGGTGAAGTACCTGCGCGGCGCCTGGCTGATCTCGGATGGCAGCCAGGACCAGGCGGTAAAGCATTACTCGCGCGGCTACTACCACGAGGCCAAGCGCCGCGGCATGCTCAAGGAAACCGGCCTGCGGCCCTGACCCGGCCTGCGCCGCACAGGCCGCAGCGCCCTGCAGGGGCGCTGCCCGGCCCAACGGGACGCGCTGGCTTGCGCAGCAAGCCGGCAAGGACGGGCGGGAGTTCCCCGCCGCGCCCTGCATTTTAGGGGAATTGTAATCAGCAGCCGCTTAACTGGCGCCATGCTGAGCCTGATCAAACTCCTTCTTCCCGCCCTGATGCCATCGTGGCGGTTCTTCAAAGCGGTGGACCCTTCCCCAAGGGTGGAATGGGCCCTGCTGCAGGACCCTGGCGGCACCGCCTCCGCCTGGCAGGAATTCCGCCCCCGGCCCCGGCATCTGTCTCTGGCCGCCATGGCGCGGCGGATGCTGTGGAACCCGCGCTGGAACGAGGGGCTGTTTCTGGTCAGCTGCGCCGAACGGCTCACCCTCAATCCGACCGACCACAGCCTGCAGGAAATCCGGTGCCGGGTCGCGGCAGAGCTTTCCCGCTCGCTTCCCGCAGACGCAATGCGGCCCTATCTCCAGTTCCGCCTTGTTTTCATCGACCGGGACGAAGATGGAAGCCTGGTGAAAGCCGTTACCTATCAGTCGGAGCCGCATCCGTTCCCAGGAAAGGCCGCAGCATGAGCTTTGAGCTCGCCCTGCGCGCAACAGAAGTTCTATTGGGTTTTGCCTTTGTGCTGCAAAGCCTTGAACACCTTTCGGGGTTCCGCAACGAGCAGATTATTCACAGCCCGCGCCTTGTTCTCAGCGGGCTGCTGCTGGCAGGGATAGCCGCGCCCTGGGTTCTGCTGGGGCTGCTGGGTCTAGGGCTTCTGCATCTGCAGCGCTTCCAAGGGCCCTACAACGGCGGCAGCGACAAGATGAGCCTGCTGATCCTCTGCTGCCTGACTGCCGCCCGCTGGCTGCCCTCCGAGCAGTGGCAGGAATATGCTTTTGCCTATCTCGCCGGGCAACTGGTGATCTGTTACTTCATCTCCGGACAGGTGAAAATCGTGAACCCCGAGTGGCGCTCCGGGCGCGCTCTGCAGGACGTGTTCCGCTTCTCTGCATACCCGGTCAGCGAAGGTTTGCGCGCATACGCAGACCGTCCGCGCCTGCTTTGGGTCATGGGCTGGTCGGTGATGCTGTTCGAATTGCTGTTTCCGCTGGCCCTGTTCAGCCGCGAGGCGCTGATCCTCGCCCTGTTCACCGCAGCCCTGTTTCACCTGGCCAATGCCTGCCTGTTCGGGCTGAACCGGTTTTTCTGGGTTTGGCTGGCCGCCTACCCGTCCCTCTTGTGGCTCCAGGAACGCGTGATCCTTTAAACCCGCCGGCAACGAAAAAGGCCGCCCAGCAGGCGGCCTTCCCGTAACTCCGAGAGCTTTTGAGGATTACTCCTCGTCCAGCGCCTCAACAGCTTTCTGCAGATCGTCCTTGGAGACTTGTTTCTCTTCCACTTTCGCCTGGCCGACGATGTGGTCAACAACTTTGTCTTCAAAGATCGGCGCGCGCAGCTGCTGCTGCATCTGAGCGTTCTGCTGGATGAATTCGAAGAACTGACGCTCCTGGCCCGGGTACTGGCGGGCTTGCGCCATGATCGCCTGGGTCATCTCGGCGTCGGTGACTTCAACTTCGGCCTTCTGGCCCAGCTCGGCCAGCAGCAGGCCCAGGCGCACGCGGCGCTCAGCCAGGGTGTTGTGCTCGTCGGTGGCTTCGATCTCGCCGTGGTCGTGGCCTTCCACTTCCGGGTTTTCCTCGTGCCACAGCTGGTGTGCGATCTGCTTGGCTTCGGCTTCCACCAGCGACGGCGGCAGGTCGAAGGAAACCAGGGTGTCCAGCTTGTCCAGCAGCGCACGCTTCATCACCGCGCGGGCAGCACCGGCGTATTCTGCCTCCAGGCGCTCGGTGATCTGGCCTTTCAGGCCGTCCAGGTCCTCAGCGCCGAATTTCTTCGCCAGCTCGTCGTCGATCTCGGCCGCTTTCGGGGCTTTGACTTCTTTCACCTTGCAGGTGAAGACAGCGTCTTTGCCGGCCAGGTGCTCTGCACCGTATTCTTCCGGGAAGGTGACGTTCACGTCTTTTTCTTCACCGGCTTTGGTGCCGACCAGCTGCTCTTCGAAACCGGGGATGAAGGAGTTGGAGCCCAGGGTCAGCGGGTAGTCGTCGCCTGCGCCGCCGTCAAAGGCTTCGCCGTCAACCTTGCCCAGGAAGTCGATTACAACCTGATCGCCGTCTTCGGCCGCAGCGCCCTCTTCGCGGGCTTCGAATTCCTTGGCGGTTTCCGCCAGGTTGTTCAGCGCCTCGGTGACGGCTTCGTCTTCAGCCTTCACAACCAGCTTTTCCAGCTCGACGCCGGAGAAGTCGACTTCGGGGATTTCCGGCAGCGCCTCATAGGACATCTCGACGTTGACGTCGTCGCCTTCTTTCCAGTCTTCGTTGGTCATCTTGACGTCGGGCTGCATCGCCGGACGGTCGCCGCTGTCCTCGAAGTGCTTGTTCATGGCGCCATCGACGGCTTCCTGCATCGCTTCGCCCATCAGGCGCTGGCCGAACTGCTTTTTCAGCAGTGCCATCGGCACTTTGCCCTTGCGGAAACCTTTCATTTCGATTTCCGGCTGCGCTTCGGCGAGCTTCTCGTTGACCTTCTCGGCCAGCTCGTCAGCGGTGACAGTGATGGCGTAGCCGCGTTTCAGACCTTCGTTCAGCGTCTCGGTGACCTGCATCATATTCCCCATAAGAGATTCGGAGCGCATGCACGCAGGCGCCCCCAGACAATTTGCGGTCTTCTATGTGGACAAAGGCGGCGGCGCAAGAGGCATTGCCTGCTTCGCAGCGGAATCGGCAGGTTTCCAATGTCTTTTCTTCAGGGTTTCCGCCCTTGAAAACGAAGAAACACGCCCCGCGGGGGACGTGTTTCCGTTCTGAAAACCAAGGGAGTTGAAAGCTCAGAACTTCCAGCGCGCGCCGGCCAGGATGACATTGGCGTCCTGGTACGTCGTGGCACTGGTATCCGCATAGGAGTAGTCGCGGTAAGCCAGGTAGGTCTCGACATTCAGGCTGTCGATCTTTTGCACCGCGGCCACCCCCCACGACTCCGCGCTGTCGCCTGCCGTCACCATGTCGGAGCCGTCGTAGTAGTCGACCGAGAACGCGGTGGAGCCGGCAGCAATCAGGTCTGCCTTGTAGCCGAGCTTGGCATAAGCATAGGTGCCGGCAATGTCGCGCTCGCCCGCCGCCACATTAAGCGAGAGACCGGTGGCCTTGTGCAGCACCGCAAAGGAGCCGGAGATGTCGCGGCGGTCAGCCTCGCCGGTCTCTTCGGTCCAGGAGGCGCCGATACCGGTGTCGATCGCAAACCCTGCAGCATCATCGTTGGCCCAGCGGACTGCCACGTCATAGCTTTCACGGTCATTCGCGTCCCGAAGGATGTCGGTGCCGTAAGAGGTCGAAAAGGTGAACCCGGCGAAGTCCGGCGAATCGTAGCGGATCCGGCCCAGGCGGCTGCCGTCCAGATCGGTGAAAGCATCGCCGATATCCACGCTGCTCAGTGCGCCGCCGCTGGTTCGGAAAGCATAACCGCCTGCGGAATCAGCCACCGAGTTGGACGCGCCCAGACCGGTGCCAGAGAAATCCGCACCGGTGATCCCGTCCGTCGCCATCGAGCCCTGACCAGCCGAGAAACGGCCATAGCGCGCGGTGTCGAACTGGAAATCCACATGCCGGATGTTGGTCCGGTCCCAGCTCACATTGTCGCCGGTGGTCAGCTGGCTGACGCCGTCCGAACTGCGGAAGCCAAAAGCGGTCTCAAAATTGAACCGCAGGGTGTTTTCGCCATAGCTCTGCTCCAGCCAGAAGCCGATCCGCGAGTTGGAGGCTTCGTTGTCCACCAGCCGGTTAAAGTCTTCCTGACCGTCATCAAAGGACTGGAAGGACGGGTTAAATTGTCCGTACCAGCGGAAGCTGCCGCCGTTGTCGGTGGTATAGGTGGGGCCTGCCACGGCCGGGGCAGCCAGAACGGCTGCCAGCGAAGCTGCCCCCGCGCGGGCCGCAAATTTGGTGCTCATTTTACTTGAGTCTCCTGTTCCGTCGGCAGCGAGCCTCTCCATCCCTGAGACCGCTGCCTGCCACAGGGCTAACACGGGATTTTTTGAGCCTTCAGGGTTGAAATCGCCGGCAAATTCCACCGCGCCCGGATGAGCGAATTTTCGCTCATCTAGCCTTTCCAGGAGCAAAAAACCGCTCCTGTGCAATCAGTTACGTAACCTGCATCACTTTCAGCAAAGCCTCCTTCGCAGGCGTGCCATGCAATTTCTGCAACCCTTCAGAAACGCTCATGACACCGTGCTATTTTGCACAGTCCCTTGAATATGCAAGCCGTCCAAAGCGACCGGTTCCCGGGCCGTTCGGCTATTGCCGGTGCCGACCTGCAAGCAGTTCAGCATTTGGCCTGAAGCGGCATCTTCGGGCAGGAAACTGCAGTTGTCCGTCTTGCACCGGATCCCCGTCTTCTGATCTCTTTGGGAAGACGGTAGCCCGCAGCTGGTTTCTGCCGGCCAGCCCCTCCGGCCCCGCTCAAATAACACCAGCTTTTGCGTCCGTGCCCTGTTCACTGCCTTCGCGGGCAGTTCTTCCAGCTTGGTGCCTTCATTGCAGCCCGAATGCTCCCCGGCCCCGCAAGTATCTTAAGCATGCAGGCAACTTTCAGTTGCCGCACCACCCGAGCCCCCCATAAGCTTTTCCGGAATTGACTTTGGGAGGTTTGAGCATGAGCGATAAAATCGTGTATTTCGACGGATGCACCACGTTTGGAAAAGCGGGGGGAAACATCCAGGTCGAACTTCAAGCCAACCTGCTAGACCCTAAGCCGAACGGCAGCGTGGAGGTGCGCAGCGAAGTAACTGCGCGCCTCAGATGCAGCAGGGCCGCGGCCCTGCAGCTGATCGAAGCACTGAGACGCGCAGTCGATCTTGCGGGCAGCGACTCCGATGAGGCAAAACCGGTCAAGAACTGACAACATCCGTTCCCTTCCCGCCGGCGCAATGCCGCGTCCCGGCATGCACAGCCTGGCTGGCCGCGGCTTAAAGCGCAGCCCTGGCTTCAACGAACATGCTTTCTTAGCACGCCTACACGGGCGTTTTCTTCGCTTCCTGTCTACCGGAAACTGCCATTTGCAGAAAGCGATACCCTAAAATGCAGATGGGCAAGACTTGGGAGTAGGGTCAGGACTCATAGCCAATAAATGTCGAGTGCTGCGAGGGCTATGGCAGAGAGGAAGACCTTTGGGCCGCGGTCGTAGCGGATTGCGACACGCCGCCAGTCTTTAAGTCTGCCGAACATGATCTCAATGCGATTACGCCGTTTGTATCTACGCTTGTCGCATCGAATAGCGGCCTTGCGTTGTTTTCGACCAGGGATGCACGGGCGTATCCGTTTGTCTCTCAACGCGTCTCTGAACCAATCGGCGTCCTACCCGCGATCACCGAGCAACCAGTCGACGTGTGGAAAGCTGTTCAGCAAAGCCCGGGCACCGATGTAGTCGCTGACCTGTCCGGCGGTGACGAACAAGTTCAGCGGGCTCCCCTTGCTGTCGCAGATGGCATGCAGTTTGGTGTTCATGCCGCCCTTCGTTCGACCAATCGGGCGTCCACGCCCCCCCTTTTACCTCCAGTGGGTCAAACTTCACTTTCTCCGACCGCCCAAACATTTGCGCCTGCGCCTGAATCACTGGATGCATGTCGCAGGCTTCCTGAAACATGCCTGTGAAGCTCACAAATCGCCCCAGGAGCGGCCCGGCCAGCACCACCAACGCTGCACTTGGCCTAAACTGGCACATGGCGTCGCGATCCTGCCTATCGGTGGCCCGCTCCAACGTGCACGTAAGTGGAATAAGGCAGCCACTACTCAGTGCCAAAAGATCACCCAGAACCGCTTTACCCCCCGCACGTAACGGGCAGAGCTCGCCTCACTCTGTGATTGCGTAACCGATGCCCGCTTTCTACTGTGCGGTTAGTTTTTAGTTCATCCAGTTTCTTGTTCAAATTTCAAATGACCTGCGGGGAATGGAATGCCTACCTATAGTATTGTTGATGAAACAGATGCAGCAACGGACATCGTGACAATCGACTCCTCACTCTTTGGAGTTAACCTAGTTACTCACTACGACACTGAGTTCGTTGATCCAAATGACTCCCACAAATCAGATGTAGAAGAGCTCGGCGCTACCACGCTGCGCTTCCCTGGTGGCGCTGTCTTTGAGTCCCACTTTGACATGACAAACCCCAACTCAGCCGTGTCGAAGATTGACCCAAATCTGGTGCTGACTCCTTTGGATGATTTCTTTGTTTCTGCAGGAGAAATTAATGCTGACGTGTCGCTGGGGATACCAACTCAGGTGGGGTTCGCAACAGACGCTCTTTCCGCTTTGCAAAACGGCACCTACGGCTCTCGAAGCCAGCTGGACGCGGACTACATTGACGACGTCATCGCTTATATCGAAACGGCACTTCAATACGCGGATGCAAACGGTGTGACCATCACGACCTTTGAACTTGGAAATGAGTTCTGGGGCAGTGGCCAAATGACGGCTGCAGAGTACGGACGCTTGGTAGGACAGCTTTCCGTGAAGATCCAGGAAAAGCTCGACGCTGAGGGAATAGATGCTGAAATCATTGTTCAGACAACAGCGTCGGCCGCTGTCTTCTCTCCAAATGAAGATGCCGAAATTTTCGTAGACAACAGCGGTTCGGCCCCTCTCTTTTACAAGCAGAGCCATATCGATGACCAATTCGGCGGTGTGGTTCCCCCGGGATTTCTGACTTACTCCATTGACGGGCAGGGACGCGATTGGGAGCAAGCTGAAGATATTGCAGCCGGTATTAACGCGGTATCCGGGGCTGCTGACGCCATCGACGGGGTCGTTCTTCACTACTACGCCGACAAGGGATTGGCTGGAGTCGATACAGAAAAATCGAATATTTTTAGAAGAGTGAACGGTTTCGAGGATCTCTTAGATAGATCCGCAGGGTTGCCGGAGCTGACACAACACCTGACTGAGTGGAACCCGCAGAAGGGTCGGCCGGACACAAAAGGTCTCAAACACGCGTCCATGCTGGTCGAAATGGTCTACGAGATGTCGACACATGGCATCGACACCGCTCAAATCTGGCCTTTGACTTTCAACAACGCGCAGGACAGAGCGCTTCTTGATCACAACGGCGACGGGCTCTCGATCTCAGGCGAAGTCTTCAAAATGATGAGCGAAAGCCTTGTCGGATTGCAGGCCAAGTTCGATTTTGAGCAAGCTGGCGAGATTGATGTACACGGTTATGGAGATGCTTCAAACACTCAAAGGTTCGTAGCATTCGTTTCCGAACGCAGCGGTTCTTTTTCAGACAACGTGGCCCTCGACTTCGGTAGCTATGTACAGAATGGGCAGTATTTTGTCGTCCTTACAGAGGTTTGGGACGGTGGTGCCGGTGGCGAAAACTCAAACGCCGAACCTGTAGTCTCGTACTCCGACGGCGTGGTTTCCTCAGGCGACTTGGTCACCTTTGATTTGAACGCTTGGGCAAACACCAGGATCGAAATCACGTATATTACGGATGGTGCAGATACGATCATTGGCCGCGGAGGAAACGACAGCATTTCCGGTGAAGGCGGCCATGACAGACTCGAAGGCAATGCCGGAAACGACACGCTGAGTGGTGGTGATGGCAAAGACACCCTGATTGGTGGCGACGGCAACGATAACCTGTCGGGAAACCTTGGATATGACAAGCTCTACGCCGGAAGCGGAGATGACACGCTGAGCGGCGGCAGCCACGGCGACAGCCTCTTTGGCGGCTCCGGCAACGACAGTTTGCGCGGCGAAGGCGGCAACGATAGCCTGTCCGGCAGCAACGGCGCTGACACGCTGCGCGGCCATTCCGGTGATGACACCCTGAACGGCGGCACCGGTACGGATAATCTCTACGGCAACTCCGGCAACGACGAACTCGACGGCGGCAGCGGTGCAGACCGGCTGGATGGCGGCACCGGTGATGACATCTACTGGGTCGACAACAGCGGCGACAATGTAGTCGAAGCCGCGGATGGGGGCATCGATACTGTCAATAGTTCGGTCTCCTACGATCTGAGCACGCGGGAGCACGTTGAAAACCTGATGCTGACCGGCACTGGCGATCTGAATGGCACGGGCAATACCGCCAATAACGTCATCACCGGCAACAGCGGCGCCAATGACTTGTCAGGCGACACCGGCAATGACACGCTGAATGCCGGCGAAGGCAATGACACCCTGTCCGGCGGCGGCGGCGATGACCGCCTTGTCGGCAACGAAGGGAACGACCTGATAACTGCCGGCTCCGGCAACGACACAGTGGTTGCAGGGCTTGGCAATGACACGCTCCATGGCCACAACGGCGATGACGCGCTCTATGCCGGACACGGCCAGGACAGCCTGCGCGGCGGCGGCGGCAGCGACACGCTGTTCGGCGGCAACAACAACGACTACCTGCTGGGCGGCAATGCCAACGACGTGCTTACCGGCGGCAGTGGCGACGACACCTTCGAGTTCAGGAAGAATAACGACGTCGACCGGATCACCGATTTCGGCAATGGCAATGACACGCTGATCCTGACCGACTTTGGCTTTTCTTCGGAAGCTGACGCCCTCGGCAATGCCAGCCAGAGCGGCGCCCATGTGGTGTTTGATTTCGGCGGCGGTGATGTTTTGACTTTGGAGAATCTGCAGCTCTCAGATTTGACGGGTAACATCAGCGTTATTTGACGATTGTCATAGCTGAAAGAGGAGCCAGGGCAAAAGGATACTGGCTCCTCAAAATACTCAATCACTTCATCCACGCCGGCCACGTTTCCGGCCACGTTTCATGCGGCCCCCTTCACATCCAGCGGATTGATCTGAACCCGCACAGACTGTCCAAACAATTCGGAACGAGCCTCGATCAGGCGCCGCCGGGGAATTGACCACAAGTAGCACAAGGGGCCGTGGAAACACCCTGCACCGCAGCGGCGTCAGCGGCCCTGGCTGTCCAGCCCTGCAGCTATCCGCCTCGTCTTCTGGTACTGCATGGCTATCTGCGCTCTTTCAGTCGGCGCCCAGCTGACCGGCCGCGCCGAGACGCTGCGCACCACGTGGCGCCAGACCCCCGGAACCTCCCCAATCGGGCGCCTCCCTGTCCTACGTCCTGGCGCCCTACTCGCCCCCGGCGGCTGCATTGCCGCAACTCTGTGCCGCCGGGGGTCTTTTCCAAAGGAGCGAGACATGAACCAGTTTTGACCCGTGAAGCTGCACAACGCAGAGCAAGGTACGGACGAATGGCACCAGCTCCGCTGCGGCGTGCTGACGGCCAGTGTGGTCAAAGAGAACGTGACGCCCGCGCTCAAGCTGGCGGCTAACGACAAAACCCGCGCCCTGGCCAACAAAATCGCCGTGCAGCGGATCACCGGCATTCCCGAGGAAGATCCGTTCACCTCTGAGAAGATGCTGCGGGGCCATATCGACGAAGAGGTCGCCCGGGACCTCTATTCCACGAAGTAAGCCATCGTGATCGAGGTGGGTTTCATCACCAATGACCGCTTTCCCCACTTTGGTTATTCCCCGGACGGCCTGGTCGGCGCTGACGGGCTGATCGAAGTCAAGAGCCGGGATCCGCACCTGCACATTGCCAGCATCAACGCCCCGGGAGCGCGGCGAAGGCATTCCGCCACGGTTGCGCTCGCCGAAGCCGACGCAAGCGATAGTGAGATCCAAGCAGTCACCGGCTATAAAACGCTTGAGATGGTCAAGAAAAACCGAATCCGGGCGAACCAGCGGAACCTGTCAGAAGCGGCTCAGGCCCGCCGGACTAGAACATGAACAGAACGCGAAACTGGGAAACCTTCTGGGAAACTGAAAATTTGGCGCCGTCCAGAGCGCTCCAAAATTTCTATATTTTCTTTTAAAAACAAAGTGGTGCGGGTGAAGGGACTTGAACCCCCACGCCTTGCGGCGCCAGAACCTAAATCTGGTGCGTCTACCAATTCCGCCACACCCGCACGTACCGCAAAGCACTTGGCCCTGCGTGCCGCGGTCAATAGCAAAGCTTTCCCAAGGATGCGAGAGGAAATCTCACGCCCCGCGGCTGTGCAAAACAGCAACAATCCGTCCGTATAATTGCAACAATAGGCGGATTTCTGCCTGAAAGGACTAGGCCCGGAATCCGGTTGTGCCGTAGTTTCAGAAAAAAATCTGAGGCATACAGAGCGAGCAACATCATGAAACCGTTTGGCAATGCGGCCTTGCGCGCGCAGCTGGCTGCGCGCGGCCAGGCCCGTCCGCAACGGCTGTTTCAAGGCAGCCAGAATATCAGCCTTTTGCGCGGCACTATTGTGCTTGGGCGCGAGGGAGAGCGTGCTGCCGAGGAGATCAAGGCAGGAGACAGCCTCATCACCCGAACCCAGGGCATGGCTCAGGTGGAGAGTGTCAGGACCCGCCGGGCCATGCTGCAGGCCGTTTGCATCTCGGCCGGCTCGCTGGGCGACACCCGGAGCGACGGCGATCTGACCGTGCCGTGGGACCAGCGGATTCTGGTGCGCGACTGGCGCGCCAAGGCAATGTTCGGCCAGCCGCAGGCCGTGGTTCCCGCTTATGAGCTGGTGGACGGCGAATTCATCCGCGACCTGGGCCTGCAGATGATGGAGCTGACCATCCTGGAGTTCTCCCGCCCGCATGTGATCTATGCAGGCGGCATGGAACTGGCCGCAGCGGCGCAAGCCCCCGAAGACCTGCGCCCGGCGGCCTGAGCCGGAGCTTTACAGCCCCAGCTTGCGGAACACGGCGGGGATCTGCTCCGGCAGGTCCTCGGCAATCAGGCCGGGGCCGAATTCCAGCGCGCATTCAACATGCAGATAGGCCGCGGTTTCCGCCGCCTGCATTGGTGCAAAGCCGCGCGCCATCAAACCAGCTATGAAGCCCGCAAGGACATCGCCTGACCCAGCGGTCGCGAGCCAGGGTGCCGAGCGCTCGTAATGGGCCGAATTGACCGAGCAGCGCCCGTCCGGCGCGGCAATCACCGTGTCGGGCCCCTTGAACAGAACGGTGCAGCCCGCGCGTTTGGCGGCCTCCCGGGCGGCATCGACCTTGGAATACGCCGGGCCGGTTGCGGCAGGCGCATTCAGCTTCTCTGCCAGATCCGGAAACAGCTTGGCGAATTCGCCGCCATGGGGGGTGATCACGCAGTTCTCGTGCAGCAGCTCAAACAGGGCTCCGGGCTTCAGTTCAAACCGGGTGAGCGCATCTGCATCCAGCACGGTTGCACGCTTTTCCTTCAGCACAGCCAGAACGATGGCCTGAGTATCCGCGCCGCGGCCCATGCCGGGGCCAAGGCAGACCGCGTTGAACCGCTTATCTTCCAGCAGCTCACTGACACCATGCGCGCCATCAATTTGCTGCAGCATGACCGCAGTAAGGTTGGCGGCATTTTCAAACATCGCCGAGCGCGGCGAGCCGACGGTAACCAGCCCTGCCCCGATCCGCAACGCACCGCGGGCGGCAAGCCGGGCCGCCCCGGTTTTTCCCGCTCCGCCGGAAAGGATAAGGGCGTGACCATGAGAATACTTATGTCCTGCAGCCTTCTTCAAGTCAGGAAGGTTTTCTTCTGTAAAAGGATTCATAGCCGCTCCGTCTGTTTGGCTCACTGAGCTTATAGACCGATGTCTTTAACAATAACTTTTCCGCAAAAGTTTGGGCCTTCCCCCGCAACATGCCCATGCTTAGGCTTGTGGAAAGTAACCGTAAGATGGGCGGGCAAGGCCCCGAAGTTCTTTCCAGTGTCACTGCAAATTCCGCTTGGCAGGTCGATAGCCACAAACCTGTCCTCCTTAGGTTCATGCGCATATTGGTATTGAGCCGATGGCATGAACCCGTACCACATCTGCAGAGTATCAGAAGGCATTTCGCGGTTCACTCCCACGCCAAACAAAGCGTCTATAACCAGAAACTGACTGACGTCATCACTTTCGTAAGTGCTGCGGACTTTTTGGTCATCCCAATTCCTGACCGTTCCAACTTTAAGCCATCGCTCATAATTTACTTTCGCGTCCGGCGGCAGCTTGTCGGGATCACCATAAAGAAACACCTCCACCGCCCAGCCGCGCTCCTTCAACAGCCGCGCCACAACAAAGCCGTCGCCGCCGTTGTTGCCCGGCCCGCACAGGATCACCGCCCTGCGCGCCTCTTCTTCTTTGTCAAAATACTCCGGGGAGCGCGAGGGGCCGGCCCCTCGCCCGGCTTCAACAGGCTCCGCCAGCTCCGGCCATTCCTCGAAGATGGCCTCAACCACCCCCTGCCCGGCGCGCTCCATCAGTTCCAGCCCGGTCACCTCGCCGGACTCAATGGCGGCCGCCTCAATGGCCCGCATCTGGGCTGCGGTCAGCAGTTCGGCCATGTTTTGCCCTTCCCCGATTCAATTCTGCGCATTTTCCGGGCGCAGCGCTTAATTTTTAGGCAGACAGCTTCAAATCCCGCCTTCAAATGCCGCAGCTGCACAGCCTTGCATTGCTGCCTTCATTTAGAAGTGAAATGACACCCCCAACAAGCTTGCGAGGAGCCATGCCGATGAAAAAGATCGAAGCCATCATCAAGCCTTTTAAACTGGATGAGGTGAAGGAAGCGTTGCAGGACGTCGGCGTCCAGGGTCTTTCCGTCATCGAGGTCAAAGGCTTCGGCCGCCAGAAGGGCCACACCGAGCTGTACCGCGGCGCCGAATATGTTGTCGACTTCCTGCCCAAGGTGAAGGTCGAGGTTGTGCTGGACGACGATCAGGTCGACCAGGCGATCGAAGCCATCGTCGACGCTGCCAAGACCGACAAGATCGGCGACGGCAAAATCTTTGTTTCGCCCGTCGAGCAAGCCATCCGCATCCGTACCGGCGAGACCGGCCCGGACGCGCTGTAAACACACACGAAATCTCCAGATACCTATATCAGAAGGACCAAGGGAATGAGCGTAGACGCAGTTCTCAAGACTCTCCGTGAAGAAGACGTGGCCTACGTCGACATCCGCTTCACCGACGTGCGCGGCAAGCTGCAGCACGTGACCGTGGACGTGGACCTGGTGGACGAAGACTTCCTGGAAGAAGGCTTCATGTTCGACGGCTCCTCGATCGCCGGCTGGAAGTCGATTGAAAACTCCGACATGAAACTGATGGCGGACACCACCTCGGCCTATATCGACCCGTTCTACGCGGAAAAGACCCTGTGCCTGCACTGCTCCATCGTTGAGCCCGACACCGGCGAAGCCTATGAGCGCGACCCGCGCGGCACCGCCCAGAAAGCCGAGGCCTACCTGAAGTCCTCCGGCATCGGCGATGTGGCCTACATGGGCCCGGAAGCGGAATTCTTCCTGTTCGACGACGTGCGTTACTCCAACACCATCAACAAGGTGTCTTATGAAGTCGACGCAACCGACGGCTCCTGGAACACCGACGCCGAATTCGAAATGGGCAACATGGGCCACCGACCGGGCCTGAAGGGCGGCTACTTCCCGGTGAACCCGACCGACGAAGCGCAGGACCTGCGCTCTGAAATGCTGTCGACCATGAAGCGTCTGGGCATGAAAGTGGACAAGCACCACCACGAGGTGGCCTCCTGCCAGCACGAGCTGGGTCTGATCTTCGACAGCCTGACCAAACAGGCCGACGAGCTGCAGAAGTACAAATACGTGATCCACAATGTGGCCCACGCTTACGGCAAATCGGCAACCTTCATGCCGAAGCCGATCTACGGCGACAACGGCTCCGGCATGCACGTCAACATGTCGATCTGGAAAGACGGCAAGCCGCTGTTTGCCGGCGACAAATATGCTGACCTGTCGGACGAGGCGATCTACTTCATCGGCGGCATCCTGAAACACGCCAAGACCCTGAACGCCTTCACCAACCCGTCCACCAACTCCTACAAGCGCCTGATCCCCGGCTTCGAAGCCCCGGTTCTGCGCGCCTACTCCGCCCGCAACCGCTCCGGCTGCGTGCGTATTCCGTGGACCGAAAGCCCGAAAGCCAAGCGCGTCGAGGCCCGCTTCCCCGATCCGGCGGCAAACCCCTACCTGTGCTTTGCCGCGCTGCTGATGGCCGGCCTGGACGGCATCAAGAACAAGATCGATCCGGGCGAGGCCATGGACAAGAACCTCTACGATCTGCCGGCCGAAGAGCTGGAAGGCATCCCGACCGTCTGCGGCTCGCTGCGCGAAGCCATCGACGCGCTGGCCGCCGACCACGACTTCCTGCTGCAGGGCGACGTGTTCACCAAAGACCAGATCGACGGCTACATCGAGCTGAAGATGGAAGAGGTCCACAAGTACGAGCACACCCCGCACCCGGTGGAGTTCGGCATGTACTACAGCTGCTAAGCTGCAGCGATATTACGGAAAAGGCGCTCCTTCGGGGCGCCTTTTTTTGTGCCGGGCGCTTAGTGCCCTGGAAATTGGAGGCGCTTGATTTCCACCTTGCCATGTCCCATTGCTGGCTGCATGAGTTTACAATCCGACATTCAGACGACCCTTACCCTGACACGCCAAGGCAACCACAAGGCGGCTCTGAAGGCCGCCAAGGCAGCCATGAAAAAGCACAAGGCGCACCCGCTGTTTCCCAACCTTGCAGCGGTAGCGCTTTGCGCGGCGGGCAAGGAGCGCGAAGCCATTCCGCTGTACCGCAAGGCTTTGGAGCTGGACCCGTCATTTCATGACGCACGCCGGAACCTCGGGTTGGCGCTGGCGGCAGCTGGTCAGACTGCAAAGGCTGAATCCACCCTGACCAAGGCTGCTGCACTGCAGCCGCAGGATGTGAACACCTGGCTTGCCCTCGCATCCACCCGCAAGGGGTTGCAGATGTTAGAGGCTGCCCGTGCCGCCGCTGCCAAGGCCGTGGACCTGGCACCGCAGAACGTGCAGGCTGTCAGGCTCTTGGCCGAGGCTGATGAGGGTCTGGGCGAAATCAATGCCGCGCTGAACGGGTTCCGGGCTGCATTGGAACTGATGCCACGTGACATCCCCCTTCACTACAGCATAGCCGACCTGCTGACCTACCAGCTGCAGACAGATGAGGCGCTGAACATCCTCGAACAAGCCCGGTCGATAGAACCCGGCAATACCCACACGCTTCTGCGTATCGCAACGCAGTTGAACGCGGCCGGCCAGCGTGAGCAGGCCGCCTCCGTCTACCGTGAAGTTTTGCGATTGAACCCAGACGATGGCGAAGCTCTGTTGCAATTGGCTCTCGCTCTGCCTTCCGAACAGCTGGGAGAGATACAGGCTGCGGCAATTGCCGCACTGAAGAGGGCCGCGCCCAAGACGCTGGATCGTGCAACTGCGGAATTTTCCGCAGCCCACCTCTCGCGCCGGTCAGGTGACCAGGTGCAAGCAGCTGAGTTTTACCGCGCCGGAAACAAGTCCGTCTCACAGATCCTGCCCTACGACCGTCGGCAGCAGAACCATCTGAGTCAGGAGGTGCTGTCCCGCTGTCCTGCCCCCATTGCCCTTCAGCCCGAGGCCGGGCAAGGGCCGTTTCCGATTTACGTTGTCGGAATGCCGCGCTCTGGCACAACACTGACAGAGGCCATGCTGGGCGCACACCCGGCGGTCTTCGCCGCCGGCGAACGGCGCATCGACGAACGGATGGTGGCCGCGTTGCTGACCAGTTCGCCATTCGGCACAGCGGAGGTGCAGGAACTGGCCCGCGTCACACGGGAAAATTTGCCGCCGAAGGCTGCCGGCAGCCGTGCTTATGTTGACAAAATGCCAGAGAACTTCCGGTTCTTGGGTTTCCTTTTACAGGCCACCCCCCATGCCAAGGTCATCCATTTGCGCCGGGACCCTCGCGACACAGCGCTTTCCCAATGGCAGACTCTGTTTGCCGGCGGCGCACTTCCCTTCACCTATGATTTGCGGGCGATGGCACATCGGTTCAACCTCTACGCCGGGTTGATGGCACATTGGCACCGCGTGCTGCCCGGCCGGATCCTCGACGTGAACTATGAGGACCTTGTCGCGGACGTGCAGGGCGGAAGCCGGATCATTGCTGAACACTGCGGGCTGGAATGGGTGGCGGAAATGGCTGAACCGCACCGTCACGCCGGACAGGTTCTGACCGCAAGCGTCCATCAGGTCCGTGAACCGGTCCACGCCCGGTCTGTCCGCAAGTGGGAACAGCATCAGGAAACCTTGGCGCCGTTTATAAGCGAACTGGACCCGGAGCTTTGGCCCGATCTGCAGCAAACCTGACCTGCCCGGCGAAGAAGCCGATTGCCCTTCGGCACGAAGATGGTATTGCCGCTGGTTCCCCTGATCCAGCCGGAGCCTCCCTATGACAGCACCAAACACCCTTGGCATCGACTTTGGCACCTCCAACTCGGCGGCCGGGATTACGGTTGGCGTCCGACCCTGGCTAGTGGAGATGGAACCCGGAGAACAGACCCTGCCGACGGCTGTGTTCTTTGAAGAAGACGCCCGCAGCATGCGGATCGGCCACAGCGCTGCCCGCGCCCTCATCTGCGGCGAGGAAGGCCGGTTTATGCGCGCGCTCAAAAGCCTTCTGGGCACCCCTCTGCTGCATGAGGAACGCCGCTTTGGAGGCGAGCGGATCAGCTTTGCTACCATTATCTCCCGGTTTCTGGCAGAGATGAAGAAGCGCGCCGAAACGGCCACCCATATGCAGTTCACCCATGCCTTGTCGGGCCGGCCGGTGCGGTTTCACTCCAAGGACGCGGACCGCGATACGCAGGCCGAAAAGGATCTGCGCGCCTGCTATCTCGAGGCCGGGTTTCAGGACGTGATGTTCATGTACGAACCCGAAGCCGCCCTGCGCGCGGCCGCCCCTGCACCGGGCGCGGGTCTGATCGTCGACATCGGCGGCGGCACCTCGGACTTTACCGCCTTTGTGCAGAAGGAGGACGGCAGCACCCGGATCCTGGCGTCAAACGGCGTCCGGCTGGGCGGCACCGACTTCGACCGCCAGCTCAGCATCCATCATGTGATGCCGCTTCTGGGCCGCGGCAGCCAGATCCGCAACACATTCGGCGGCGGCAGCCTGCCCGCGCCCAACCGCCTGTTCAACGATCTGGCCACCTGGCAGATGATCCCTTTCCTCTATACCCCCGAAAGCCGCCGCGCAGCGCAGGATCTGGCCGCCAATGCGGCGGAGCCGGACAAGCTTGCCCGCCTGGTTGCGGTGCTGGAGGACGAGCTGGGCCATGAGCTTGCCTTTGCAGTGGAGCGCGGCAAGATCAGGGCCAATGGTGCAGAAGGCAGCGCTGCCATCGACCTGAAGCTGCTGGAGCGCGGGTTGTCCGTACCTCTGCCCGCGGCAGAGATGAACCGCACGCTTTCGGAGCAGACCGCAGCCATCGGAGCCTGTGCAGCGGAAACCCTGAAAATGGCCGGGCTTGCCCAGGATCAGGTGGAGCGGATTGTTCTAGTCGGCGGCTCTTCGCTGCTGGCGGCTGTACAGGCACAGATGCAAGCGCTCTGCCCAAATGCCCGCACCGAAACGGCAAATGCCATGACGGCCGTTGCCGATGGGCTGGCCCTGGCCGCCGCTGGCGCCTTTGCCTAGGCCAATGGGAACCTAAGCGCGGAATTCCCGTTAGACAAAGGGCGCCAGCACGTTAGGCTGCAGGCGCACGAGTCACATTTCGAGAGTTCTTATATGCGCCGCTTTCTGGCCCCTGTCCTGATTTCCGCCCTGCTTGCTTCGCCCGCCCTTGCCGCCACCTGCGGAAACACCTCTGCCGGGTTTGATGCCTGGAAGCAGGAATTCACCCGCGATGCCAAGCGCGCGGGCGTCCGCAAGGCCGGGCTGCAAGCGCTGGCATCGGCGCAATATGCCCGCCGCACTATTGCTGCCGACCGCAACCAGAAAAGCTTCAAATACTCGCTGGAGAAATTCATGCAGATCCGCGGCTCTGCGACAATCGTGGCCCAGGGACGCAAGCGCAAAGCCCGCAACCCGGAATTCTATGCCGCCCTTGAACGGAAATACGGCGTGCCCGCAGGCATCCTGATTGCCATCCACGGCATGGAGACCGCTTTTGGCAATTACATGGGCGACAGCCAGGTGGTCTCGGCCATTGTCACTTTGACCTACGACTGCCGCCGTTCGGACTTCTTCCGCCCGCATGCTCTGGGAGCACTGAAACTGGTGGACCAGGGTGCAATCACGCCCGCGACCCTTGGTGCCAAACACGGCGAACTTGGCCACACTCAGTTTCTCCCCGGCAATGCCCTGGAATTCGGCGTGGATTGGGACGGCAACGGGCGGGTCGACTTTTACAATATGGGCGATGCTCTGGCGTCCACTGCCCACTACCTGCGCCAGAAGGGCTGGAAGCCCGGCCGGGGCTATCAGGAAGGCGAACCGAACTACCGTGTCCTGAAAGAATGGAATGCCGCCACAGTCTATCAGCAGTCTCTGGCTATCATGGGCCGCCAGATCGACGGCTGACGCCTTCGGATTTACGATGCCTTTGCGCCCGGCTTCATTTCGGGTGCAAAGACAGCTGCCTTGAGGCCCGGAACAGTTCCCGCGATTCCCGCCCGATTGTAGGCCCTGAGGCATCAATGTGACCGCCCGCCGCCACAGTTGAGCCGCAATCCGGCCTGGAAAAGCCTGCATTTTTAGTCATTTTTTTTAAAAAACAACACCTTACCCTTCGCCCCATTTTCCTTTCCCGTGCCTTCCTGGTTTCCGTTCAGGACACCTTCCCTGCCCCACTTTTAACTACTTCAAATTTTATTCTTTCTTTATCGGCACCCTGAATGGAGGATCCGGACGGTGGCAGAGAAGGTAGAATACACAGGCAGGCTTGGGCTGGAATACCGCGACTCCGGAACCCTCTCTGCAGCGGTGACTGCGGTTGTGGACACGCTTGACGACTTCGGGCACCCCGCGGACCGGATTGAAGCCCGCGCCGAAAACACCGCCAAGCTGCAAAGCGACCATTACCTCGTGACGGTCCGTTTGCGCCGGGTGCCGCTGCGCCGTGCCAGCAAGCTGACGAGCAGCATGCTGCAGCCCGCAGCATTCCTGGAACTGTCCCTGACGTCTGTTTACCCCAGCCATTGCGATCAAGAGATCTCTGAACTGCTGCTGGCAGAAACGCTGCGCCGTTTGCTGCCTGAGGTGGAGGCGACCTCGGTCGAGTGGCTGGACTCTGACGTAGCGCTCACCTGCGAGCAGTTTCTGAGTGCGTTTGAACCGCGGCAGCAAGAAGCGGAGCGTGCGGCTGCAGCCCCCCTTCAAGAGGCATTGCCCCGCCCACGGGGCCGGGACTGCTTTACCCCGGTTGAGCAGACCGCGCAGGAGCTTGAGGCCCATTGCGACCGTGCTTTTGCCGCTGCAAGAACCATCCAGGCTGCGGCAGCCACCCGTGCCCGCATGCCAGCCGCAGTGCATAATCTTTCTCAAGGCTGGGGCAGCCGGCTTGGGGCCTCGGTAGTGGCGGCTTTCACTCTTTCCAGCAGCAAACGGCTTCGGTTTGTCAGCCACTTGCTGCTGCTGACCGCCTTGATCCTGTTTCTGGACAGCGCCGGCATGGTGCAGGCTGCCCGGCTGCTGGGTCCGTGATCCGGTCTCAGCCCGCCTGCCCCGGCGTGCCCCACTGCCGCATCACATCCTGCCGTGCCAGCACACGGGTATGAATGGCGAACACCACCGCGCGGCTCTGCGGCAGACGCAGGATCATCTGTTTTTCGCTGCGCAGATAATCTGCCCGCGTCCCATGCGACCGGTCCCGCGGCGCAAATTGGCTGCGCGGCTGAAACAGGGCCGGATCCTGATACCAAAGCGCATTGAACCGCCACAGCGGCCGCCCTGCCTGAACCCCGTCAAACAGACGCTGCACTCTTGCCGCAATACCCGCATCGTAGCTGCCGACAGGCACATGTATTCCGGTCAGCGGCCGCATGAATTTTTCCGCCAGCGTCCAGCTGGCCGGAAAGCACAGCACCGCACCGGTCAGCACATGCTCGTCCGCGCCTTCCGGTTTCTGAAGGATGCAGAAATCCTGCTGCGCAATCTGTCCCAAGGTGCCTAGCGGATCCTTCGGATCAACAGGCACCGCTACGCCATCCGGCCGAACCGCCGTTTGCCGCGCACCAGGAGAAACCGTGTCCAGCACCATCTGCAGCAGTTCCTGCGCCGCAGCCATCGCGCCAACGTCCAATTGCAGAACGTCCTGCCGTCTTTCCGAAAGGAGGCGCCGGCGTTCCGCCATCTGGCCGGAAAAGGCCTCATCCGCCGTTAACCACTCCTCCGGTCCAAGCGGCTGGACACCAGGGAGCTTTTTCTCCTCAAGCGGATTGTAAGGAATGGTTTTCTGCAGAATCTCGGTCATTCATCTCCGATAGCATCCCCCTCCCGGGAAACCACCCGCGACGTTGCATCATAGGTCAGAAACGACCGTGGAATCAGTCGTTTTCTGCAGCGATTCCGGCTGCAGGGGCTGTCACATTGACGACAATTGGACAGACCTGTGCAGCGACGGAGGCCACGCATGAACGAGCATTACCGCGACATCCGCAAGATCGACCCGACCCGCGGCGCAAATCTTGGCGACAACACCCCCAATGACAATGACCGGGTTGAAATCGGGCCGACCCAGCTGGCCTTCTCCGAGTGGGCCGAAGCAGGCCTGCAGCTGCCCGATCTGCAGGCGCTGCGCAAGTTCCGCTGGGAACGGCTGGTCAAGCACATCAATGACCGCGGCTACGGCGGCCTTCTGGTCTTCGATCCGCTGAACATCCGCTACGCCACCGACAGCACCAACATGCAGCTGTGGAACACCCACAACCCGTTCCGGGCGCTGCTTGTCTGCGCCGATGGCTACATGGTGCTGTGGGACTACAAGCAGTCGCCGTTCCTCAGCGAATTCAACCCGCTGGTGCGCGAACAGCGCGCCGGCGCAGATCTGTTCTACTTTGACCGCGGCGACAAGATCGACGTGGCCGCCGACAAGTTCTCCAACGAGGTGCGCATCCTGCTGGAGGAGCACAGCGGCAGCAACAAACGGCTGGCGGTGGACAAGGTGATGCTGCACGGCCTGCGGGCGCTGGAGGCGCAGGGGCTGGAGATTTTCCCGGGCGAAGAGCTGACTGAGAAATGCCGCGCGGTGAAAGGCCCGGATGAGATCCTGGCAATGCGCTGCGCCCACCACGCCTGCGAAACCGCGGTGGCCGCCATGGAAAAATTCGCCCGCGAACAGATCCCCGGCGGCAATATCTCCGAGGATGACGTCTGGGCGGTTCTGCACGCGGAAAACATCCGCCGCGGCGGCGAGTGGATCGAAACCCGCCTCCTGGCTTCCGGTCCGCGCACCAACCCGTGGTTCCAGGAATGCGGCCCCCGCATCATCCAAAACAACGAGATGATCAGCTTTGACACTGATCTGGTCGGCTCCTACGGCATCTGCATCGACATTTCCCGCAGTTGGTGGATCGGCGATGAAAAACCGCGGGCTGACATGATCTATGCCATGCAGCACGGGCTGGAACACATCCGCCACAATATGGAGATGCTGAAGCCTGGCGTGAACATTCAGGAGCTGTCGCGCGGCTGCCACCCGCTGGATGAACAGTTCCAGAAGCAGAAATACGGCTGCATGATGCACGGCGTCGGCCTGTGCGATGAATGGCCGCTGGTCGCCTATCCCGACCAGATGGTCGAAGGCGCCTTCGACTATGAACTGGAGCCGGGCATGGTGCTCTGCGTCGAAGCACTGGTTTCCCCCGAAGGCGGCGATTTCTCGATCAAGCTGGAGGACCAGGTGCTGATCACCGAGGACGGCTACGAGAACCTGACCAAATACCCCTTCGACAAGGAACTTCTGGGCGAAGCGTAGCGCCCGGCGGCCGGCCCCTCCCGCTGGGAGGGGCCGGCTCCACCTGCGGCGCCGTCAGGCGCCACAGTTTAACAGCAGCTGGCCAGGAACGGCTGCAGCTTGTCCCGCAGCACCAGAACACCGGGCGAGTCTGTCACCTCTTCCAGCTGCTCCAAGGGCACCCAGGCAAGTGCGTGCGATTCTGCACTGGCAGCAATCTCTCCGGCTTCCGCCTGAAACAGGTAGCGCACGTCGTAATGCAGATGGGCGCATTCTCTGCCGCTTTCCGGAATCTCATGAATATCCACGTCAAACACGCGGTCTGACAAAAGCCGGATCCGGCTGAGCCCGCTTTCTTCATAGGCCTCCTTCAGCGCTGCAAACGGCACATCGGCAACACCGTCGCAATGGCCGCCCAGCTGGAACCAGCGGTTCAGCTTGCGGTGATGGGTCAGAAGCACGCTTTTCAAATCCGGCGACATGACAAACGCGGATCCGGTTACATGGCCGGCCGCAGGATTGCGGCCAAACGCCTGCGGTTCGCTTTCGCAGAACGCCTGCAAACGCCGCCACATTTCCCGGTCCCGCGCATCCCGCGGGCTGTAACAACCGATGCCTTCTATAGCGCAGCCGCTCATCTGCCTTCACCTTCCCGTGACGTCAGGGTCTGTTGCCTTGTTCAGGACCCAATGAGCGCTCAATCTATGCGGAACACCCAACAAAGGCCACGCCCATGCCCACGGAACGCATTTCCTTCCCCGGCCACGCCGGAAACACCCTTGCTGCCCGCCTCGATCTGCCCGAAGGGCCGGTTCTGGCAACCGCTCTCTTTGCCCATTGCTTCACCTGCTCCAAGGATATCCCGGCAGCGCGGCGCATTGCCGGGCGGCTCGCGGCCATGGGCATAGCCGTACTGCGGTTCGATTTCACCGGCCTTGGGCATTCAGAGGGCGAGTTTGCCAATACCACCTTCAGCTCCAACGTGGCGGACCTGATCATGGCCGCACGGTATCTGGCCTCGCGCAATATGGCGCCGTCGCTGCTGATCGGCCATTCCCTGGGCGGCGCGGCAGTGCTGCGGGCACGGGCTGGCATCCCCACGGTCAAGGGGGTGGTCACCCTGGGCGCGCCGTTTGATCCCGGCCATGTTTCGCATCACTTCGATGCAGCCTTGCCGGAAATCGAAGCCAAGGGCCAAGCCGAAGTCTGCCTGGGCGGGCGGCCCTTCGTGATCGGCAAGGAATTTGTCGACGACATCACGGCCGAAGCTTTGTCTCCGGCGATAACCGACCTCAAGGCTGCCCTTCTGGTCCTGCACGCACCGCGCGACGAAACCGTCAGTATCGACAATGCCGCCTCGATCTTCACTGCCGCCAAACATCCCAAGAGCTTTGTCACACTGGACGATTCCGACCATCTGATCTCGCGGCCTGCGGATGCGGAGTATGCTGCCGAAGTGATTTCGGCCTGGGCCAGCCGCTACATTGACATGTCGCCGCCTGCGCCGCCGCCCGGAGCGCCGGAAGGCATCCTGCGTGTCACTGAAGCCGACCCGGAGGGGTTCCTGCAGGACGTCCAGTCCGGCCCCAGCCACCACACCTATGCAGACGAACCCCTGGCCTACGGCGGCACCAACCGCGGCATGTCGCCTTACGGGTTTGTGGCAGCGGGTCTTGGCGCCTGCACTTCGATGACCCTGCGCATGTATGCCCGCCGCAAGGGCTGGCCGCTGGAAGGGATCAGTGTCGATGTGAGCCACGACAAGGTGCACGCCCAGGACGCCCAGCCCACCGGCCCGGCCAAGATCGACCAGTTCACCCGGGTGATCCATCTCTGCGGGCCGCTAAGCGATGAACAGCGCGCCAAGCTGATGGAAATTGCCGACCGGTGCCCGGTGCACCGGACCCTGGAAAGCGGCGCCAAGGTTGTAACGCATCTGGATGCCAAACAGCACAAGGCCGCCGTGTAACGGAGCCGCCGGGGAGCTCCCGCGCCCGGACGTTGCAGGGAACCTGCAACATCAGCGGCCTTGGGCCCGGCGCCGCGCCTTGGCGCGGCGCCGGGCCCAACTGCGGCAGGCCTTCGCAGGAAGGCCGCAGCGCAGGCGGGAGAACCGCCGCTGCTGTCACTCATTCGTCTGCGTAGCGTCCCGTCGTGACATCACCGCTTTTGCCGGTAAAACGCAGTGCCTCGCCATCGCTTTCCAGCACATAGCAAGCCCAGAGATCCGATGGCGGCCAGGTAGAGCAGTATTTACCGTCTCTGACGCCCCAGTGTCCCCAGCTGTCCTGTCCGGCATTGTAGAGCGTCCGCCCCGAAGCCCGTAACTCCTGCCAGGCGCCGTTGCCGTAAACCAGCTTGCGCCCTTCCAGCGCCGCCTGCACCTCTTCCCCGCTCAGGACCCGCCACTCTGCCGCCCACAGCGGCGAAACCGCACATGATACCGCAATCATCAGGGCAATCTGCCTCATGCCGTCCTCCCAGCCTTGCTGTCTCTCCTCTCCTCCTCTAATAGGCCGGGCATCTGCTGCACAATCACATAAAGGTGCTTCCGCCCATGATCCCGCGCTATGCCCGCCCCGAGATGACCGCCATCTGGTCGCCTGAGACCAAATTCAAGATCTGGTACGAGATCGAGGCCCATGCCTGCGAAGCCATGGCCAACCTCGGCGTGATCCCGCGCGAGAACGCCGATGCGGTGTGGAAAGCCAAAGACGTGGAGTTCGACGTCGCGCGCATCGACGAAATCGAAGCCGTCACCAAACATGACGTGATTGCCTTCCTGACCCATCTGGCTGAACACGTGGGCAGCGAAGAAGCCCGCTTTGTCCACCAGGGCATGACCTCCTCGGACGTGCTGGACACCTGCCTGAACGTACAGCTGGTGCGCGCCGCCGATATCCTGCTGGACGGCATGGACAAGCTGCTGGCCGCGCTGAAAAAGCGCGCGCTGGAGCACAAGAACACCGTACGTGTCGGCCGCTCCCACGGCATCCACGCCGAGCCCACCACCATGGGCCTGACCTTCGCCCGCTTCTACGCTGAAATGGACCGCAACAAGAACCGCCTGGAAAAGGCCCGCTGGGAAGTGGCCACCGGCGCAATCTCCGGCGCGGTTGGCACCTTCGCCAACATCGACCCGGCGGTTGAAGAGCACGTCTGCGAGCAGCTGGGCCTGCGCGCCGAACCGATCTCGACCCAGGTGATCCCGCGCGACCGCCACGCAATGTTCTTTGCGACCCTCGGCGTTATTGCGTCGTCGATCGAAAACGTCGCGGTGGAAATCCGCCACATGCAGCGCACCGAAGTGCTGGAAGGCGCGGAATTCTTCTCGATGGGCCAGAAAGGCTCCTCGGCAATGCCGCACAAGAAGAACCCGGTTCTGACCGAGAACCTGACCGGCCTGGCCCGCCTGGTCCGCATGACCGTGATCCCGGCGATGGAGAACGTGGCGCTGTGGCACGAGCGCGACATTTCACACTCCTCCGTCGAGCGCGGCATCGGCCCGGACGCCACCGTCACCCTGGACTTTGCCCTGCACCGTCTGGCCGGCGTTATCGACAAGATGCTGGTGTTCCCCGAGAACATGCTGGACAACATGAACAAATTCCCGGGCTTGGTGATGTCGCAGCGCGTCCTGCTGGCCCTGACCCAAGCCGGTGTCAGCCGCGAGGACGCCTATGCGATGGTGCAGCGCAACGCCCTGAAGGTCTGGGAAGACCGCGTTGACTTCCGCGAGCTGCTGCTGGCGGACGCCGATGTGGTTGCTGCCCTGGGCGAAGAGGCCATCAACGAAAAATTCGACATGGGCTACCACACCAAGCATGTCGACACGATCTTCAAGCGGGTCTTCGGCGAATAAGCCGGTCCGCCTGTTCTATCAGATGCGCCCCGCCGGACCGGCGGGGCGTTTTCGTTTGCAGAGAGCCGGAAAGATTCAAAAAACGCATTTGTGAAATGAATAAAGTCGCCGCCTGGCGGGTTCTCTGAGTACATTGAACGAGACTTTGCACATCAGGAGTTGATGATATGCGTTATTTTGCTCTGGCCGCTGCTCTGACCCTTCCGCTGGCGGCCTTTGCCGCCAGCGGCAACGACTGGAACCCGCCCAAGCCCACCGAAACCACCAAGACCTGCAAAGGCAAACGGGTGTGGGATGAGGAAAAGAAACGCTGTGTGCGGGCGCGCAAATCCTCGCTGAACCAGCAGGAGCTGATGGGTGCGGTGCGCGAGCTGGCCTATGCCGGCCGCCAGGAAGACGCCCAGGCGGTTCTCAGCGCGATGGCGGACCAGCAGGATTCGCTGGTGCTGACCTATTGGGGCTTCACGCACCGCAAACAGGGCAATCTTGAATTGGCGCAGGCCTATTACGATCAGGCGCTGGCCCAGGATCCGGATAACATCCTTGCCCGCTCATATATGGGCCAAGGTCTTGTGGAACAGGGGAAATACGGGCTCGCCCTGATACAGTGGAAAGAGATCAGGGCCCGCGGCGGCGATGGCACCTGGGCAGAAGCATCGCTGCGCAACGCCTTGGAAACAGGTACTTCCTACAGCTACTAGGCTTCAGCATTTTTTTACGGCTTGCGGCCTATCCTGCCCACGATTGAGAAGAATCTTTGGTAGGGTGCGAGAATGCCTCAAGACAATATGCTGGCACTTCCCATGGCGGGCGGCGGAATGGATGCGGGCGGTTTTGCGGCCCCGGCTCCGCTGGGGGCAGGCGGCGGTGCCGGCGGGCTCAGCGGCAAGGCCAAGGCCGCAATCATTGTCCGGCTGCTGCTGAACGAAGGCGCGGAAATCCCGCTCGAGGAGCTGCCGGATGACCTGCAGCTGGAGCTGACCAAGCAGATGGGCAATATGAGCATTGTCGACCGTGATACGCTGAACACGGTCGCCAATGAATTCGCCGATTTGCTGGACAATGTCGGCCTGCATTTCCCCAACGGGCTGGCGGGCGCTTTGAACGCCATGGAAGGCAAGATCAGCCGCTACACCCACAGCCGCCTGCGCAAGGAAGCCGGCGTGCGCCAGTTTGGCGATCCCTGGGAGCGGCTCAAGCAGCTGCCCCCCGAAGATCTGGCCGGCCTGGCCGAAGCGGAAAGCACCGAAGTGGCCGCTGTCCTGCTGTCCAAGCTGGATACCGCCAAAGCCGCACAGATGCTGGTGCATCTGCCTGGCCCGGTGGCGCGCCGCATCACATATGCTGTCAGCCAGACCGCCAACGTCACACCCGAAACCGTCGACCGCATCGGCCTGTCGCTGGCCGCGCAGGTCGAAGCCCGGCCGGAACTTGCCTTCGACGATACCCCGGGCCAGCGCCTGGGCGGCATCCTGACCGAAGCCGCAGCAGCCAAACGCGACGAGGTTCTGACCGCGCTCGACGAAGAGGACGAGGAATTCGCCACCCGCGTGCGCAAAGCGATCTTCACCTACGCGCTGATCGGCGAACGGATGCAGAAAAACGATGTGCCCAAACTGATGCGGGTCTTGTCGCAGCCGGACCTGGTCACCGCCATGGCCTTTGCCACCGACGAGGAAGACGTCGCCACCAACGACTTCCTGCTTGCCAACATGTCGAGCCGGATGGCTGACAATATCCGCGAGGAAGTGGCGGAGCGCGGCAAGGTCAAACGTTCCGATGGCGAAGCTGCCTTCAGCATGATCATCTCAGCGATGCGCGACATGGTCGCCACCGGCGAAATTGAACTGAAATCGGATGAAGAAGAGGAAGAAGGCGGCTGAATAGGAACGCCCTGAACCAGGCCGCAGCCGCCATTTCCGCGACGCGCTTGTGCCTGCTGCTGCAGCAGCTTATGATGCAGGCTTCCAGCCGCAGTCCTGCGCCGCAGCAATCCAGACGCCATGCCCGCAAATCCTTCCGAGCTCTCCACTTGGAGCCATGTCAAATACTTTGGCAGCAACCTGTTTCTGCGCGGGCTGCTGCTTGGCGCCGGTCTCATCCCCTACCGGCTGCGGGTGCCGCTGCTCGGCCGGCTTGTCACCCTCATGGGCCGCGCCGCCGGCTTTGAAAAACGGGTGCGCGACAATCTGAGACTGGTCAGCCCGGAACTCTCCGAACTGGACGCGGCGGAGCTTTACCGGGACGTCAGCGACAATGCCGGCCGGATGATTGCCGAGCTTTATGCAGGCCAGGCGTTCTTTGAACGCGCCCGCCAAGCCCCCATTACCGGCCCCGGTCTTGAGGCGCTTGAGGCTGCCCGCGCAGAAGGCCGCCCTGTCCTGCTCGCCACCGCTCATTTCGGCAATTACGACGCTGCCCGCGCCGCGCTGGTGGCCCGCGGCCACGAGATGGGATCACTGTACCGGCGCATGGCCAACCCCTATTTCAACGAACATTATGTCGCTGCCATGAAAGCAAATCACGACCTGATGTTCGAACAGGGCAAACGCGGTATGGTCGAACTGGTGCGCCACCTGAAGAAAGGCGGCATCGCGGCCATCGTGACTGACCTGCATGCCCAGGGCGGAGAGCTGATCGACTTTTTTGGAAAGCCCGCGGTGACCTCAACGGTACCCGCCGAACTGGCGCTGAAATTCGGCGCCGCGCTGATCCCGGTCTATGCGGTGCGCCAGGAAAACGGGCTGGATTTCGAGATCGTGATGAATGCGGAGGTGCCGCATTCCGACCCTCTCACAATGACCAAAGCGCTGAGTGCGGATCTAGAAGCCATCGTGCGCAAGCACACAGGCCAGTGGTTCTGGATTCACCGCCGCTGGAAACATCAGGCTGCCTTCCGCAAGCCTGAAGCTGGCGCAGAACCGGCAGGAGACTAATCCGCTGGGTTAGTTAATCTGCCCGGGCCGCGGCAATGATGCGGCCAAACGGGGCTTCCTGCACCAGCACTGCAGCAGGAAGATCACCCGGGGCCGCAACTGAGACCTCAAGATCCCCTGCCCCGTCCCATTCGGCCGCCACTGCCCAGTCCTCAACCACATTGGAATAGGACAGCGTTCGCCCGGCCAGTTCGCCGCGTTTGATGCTGACGGTCCGCTCCGGCGTATAGCGCACCAGCTGCACCACCAGTTTGCCGTCCGGCATCTGAACCCGAGGCTGCAGCCGGATCACCAGTTCTTCCCCCCGCCGCTCGACCTCCAGCGACACCGGGCGCGGCTGGTCCTTATGCTTGGCGATGGCATCCGCCACTTCCATCGCATCGGCGCCAACAACGTCATCCTGACCCATGATGATCATTTGCGGCGTATAGATCATCCGGCGCCCGCCCACATGGGCATAACCCTTTTGCCGCTGCGTGTGCGAAGGCCTCGCGAACTCATCTTTCCAGCCGATATAATCCCAGTAGTCCACGTGCAGCGCCAACGGCAGCACGTCCTCGCGCGCGGCCAGCTTGTGCAGCAGCGCGTCGGCCGGCGGGCAGGAGGAACAGCCCTGCGACGTATAAAGCTCCACCACCACGGGCTCCGCCGCGGTTTGGCCGTACACCGGAAGGGCCAGGCCCAAAGCTGTGACTATCGACGCCAGAAGTTTCATGAATCGCCCACGCTGTTTCTTAGGCTTCTGGTCTAAAGATGTGGCTGCAGTTAGGCCAATCAATCATTTTTGAGGCGGGCGCGAGCGTTCTTCCGGAAGAAAATGTATACTACGGCATACAATTTTTGACTATTACCGCACCTGCGCTATTGAAAGCTTAACCTTCCTCATGCATGTAAAGCTCAGCGAATTCCCAGACACACAATTCTGAGGGAGGCCAGAATGCCTATCATTACCGGACAGGACAATGCCGGCGCGCGCCGGAAGCTGAGCGTCAACGGCAAGTCGATTTCCTATTACTCCATTCCCGCCGCCACCGAGGCCGGCTTTGGCGACTTTTCCAAGCTGCCCGCTGCGCTGAAAGTGGTGCTGGAAAACATGCTGCGGTTCGAGGACGGCGGCTTCTCCGTCTCTACCGACGACATCAAGGCTTTTGCCGAATGGGGCGCTCAGGGCGGCAAGAATCCGCGTGAGATCGCCTACCGCCCGGCCCGCGTGCTGATGCAGGACTTTACCGGCGTTCCCGCCGTTGTGGACCTGGCTGCCATGCGTGACGGCATCGTCGGTCTGAAAGGCTCCGCTGCCAAAATCAACCCGCTGGTTCCGGTTGACCTGGTCATCGACCACTCGGTGATGATCGACGAGTTCGGCAACCCGCGCGCGTTCCAGATGAACGTCGACCGCGAGTATGAACGCAACATGGAGCGCTACCAGTTCCTGAAGTGGGGCCAGAACGCCTTCAACAACTTCCGCGTTGTGCCGCCGGGCACCGGCATCTGCCACCAGGTGAACCTGGAATACCTGGCGCAAACCGTCTGGACCGACACCGACCAGAACGGCGAGGAAGTTGCCTACCCCGACACCCTGGTCGGCACCGACAGTCACACCACCATGGTCAACGGCGCTGCGGTTCTGGGCTGGGGCGTTGGCGGCATCGAGGCCGAAGCCGCCATGCTGGGCCAGCCGATCTCCATGCTGATCCCGGAGGTCATCGGCTTTGAGCTGACCGGCCAGATGGTTGAAGGCACCACCGGCACCGACCTGGTTCTGAAAGTGGTGGAAATGCTGCGCGCCAAGGGCGTGGTTGGCAAATTCGTTGAATTCTACGGCGAAGGCCTGGACCGCCTGCCGCTGGCAGACCGCGCCACCATCGCCAACATGGCCCCTGAATACGGCGCCACCTGCGGCTTCTTCCCGATCGACGGCGAGACCCTGCGCTACATGCGCAACACCGGCCGCGATGAGGACCGCATTGCTCTGGTCGAAGCCTATGCCAAAGAAAACGGCTTCTGGCGCGGCGCCGACTACAACCCAATCTACACCGACACCCTGACGCTGGACATGGGCACTATCGTTCCGGCGATCTCGGGTCCGAAGCGCCCACAGGACTACGTCGCGCTGACCGACGCCAAATCGGCCTTCGCGAAGGAGATGGAAGAGACCTTCAAGCGTCCGATGGGCAAGGAAGTCGCCGTCAAAGGCGAAGACTACACCATGGAATCGGGCAAGGTCGTGATTGCCTCGATCACCTCCTGCACCAACACCTCCAACCCTTATGTGATGATCGGCGCCGGCCTGGTCGCACGCAAGGCGGCTGCCCTGGGCCTCGACCGCAAGCCTTGGGTCAAGACCTCGCTGGCACCGGGTTCACAGGTTGTGTCCGCCTATCTGGAGGCCGCAGGCCTGCAGGAGGATCTGGACAAGGTCGGCTTCAACCTGGTGGGCTACGGCTGCACCACCTGCATCGGCAACTCCGGCCCGATCCAGCAGGAGATTTCCGAGGCAATTGCCGAGGGCGACCTGGTGGCGACCTCGGTGCTGTCGGGCAACCGCAACTTCGAAGGCCGCATCTCGCCTGATGTCCGCGCCAACTACCTGGCCTCGCCGCCGCTGGTTGTGGCCTATGCGCTGGCCGGCACCATGGACATCAACCTGGCTTCCGACCCGATCGCACAGGATAAGGACGGCAATGACGTCTACCTGAAAGATATTTGGCCCTCGGCCCAGGAAGTTGCGGAACTGGTCGAACGGACCGTGACCCGCGAAGCCTTCCAGTCGAAATACGCCGACGTCTTCAAAGGCGACGAGAAGTGGCAGGCGGTGGAAACCACCGACGCGGAAACCTATGACTGGCCCGCAGCCTCGACCTACATCCAGAACCCGCCCTATTTCCAGGGAATGGGGCCGGAGCCGGGCACCATCGAGAACATCGAAGGCGCCAAGGTTCTGGCGGTGCTGGGCGATATGGTCACCACAGACCACATCTCCCCTGCCGGCTCCTTTGCAACCACCACGCCCGCAGGCAAATACCTGCTGGAGCGCCAGGTGCAGCCGCGTGAGTTCAACTCCTACGGCTCGCGCCGCGGCAACCACGAGATCATGATGCGCGGCACCTTTGCCAACATCCGCATCAAGAACGAGATGCTGGCCAAAGCAGACGGCAGCCCGGTCGAAGGCGGCTATACCAAAGGTCCCGATGGCCAGCAGACTTCGATCTATGAGGCCTCGATGGCGCACCAAGCCAATGGCACCCCGCTGGTGGTGTTCGGCGGCGAACAGTACGGCGCGGGCTCCTCGCGCGACTGGGCTGCCAAAGGCACCGCACTGCTGGGCGTTAAGGCGGTGATCGCTGAGTCGTTTGAACGCATCCACCGATCCAACCTGGTGGGCATGGGCGTCATCCCGTTCGAATTCACCGGCGGCGACAGCCGCAAGTCGCTGGGCCTGACCGGTGATGAAACCGTCTCGATCAGCGGTCTGGACACCATCCAGCCGCTGCAGGAAGTGCCCTGCTCGATCACCATGGCAGACGGTTCAGTGAAAGAGATCACCCTGAAGTGCCGCATCGATACCGCGCCGGAGATCGAATACATCGAACACGGCGGCGTGCTGCACTATGTGCTGCGCAACCTGGCCAAATCGTAGGCAAACACGTGTTCCGGAAAACAAAAGGCGCCCGTCCGGGGCGCCTTTTTTACTGACCGCGCCCCTGGCCCGGTTATTGTGTAAAGTCGAAACTCCTCAGTATCTCAGTGATCGAGCCATCCGCCCTGAGTTCGGAAATGGCCCGGTTGAAGGCATCCAAATAAGCGTCCGCTCCAGATGCTTTGGACAGGCCGAAATGCGAATACCGGCTGGAAACAGGCGAGGCGATGCGGCCGATCCTGTCCTGCCAGCCGTGCCGGACCACCTGATGCCACCCGACAGCGTCGTCCAGGGCAATGAGATCCAGTTGCCCGAACAACAGCATCTGCATCAGGCTGGCCGCGTCACCGGTGCGGACAATCGGGTTATGGCGCTCAAAAGCTGCTTCCATCTCTTCGTCAATGATACTGGCGTTCACCATTCCCAGCCGCAGCTGCGACACTTCCGAATAGCCCTCTCCCGGCATCAGCCCGCCAGGATAGCGGCGCATATTGTACCAAAGAGAGTTTGTTTGCAGAAAGGTGCCTTCCGTAAAGGCCAGATAGCTCTCCCGCGCGGCGGATTTGAACAGGGGCAAAATCCCGTCGGTCTCACCGGTTTGAGCCTGAGCCTGGCAGCGTTGCCAGGGCAGCAGTACAACCACAGCGCTCACGCCTTCAATGCGCCCGGTCACCGCTTCCAGCAGCTGCACTTTCAGCCCGCCAGAAGGAATGCCCCCATCCCCCAAGGTGTAAGGCGGATAGGGATCGTAGCAGAACCTCAGAACGGTCTCTTCCAAGGCCTGAGCAGGTGCAGCTAGAACCCAGGCCATCGCCAATCCGGACTGGCACATCTTGAGGAGCCGGGAGCGTACCGTCAAACCACTGACCTCCTGCCGGTGAACTGCCACCTGAAATCACTGCCGTCCCGCGGCATCCAGGGCAGCCCGCGCGAACACGCTTTGGCGCGGCAACAGATGGGTTTTGCAGTTGAGTTTTGTGTCACCGGATGAGCGTTCCCGCCTTGCTTGCTCTCCAAACAGTTTCCCTTTGCATTCAGCCGGGACCAAGCTGGTGCCCCCAGTCCTGGCCACAACTTAAGCGCTACGCGAAATTCATTAATACCGGCTATACCGGTCAGTTCAGTTATGCAAAGATGTATATGAAAAGCATGTTAAATGCTAGCAATACAAAACGCAAAGCCAGGCGCCAGAGCATGAAAGAAGCCGCGATTGCCGTCGTTTATCCGGACGAGGACACATTCGATGACCATGCAGAGGCAGTGCTGGAAATGCTTCCGGACACCCGCAGCTTTCCCGGATGCTTGGAAGCCCACGCAGGAATCAACCGCGATCGTTTTGAAATAGCCGTCTTCCACCTATGGGAATCGCTGGAGCACCTGGACCGCTATCTGACCTGGCGTGCCGAGCGCGGAGATTTTGATGCCCGCAGCGCCACCATGCGCCGCGAGCAGGACTTCCGAACCTTTTCAGTTCCCTGAACGGATCCCGGTTCTTGGTCCGGGAACCGCTTCTTAGGTTACGGCCAGGAGCGTTCGCCTTCCAGCACCTGCGCGCTTAGCTCCAGGTCCCCGGTGTTGGTGAAGTCAGGATGCGCCGTCACCATCGCGGATATCACCGCTGCGGAGCCTTCCAGGTTCTCCGAAGCAGCCTCGAACTCGGCAATGTAGCCGCGGGTGAAAGCAACGCTGGACGCGTCCTTGGCTGCCTCGCCCATATAGTGCCCGGGAACGATCCGTTCTGGGTTCAGTGCCAGGATCTGATCCAGTGTCTTGCGCCATTTTTCCCGGCTTTCCGGTGTCTGGTTGTCCGCCATCCAAACGTGCACATTCTCGTAGACCGGCACGCCCCCCAGAACGGTCTTGGCCGAGGGCACCCACAAAAAGGTATGGGCCGGGTCATGGCCATCCAGCCCCACCACCTGCACCGGTTCGCCGTCCACCATAAGCGTGCCGCCCTGCAGAACTTCCGGAACGATTAGCTGGCGCGGCGCGTTTTCACCCAGGATCGGCCCCCAGAACTCATTCTTGAGCTCTATCGTCTTTGTGATGCCCTCCACTGTGGCCGGAGTAGCCAGGATTTTCACATCCGGGAAGCTCTCACGGATCCGGTCAACGCCGAAATAGAAGTCCGGATCCTTGTGGCTGATAAAGACCGTGGTCAAAGTCTTGCCAGTGGCCTGGATCATCTCCACCAGGTCCTCGGCGTCGTCCCGCTCGAACTGGGCGTCTACCAGGATCACTTCGCTGGGGCCTTCGATCAGCGACGAGCTCACGGCAAACAGGCCGTTCTCACCCGGGTTGTAGTCAGTGATTTTCAAGTCCGCAGCAAACGCCGCAGTTGAAAGAACGGCTGCAAGTGCCGACGAAATGAGGGTTTTCATTGGTTCATCCTATGTATGTGAGTTTCAGTAAGCGGCGGTGAAAATCTGGCGGGAGTGTTTGGGGGCCTCTGCCTCATCCAGCAGCGCTACCGCGTAATCTTCGGCAGAGATCCGGCTGTTGCCTTCGGCATCAGTCAGGAGAGTGCGGCCGCCGAGACGGAATTCGCCGGTGCGCTCACCGGGTTCGATCAGGCCTGCCGGCGCCAGAACAGTGAAATCCAGCCCGCTTTCAGAAATCTTTTCAAAGGCCAGCCGCATACCCTGTGCCTCGGCGCGGTAAAGCTCCGGCACAACATCCGCCACTGGCGAGCCATCTGGCAGATTGAGTGAGCCAGCCCCGCCAACCAGCAGCAGCCGCCGCCCCTCAAGCCCGGCGATCAAGGCATCCGCATAAGCGCTTGCTTCGGCAATTGCATCACCGCTGCTGCGCGGGCTGGCTGCAGCAATGGTTGCATCCGTTTCAGCTGCGAGCGCCGCCAGCCGCGCGGTGTCGCTGACATCCAGCTTTTCCGCCCTCAGGCCGTCGCGTGCTTCCACTTTTTCCGGGCTGCGCACGGCGGCAATTACGTCATGCCCGCGCCTCAGCGCCTCTGCCGCAACCCGGGATCCGATCATCCCGGTGGCGCCAATAATCAGGAGCTTCATTCCGCTTCCCTTTCATTCTATAGTTACCGATGAGAACCAGATAGGCGCCGCAACGATGCGCCGGAATACGCATTTCCGCGTCACATGGTTACTTGAAAGGAACCGGTATGAGCCGCCGCCGCGCCATCGAATACGACTGCCCTGTCCGGGATGTTCTGGACCGCATCGGCGATGCCTGGTCGGTGCTTCTGGTGATCGAACTGGCAAAAGGCCCCTGCCGCTTCAACGCGCTGCGGCGGGTGATCGAAGGGATCTCGCAACGGATGCTCGCCGTGACCTTGCGCAACCTGGAGCGCGACGGGCTGGTCAGTCGCACCGTGCTGGACCTGTCGCCGCCGCAGGTGGAATATGCACTGACAGAGCGCGGTCACTCATTGTTCCAAACCATCCGGCAGCTGGCGAGCTGGGCAAACGAGCATCAGCCTGGCATCCGCGCCTCCCGTACCGCCTATGACGCCGCACAAGGTGGAACCGCCTGAACTCACTGAACTGCACAGGTTCTGTTCGCAAACACCTGATTGCACTGCCCTGCCATGCCGGGAAAAATGGCGCCATGAAACAAACTGACAGCATCACCGGCTACCACAGCCACATCTATTTCGACGAAAACTCCGTCGAACAGGCCCGCACCCTGTGCCAGCAGGCGGCGGAGCGCTTTGGCGTCCAGATGGGCCGCATGCATGAGAAGAATGTCGGCCCGCACCCGAAATGGTCCTGCCAGCTGGCCGCTACTCCAGAACAATTTGCCAGACTGCTGCCCTGGCTGGCGCTGAACCGGAACGGGCTGGTCGTTTTTGCCCACCCCGAAAGCGGCGACGATCTGGCAGATCACCGTGACCACGCAATCTGGCTTGGCACCGGGCTGGACCTGGATCTCTCCATCTTCAATTGACCAAAGCGTAAATTTACCGGAAATTGCCATTTCAATGGCAGGCTGCAGCCGACAGCAGAATACCGGAGCACATCTTGAAGGAATGCGTGATCATCATCCTCCAGCCTCTGCCGGGGAAATTTGACGCGCTGGCGGCGCTGGTCAAAGAAATGACAGAACAAGTCTGCACCCAGCCGGGCAACTTGCAGGCAGAGGTCTTGCTGGCGCCTGCACGCAACGAGATTGCGGTGTTTCAGCGCTGGAGCAGCGCCGAGGCGTTCAGCGAATATCTGATATGGCGTTCCAAACAGGAGGATCTCCAGCAGGTTTATGATTTGTCCGCGAATGAGCCCGATTTCAAAAGCTTCACACTCTGCACGTAAAAATAACGCACCGTTATTAGCTGCAGGATTTTGAACTCTCCCGGAAGAGTAGAGACAATTTAAAATACATTCTCTATAAGTAGCGAAGTTCGACTTTTTTCGATTCTGACATAGCAATACTTAAAGGGAATTCGATATGCGCGCGCATACTCTCGCTGGCTTCCGTACTGTGTTTCAAGTGACTGAGTCCGGTGAAGGATCCACAGTGATCATCGAACCGGCCTCGCTCGACATCGTGACAAGAGACGGCGTTGACGGTTTTACCTACACTCTTATGCCTGGCGAACACCCTGAAGACGATCCCGTCGCGGAAATCGACGTGGACGCGCTTGGCGCCCGTCTCAATGGAACTGACCTGGACGGCGACACCGAGGTGAACACCACAATTCTTCAGGTTTCCTGGACTGAAGACGGAGTCTCCAAATCCGGCACCTTCCTGCTCATGGAAACTGAACCGGCGGAGCACCCGCTATGGGGCTCTTCCGCAGATATGAGCGTCTTCGTTTTGGATGGCGACCACCCGCCGCAGTTTGGAACACTGGCCGAATGGGACGCCTGGATCGAATCCGTGACGGTTGCTGAACCTACGGGCGACGTAGCGCCCGGCCAGTTCATCACCTTTGATGACGCCGGCGGAACAACTTTTCGGGCGCACTTGGGCACCGATGGCGACGATAATCTCACCGGCAGCGGCAAACGTAACTTCCTGGATGGCGGCGACGGCAACGATACCCTGAACGGCAGCAACGGCCGTGACCGTCTGTTCGGCGGTGACGGTGACGACTCCCTGACCGGCGGCGCCGGAAATGACTGGCTCGATCCCGGCGACAACTCCTTCTGGGATCAGGTGCGGGCCGGCACAGGCAGAGATACCATTTCTCTCAGCAGCATCGAGGAAGGCTTCGTCGATATCTACCACGATGACCTCGACCAGGGCATTGTGGCCCGTATCGATGGCGATGCAAATACTGCGGTCATTGACAAGGGCAGCAACGGCCGGACGGAGATCATCGACATCGCCAAGCCCATGTACGCCGGTTGGAATACGAACACTGGCGGGCTGGGCCTCTGGGGCACGGATCATGACGACCGGTTTTTCGTCAACGCGCTTGACGACGGCTGGATGAACCTTGTCGGCGGCGCCGGCAACGATGTGTTTTTTCTTGAAGACTCAAATGACCACATCCGGCTGTCTTACAACCTTGGTGCCACAACAGGTATCCGCGCGAATCTGGAAAAGGGCGTGGTGTACAACGACGGCCAGGGCGGCCGCGACAGGATCGAAGGCGATGTGTTTGAATTCCGCGCCAGCGACCTGGACGACCGGATCATCGGCTCCAGCGGCAATGACCGTTTCATCACCTAGCGCGGCGACGACACCGTGAATGGCGGCGACGGCACTGACTTGATCCGCTACGACCGCAGCGGTGTAGATGCAGTCCGCGTCGACCTGGACAGAGGTTTTGCCGAAGGCACCTGGGGCGGGGAAGACTTCCGTGACAAGCTGATCAGCATTGAAAACGTGCGCGGCTCGCGTGACGGCGACGACACCATCCACGGCAGCGATGCAGGAAACCAGATTCAAGGCCGCGGCGGCAACGACAGGCTTTTCGGGCACGGCGGCAACGACTCTCTGTTCGGCGAAGATGGCGATGACCATGTTTTCGGCGGCGACGGCAGTGACAACCTGCTAGGCGGCGAAGGCAATGACCGGATGCTTGGCGGAAATGAAAATGACTCTCTTTGGGGACACAATGGCGACGACAAGCTGTTTGGTGACGCAGGAGACGACTATCTGGACGGCGGCACTGGCAACGACACGCTGACCGGCGGTGAGGGCTTTGACTCATTTGTGTTCAATGGCGGCAACGACCGGATCACCGACTATGCTTCCGAGAGTATCACAATCGACAGCGAGTTGCTTGGCGGGCAGGCCAATGCCCAGTCCGCCGTAGACGGCGCTGAAATCGTAGACGGAAGCATTGTTGTGGACTTTGGCGGCGGCAACAGCCTTAGGCTGCTGAACTATGACGATTTGGATCAATTCTGGGCCACAACTTTCGTTCTCTAATAGAAAAACACAAAAGAGCGCCGGAAACGGCGCTCTTTTTCTTTTTTCCGCTATGCCCTTGGAAGTTACTGGCTGGCCGCCTTCTCCATCGCCGGGCGCAATGTGCTTTCGATCACCCGCTGGGTCACCGGGCCCGCAAACCGCAGCACGATCTTGCCGTCCCCATCGACCACGTAGGTTTCCGGTACACCGTACAGCCCCCAATCCAGCGCCATGCGGCCGCGCTCGTCCCGTCCGATGGCCGCATAAGGGTCTCCCAGCTCGTTCAGGAAGGCCTCGGCATTGTCCAGCTGATCCTTATAGTTGACGCCATAGACCGGGATGCCTTCCTGGGATAGTGCTTCCAGGTTCGGATGCTCGGCCCGGCAGGGGGCGCACCAGCTGGCCCAGTAGTTCACCAGTTTCACATTGCCGTCCCGCAGAGTCTCGTCTGAGAACATCTCCTTGCCGGGAAATTCGTCCAGCACCACCGGCGGCGCGGGCTGGCCTTCGCGGGCCGAAGGCAGGCTGTCGGGATCCTCGCGGAACATGCCCACGAGTGCCAGTCCGACAAAGCCTGCAAAGACCACAACCGGAACCGCCATCAGCGGAGATACTTTAGCCATTGCGCTTCATCCGCGTTTCCAGGGTTTCCATTTCCCGGCGCACCTTTCGGCCGCGCCAGATCGTCAGCACCACCAGCGCCGCCAGCAGCACCAGCGAAGCGCCATAGGCCGACAGCACCGTATCGGCGTATTTTCCAAGATCGGGCATCAGGCCTCCAGCCGTTCGCGCGCCATCAGTGCCTTGATGCGGCGGGCGCGGATTTCAGTTCCGGTGCGGTAGAGCACCAGGGCGAGGAACAGCAGAACAAACCCTGCCATGCAGACGTACAGCGGCGAGGAGAAGGCATCGTGGACGTTCTCCTTCTCATCCAGGGACAGCGACGCCCCCTGATGCAGCCCCTGGTTCCAGAAGTTCACCGCATAGCGGCTGAGGACGGCAAAGACCGAGCCCACCAGGCAAAGGATCGACGTCAGATCCGCAGCGGTGTCCGGGTTATCGATCGCCTCCCACAGGGCGATGTAGCCGAGATAGAACAGGAACAGCACCAGGAAGGACGTCAGCCGCGGGTCCCAGGCCCACCAGGTGCCCCACATCGGCTGGCCCCAGATCGCCCCGGTGATCAGCGCAATCACCGTCATGACCACGCCCACAGGTGCCGCTGCACGGGCGGCCAGGGCGCTGACATGATGGCGGCGGATGACCCAGATCAGCGAGGCGACCAGCATCATGAACCAGGCATTGATCGCCATCAAAGCGGACGGCACATGCAGGAAGATGATCTTGACGGTAGAGCCTTGGCGGAAATCATCAGGCGTGAAGAAGAACCCCCAGATCAGGCCCGCGGAAATCAGCACCGCAGAGCTGACCCACAAGGCCGGCATCACCTTTTCGGAGGTGGCCAGAAACTTCTTCGGGTTGGCGTATTCCCAGATCGACATGGTGGCTATTTAGCTCTTGTTCTCGGGTTTCTCAATTCACGGGCGCGGCATCGTGTCAGCGCAAATTGACGCGCAGGACGGCGGCGCTGGCAAAGGGCAGCAGGGCGATGGAGGCGGCGGAGATTCCGGCCAGCAGCAGGAGCGGCGTCTGCACCGCCATGCCCTCAGCACCGCGGCGGGCAACTTCGGAGCCGAAGATCAGTGTCGGCACATACAGCGGCATCACCAGGAGCGACATCAGCAGGCCGCCGCGTTTCAGGCCCACAGTCAGCGCCGCGCCGAAGGTGCCAATGACGGACAGCGCAGGCGTGCCCAGCAGCAGCGAGATCACAAGCCACTGAAAACCCTGCAAAGGCAGGTTCAGAAGGACTCCCAGCACCGGTGCTGCCATTACCAGCGGAAGCCCCGTAGTGATCCAATGGGCCAGCGCCTTGATCGTCACGGTGCTTTCCAAAGGCAGCGGTGCGGTGGCCAGAAGATCCAGCGAGCCGTCCTCCCAATCCAGCGCCAGCAGCCGGTCCAATGACAGCAGGCAGGCCAGCAAAGCGCCCAGCCACAGCACACCCGGTGCAATGCGGGCCAGCAGCTCGGACTGCGGGCCAACAGAGAACGGCACCATGACGGTCACGATAAGAAAGAACGCAAGTCCCAGGCCAAAGCCGCCGCCCGCCCGTAAGGCCAGCTTCAGATCCCGCAGCAGAAGCGCAATCACAGGAAGCCTCCATCGAAATCGTCGATCTCAGGCGGCTTGGCCTTGAATGGACCAACGTCCAGCACCTCAGCCTCCAGCCCCAGATCGATATGGGTGGCAATCAGCGCCGAGCCGCCCTGCCCCAGATGCGCCCGCACGGCCTCTGCAAACATCGCTACCGAAGTCTTGTCGAGGCTCACAGTCGGCTCGTCCATGATCCAGATCGGACGGCCGGTAACCAGCATCCGGCTGAGGCCCAGGCGGCGTTTCTGCCCTGCTGACAATGCCCCTGCCTGGCGGTCCCGCAAAGCCTGCAGATCAAACCCGTCCAGCGCCTGCTCAATACCGTTGCGGCCAAAGACGCTGGCCCAGAAAATCAGGTTCTCCGCCACAGTCAGCGTCGGCTTCAGCCCGTCGGAATGCGCTGCATAAGCAATCTGGTCTTCTGCGCCCTCAACCCGGCCCTTCAGCGGCGGCTGCAGGCCTGCGACGGTGCGCAGCAGGGTGGTCTTGCCGATGCCATTGGGCCCGCGCAGGATCAGCGCCCTGCCCGGTTCAAGCGCAAAGCTCACGCCCTCCAGCACCGGGATGCCGCCGCGGGCCACGCTCAGATCCGTCACATTCAAAGTCATGAATTCCGCTTATCCCATTGCACCGGCGCATGAAAAGACCATTAAACAGATGCCCGCTTTGCGGCAGGTCAAATACATCAGAAATTCATCTTCAGACCGGCAGAGCAGCCAGCGCTATCCGCCGGCCTTCGGACAAAAGCACGTTGTAGGTACGGCAGGCCGCGGGCGAATTCATCGCCTCTACCCCCAGCCCGGCTTCCTCCAGCGCTTTTCGCAGTTCTGCCGGGATATGGGCGATCTCAGGACCGGTGCCGATGAACAGCACATCAATTTCCCCGGCCAGCGACAGCAAAGGCTCAGGCTCACCGAACCCGCCCCAGGCCGCGGTGCCCGCCGCCGATGTCAGCACCCCGCCTTGATACACCTGCCCGCCGATGCGGAAGAAACCGTCGCCATAGCCGTCAACCGGCTGCGCATCGGAATAACTCACTTCATTCAAGCGCATATGCGGGCTCCTTTCAGTCAAACACCGGGAGGCTGGATACCACGGCCAGCGCAATCACGGAATAGGAGGCAAAGCGGTAGAGCTTCTCCAGCTTGGGATCAAACAGAGCCTTGCCGGTCAGCGTTGTGACCACATAGGGGATGCCGAGCAGCCCGGCCAGAATGAAGGCCTGCAGGCTGGCCAGCCCGCCGAAGATCAGGTTGACTGCAATCACCACATCAAGCGCGGCAAGAAACACAATCGTATTCGCCCGCACCCGCGCCACGTCGCGCACATTGGCCAAGTAGAACACAATCACAACCGGCCCGGTCAGTCCGGTCATGCCGCCAACCACGCCGGCCGCACCGCCAATGGCAAACCGCCCCGGCCACCCCAGCTTGCCCTGCCAGCGCCAGCCCGAGACCACCGCCGCCAATGTCAGCCCGATCACCCCGGCAGCCAGCCAGCGCAGGGTCAAAGGATCCATCTGCCCCATCACCCACAGCCCCGCAGGCACCGTCACCGCCGCCGCCATGGACAGCGCCCCGACCTCGGCCCTGTCGGCATTGCTCCAGGCCTGCGGGAACAGGGTGATGGTGGAAAACACCCCCATCAGCACCATCAGGAACACCACATCCGCCGAAGGCAGGAATTGCGCCCCGACAGGGACAAAGATCATCGCAGTGCCAAAACCAGTGAAGCCGCGGACAAGACCCGCGGCTCCGATGGTGACAAGAAGCCAGAACAGCCCCGGTGTGGCCAGGGCTGCGTCGAACGCCTCAAGCATCGATGTTCGAGAACTGGTTGCCAGTGGTGTTGGCCTGTTTCGACCAGTCCCGCTTGACCCCCAGTTTCAAGAGGATGGTGGAGGCGACAAACACCGACGAGTAGGTCCCGACAATAACGCCCCAGATCATCGCAAACACAAAGCCGCGGATCACGTCGCCGCCCAGCACATAGAGCGAGATCAGCGCCAGCAAGGTTGTGACCGAGGTCATCACCGTCCGGCTGAGGGTTTCGTTGATCGAAAGGTTCAGAACCTCTGCCAGGTCCTTCTTCTTGTAGCGGCGCAGGTTTTCCCGCACCCGGTCAAACACCACCACGGTATCGTTCAGCGAGTAGCCAACGATGGTCAGCAGTGCTGCGATGATTGCCAGGTCGAACTTGATCTGCAGCGCGGCAAAGACACCGATGGTCAGCACCACGTCATGCACCAGCGCTGCCACCGCGCCCAAGGCGAACTGCCATTCAAACCGCAGCCAGATGTAGACCAGAACAGCTGCAATCGCCAAAGCGACGGCCAGCACCGCGGTCTTGATCAGCTCGCCTGAGACCTTGGGGCCTACAGACTCCACCGCAGCAAACTTGATGCCCGGCGCCACCGCGTCCAGCGACTGGTTCAGCTGCTCGATCATCTCACCCGAAATCGCTTCGCCGCCTTCCTGCGCCTGGATGCGGATCTGAGACACATGCTGGTCATCGTCGAACGCCGGGTCGAACACCTCGGTGATTGAAATGTCGCCCAGCTGGTGCACCGCCAGCGCATCACGGTAGGCGCCCACATCCACAGGCTCGGAAGCCTCGGTGCGGATGGTGGTGCCGCCGCGGAAGTCGATGCCGAAGTTCAAGCCCTGCAGCGCAAAGGACGCAATGCCGATCACCAGCAGCAGCGCCGACAGACCCAGCCACAGCTTGGCCTTGCCGAAAAAGTCGAAGGAGGTTTCCTGGGGAACTAGTCTCAGCCGCATATCACACCTCAATCGTTTTCGGACGGCGCCGTTCAAACCACATGACGATCATCAGGCGGGTGACAAAGATCGCGGTGAAGACCGAGGTCATGATGCCCAGACCCAGGGTGATCGCAAAGCCGCGCACCGGGCCGGAGCCCATGGCAAACAGGATCACCGCGGTGATGAATGTGGTGATGTTGGCGTCCAGAATGGCGCTCAGCGCCTTGGAGTAGCCTTCGTCAATCGCCTTGGCCGGGCCGCGGCCTGCCTTCAGCTCTTCGCGGATGCGCTCAAAGATCAGCACGTTGGCGTCCACCGCCATGCCAACCGTCAGAACGATACCTGCAATGCCCGGCAGGGTCAGCGTGCCGCCAATGAGGCTGAGCATGCCGAAAATCAGCGCGATGTTCAGGATCAGCGCCACATTGGCAAAGAGCCCGAACAGGCCATAGCTGAGCCCCATGAACACCAGCACTGCGATAAAGGCCACGATGGTTGCGATCTTGCCCGCATCAATGCTGTCCTGGCCCAGTTCGGGGCCGATGGTGCGCTCTTCCAGGAACACCAGCTCGGCCGGCAGCGCGCCTGCGCGCAGCAGCACCGCCAGATTGGTGCTTTCCTCGATGGTGAAGTTGCCGGTGATGATGCCGGAGCCGCCCGGGATGTGCGACTGGATCACCGGGGCCGAGACAACCTCATCGTCCAGCACGATGGCAAAGGGCGAACCGATATTCTCAGCCGTGTAGTCCCCGAACCGGCGTGCACCGGAGGTGTTGAAGCGGAACGTCACCGCAGGCTGGCCGTTCTGGTCGAACGACGGCTGTGCATCCACCAGGTCTTCGCCAGTGACAACGGCAGCGGACTCGATGGTGTAGTAAATGCCTTCTTCGTCCAGCGACGGGATCACTTCGTTACCGATACCCGGAGCTGCGTCCGGATCACTGCCGCGGCCCGCAACCGGGTTGAAGGTCAGCTGTGCGGTGGTGCCGATAATCGCTTTCAGCTCCGACGCGGAGCCGATGCCCGGCACCTGGATCAGGATCCGGTCAGCGCCCTGGCGCTGAATGGTAGGCTCGCGGGTGCCGACCTCGTCGATCCGGCGGCGCACGATTTCCAGCGACTGGCGCACGGTGCGGTCGTCCGAAGCGATCTTTTCCGCCTCGCTCAACTGCACCACCAGGATATCGCCCTCGGCCGAGACCTCGATATCATTGGCGCCGACACCGGTCAGCGTGGTGATCGGATTTGCCAGTTCCCGCACCACTTCCAGCGCGCGAGCCATGCCGTCGGGCTTGGAAAGCTTCAGGCGAATCTGATCGGCAGAACCGGGCTGGCGGCGGAACGTGCCGACAGTGGAACGTTCGGGCCGCAGCGCATCACGCACCTCCGGCCACAGCGCATCCATCCGCGCTTCGTACACATCGCCGACCTGTACTTCGGCCAAGAGATGCGCACCGCCGCGCAGGTCGAGGCCAAGGTTCACCAGGCCCGACGGCAGATACGACGGCCATTGGTCCGCCACTTCCAGCCGCTCCGGCGTCTCGCCTTTGGCGATGATGTCGGCGGCGGCGTCATTGGCCTGCTCGACGCGGGTATAAAACCCGTTTGGCAGGGCAAGCATGATACCAGCTGCGCATACCAGCCAGATCAGCACCCTCTTCCAGAGATCAATTTGCAGCATTGCCCTGCCTTTTCAGATCGTTGCGGGAAATGCTTAAGACGCAGGCTCAGTCTTGTTCAGAACCTGTGCAATGGTCGCTTTGACCACGCGCACTTTGACGCCTTCCGCGATTTCCACTTCGATCTCGCCGTCTTCCTTCACCTTGGCCACCTTGCCGATGACACCGCCCTGGGTGACCACCTGGTCGCCGCGGCGCAGGCCGTCGACCATCGCCTGATGCTGCTTCATCTTCTTCTGCTGCGGGCGGATCAGCAGGAAGTACATGATCGCGAAGATCAGGATAAGCGGGAGAAATTGGGCGACTGCGCCACCGTCCATGGGATATTCCTTCTGTCAAAGCGGCATGGGGTTTCACGCCGGAATTTTGCAGCGGAACCTATGCGTTGAGGGGAAGGGTTGCAAGGCTCACAGCCGCCCCAAAGAAGCCAAATCCGCCCCCTGGCACGGTTGTTCGCTTTTCAGAAGGCGTCCAGCCCTCCTGGCGCAGGACTATTGGGTGCTTCCGGCTTCCTTGAAACCCGGCAGCGAGATTGCAGCCTGAGCGCTAGAACCCTGCTCTGGAGGCCTGATCAAAGCCTCCCACACTGCGCAAATCAACGCTTCCAGAACCGTTTCGGCTTGGGCTTTTGTGCCTTGAGGTGCTTCTTCAATTCGGTAAAGCCGCCAACCTTAACACCATCGATGAAGATAAGAGGCGTTGTGGTGATGTGGTGCTTGTCCTTGAAAGCATCGGTTTCGCGGCGCGTTCGGAGGATGTGCTCCTCAACTTCGAACTTTTCGCGATGCAGAAGATCCCGGGCGGCTGTGCCGTAGCCACAGGTGTAGTTGGGCAAATCCATGCGGTAAAGTACGGCCTTAGGCATTTGAGCGGTCCCTCTTGTTCCCGGCCGATTTCGGGTGTTGGCTCCTCTTGCGCAAGACCGGATTGATCACTTTGGCGTGGGCTTGAAATAGCTGTTCGCCTGTCCCCTTTGCCGCAGTCTACTTTCCTGCTCTTTGGCAGCTCAATTTGCATTTCCCAAAGGAGTACTGAACCGGAGTTCGATTTGCACAAGCTGCAACTCAGGAACAGTCTGGATCCACTGGGCTCCCCCCTCTTCCCCTTTCTTCACCCTTGCGTCATAGGATGGGTCTACTGATTCAAATACCATTCAACGCTAGGAGAGACTCTCATGCATGACATCCGCGCTATCCGCGAAAATCCTGCCGCTTTCGACGCCGCTGTGGCGCGGCGCGGGGACGCGGGCGTGTCATCCGGGATTCTCGCTCTGGATGAGGCGCGCCGGGCCAAGATCCTGGCAGCCGAGACCGCTCAGGCTGAGCAGAACAAGGCCTCCAAGGAAGTCGGCGCCGCCAAGGGCCGCGGCGATGAGGCCGAGTTCGAGCGCCTGCGCGCGCTGGTGGCTGAGAAAAAGGCCGAAGTGGCGGCCATGAATGCCGAAGCCAAGGAGCTGGACCAGCAGTTGACCGATATGCTGGGCACCATCCCCAACCTTGCGTTCGAGGATGTGCCGCTGGGCGAGGATGAGGACGATAACGTCGAAATCCGCCGCTGGGGCGAGCCGAAGGAATTGGGTTTCGAGGCCAAGGAGCATTTCGAGATCGAAGGCGTGAAGCCGGGCATGGATTTCGAGACCGCGGCCAAGCTTTCGGGCAGCCGCTTTGTGGTGCTGTCCGGCGCGGTCGCCCGCATCCACCGCGCGCTGGCGCAGTTCATGATCAACACCCATGTGGATGAGAACGGCCTGACGGAAACCTGGACTCCGGTGCTGGTGCGCGAAGAGATGATGTACGGCACCGGCCAGCTGCCCAAGTTCGGCGAGGACAGCTACAAGACCACCAATGGCTGGTGGCTGGTGCCGACCGCTGAGGTGACGCTCACCAACATCGTGAACGGCATGACGGTCGAGGAAGGCTACTTGCCGCGCCGTTATGTGGCCCACACCCAGTGCTTCCGCTCCGAGGCGGGCAGCGCAGGCAAGGACACCGCCGGCATGCTGCGTCAGCACCAGTTCGAGAAAGTCGAAATGGTCTCGGTCACCCATCCGGACAAAAGCGTCGAGGAGCATGAGCGCATGACCCGCTGCGCCGAGAACATCCTGGAGCGTCTGGGCCTGCCCTACCGCACCATTGTTCTGTGCACCGGCGACATGGGCTTTGGCGCCCGCAAGACCCACGACATCGAGGTCTGGGTGCCTGGCCAGAAGACCTACCGCGAGATCTCTTCGGTTTCGGTCTGCGGCGACTTCCAGGCCCGCCGGATGAACGCCCGCTTCAAACCTGCGGACGGCGGCAAGCCGCAATTCCTGCACACCCTGAACGGCTCCGGCCTGGCTGTGGGCCGTTGCCTGATCGCAGTGCTGGAAAACGGCCAGCAGGAAGACGGTTCCGTCAAGCTGCCGGAAGCACTGGCTCCCTATCTGGGCGGCAAGCTGACCCTGACTGCGGCGGGCGATCTGGTCTGACCGCCTGGCATCTCTGAAACAGGAAAACCGGCGTTTTCACAACGCCGGTTTTCTTTTGAGAACAAAAGCTTCCGCCTACTTCCTCTTTTTCTTTTTCTCAGCCGCCTTGGCATCAAGAATAGCCTTCGCCTTGGCTTTTTCCTTCTCGATGGCTTTCTTGGCCTTTGCCTTCACTTTTTTGGCCTTCTGCTTGGCCTTGATCCGCGCCTCTGCAAATTCCTCAGCCAGAACAGCAGCCTTGCGCTTGGCCTTGGCGGCCTTTGCTTCAGCCTTGGCCGCCTTGATCTCTGCGGCCAGTCTGGCGGCTTCAGCTTCAGCAAGCCTTGCCTTCATTTCCAGCTCGGATGCGGATGGGCTGCGGTCCTGGTCTGCAGCCTGGACCGAAGAGGATTTGGTTTTCTCGTCATCTGCCGAATTTGCGTCAGGCCCGGGTTCCGCCACCGTCTCTTCCTCCATCAATGCCACACGCTTCAGAACTGCGGCCCGCCTCTCGCCGATACCGGGTATCCGGCAAAGATCTCCATCATCGATTGCGGCCAGTTCCTCAACCGTTGCCACCCCATGCGCCCGCAGGTGCCGGGCAAGAGCCGGTCCCACTCCGCGCATGTTCTGAATTGGCGTCATCTCCGCCTCATCCTTCATCCCTGCAGTCCCGTCCGCCATCAAGCGGCCATTCTTGCACACCCAGGCTTATCCGGGAAAGGGCACGAGGCATTTCTTTTCTTCGTCCCAAAGTTTTAGCGTTAGCGCCCGCACAGCTTCCGGGAATTTGATACGGCGCAGCCCCATCTCCTCAGGCAGGCTGTAATGGCACTCTCGCAGCCGGTAGGACGGGATGCGGGCATTGTAATGGTGAATATCGTGCAGGGTGATATTGGCCACAGCCAGGTCGAAGAACCACCCGAAGTCCAGGCAGGAAGACCCCTGCAAGGCTGCCACCTGCGGGTTCAAATCCGGGCGCCGGTCCCAATAGGTGTCCTCGAAATTATGCTGCAGATAAACCAGGAACACGCCGATCATGCCGCCCAGGAAGGAAAATGCCAGCCAGACCCAGATGCCGGTCATCCCTGCCGCCCAGTAAAGCAGCGCCAGCATTGCTACAATCACCAGGTTGTGCAGGATCACGCCCAGCACACCAAAGCGCACCGTATTCTTGGGCCAGCGGTAGCGGATGAAATAGGTAAACGCCGCCCCCACGGGAACCAGGACCAAGGGATTGCGGTAAAGCCGGTAAGCCAGCCGCTCCCAGAATCCGGCCGCGTTCCACTCGCGCAGGGTCATGGTATGGATTTCGCCGGTTTCGCGGTGCTCCAGATTGCCGATATTGGAATGGTGCAGATTGTGGTTCTGCTTCATCACCTCAAAAGGCGCAAAAGTGAACGGCGACAGCACATGGCCCGCAATTTCGTTCTGTGTGCGGGTTTCAAACAGCGAGTGATGGCCGGTGTCGTGCTGCAGTACGTAAAGTCGCACAGCGGCAAAGGCAAAAACCAGCCCTGCAGGCAGCATCACCGCCCATTGCCCGGCATAGGCAACGGCTAGACCCAATGCCGAGAAATAGACTGCAAAAGTCCCGAAATAGCTGAGCGACGCCAGCCGGTTGTCCTTTGCGCAATACTTGCGGGTGTGTGCCCTCAGATCCATGAATTCGCTCATAAATTTGCAATGTGACAGCCACGCAAAAGACGCAGGCTCCCCAAGGTTGATTTTCAGATAATCCCGCCTTCTCCAAAGACAAGGCTACTGGCAAACAAACGCTTCAACTGCAGGGTTAGCAAATCCGGACCGTGATGAGAATGCGGCCTGTTGCCGGCCGGATCGAAACGGCAAAAGACCGCCCGCAACGGGGCGGAACGGCAAGCGCCGCCCGTCAGGGCGGCGCCGGGCCCAACGGGCCAAGGTATTCCATGAATGCCGCAGGCCGGGCGGGAGTACCCCCGCCGCCGGCTGAGGTCAGCTGCCGCGCTTGTTCAAATGCTTGGCCAATGCGCCCGCGTTCTTTTGCCGCTTGCCTTTATAGGGGTTCTTGTCCCCCTGCCCGCGCATATACAGGCGGATCGGCGTGCCGGGCATGTCGAAATCTTCGCGCAGGCCGTTGATCAGATACCGGTTGTAGCTGTCCGGCAGCTTGTCAGGATGCGAGCACATCACCACAAACCCCGGCGGCCGGCTCTTGGCCTGGGTCATGTAGCGCAGCTTGATCCGCTTGCCCTGCGGGGCTGGCGGCGGGTGCTGCTCCAGCATGCCAACCAGCCAGCGGTTCAGCGCCGCAGTCGGCACCCGGCGGTTCCAGACGCCATAGGCGCGCATAATCGCTTCGTGCAGCCGGTTGAGACCCTTGCCGGTCTTCGCTGACACCGTCACCAAAGGCGCCCCGCGCAGCTGCGGAAGCAGGCGGCCAAAGGCCTCCTTCAGATCCCGCAGTTTTTCCTGCTTGTGCTCTTCTGCGTCCCATTTGTTGACCGCCACCACAACCGAGCGCCCCTCGCGCTCCGCCAGGTCGGCAATCCGCAAATCCTGCTGTTCAAACGGAATGCTGGCATCCAGCAGAACCACGACAACTTCGGCAAATTTCACCGCGCGCAGACCGTCGGAGACAGAGAGCTTTTCCAGCTTTTCCTGCACCTTGGCCTTCTTGCGCATGCCTGCGGTGTCAAACACCCGCATCGGCACGCCGTCCCAATTGACCCGGAGCGAAATCGCATCGCGGGTGATCCCGGCCTCGGGGCCGGTCAGCAGCCGGTCCTCGCCCAGAATCCTGTTGATCAGAGTGGACTTGCCCGCATTGGGACGGCCGACAACGGCCACCTGCAACGGCTTGGCATCAGTCGGGACCGGAATGACCTCTTCCTCGTCCTCGCCGATTTCCTCATAGACCTCAACATCGGTGACCGGTGAATGGTCTTCGGCTTCCGCCTCAAACTTCTCTGCAAGCGGCTGCAGAATGCCATAGAGGTCCGGCATCCCCTCGCCATGCTCGCCCGACAGCCGCAGCGGCTCGCCCAGACCAAGGCCATAGGCTTCCAGCACACCGGCCTCGGCGGCATTTCCCTCGGCCTTGTTGGCGGCCAGGATCACATGCGCGGACTTGCGGCGCAGGATGTCGGCAAAGATCTCGTCGGTTGGCGTCACCCCGGTGCGCGCGTCGATCATGAACAGGCAGATGTCGGCCATATCCACCGCCCGCTCGGTCAGACGGCGCATGCGGCCCTCCAGCGAGTTGTCGGTGGCGTCTTCCAGGCCCGCGGTGTCGATCACCGTGAACCGCAGGTCGCCCAGCCGCGCCTCGCCTTCCCGCAGGTCGCGCGTCACCCCTGGCTGGTCGTCGACCAGGGCCAGCTTCTTGCCCACGAGGCGGTTGAACAGGGTGGACTTGCCCACATTGGGACGGCCCACGATGGCGAGGGTAAAGGACATCAGACCAACTTTCTGCGATTCAGACGCGCCCCATAGCGCATCTCAGCGGCAACCGCCAGAGCTCAGCGGTATGCCAGCAAATCACCCTTGGAAGAAACCACGTAAAGCGTGCGGCCCGCAACCACCGGCGCGGTGGTCGCACCGCCCGGCACCTCGACCGTGCGGGCCAGGCTGCCGTCCTCGGGATTGAAGAACCGAAGCAGCCCGTCGTTGGAGGCGATAATAATCTGCCCGCCCGCCAGCACCGGACCGTAGTGCACATAGACTTCGCCGCGTTTGCCCGGCTTGTCTTTCAGGAACCCAGGAAGTTCTACCGCCCAGACCACCTCGCCGCTATCGGCATCAAGGCGCAGCAGCTTATTCTGGTCGCTCACCTGGAACAGGCTGCCGCCTGCAGGCCAGGCGGTGCCGGCCGCGCCTTCGCGCGCCGTCCACAGCCGGTCGCCGGTGTCCAGATCAATTGCCACTGTGCGGCCCGAGTTGTTGCCCGCGTAAAGACGCTTGCCCGAAACCACCGGCGCGCCGGTCACATCGCTGATCCGCGACAGGGTCTGGCCGGTGCGCTGGCCGGAGACAGACGCGCTCCACCGCCGCAGCCCGCCACGGCGGAAGGTGGCAATCAGATCGCCGGAGCCAAAGGCAAAAATCGCCAGATCCCGTGTCACAACCGGTGCCGGTGCCCCCAGGATATTCGACGCTGAAGGCGAGCCTTCGATTTGCCAGGCGATACGTCCGTCCTTGGCATTCACCGCCCAGCCGGTCTCATCGCCGGCAACCAGATAGACCAAGCCGCCGCTGACGCGCGGCTGGCCGGAGCCGGTGGCTTCCAGCTCCTGGCGCCAGATCAGGCTGCCGTCCGACGCATCCAATGCGGTCAGCACTCCGAAACCTGAAGAAATATAGACGACACCATCGTCGTAAGCCAAACCGCCGCCTGTGGCCTGGCCTTCATCATCCACGGCCGGAATCAGCTCGCTCTGCCACAGCACCTGGCCCTGCGGGGAAACCGCCGAGACCTGGGCGTCGCTATCCAGTGTGTAAATGCGTCCGCCGCCAACCACAGGAGTTGCGGTGATCCGGCGGCGGCGCCCGTCGCCCTCGCCGATTGACGCCGACCAAATCTGCTGCGGCGCGGCAGAAAGCGCCGGATGCGCGGTGCGGCCGGCCTCGGCGCCATGGCCCTGGGCCCAGTCGGCATTGGCAACCTGTTTGGGCAGCGAAATAGCGCGCGCCTGGTTGACTACCCCAACCGCGGCTTCCGGGCGGATGTCCTCGCGCTCGCCGCGCAGAATGATCTCCTCCTCCGCGCATGCCGCCAGAACAGCAGCCGCTGCGGTTCCGCACAAAAGCGCCCGTGCCCGGGAGAAAGTCTTTGTTGTTGTCATTGCCCTGCCCTGTCTTCTGCCGTTCGTGTTCCGCAACGTCCCATCCGCGGAATGCCTTTTCCCTTGAGGTTACCCCTCTGGCGCAGCAGCATCCCCGACGGTGCCGCCAAGCGCCACAATCACCTGAGTTGCGCGCTCTTTCAAGTCTGTGCTGACCGCGGCGTCTGCAGCGATCTCCTGCAGACGGGAAATTGCGGCCTCATTGTTGCCTTCCTCGACATCCAGCAGCGCCAGCTGCTCGGACGCCAGGAGCGCCAGAGGCGATCCCGGCTGGGCCAGCGCTTCATACTGCAGGCGGCGGTCCGCAACGCTCAGAGTTTCAGATTGAAGTGCCAGCGCCTTGAAGCTGGCAATATGCCGGTAGATCAGCGGCAGTTCTCCATTGACGGCCACCGCTTCCAATTGAGCAACGGCTTCGGCAGTTTTGCCCGCATCGGCCAAGGCAGCCGCCTCAAGCATGTTCAGAATGGCCGCGCCCCCGGTGCTGTCCGCCGGCACTGCGGCCAGTGCGTCGGCCTGGCTTTGGCTTCCGTCGACTTCAAGCGCCGCCGTGATCGCATCGCCCAAGGCCTCGGCCGCGGCCTGATCCTTCGCCTTGTTGTACTCGCGGAGTGCAGCGCCGCCGACGATCAGCGCCACGGCAACACCGCCAATCCAGCCATAGCGCTTCAGCATCAGGTAGAACCGGTCACGGCGGACCTCTTCGGTCACCTCATCGATAAAGCTGTCGGTATCGCTCATGAAAAGCCCCTGATATGCGCGGCCCGGGTCTGCGCCCATGCCGTTTTGAATACGTCGCGCCCCTCTTACCGCGCCTCTGAGGCCAAGCCAAGTGGCCCGTTTGCACCGGAAACACCTGCCGCAGGGCCAGAAAAGCAAGAAATGTGAACTGAACCACTTAGTTTAGAATGGACATCGCCTATATGAAGTCTATCACATACGCGCGAGTCCCCTCGTGATACGCCCGGGCCTGCGGCCACGGCAGCCGTTCAGGGGATCAGACAGGAAACAGGAAAGGCCCGACTATGCGTATCGTACCGGTACTGACCGCCGCAGCGGTGATAACCGCCCTCTATCTGGTGGTGATTGAGCGCGACGATCTGATGGCCTTTGCCCGGGGGGAAGATGCCGCTGCGGCGGCTGACGCCAGCCCCGAACCTGCCGGCTCGCAAGAACTTGCCCAGGCCGAGGACAACCGTGTTGGCGTGGTTGCGCTGCACAGCAAGGCACGCACCATCGGCAGCGCGGTGATCCTGCGCGGCCAGACACAGGCGATCCGCCAGGTGGAAGTGCGGGCCGAAACCACTTCCACCGTGATCTCCGACCCATTGCGCAAGGGCGCACAGGTCAAGGCCGGCGATCTGCTGTGCCAGCTGGATCCGGGCACCCGGCCCGCCATGCTGCTGGAAGCCCAGGCCCGCCTCAGCGAAGCACGGGCCCGCATTCCAGAATCGGAAGCCCGCCTCGAAGAAGCCCATGCCCGCCTGAAAGAAGCCAAGATAAACCTGACAGCCGCCTCCAAACTGTCCGAAGGAGGCTATGCCTCTGAAACCCGCCTGGCTTCGGCTGAGGCGGCGGAACGTTCCGCGGTAGCAGGCATCGCCACTGCTCAGAGCGGTCTGGAAACCAGCCGGGCCGGCATTGAAGCCGCTGCAGCCGCCGTTGCCAGCGCTCAAAAGGAAATCGACCGGCTGACCATCAGCGCTCCGTTTGACGGCCTCCTGGAAAGCGACACTGCCGAACTGGGCAGCCTGCTGCAGCCCGGCAGCCTTTGCGGCACCGTGATCCAGCTTGATACCATTAAACTGGTTGGCTTTGTGCCCGAGGCAGAGGTGAACAAGGTGACGCTGGGCGCTGACGCAGGCGCCGAACTGGCAACCGGCCAGCGGGTCCAGGGCAAGGTAACCTTCCTCAGCCGCTCCGCGGACCCCAACACCCGCACCTTTGAGGTGGAAATCACTGTCCCGAACCCGGATCTCAGCATCCGCGACGGCCAGACCGCTGACATCGCGATCTCTTCGGCCGGCCGGCTAGCGCACAAGGTGCCGCAATCGGCGCTGACGCTGAACAACGAAGGCCAGCTGGGTGTTCGTGTTGTCGGCACCGACAGCACCGTTGAATTCTACGCTGTGCAGCTCCTTCGGGATGAGGCCGACGGCGTCTGGCTGGGCGGCCTGCCCGAAACTGCCGATGTGATCGTCGTCGGTCAGGATTTTGTCACCGAGGGCGTCGCTGTGGCGGCCACCTACCGGGAGGCTGTACAGTGATTGGCATCGTTGACTGGGCCGCCGGCCGTGCCCGGATGGTCCTAGCCTTTATTGCAATCTCGCTGCTGGTCGGCGGGTTTGCCTATTCCATGCTGCCCAAAGAGGGTGAGCCCGACATTGAAATTCCGGCCCTGTTTATCTCGGTCCCCTTCCCGGGCATCTCGGCTGAAGACTCCGAGTCGCTGATGGTCAAGGTGATGGAGACCGAGCTTGCCGATCTCGACGGGCTCGACAAGATGACCTCCACCGCCGCCGAGGGCTATGCCGGGGTGGCACTGGAGTTCGAATTCGGCTGGGACAAGACCGCGATCATGGCCGACGTGCGCGACGCCATGGACAAGGCCGAAGCCGAGTTTCCGGATGGCGCCGAGAAATACTCGATCACCGAGATCAATTTCTCGGAATTCCCGATCGTCATCGTGAACCTGACCGGTGCCGTGCCAGAACGCACGATGGCCCGTATCGCCAAGGACTTGCAGGACGACCTTGAGGCGCTGGATGCGGTGCTGGAGGCCGGGATCGCCGGCAACCGGGACGAAATGGTCGAGGTGCTGATCGACCCGCTGCGGCTGGAGGCCTACAACGTCACCGCACTGGAGCTGATCAATGTTGTGCAGAACAACAACCAGCTGATCGCAGCGGGTGAAGTTGAATCGAGCCAAGGCGCCTTTTCGGTCAAGATCCCCTCTTCCTTCGACGACGTGCAGGACATCTACCAGCTGCCGGTCAAAACCAACGGAGACCGCGTAGTCACCCTTGGCGAACTCGCGCAGATCAACTTCACCTTTGAAGACCGCGAAGGCACGGCCCGCTTCAACGGCGAGGACACGGTGGCGCTGCAGGTGGTGAAGCGCAAGGGCTACAACCTGATCGACACCGTCAACCTGGTGAAAGAGACAATCCAGACGTCCAAGGCCAAATGGCCGCCGGAACTTCAGGCCGCGGTTGAGGTCGGCACCTCCAACGACCAAAGCCGCGTTGTCGGCTCGATGGTGAGCCAGCTTGAGGGCTCGGTTCTGACCGCAGTGGCACTGGTGATGATCGTCGTGCTCTCCGCGCTTGGCAGCCGCGCTGCCCTGCTGGTGGGCTTTGCGATCCCCACCTCCTTCCTGCTGTGCTTCGCATTCCTGGCTCTGATGGGTGTCACCATTTCCAACATGGTGATGTTCGGCCTGATCCTCGCCGTCGGCATGCTGGTCGACGGCGCCATCGTGATCGTGGAATACGCCGACAAGCGCATCAAGGAAGGCTCAGGCCCGATGCACGCCTATGTCGAGGCGGCCCAGCGGATGTTCTGGCCGGTGGTGTCTTCCACCGCCACCACGCTTTGCGCCTTCCTGCCGCTGCTGTTCTGGCCCGGTGTCCCGGGCGAGTTCATGGGCATGCTGCCGGTCACCATGATCTTCGTTCTGTCCGCCTCACTGGTGGTGGCGCTGATCTACCTGCCCGTCATGGGCGGCGTTACCGGCCGCATCAGCCGCACCTTCGAGGGCGCCTCCCGTGCCCTGCGCATGGTCGCGCCCTGGTGGCTGCGCGCGCTCCTGGTCCCTGTGGCCATGTGGGGCATGTTCGCGGGTGCCATGCAAATGCTGAACCCGGCCTACCTGCTGAGTTCCGGCGCAGGCCTGGGCGGCGTGCTGTTCGGCGGGCTGTTCTTTACCCTGTCGGCCTTTGCCGCCTCCATCACCCTCAGCGCGGTGAAGATCGAGCGCGAACAGACAGAGGCCGCCCCCGGCTACCGCCACACGCCCTTCGGCCATGTGATCAAGTTCATTGCCGGCAACCCGATCATGCCGGTGGTCACCATCGTGGCTGTTGTAATCGCCATCTCTACCGTGTTCACGGCCTATGGAGAGAACAACCGCGGGGTCGAGTTCTTCGTGGATTCTGAGCCGGAACAGGCCTCAGCCTATGTCCGCGCCCGCGGCAACATCTCGCTGCACGAAAAGGACGAGATGGTCCGCGCCGCCGAAAACATCATCATGCAGCACCACGCGGTGATCAATGTCTTCTCCTTTGCCGGCGACGGCGGCCTCAACACCGACAGCTCCGGCGCCCAGCTGCCGCCGGACACCATCGGCCAGGTCCAGTTCGAGATCATCCCCTGGGAGGACCGCCCCACCCAAACCGAACCGCTGGACGGCTGGTTCGGCGGGCTGATGACCGAATATCTGGGCTTTGAAAAGGAAATCATTGCCGAGGAATACGACGGTAATACCGTTCTCGATGAGCTCAGCGCTGATCTGGCCACGCTGCCCGGATTCGAGGTTGAGGTCCGCGCTCTGGCGCAGGGTCCCGCAACCGGCAAGCCGGTGCACCTGCGCCTGCGCGGCGATGGCTGGGAGGATCTGACCTCCGCAACCCTGGCTGCACGCGAGCATTTTGAGAGCACCCCCGGCCTGATCCTGATCGAGGACAGCCTGCCGCTGCCCGGCATCGACTGGCAGATCGACGTGGACGTCGAGAAGGCTGGCCGCTACGGCGCCGATGTGGCGACCGTGGGCGCCATGGTGCAGCTGGTGACCCGCGGCATCCTGCTGGACACCATGCGGGTCGACAGCTCTGACGAAGAGATCGATATCCGCGTCCGCCTGCCCGAGCACGACCGGGTTCTGTCCACTCTGGACAGCCTCAAGGTCCGCACGCCCGACGGGCTGGTGCCGCTTTCCAACTTCATCACCCGCAAACCGGTGCCGAAGCTGGCCCAGATCAACCGCATCGGCCAGGAGCGGTATTATGACGTGAAGGCGGATGTGGCTGCCGGCCTTAGCAAAGTCGAAGTCCAGGATCCGGACACCGGCGAGGCCGCACGCCTGGCCCTGCTGAAGGAACTGCCGGAAGGCAGCGCCGCGGCTGGCGAAACCCTCACTGCCCCGAACGGCAGCACGCTGGAACTGGTTCAGCTGACCGGTGCCGAAAGCTTTGACGCCGTCCTCGCCGCATTGGAAAAAGATGCCCGGATCGTTCCGGTAAACCCGAATGAACGGATCGGCATCATCACCGAATGGCTGGAGACCGACCCGCTGCCGCGCAGCATCAGCTGGGAATGGACCGGCGATCAGGAGGAGCAGGCTGAATCCGGCGCTTTCCTGTCCAAGGCCTTTGCCGGCGCGCTGGCGCTGATGTTCGTGATCCTGCTGGCCCAGTTCAACAGCTTCTACAACTCGGTGCTGGTGCTGCTGGCGGTGGTGCTGTCCACCACCGGTGTTCTGATCGGCATGCTGGTGATGAACCAGCCCTTCTCGATCATCATGACCGGCACGGGCATCGTGGCGCTGGCAGGCATCGTGGTGAACAACAACATTGTTCTGATCGACACCTACCAGGAATACGCCAAAAAGATGCCGCGGATCGAGGCGATCATCCGCACCGCCGAAGCCCGCATCCGCCCGGTGCTGCTGACCACCATCACCACCATGGCAGGCCTTACCCCGATGATGTTCGGCGTCAGCCTGGACTTCATCAACGGCGGCTACTCGATCGACAGCCCGACCGCCCTGTGGTGGAAACAGCTGGCCACCGCCGTGGTCTTCGGCCTTGGCATCGCCACCGTGCTGACCCTGGTGCTGACACCTTCGCTGCTGGCACTGCGGGTGTGGTTCTCCACCTATATGCGCGCGCTCGGGCGGGCACTGTCACGGATCACCCGCGGCCGCTCCAGCCGCATTGCGCAGGACAGCCGTCTTTTCAAGAAGGCCCGCAAACTGCCTTCGACCGAAATCCAGTGGGTTGAGGACGAGGCGCCTGCCGCACCTGAAGGCGGGGCAGAGGAAGGCGAGCCTGAACCGCCTGCCCCCCAAGGCCGCCTGCGCGCCGCAGAATAACAAAAAGCCCCGCTCAGGCGGGGCTTTTCCTTTGCTGCAGCCGGGTAAAACCGGCCTTTGGCAAAATCAGTCGGTGAAAGTGTATTCGCCCAGCTCGCACAGATCGAGGCCGAAATCCTCGGCCTCGGACCCGTCCGAGAACCCGCCGCGGATGTCGTAAACGCAAGTGGTCGCCCCGTCGGCGATCAGCACCCCGATCTCATAGCCCGGCGCCAGGTAACCGCCGTCCAGCAGGTTCTCTTCCCAGCTGTCCGACGAAGCAGGCGATACGTTGAATTCGACCAGATCGGCGCTGCTTTCGTTGACCAGCAGGAAATCCAGATCTTCGGCAAAAGCAGGCGCCTGGAAAGCCAGCAGAGCTGCAGCGGAAGCGGCGGGCAGTAGTTTCTTCATCTAATAGTCCTTTCAGCCGGGCCGCACGGCGCCATGCCGAAGGTCCCGGAATAGATGCACTTTAAATTCGGTTTTTCACCGGTCAATGGGGAAACCTCCCGGCCGCTTCCCCGGTTCTGTTTCAATGCCAGCAATTGCCGGCATTCACGGTTCCGCAGGGAAACTCTGCTAGCTGCTGGCGGAAAAGCAAACAAACCGGGGAAGCTGCGTATGGCAAGGGATCACTTCATTTGGAAGGGGCTTGCGGGGGCGGCTGCCCTGCTGCTGCTGTCCGCCGGCACCCGCATCATCATGCAGCCTGAACCGCACATCCGGCCGGCCGCCGTTGTTGCCCCCAACGGCCAGGAGGCCCGGTCCACAGCCCTGATCGTGTCCGGATCCAACGGCTGGACCGGGGAATTGGCGGCCCGGGCGCAGCGCCTGTCGGAAATGCATACGCTGGTGATCGGTGTCGACGGGGCAGAGCTGCTGGCCCAGGCTGGCGACTGCGCTGCCGCCGCTCCGCTTCTGTCGGATCTTGCGCGCCGGATCCAGCAGCAGGAAGGCGCCCTGGCCCGCACCCCCGTGCTGACCGGCTTTGCTGAAGGCGCCGCCATTGCCCTGCACGCCGCCGATGCGGCGCCAGAACGGTTCAAGGGGCTGGTCACGGCCGGGTTCACTGCGCCGCAATCGTTGTGCGATGGCACGGCGCTGACCCAAGCGCAGCAGGGCAAAGCCCCGCTGCGCTGGCTTGACGTGGTGCAGCCGGACAGCTCATCGGTTGCCAAAGGTGTGGCCGGGGCAACTGTCGTGCTGCCGGAGCCCAGCCCCCGCCGGGCCTTCTACCAAAGCTACCTTCGCCTCGCAGGCACCGATCACGCCTTTGACACTCAGACCGAAGCCACAGGCTCCGGCCTCGACGGGCTGCCGCTCACCATCCATCAGGACAGCAGCGCTCCAGACACCGGCACCTATGCCATCTTCCTTTCGGGCGATGGCGGCTGGGCGAATTTCGACGAACAGATTGCCGACCGGCTGGCTGCCCGCGGAATTCCCGTGGCCGGCATATCCAGCCTCCGCTACATGTGGCAGGAAAAGCAGCCCGAGCAGATCGCTTCTGACCTGGTTCGCATCGATACCCACTTCCGCAATGCCTTTGGGCGCGACCGGGTCCTGCTGCTGGGATTCTCGCTTGGTGCAAACACCCTGCCGTTTGCCGCCGCCAGCCTGCCTGCCGGGGTGCGGGCAAGGCTGGCAGGGATCGGTTTGATTGCTCCGGAAACCCATACCGGATTTGAAATCGTGGTGGGCGGCTGGCTAGGCCAGCAAACCGGCTCGGTAGAAGTTGCACCTGCCATCGGTGCGCTTGCAGGCAGCCTGCCGCCGGAACGGGTGCTGTGCCTCTATGGCCGCAAGGAAACCGTCAGCGCCTGCCCCGTTGCCCGCCTGCCCGGCATGCAGCGGGTGGCGTTCGACGGCGGCCACCATCTGGGCAAGGATTATGACCGCATTGTGCGGACGCTCATAGCAGTAGCCGGGCACGATGGCTGACCGCTTAGCTTCCCTTCTCAGCCGCAGCATTGCGAAAGGCACGGGATCGGAAGCAGCCGGTTTTGGGTTTCAGCCCCCGCCCGTTCGCCAGATTTACTACTAAAATTCTAGTCTTTTAGCGGATCCGGTGCAGGTTCATTTGAGGCAAAACAGAGAAAGTGCATAACCTTTTGATTTTCATGCATTGTCGCATGCGAACCTCCATTTCGCACCTCAGTTTCGCAGATCCAGCCGCTGAAAAAACCTGCGATATGCGGCATTCGGCTGCGATAAATGCCGCATATTCAGGCACTTCCGGCACAGTCGTTCCTTCCGCCAGGCCGGCATACATCTTCAATATTCACGATATGTTATCGTTTGCATGTAAAGGAACCAGCAGGGGCGGATCCCTTGCCGCTCCACGTGTTCTTTTTCGGTTGGGGAAAACAAAATGTCTTTAAGATCGCAAATCCTCGCACTGATCGCGATCCCTCTCATCGCCCTGGCGGGTATTGGCGGGTTCAAGGCCTATAACGACTGGGGGCGCTACCAGGCTGCCCAAATTACCCAGGCTGAGACCCAGGAATCCATAACCCTCCTAGAAGTTGTTCACTATCTGCAGGTCGAGCGCGGCCTCTCAGCTGTCTACCTGTCTTCAGGCGGTGAATCCGCCGGTGCAGATCTGGACAGCACAAGGGGCAAGGCAGATGCCGCCAAAAACATGGTGCCAATCTCCGCCGCCGACACGCTGAAACACTTGAACAGCCTGACTGCCCTGCGCCAATCTGTCTCCGCTCTGGAACTCAAGCCGGCCCAGATGGGGGCGCAGTACTCCAAGATCATCGCCAATATCCTGAAAGATGTCAGTGTACAGCTTCTGCATCAGAAAAACGCCGATCTCGCGCAGCTTAGCTCCGGCCTTGTCAGCCTGGCCTACGCCAAGGAAGCCGCAGGGCAGCAGCGTGCTGCAGGCGCCGGCGGGTTCGGCAACGGCAGCTTCAACCTGAAACTCTACAGGTGGTACACCCGCACCGGAGCTGTCGAAAAGCAGCTTCTTGACATTGCCGGGCTGGCCCTGACCCAGATGCTGCCCGGTCTGGAAATCCGCCAGGGCCTGGCGCCCACCGGCTTGCCGGGCATCCGCGAGCAGGTGCTTGAGGCCGGCCCCGGCGCCCCGGCTCCTGCCTACACGTCGCGGGACTGGTTCGACCGCGCAACACGCTGGGTCAGCTCGCTGCATGATGTGAACAAAATTGTCTCCACGGCAATGATCACCATGGCGCAGCAGGAAGCCCAGGACGCCCGCAACGCACTGATCCTTACCCTGGCCGCGGTTTCCGTCTCATTGATCACCAGCGCCGTCATCGGCCTGCGCCTGATCACCGCTTTCACCAAGCAGTTCAGCGCCCTGCAGTCGGATCTGGACAAACTGTCCCGCAAGGAATTCGACTTTGAACCGGCCTATCTGGAATCCAAGACCGAAGTCGGCAAACTCAGCCGTGCAATGGAACAGACCCGCGCCGCACTGGCAGAGGCGGAAGACGCGCTTGCCAATATCGAGGCCAGCCGCAAGGCCGACCGCGGCGCCGTTGTCGGCAAACTGGACGACCACCTCGCCCGCCTGTCGAACCGCGATCTGGAATGCACCATCGACGAGGCTTTCCCGGAGGAATACGAGGAACTGCGCCAAAGCTTCAATCGCACCGTGAGCACGCTGAAGGAAACCATCGAGCAGGTGATCTCCGCCACCGGCAGCATCCACAATGGCGCCACGGAAATCAGCACCGCTTCGGACGATCTGTCGAACCGGACTGAAAGCCAGGCTGCAACGCTGGAAGAAACCGCAGCGGCTCTGGAGGAGCTTACCGCCTCGGTCAAATCCTCGGCCGAAGGCGCGCGCAATGTGGAAACCACCATGGAGGAAGCCCGTCAGGAAGCTGAATCCAGCGGCAAAATCGTGCGCAAGGCTGTGGCCGCGATGACAGAGATTGAACAATCCTCGGCTAAAATCTCGCAAATCATCTCGGTGATTGACGACATTGCCTTCCAGACCAACCTGCTGGCACTGAATGCCGGTGTCGAGGCCGCCCGTGCGGGCGAGGCAGGCAAGGGGTTTGCCGTGGTGGCTTCTGAGGTGCGGGCGCTGGCACAGCGGTCGGCGGACGCAGCAACCGAGATTAAGACCCTGATTGGCGACAGCTCCAAGCAAGTGAGCCAAGGCGTGGATCTGGTTGGCGAAACCGGCGAGGCACTGACCAGCATCGTTGACCGCGTCAACAACATCTCCGAACTGGTCTCCAACATCGCCGAAGGCGCCGCCGAGCAGTCAACCGGCCTCAGCGAGATCAACACCGGGGTCAGCCAGCTGGATCAGGTGACCCAGCAGAATGCTGCCATGGTAGAGCAAGCCACCGCGGCAGGCCACATGCTGCATACCGACGCCAGCAAGCTGGCTGATCTGATGGGGCGGTTCAATATTGCCGGAGTGGCGGTTTCTGCCGGCAACAGAGCTCCGGCCGCAGCGCCTGCCGCCCCCAGCGCCCATGGTGATGACATGGATTTTGATGCCGCAGTGCCAATGCCGGCGCAGGCCGCCAATGCAAAATGGGACGATTTCTAAACCCGTTCCAGCAACCAGAAATCAAAAAGGCCGGTCTCTGGACCGGCCTTTTTGGCGCGTAGCCGCCGCGCGTCAGGCCGCGTCCCGATCCGCCTGCTGCCGCTGCCACAGCCGGGCATAGCGCCCCTCAAGGGCCAGCAGTTCGTCATGGGTGCCTGTCTCGGCAATCTCGCCCTGCTCCAGCACCACGATCCTGTCGGCCTCAGCAATGGTTGACAGCCTGTGCGCAATGGTGATCACCGTGCGCCCCTGCCCGGCCCGCGCCAGCGCCTCTTTGATCTCCTGCTCGGTGTCGGTGTCCAGCGCTGAGGTCGCCTCGTCCAGCAGCAAGACCGGCGGGTTCTTCAGCAATGTCCTGGCTATCCCCACCCGCTGTTTCTCTCCGCCCGACAGCTTCAGCCCGCGCTCGCCGACCTGGGTGTCATAGCCCTCCGGCAGGCCCATGATGAAATCATGGATCTGAGCATCCCGCGCGGCCTGCTCAACCTCTGCCTGGCTGGCGCCGTCGCGGCCATAGGCGATGTTGTAGCGGATGCTGTCGTTGAACAGCACCGTGTCCTGCGGCACCACGCCGATCGCCTGATGCAGGCTGTGCTGGGTCACCTCGCGCACGTCCTGGCCGTCGATCTTCAACGACCCGCCAGTCACGTCATAGAACCGGAACAGCAGCCGTCCGATGGTCGATTTGCCCGAGCCGGTGGAGCCGACAATCGCCACCGTCTCCCCGGCCTCTGCCTGCAGCGAAACCCCTTTAAGGATTTCCCGCTCCGGTTCATAGCCAAAGCGCACGTTCTGCAGCGTGATCTGCCCGCCGTCCACCTGCAGCGGACCGGCGCCCGGCCGGTCGCTCACATCGGCGGGCTGTTCCAGCAAGTCGAACATTTCACCCATGTCCACCAGGCTCTGGCGGATCTCGCGGTAGACGGTGCCAAGGAAGTTCAGCGGCACGGTGATCTGGATCATGTAGGCGTTGACCATGACAAAATCGCCCACGGTCAGCGCGCCCTTTTCAACACCGATGGCCGCCATCACCATCACCCCGATCAGACCCGCGGTGATGATCACGCTCTGGCCAAAGTTCAGCGCTGCCAGCGAATAGGCAGTCTTCAGGGCTGCCTGCGCATAGCCCCGCATGGCCCCGTCATAGCGCGCCGCTTCACGCTCCTCGGCGACAAAATATTTCACCGTCTCGAAGTTCAGCAGGCTGTCGATGGCTTTCTGATTGGCGTCGGTGTCCTGCTTATTCATCTCCCGGCGCAGCTTCACCCGCCATTCGGTGACCGCAAATGTGAACCAGACATAAAGCCCGATGGTCACCGCCACCACCACCAGGTACCAGGCGTCGAACAGCACCGTCAGGATCACCGCCACCAGCGTCAGTTCCAGGATAAGCGGCCCGATGGAAAACAGCATGAAGCGCAGCAGGAAGTCGACGCCCTTTACCCCGCGCTCGATGATCCGGCTCAGGCCGCCGGTCTTGCGGGTGATGTGATAGCGCATCGACAGCCGGTGGATATGGGTAAAGGTCTCCAGCGCCAGCCGCCGCAGCGCCCGCTGCCCTACCGGCGCAAACACCGCATCCCGCAGCTGCTGGAAACCGGTGGTCAGGATCCGCGACATGCCATAGGCGACTGTCAGCCCGACCGCGCCCAGCATCAAGGGCGGCACGCCTTCATTCGCCAGGCTGTCGACCGCCCCCTTGTAGAGCATCGGCGTATAGACCGCGACCAGCTTGGCCAGCACCAGCACCGCCAGCGCCAGCACTACGCGGATCTTCACCGCGCGGTTGTCCTGAGGCCATAAGTAAGGCCCTACTTTCCGCAGAGTGCGCAGGCCTGAGCGGCGCTCCTCTTCGGCGATATCTGCTTGCGTCGGCGCTGAGGCCTGGTCGGTCTGGGTCATGGCTGTTCCTGGCTAGACCCTCAGAGATACTCACCCGATCACAGATTTGCGAGGGGCGCGCGCAAAAAACGCGCCGCAAGGGCGCGTTTTTGTTTCGTTATTCAGGGATGGCAAATACCTGTCCCGGATAGATCAGATCCGGGTCCCGAATCGCGCCGCGATTGGCCTCAAACACCCGCACATAAAGGAAGCCGCTGCCGTATTTCTCTTGCGAGATGGCCCATAGCGTGTCGCCCTTCTGCACCGTCACCGCCCGTACCAGCGGCGCCGGCTGATCCGGCGTTTCATCCCCGTTCGGCTTTGGCAGCGCCTCGGGCGCCTCGCGTTTGAACGGCGTTTCCAGGCGGCTTACCACTGCACCGCTGGTCAGTTCGATTTCATCCAGCCGCAGGGTGTAGATACCCGGCTCAACGCCCTCCAGCTGCCCGTTCCAGCGGCCATCGGCACCGGTTTCCAGCTCAGCCACCGGTGCATTGTCCACATAGATACGCACCCGCGACTTCGGCCGCGCCCGGCCTGTCAGCTCAACCCCGCCGGTGCCGTTATAGCTGATCGAATCCAGTGCCACCTCGTCGCTCAGCTCCGGATCGGCGGGAATCGCCGGCTGCACC